>JBNKVA010000014.1:0-27402 GCA_050298955.1 Pontiella sp.
CCTATCGCGCCGGCGGACCGGCCATCCTGTTCGAACGGGTCAAGGGGTGCGCCTTCCCCTGCGTTTCAAACCTGTTCGGTACGCCGGAACGCGCACGCCTGCTGTTTGCCGACACCTATGACCAGGTGACTGCTCTGGTGAGTGCAAAGGCCGAACCAGCCCGGCTGATGAAGCATCCGCTGAAGGCCGTTCGCGCCGGCGTGGCGGCACTGCATGCGCTGCCCATACGGGTACCGTCCCGCCGGGCGCCGGTGCTGGAATGCAGGGCACGGCTCTCGGACCTGCCTCATATCGTCAGCTGGCCGGATGACGGCGGACCTTTCGTGACGCTGCCTCAGGTCTACAGCGAACACCCCGACTATCCCGGCAAGCCGCTGAAGAGCAATCTGGGCATGTACCGCATCCAACTGGCCGGCAACGCGTATGAACCCGACCGCGAGGTGGGCCTGCACTACCAGATTCACCGCGGCATCGGTGCACACCAGAAACTCCACCAGGACCGCGGCCGTCCGTTTCGCGTCGCCATCTTCGTCGGCGGTCCGCCGTCCATGAGTTTCGCGGCCGTCATGCCGCTGCCGGAGGGCATGCCCGAGACGGCTTTTGCAGGCGTGCTCGGCGGGCGGCGTTTCCGATACACACGCCATGGGGAATGGACGGTTGCGGCCGAGGCCGACTTCTGCATTCTCGGCACCATTGACGACACGCTCAAACCCGAAGGCCCGTTCGGCGACCACCTGGGTTACTACAGCCTGGCCCACCTTTTTCCCTGCATGCAGGTAGAGGCGGTCTTCCACCGGCGCGACGCCATCTGGCCGTTCACGGTCGTGGGCCGGCCGCCGCAGGAGGATACCACCTTCGGCGAAATGATCCATGCCATGACCGGCGCGGCCATCCCCGCCGAGATTCCGGGCCTCAAAGCCGTACACGCCGTCGATGCCGCCGGAGTCCACCCGCTGCTGCTGGCCATAGGACAGGAGCGCTATACCCCCTATCTCAAAACAATCCGGCCGTCGGAAATGCTCACGATGGCCAACGCGATTCTCGGCAAGGGACAACTCTCGCTGGCCAAATATCTCTTTATCGTCAACGAAGCCGACAACCCGGATCTCGATATCCATGACATCCCGGCCTTCTTCACCCACCTGCTCGAACGCATCCAGTGGGAGCGCGACCTGCACTTCCAGACGGAAACCAGCATCGATACACTCGACTATTCCGGCACGGCCCTGAACCACGGCTCAAAGGTGGTGTTCGCCGCCAACGGCCCGCCCGTGCGCCGCCTCGGCACGCAGCCCCCTCCCGTTGACAGCGCCGTGGTCGCCCCCGGCATTCTTGCCGTGCCCGGACCGGCCTTCTCGAATCACGAAGCCGCCGCCGGCGAGATCAAAACCCTCGCGAACACCCTGGCGGCGCTACCGGGGATCGAAGCCTTCCCGCTGGTGGTGCTATGCGATGATCCCGCCTTCTGCGACGAACGCTTCGATAACTTCCTTTGGATCACCTTCACCCGCTCCAATCCGTCGCACGATATCCACGGTGTCGGGGAACAGATCCGGTTCAAGCACTGGGGATGCACGGGACCGCTGATCATCGACGCCCGTCTCAAGCCGCACCACGCCCCCCCGCTGATGGAGGACCCGGCCGTCAGTGACCGCGTGGACCGCCTGTTGGCCGATGCTGCGATCGCGTTCTAGAGCGTCCTTACGCATGGCATAGCCGTCCGGCGAATCGATGGAGGGGCAACGGCCTCGCTGCCCGGTCGCCGGGGCCGGCGACCCTCCATTAATGGTGGCTGCAGTTTTTTACGAAAACGCTATAACACGACTCAGCGGACATCCGCCCAGGTTTTAGGGGCTTCCTGGCCAAACACGGAGAGTACATGATCGGCATAGCAGCCGAGCATTTCAGCCATGGAAACTTCGTTTGGATCACGGCCGATGGCCATGTAATACGGCGGTGACATGGGCATGATGGTTCCCCCGGCAGCCGCAATATCGGCTGCATTCCGGGCATTGATCAACGTCCAGGGAGCCTCCCGGATACAGAGCACCACCTTGCGCCCCTCCTTCAGCTGACAGTGCGCCGCACGGGTTACCAGCGAGTCGGCGATGCCGGAAGCCACCTTACCCAGTGTGTTGGCGGAACACGGCATGATCACCATGCCGACCGTACCGACAGACCCCGATGCAATTGTCGCCGTCAAATCCGCGTCTTTCCAGACTTCGGCGGCTTTCGCCTCCAGCTCTTTGAAGGGACCGACCTCCTGCTCGTAGACAAAGCGGCCCATCCTGCTGGCCACCAGGGTCACCGGCCACTGCGATTTTTCAACGAGCAGCTTTGTCGCCAATGCGCCCGACGCCCCCGTCACGGCTACAACTAAATTCATGATCATGCTCCTAAAAGAACCACCAGTGCGCCGGAGATACCGGCGACCGCGGAGATTGGGAAAAACCTAACATGCACCGGGATACTCTGCAAGTAGGCTGCACCGAATGCGCCCGCCGAAACCAGCATGGCCAGAAACGACCATACGCCGCCGAGCGTCATCCACAGGAGGACCAGGGCCGCAAAGGAAACCAGATGGGTGATGGCCGCCACGATCTGGGCTCCGCTGCTTCCCAATGCGGCAGGAATACTGCGTATGCCGTGTTCCCGGTCAAAATCAATATCGAGCAGGGCATAGATGATGTCGAAGCCGCTCATCCAGCAAAAGGTAAATAGCGAGAGCAGCAGCACCTCGGGGGAAAAATCAATGCGGTTCGTCACCGCTACATATGCACCGAGGGGCGCCGTCGCCAGGCAGATGCCGATGCCGTAATGACAGAGCGGCGTAAAGCGCTTCAGGAGCGAATAGAGCGAGAGCGGGATCAACGGTACGAGCGAAAGTTTCAACACCGTGTCGCCCAGCAGTGCGCATCCGATAAAATACAGCACAATGCCGACAGCGGCCACGGCATAGCCCTGTCCCATCGACAGCTTGCCTGAGGGCAGTTCCCGGTTTTGCGTGCGCGGATTCCGGGCATCGATGTTTTTATCGAGGATCCGGTTGACCGCCATGCCGAACGTACGCGCCCCCAGCCCGACCAATGCGATCAGCAGCAGCGCCCGAATCGACGGCATGCCGCCGGCTCCCAGCCACGCCCCGGCAAATAGCAGCGGCAGGCTGAAGATGGTGTGCTCCACCTTGGTGAAGGAATGGAGTTTCTGCATCAGGGACGATGGTTCCCGGCTCTTTGATCGGGGCTTTTTCAGGCACATCAGTATGGCCTCGGCCACTGTTTCGGAGACCGGGTCGATATGCTTCTGGATATCTTCCTTGCCGTTATGATCGCCGAAGTCGGTCACGCCCTTGATCATGATGCACGGCACATTGTTTTCCTCGCAGATACGGGCTACGGCATACCCCTCCATGTCCACCAGGTCGCCGTACCTGGAAAGCTCGCGCTTGCGTTCCGGCTGGAAGACCGGTTCCTCCACCGTCACCAGTTTTTTCAGCCCCAGACCCAGCCCCACGTTGACGGCGGCGTTCAGGTTTTCTGTGCTGACCATTGAAACCCGGTAGACCGCGCCGCGCTGCAGCCGGTTGTTCAGCGCGCCGCAGACTCCGGCATTGATCACTGATGTACACCCGTGCTCGCGAATCAGTTTTTCGGTGGCGACGCGCGCCGCCTCCATGCCCATGCCGGATATGACCGTAACAGTGCCTTCCGGTTCACCGCAGTCAAGGAACGGCTTGGCCTCCATCTCCGTCGCAAACAATATTCCGATCATGCAATAACTCCTGCGGCCTTCGCCATCTCCAGCAACACCTCAAGGGCTTCGCGGCCTTCGGCACCCAGTTCGAGGGTAAAGTCGTTCACATAGGTTTGAATATGCTGTTCAATCACCGCATCGTCGAGCTCCTGCGCATGGGATTTCACATAGGCCCGCGTTGCGGCCGGATCATCGAAGGCGGCCTGTACGGATGCCTTGACGCGCTGATCCAGCCCGGCGATGCGGTCCTGGCCGAGACTTTTTTTCGCTGCGATGCAGCCCAGGGGAATCGGCTTTCCTGTTTTCGTTTCCCACCAGTCGCCCAGATCCTGCAGGCAGGTAAATCCGCGCTCCTTATAGACAAACCGGCCTTCGTGAATAATCACGCCCGCATCGGCCCGGCCGCCCGCCACGGCTTCCATGATCTCGTCAAACGGCATGAACATGCGGTTTTTGATCTTCGGATTCCAAAGCCGCAGCAGCAGATGGGCGGTGGTGTATTCGCCGGGCACGGCCACCACCGATTCCGGATGCAGCTCCGCTGCATCTTTCGTGATCACCAACGGGCCGCAGCCGCGCCCCAGCGCCGAGCCTGACTGAAGCAACTCATAACGGTCCCGCAACAGCAGCCAGGCGTGGAACGAGAGCTTCGTGATGTCGAAACGCGCCTTGAAAGCCCGACGGTTCAGGGTTTCCACATCATGCAGATGGGTTTCTATATCGACATCCTGCCGGAGCCGGTTGAAGATAAACGTGTCGTTGGGGCACGTTGAATATGCTAAGGAAATGGTGCTGGATGGCATTTGTGTACACCTTTCTAGGTATTTGAATCATGTATATCATGTACAGTTTTGTAAATTATATGATTGAAACGATCATCTTATTGGGTATTGTCGCCGCCATCAATTTAAGAAACGCAGGCGGTTTAACGAAGAAAGGGCCGCTCGCGTTGAGCTATAGAACAAGGATTTAACGTAAAATGTCAACACAACCTACACATCCAGCAGGCGTTGGGCTCGACCCCCAACTCATTGCACAATTGAATCAGCTGGCCCAAACCCTCTCCCCTGCCCAGCTCGCCTGGGTAGGCGGCTACTTTTCGGGACTCAGCGCACAGAGCGGCGTTCAGGCGCTTCCCGCCGGCACCCCCGTTGGAGAAGCGGGCAGCGCCCTGACGATTCTATACGGCTCGCAGACCGGCCACGCACGATCCGTGGCCGAGGAGCTGAATGAAGCCGCGCAGGAAGCGGGCGTGGCCGCCGAACTGGTTTCCATGGGCAAGTTCAAGGAGAAGAACCTCAAGAAGCTCAACTATGTTCTGGTAGTCATCAGCACCCAGGGCGAAGGCGATCCGCCGGACGACGCCCTTGCTTTGTGGGAATACATGAACTCCACCAAGGCGCCCACGCTGGAGGATTTCAACTTTGCCGTGCTGGCGCTGGGCGACAGCAGCTATGAGTTTTACTGCAAAACCGGCAAGGACTTTGATGCCCGGCTGGAGGAGCTCGGCGGCAAACGTATCCTTGACCGTGTCGATCTGGATGTCGACTTTGATGACGGAGCCGAGGCGTGGATTCCGAAGGCCATCGCGGCCATGAAGGAGATCATTCCCGCGGGGGCCGCGCCCGCCGTTGCGCCGGCCCTCGGCGGCGGATTCGGTGCGGTTGCACCGTCCGTACACTACAGCCGCAAGAAGCCCTTGAAAACGCGCCTGCTGGCCAGCCAGAAGATTACCGGCCGCTATTCCGAGAAAGACATCCGTCATATCGAGATCGATCTGGAAGACTCCCAGCTCACCTATCTGCCAGGGGACTCGCTGGGCATCTGGTTCAAGAATGACGAGGAAGTGGTTGACGAACTGCTGAAGCTGCTGGAGCTGGATCCGGAAGCCACGGTACGGGTGCATGACGAACCCCACACGATTCGCGAGGCCCTGACTGAGAAGTATGAGCTGACGTTACTGCACCCCGGCTTTGTTACCGAATATGCCGATGCAATCGGCAGCGCGGAACTCCAGCAGATCGCCGCCGAAACCGAATCGCTGCGGGAATACGTGGACGATCGTCAGATTATCGATGTCGTCCGCCAATACCCGGGCAAGGTGGCGGCCGAGGCTTTCATTGCTATGCTGCGCAAGCTTACGCCGCGCCTTTATTCCATCGCCTCCAGCCAGAACGAGGTGGAAGAAGAGGTGCACCTGACGCTCGGCGTGGTGGAATACGAAGCCCACGGACACTATCATCTTGGCGGCGCGTCCGGCTATCTGGCCCACCGCCTCAAGGAAGGCGAGGATGTCCTGATCTATGTGGAATCCAACGACAACTTCCGTCTGCCGGAAGATGCAACCAAGCCGGTCATCATGATCGGCCCCGGCACCGGTATCGCTCCGTTCCGCGCCTTCCTTCAGGAACGGGCCGCCCTGGAGGCCCCGGGCGAAAACTGGCTCTTTTTCGGCAATCCGCATTTTACCGAGGACTTCCTGTACCAGACCGAATGGCAGGAATACCTGGAGGATGGTATCCTGACCCGAATCGACCTCGCCTTCTCGCGCGACCAGGAGCACAAGATCTATGTCCAACACCGCATTGCCGAACAGGCCGCGGAGGTCTGGAACTGGATCCAGCGCGGCGCACACCTCTATGTCTGCGGCGACGAGTCACGCATGGCGCACGACGTCCACCAGGCCCTGCTCGATGTCATCGTCGGGAAAGGCGGCCATACGCCCGAAGAAGCGGAGGACTATCTGGTCCAGCTGCATAAGGACGGGCGCTACCAGAGAGATGTTTATTAAGGAGATTTCCCATGAGCGAAGATTACCAACTGACTGAAGTCGAACATATCAAGGCCCGCAGCCGGCACCTGCGCGGAACCATCGAAGAAGGACTGAAGGATCCAACGACCGGAGCACTGCACCCGGACGACACGCAGCTGACCAAGTTCCACGGCTTCTACCAGCAGGATGACCGCGACCTGCGCGATGAACGGAGGCACCAGAAACTGGAACCGCTCTACAGCTTCATGCTTCGCGCCCGCGTTCCCGGCGGAGTCATCGCGGCGGAACAATGGAAGGCCATCGATGCCATATCCCGCGAGCTGACCGGGGGCGGCATCCGCCTGACCACGCGCCAGACCTTCCAGTACCACGGCATACTCAAACGCAACGTCAAACCGCTGATCCAGGGCATCAACCAGGCGATGATCGACTCCATCGCGGCCTGCGGAGATGTCAACCGGAATGTGCTCTGCAACACCAACCCGGTGGAATCGGCACTGCACAAACAGGTCTATGAAGATGCGGTGGCCATCAGCAAACACCTGCTTCCCAAAACGCGTGCCTATCACGAAATCTGGCTCGACGAGGAAAAGGTGGCCGACTTTGAAGAGGAAAAGGAACCGATCTACGGCGACACCTATCTGCCCCGGAAGTTTAAGATCGCCGTGGCCGTGCCGCCGCACAACGATGTCGATGTCAACGGCAACGACCTCAGCTTTGTCGCCATCATCGCGGACGGCACGCTGAAGGGTTACGACGTGCTGGCCGGCGGCGGCATGGGCAACACGCACGGGGAGACCGACACCTACCCGCAGATTGCCAAGAACCTCGGCTTCATCGCACCGGCGGAGATCTGCAAGGTGGCCGAAGCCATTGTGACCACCCAGCGCGACTATGGCGACCGCACCAACCGCAAGCATGCACGCCTGAAATACACCATCGACGACATGGGCGTGGACACCTTCAAACAGCATGTCGAAGAGCGCTCCGGAGTCACCTTTGCCGATGCTGAGCCCTACGAATTCACCATGCATTCCGACCGCTACGGGTGGACGGAAAATGCCGACGGCACATGGAACCTGACCCTGTTCATTGAGCATGGCCGCATCATGGATTATGAAGGCGGCCCGCAGATGCTGCAGGGCCTGCTGAAGATTGCCGAGCTGCACAAGGGCGATTTCCGCATGACCGCCACGCAGAACCTGATTGTGGCGCAGGTGGACGAATCGAAGAAAGACGCGATCGAGAAGCTGGCCGGCGAACATGGCCTGCTGCGTGAGGTCAGCGTCCTGCGCCAAAACAGCATGGCCTGCGTGGCCCTGCCGACCTGCTCGCTTGCGATGGCCGAGGCGGAACGCTACCTGCCGGATCTTATTACGAAGCTCGAAGCAATCGTCGAAAAGAACGGCCTTGCTGAACAGCCGATCGTCATCCGCATGACCGGCTGCCCGAACGGATGTGCCCGCCCCTTCCTGGCGGAGATCGGATTCGTCGGCAAGGCGCCCGGAAAGTACAACCTCTATCTCGGCGGTGACGGCAAGGGCACGCGCCTCGTGAAACTCTACCGCGAAAACATCGGCGAGGAGGAGATTCTCGAAACGCTAGAGCCGTTGATCGAACAGTATGCAAAGGAGCGTGAAGACGGTGAAGGCTTCGGCGACTTTGTCGTGCGAGCCGGCGTCGTTCCCGCCGTCTATGACGGCCGCGACTTCCATAAGAATCCGGAGGGATTCATCTCCAGCGGCATCTAACTTGAATTTTAAACACAAAGGCACAAAGGACTCGAAGTATCCATACTGCATATCCTCCGTGCCCTTGGTGACCTTGGAGTCTTTGTGTTAATAAAATGAACAACTACGAAAAGATATTCGAAGGCGTCGATCCGCGCGATGCGATGGACATCCTCTCGCGGGCCATTGACCATTTCGGCGACCGGATCACCATGGCCACCAGCCTGCAGCTGGGCGGACTGGCGCTGCTCGACATGCTCCACAAGCTCGGGAAATCCATTCCGGTCTTTTCGCTCGATACGGGCCGTCTTCCTGAAGAGACCTATGAGTGTGCGGAAGCAGTGCGCAACAAATACGGCATCAACATCAACTGGGTTTTCCCGCAGTACGAAGCCGTGGAAAAACTTGAACGGGAAAAAGGGCTGTTTTCCTTCAAGGAGAGCGTAGAAAACCGCAAGGAGTGCTGCGGTATCCGCAAGGTCGAGCCGCTGAACCGCGCTCTGAGCGGCTACGATGCATGGATTACCGGCCGTCGCATGGACCAGAGCGAGACCCGCCGCGAACTCAAAATCATTGAGGTGGACCCGGTGCATCCGGGACTCGTGAAGGTCAACCCGCTGATTCACTGGACGCAGGCCGATCTGTGGTACTATGTTGAGGAAAACAAGGTTCCGCACAACCGGCTGTATGATGAAGGGTATCTCTCCATCGGATGCGCGTGCTGCACCCGTCCATGCCGGGAAGGTGAGGATGAACGTGCCGGGCGCTGGTGGTGGGAACATCCCGAGCACAAGGAATGCGGACTTCACCTCAACTACAAGAACGGCGGCGGTATTTAAACCGCCCGCAGACATGGCAATGGGTTGATTCGTGCGTTGGGCTTCTGTAAAAAGAAGCCCATGAACACCGCCCTTTCCTCAAAGCTTCTGCAGTTCCAGCGCAACGAGATCACGGAATACCACATCTATTCGAGCCTGGCAAAACGAACCAGGAGCGACGAAAACCGGCGCATTCTGGAAAAGATCGCGGCCGATGAAAAACGGCACTATGACGAGTGGAAGGAGCATACGGGGCGGGATGTTGCGCCAAGCAGTTCCAGGATCCTTCAGTATAAACTGATCAGCCGGCTCTTCGGCTTTACCTTTGCGATCAAGCTCATGGAGGGCAGCGAGGACAAGGCCCAGGAAAAGTACCGGGATGTCCTGGTCGACCTGAACATCAGCCATATCATTGATGACGAAAACGAGCACGAGCAGGTGCTGATCGGGATGCTGAACGAAGAGCGGCTGCGGTATGTCGGATCGATCGTGCTGGGACTCAATGATGCGCTTGTGGAGCTGACCGGGGCCCTGGCCGGGCTCACCTTTGCCCTTCAGAACACAAAACTGATTGCCCTCACCGGAACGATCACGGGCCTGGCCGCCGCCCTTTCCATGGGCGTCTCTGAATACCTTTCGACCAAAACGGAAGACTCCGACCAACATCCGCTCAAGGCATCGGTCTACACCGGCACAGCCTACGTCCTTACCGTGGCTGCCCTGATCCTGCCCTATCTGCTCATCCCGTCGTACTATGTCTGCCTCGCGATTACACTGAGCATTGCCCTGATCATCGTGGCTTTTTTCAATTATTACATCTCGGTGGTTCAGGAAGTATCGTTTCGGAAACGGTTTCTGGAAATGGCCGGACTCAGCCTGGGCGTATCGGCCATCAGCTTCCTTATCGGCGTGGCCCTGCGGCACTTCACCGGCATCGAGGTGTGATAAGCGCCCGATGAGGACATCGGGCCTACACCCGCATGCACCTTGAACGCTGTAGGCCGGGTGCCCCCACCCGACGGATACGAAATCCGGCCTACTTCCCCGGCTTCCCTTCGAGCGCATAGTGCAGCATGATCTCCTCCGTCCTGTTCAGGCGGCGGCAGGCTTCGCGGGCGATATTCATCATCAGCATGCCGAAGAGTTTCGGATCGCTGTCGTACAGGCCGAAGAGCTTGTCGCGCGGAATGACCAGCAGTTCCGTATCCTCGATAACCAGGGCGCTGGCCGTATGCTGCTGAATCGCCATCACCGACGTTTCACCGAAGCAGTCTCCGGTCCTGAACTCAAACAGCTCCAGCGGCGTGCCGTCCACATTCTCGATGATGTGCACCCTTCCCGATCGGATAATGCGAATATGGCTCGGCGCATCGCCCTGCCGGAAAATAAACTCCCCCTCTGTATAGTGCTCCACCTCGAGAAGATGAAACACCGTATAGAGCTGCTTGTCGTCCAGCCCGCCGAAGATGGCAATCTGATTCAGGATCGGCAGCACATTCTCCACATCCAGCAGCGGCAGCCTGTATTTTTCCATCGCCATGCCGAAAGTTTAGTCCTTTTGTCGCTCATCGCCAGCCAATTAAACTTTCCATGCGCAGTAAAATCTGGAGAATGCGCGCTTCCTTTCCGGAGTGAGATCCATGGCATTGATGAGTTTACAGAATATTTGCAAGGCGTTCGGCGGACCGCAGCTGCTCGATGATGCCACGCTGCAGATCGAGCGCAATGAGCGGATCTGCCTGGTAGGCCGTAACGGCGAGGGCAAGTCGACCCTGCTGAAGATCGTCAGCGGCGAGATTGAAGCGGATGCCGGGGACATCATACGCCAGCCCGGCCTGATGGTGCGCCGTCTCCGGCAGAACGTACCTACGGATATCACCGGCACCATCGAGGACCTCGTGTTCAAGGGACTGGAGAATCCGCACGACGACTATGTCTCGCATCAGGCGGTCGACAAAGCCATCTCGCTGGCATCGCTCGAAAACCATTTGCGTTTCGAAGAGCTGTCCGGCGGGCAGAAACGCCGAGCCCTGCTGGCGCAGGCCATCGCATGCGAGCCGGATATCCTCGTACTCGATGAGCCCACCAACCATCTTGACATTGAATCCATCCAGTGGCTGGAAGGTTTTCTGCAGCGATATGGCGGAACGCTGTTGTTCGTCACCCATGACCGAACCTTCCTGCGCAAGCTGGCCACGCGCATCATCGAACTGGACCGCGGCCATCTGCATTCCTGGGCATGCGGCTACGATACCTACCTGAAGCGGAAACAGGCCCTGCTCGACGGTGAAGCCGAACAATGGGCCCAGTTCGACAAGAAACTGGCGCAGGAGGAAATCTGGATCCGCAAAGGTATCAAGGCCCGCCGCACCCGCAACGAAGGACGCGTGCGGGCATTGGAACAGATGCGGAATGAGCGACGGAAACGCCGCGAGCGGGTCGGCACCGCCAATGTGCAGGTGGCCGAGGCCGGACTCTCCGGCCGGAAGGTGATTACGGCTGAAAACATCAGCCACGACTATGAAGGGGCGCCGCTCATTGCCGGTTTCAGCACCACGATCATGCGGGGCGATAAGATCGGCATCATCGGGCCCAACGGCTGCGGAAAAACCACGCTGATCCGCATCCTGCTCGGGCGGCTGCAGCCCAAAGAGGGCCAGATCAAGCATGGCACCAAACTGCAGGTTTCCTACTTCGACCAGCACCGCGAAGCGCTCGACGAATCGAAGACCGTGGCCGAAAACGTCAGCACCGAGGAGATGATCACCATCGGGAACAGCAAAAAGCACGTGCTGGGCTACCTCCAGGATTTTTTATTCACCCCCGACCGCGCACGTTCGCCCGTCAGCATTCTTTCCGGCGGCGAACGCAACCGGCTGCTGCTGGCCAAACTCTTCACCCGGGGATCGAATGTGCTGGTGCTGGACGAACCGACGAACGACCTCGACATGGAAACCCTCGAACTGCTTGAAGAACAGCTGATGAACTACGAGGGCACCCTCCTGCTCGTCAGCCATGACCGCTCGTTCCTCAATAATGTGGTGACCAGCACCCTGGTTTTCGAAGGGGACGGCCGGATCGGCGAATATGCGGGCGGCTATGACGACTGGATTCTGCAGCGCGGGGAACCGGGAGCGGAAAAAGAAGCCGCAGCCAAACCCGGGCCGGCTCAGAAAAAGACGACCCGCAAACTCTCCAACAAGGAGCGGGAGGAACTGAAGTCCCTCCCCCGCCGGATCGAACAGCTCGAATCCGAACTCGAAGAACTGCAGGAAAACATGGCCGATCCGGCATTCTACCAGCAGGACAAGGACAAAATCGCCGTCTCCACGGCCCGCGCGGAAGCCATCCCCCACGAACTCGAAGAATGTTTTGAACGCTGGGTTGAGCTGGAGAGTCTATAAAGCAAAAGCCACGGAATCACCGTATACCCCGCCGCCCCCTCAGGCGGAGCGGTGAGATAGGTGCGGCAAAAGAATCGGGAGGATTTGAGGCGCACCAAAAATCATTCCGTGGCTCTTTTATACCGCCAAACGACCCATGCTGTGGTAATAGTTTTCCTGACGGGGAGATGGTTCGTGTCGTTGAGAATTAACCGGACACTTGGTCACCATGAAACGTCTGATTTGGAACCGGCACACGAAACTGGTGCTCAAGCACGCCGCGGGATGGTTTTGCATCGCGATCGGTCTCATCATGCTCATTACCCCGGGACAGGGGCTCCTGAGCATCGTTATCGGAATCTACCTATTGGCCGATGAAATCCCTTTATTCGGACGAATCAGGAACTGGATTCACCACAAGTTTCCCCATGCGTCGGAGTTTGTGCATCGCAAAGGAGAGCAGCTCAGGCAAAAATTTCACCGCCGTTCCTCCTCGGAAAAATGACCGGAGCCGGTAAAATTCCAGCTTACGGACGGGCAAACTTTTCCTTGTAGGCCCACAGTCCGAGCGCGGGGTTGCTGATGTAGAATATTTCTTCGCCGTCCGCCAGCACATTGAATCCATCCCTGAGTCTATCGGGGTTGTAGCGTTTTGCCATGCTTTCGAAAGACGCGGCATTGAACCCCACCGAACGCACCTCATCAAGCGTTACACCGCCTTCGCCCGGACAGTATGTGATCTTGAAACGTCCTTCCGAGGATCCGTGGATCAGATGGGCGGCCGCACCCAGGTTGCCGGACAGTTCCTCATCTTCCTCAACGGCTTTCAACGTCGCCGGCGTGCCGCAATATCCGAACCTGCGAATCAGGCGGTCGATGGTCGGATCCTCGCCGAACTCCTTGAGTGACGGCGCCAGCACAATCAGCTCACCGTCGTCCGCGATCGCCATGCGGGTACGATAGACCGCCTTATTGCCCAGCCACGTGCTTTGAAACTCGTGCGGATCAAGATAAACCACCACCTTCTTCGGCTCGCGGTCGAGCAAGGTAATATTGACCGCCCGCGCCAGTTCACAGGCCTCCTCGAAAACAGCCGCCTCATCGCCGGCATAAAAGCCGCGCATATGCATTTCACCGGAATCGTAATCCTGCTCCATCACGGTCAGGATGTAGGTGATCGGCAGGTCGGAAAAATAGGTCTCAACCGCGTGATTGAACAGTCGGCGCACCGGCGTATCGGTCTGGCCGAGAATATTTTCGATGCCGGCCACAGCACCGAGAAAGTGCGATTTATTGATGATGTCAGCCCCGCCCGCGCCTACCACGATGTTCTTGGTATAGTTGGCCATGCCGACCACCTCATGCGGCACCACCTGCCCCACGGACAGAATCAGATCATAGCCGTCAACCAGCCACTTGCTGACCTCGACACCGACGGTATACTCAACCTTTCCATCCGACAGTCCGGCCAGCGTCTCTCCATCGATGACCCCCTGCCGGACAATCCCGTTGCGCCAGTCGTGGACTTTGAATGCTTCAAGCGGAATACGCTCGCCGAACATCATCCGCAGCTGCGCTTCAGTCATTGGATTGTGGGTGCCCAGGGTCGGCATGATGTCGACCTGCACCCCCCGCGCCGTCAACGATTCATAAACCATCGACGTGATCGGCCCGGCCATCGAATTGAGGCGGGTATGGTCCGGCGGCAATACGAGCACGCGTTTCAGCGTGCCGGCACGCGCCAGGACCTGTCCAACCAGCTCCTGCAGCTCATCGCGGGAGATGGAAACGTTTTCGCCGAATCGACTGATCATTAGACGATGTAGGTCGAGGCAGAGGTCGATCCGCCCCGGCCGGTCCAGTTGGTATGGAAGAATTCACCGCGCGGCTTGTCGAGGCGCTCGTACGTGTGCGCTCCGAAATAGTCGCGCTGCGCCTGCAGCAGGTTGGCCGGCAGGCGTTCTGCACGATAGCCGTCATAATAGGCCAGTGCAGCGCTGATGGCCGGCATCGGAATGCCCAGTTCGACCGACTTCATCACCACCCGCCGCCAGGAGGCCTGCGCGTTTTCGACCGCGTTCTTGAAGAAGGGATCGAGCAGCAGGTTGACCAGTCCGGGATTGGTGTCAAAAGCTTCCTTGATCTTGCCGAGGAATACCGACCGGATGATACAGCCCCCGCGCCACATCAGGGCAATACCGCCGTTATTCAGCTTCCAGCCGTGCTCTTCGGCCGCGGCCCGCATCAGCTGATAGCCCTGGGCATAGGAGACAATCTTGGAGGCATAAAGAGCCTGCTTAAGATCTTCGACCAGGGCGGCCTTGTCGCCGTCAAACGCCGCATTCGGCCCTTCCAAGACCTTTGCGGCTTCAACGCGTTCGTCTTTCAACGCAGAGAGGCAGCGCGCAAAAACAGCCTCGCCGATCAGAGTCAGCGGCTGGCCGAGATCCAGCGCGGATACTGCCGTCCACTTGCCGGTGCCCTTCTGGCCGGCGGTGTCGAGGATCCGGTCGATGACGGCCTCGCCGTTTTCGTCTTTGTAGCCCAGAATGTCGCGCGTGATTTCGATGAGATAGGAATCCAGTTCGCTCTCATTCCACGCCTTGAAGACCTCATGCATATCCTCGTTCGACATCCCGAGCCCTTCCTTCATCATCTGGTACGTCTCGCAGATCATCTGCATGTCGCCATACTCAATGCCGTTGTGGACCATCTTGACAAAGTGGCCTGCACCGTCCTCGCCGACCCAGTCACAGCAGGGTTCGCCGGCTTCGGTGTGCGCGGATATTTTCTGAAAGATCGGCTTTACGGATTCCCACGCGGCGACCGATCCGCCCGGCATGATCGACGGTCCCGTGAGCGCCCCCTCTTCGCCGCCGGACACCCCGGTGCCGATGTAAAGCAGCCCCTTGCTTTCGACATATGCCGTGCGGCGGATCGAATCGGGGAAATGGCTGTTTCCGCCATCAATGATGATGTCGCCCTCTTCGAGGTGCGGCAGCAGCTGATCAATCAGCGCATCGACCGCGCCGCCCGCCTTGACGAGCATCATGACCTTGCGCGGCCGCTCCAGACTCGCACACAGCTCTTCGATGCTGTGGCATCCGATAATGTTCTTTCCGGCACCCCGTCCGGAAACAAACGCGTCCACCTTTTCCATCGTGCGGTTATAAACCGCCACGGTGAATCCTTTGCTCTCCATGTTCAGAACGAGATTCTCGCCCATCACGGCCAACCCGATCAATCCGATATCTGCTTTTGCCATTGTTTCCAACCTTTCCGTTACGATGTAAATATGCGGCTACCTTTTAACGCGTGCATTGCCTTCCCAGATGCTCCAGATCTGATCTTCGTCAGCGGGCTGGGCATAGTCGGTCAGCATCGTCGCGGCAAGCGCTCCGCTGGCCCAGCCGAATTGTGCACACTTACGGACATCCCACTCTTTCAGGATGCCATATAGCAGTCCTCCGACAAACCCATCCCCGCCGCCAATGCGGTCGAGCACGCCGATTTCACGCGGCTTAATCACTTCCCATGCCGTTCCGTCCGTCACCAACGCACCCCACATATGGGTATTGGCCGACACCACTTCGCGGAGTGTGGTCGCAAAATAGCGGGCCTTGGGATAGGCCGCCTGCACACGCCCGATCATTTCCTTGAATCCATCGATTTTATCATCCAGCCCCTTGCCGCCGGCCTCCGGCCCTTCGATGCCCAGGCACAGCTGGAAGTCTTCTTCGTTGCCAATCAGAATATCGCTGCGGGAGGCGATTTCAGCAAACGCCCTGCCGAGTTCCTCTTCACGCCCCTTCCAGAAGCTGGCCCGGTGATTCAGGTCGAATGATACCAGGGATCCGTTTTCCTTGGCAACGCGCGCAATGTCCAGACAGAACCGGCTGGTCTTGGGCGAAAGAGCGGCGATCAGGCCCGACAGATGAACAATCTTCGCCCCTTCCTCACCGAAAATACGGTCCAGGTCAAAATCATCTGCGCTGAGCTCGCGGCCGACTTCACCGGCGCGATCGTTCTGCACCCGCGGTCCGCGGGATCCCCAACCGCTGTCGGCCATGTTGATCTGATGCCGATACCCCCACGGATCGCCCTGTTCGAACTCGGGTCCTTCATAATCCATCCGACGGCTTCCAAGATTGTCCTTGATGAAGTGCGATACCGGACTGTCTTTCACAAAGGCCGTCAACACCTTGACCGGCATCCCCAGATAGGAGGCCACGCTCGCCACATTGCTCTCTGCACTCGTGGCCTGCATCTTGAAGGTATCACTGCAATGAAAGGGCTGTGAGCCTGCCGGCGTTAATCGAATCCCCATGCTGGTGGGGATGATCAGTGCATACTTCCTGTCACTCATTTTCCTGCTCCAATTGGTCGGATAATATCCGGATGAACCGGCCATCCCTGTAAGATGCATTCTCTTGCTGACTGCATCGAGATGTATTTGTCATAACTTATACTCAAAGGTTTGAATCTGGGTTTTTGTAACCAACCGGGCAAGCAAAAAAACTCTGCAATTTCGTCCCCGGCAAGACCTGTCCTGAAAACCGTCCCGTCGCTGGCGCCGCAGCGCTTCAATCTCCGCTTTTGACATTGCTACCGTTCCGTCCCGAAGCCTATTCTGCACACATGCTTCCCCAATGGATCATCGAGAAGAAACGCGACGGCGCAGCGCTTTCCACCGACGAAATCCGCACCTTTATTGACGGCTACACCACCGGATCGATTCCCGACTACCAGATGGCGGCGCTGGCCATGGCCGTCTACTTCAACGGTATGACCGCCCGCGAAACCGCCGATCTCACCCGTGCCATGATGGAATCGGGCACCGTCATTGATCCTGCATCCATTGCGGGCACCAAGGTTGACAAACATTCCACCGGCGGCATTGGGGACAAGATTTCCATTCCCCTTGCACCGCTTGTCGCCGCCTGCGGAGCCACCGTGCCCATGATATCCGGGCGCGGCCTCGGGATCACCGGCGGCACACTCGACAAACTCGAAGCGATTCCGGGATACCGGGTCGGCCTATCCGAAACCGAATTTATCAAGACCCTGGATACCTGCGGATGCTCGATGATCGGCCAAACCGATGAAATCGCACCCGCCGACAGAAAGCTGTACGCGCTGCGCGATGTCACCGCCACGGTCCCGTCAATACCACTGATTGTATCCAGCATCCTTTCCAAGAAGCTGGCGGAGGGAATTGATGCACTGGTACTTGATGTGAAGTGCGGCTCCGGGGCCTTTATGAAAACCCTGCGCGATGCCCGGCAGCTCGCACATGCACTGGTCGATACCGGCACCGCCATGGGAAAATCGGTCGTTGCGCTCATCACCGACATGAACCAGCCGCTCGGCCGTACGGTCGGCAATGCACTCGAAGTGCGGGAAGCACTCGACATTCTGAACGGAAAGGGCCCCGCCGATGTGCAGTCCCTTACGATTGAGCTGGCCGAACAGATGCTGGCTGTAGGCCGGGTGCCCCCACCCGGCGAGGGGGTTGCATCAAAACTGCAAGACGGCACCGCGTTATCGAGGTTTTACCAAATGGTCACATGTCATGGGGGCGATCCCGATGCCGCATTGCCAACAGCCGGAAAGCAGATCCCCTGCCCCTCGCCCTCGTCCGGGTTTGTTGCCCGCGTCGACGCCGAAGCCATCGGCCGCGCCAGCCTGCTGCTCGGCGCCGGACGCACCCGGACCGAAGACACGATCGACCAGGCTGTCGGGCTTTCGAACCTGAAGAAAATCGGCGAATATGTAGAGGAGGGCGAACCGCTGTGTGTTATCCACTCCAACGGCCGTGAAGATCCGAAGATCCTGAACGCCACCCTGCAAAGCGCATTTTCAACCACCCATGAACCTGAACAACCGAAGGAATTGATTTATGAAACCATCACAGGTTGACCAAGACCGGGCATTGAGCCACCTGATGGACCTTCTCGCTGTGGAAGGCCCAACCGGACAGGAATCCAAAGTCGTTGCAGCCCTCACGAAAAAGCTGATCGATGCGGGCTGTAAAAAGGCATGGATCAGGACGGATGATGCACACAGGCGGCTGGGTGATGGCTATGAGATCGGAAACCTGATCGTCACGATGCCGGGTACCGTAAAAGCGGCACCGCGCATCATGTTCTCGGCGCATATGGATACCGTGCCGCTCTGCAAAGGAGCGGTTCCCCTGATTAAGGGGCGCCGTATTGTATCCAAAGGGAACACCGGACTGGGCGGCGATGACCGTTCCGGGTGCGCCGCAATCGTCACCCTGGCGGAGACCCTGTTGAAGAACAAGCTGCCCCACCCGCCCATTACGCTGCTGTTTCCCATAGCCGAGGAAAACGGCCTGCACGGTTCCCGGATGGTGCGCTTCACGGATCTCGGCAATCCGTCCATGGGATTCAATCTGGACGGTCAGTTCCCGAACGAGCTGGTCATCGGCGCCATGAGTGCGGTTCGGTGGGAGGCGGAGATCAGGGGAATCTCAACGCACGCCGGCCTGGAGCCCCACAAAGGCATCTCGGCCGGACTCATCGCGGCAAAGGCCATGTCGCGCATCGCCGAAAAAGGATACTTCGGCCGCATTGAAAAAGGAAACCGCACCGGCACATCCAATATCGGCACCATGCACGGCGGCGAAGCCAACAACCAGGTGATGGACCTGGCTGTGCTGACCGGAGAATGCCGCAGCCACAGTCCGGCGTTCCTCGAACAGATCATCAAGGTCTACAAGACCGGTTTTGAATGGGCGGCCGAATCAGTCGTAAACGATTCGGGCAAGTGCGGCAAAGTCAGGTTTTCCACCATCAGCGACTACCGGGCCTTCCGGCTGAAGAAATCGGAGGCCTGTGTACAGCTCGCCAGCCGGGCAGTGGAAGCAGTTGGTCTGGTACCGCATCCGCTGGTTATGGACGCCGGACTGGATGCCAATAATTTCAATGAAAAAGGCCTGCCGACCGTCACCCTGGGAACCGGCTCGCACAAGTTCCACCAGCTGGAGGAATATGTGGACATCAAGGAATACCAGACCATATGTCAGGTGCTCGTTCAGGTGGCGCAAATGGCGGCACAATAGGATTGGAGTCGACGGCATCGAACCATTACTCTGTTTTCCTTTTGGATGCTTTGCATGGAACTTTTCGACCTCTCTACATCCGAGATCATACTGCGCCTGCTGCTCGGTATGGTTATCGGTTTCTGCATCGGGCTGACCGGCGTCGGCGGCGGCGTACTCGTACTGCCTGCGCTGACGCTGATCCTGCGCATCGATCCCATCGCCGCGGTAGGGACCACCACGCTCTATGCATTCCTGACCAAAATCACCGCAACGATCCATCACTGCAAACTGAAGACCATCGACTGGAACATTTCGCTCCGGTTTCTGATGGGCGCGGTGCCCGCCAACATCGCAACCTCGATCTGGGTCAGCGGCCATGGCGAAGACGCTCATTTCAAGCAGGTACTTACGCGGTTCATTGTCGGGGTGGTGTTCTTTTCCGTGTTCATGATGGCGCTCAACATGATTACGCGCTCCAGGCCCAGGGTGGTTGAAAAGGAACGTGAACTGGCGGAGCACATCAAGGAAATCAGGGTGATCCGGGTCGAGCTCTGCCTCCTTCTGGGCGCCATCTGCGGCGGCCTGATCGGCGCCACCTCCATCGGCGGCGGCGTCTTGATCGTGCCCATGCTGATTATTCTTTTCGGCCTCCCGGCTTCCCGCACGGTGGGCACAGCCATCTTTATTGCCTTTGTCCTCACCATGGTCACGGCACTCATATACGGCTCGCACGGTGAACAGGATCGCACCACGGCCATCATCATGGCCGTGGGATCCCTGGCCGGCGTCTACTACGGCAGTAAACTTTCGGTCAAACTGCCGGAGCTCTTTCTTCGTGCCATCGTGGTGGTGCTGGTGCTCGTTGCGGCCATCATGATGCTGGGCAACAGTGCCGCCCATTAATTGCGGCGAATGGTTGCTTCAGAATCAGTTGCAAACTAGGTTTACGGCATGGCTACACGAATCGACCCATTCACGCTCACCGCCGCAGCGGCCTTCGTCAGGCAGACATGGCCGCAGGCCCGGCCCCGGTGCGGCCTGATCCTCGGCTCCGGATGGGGTGAGGCGGTGGATGGCTTCGTTGAACAGGACCTCCCCTTTACCGATATTCCGGGACTTGGATCCACCGGGGTTGCCGGACACGCCGGAAAGCTCTGCCGCGCATCCATCGACGGAATGGAACTCTTCATCTTCCAGGGCCGGCGTCACTGGTACGAGGGAGAGGGCTGGACACCGGTCATTCTGCCCGCCTACCTGTTGCACGCTTTCGGCGCGGAATCGCTGCTGCTCACCAATGCAGCCGGCGGCATCAACCCCGACCTTCCGCCGGGGTCACTGATGGTCATCGAGGATCACATCAACCAGCTCGGCTCCAACCCGCTGATCGGTCCGCACCATCCCGAGCTCGGCACCCGCTTCCCGGATCAGTCCGAAGTCTACAATAAGGAACTGCGCCGCAAACTCATGAACGCCGGCGCCGACGCCTGCGGCACCTATATCGCCACCACGGGACCGACCTTTGAAACGCCGGCGGAAATCAGGCTGTTCACGACGATGGGCGCCGATGCGGTCGGCATGTCCACGGTCCCCGAAGCCATTGTCGCCAATGCATTGGGTATGCATGTGGCAGGCCTCTCCTGCATCTGCAACTGGGCGGCCGGCATCAGCCCGGTCAAACTCACCCATGAAGACGTCAATGAAACAGCGGCCCAAACCATGCCGCGCATGAAAAAAGTCATAGAAACTTTCCTGAAGGAGCTGGCCCATGAAACCCGATGAACTCATTCAGGCGGCCGGGCAGGCCATGGAGAACGCCCATGCCCCCTACTCCGGCTACATGGTTGGAGCCGCGCTGCTTTGTGCCGACGGCACCGTCCTGACCGGATGCAATGTGGAAAACGCCTCGTATGGATTGACCAACTGCGCCGAACGCACGGCGGTCTTTTCAGCCATCGCGGCCGGACAACGACAGTTCACATCCATTGCCATCGCGGCATCGGGAGCCCCCGCCCCCTATCCCTGCGGCGCCTGCCGTCAGGTGCTGGCCGAATTCTGCCCGCCGGAATTTCCCGTCTACATCGCAGCGGACGGCCGCTTTGAATCCGTCACGCTCGGTGAACTGCTGCCGCATTCGTTTGGAGCTTCCGATGGCTAAAACCCTGTATCTGGTACGGCATGCCAAATCGAGCTGGGCGGAAAAGCACCTCAACGACTTTGACCGGCCGCTCAACACACGTGGTCTGCAGGATGCCCCGATGATGGGAAAGCGACTCCATGCCCGGGGTGTGCAGCCGGATTTCATCCTATGCAGTACCGCGCTGCGCACGCGTGAAACCTGTAACCTGCTGACCCGGGAAATGGGCCTTTCCATGGAGGCCGTTGAATTCAACGACCGCATATACGAAGCGCCCACCGGCACCCTGCTCCAGCTCATCCAGGCCCTGCAGGATACCTGCAGTTCGGCTATGATCATCGGCCACAATCCATCCATCGGCTGGCTGGCCAACACCCTTTCGGATGTTCGTATCGACCGCATGCCGACCTGTGCCATCGCCTCCCTCAGCATGGACACCTCGCATTGGAAAGACGTCGGCATGTGTGCCGGCCGGCTGCTGGATTTCGATTATCCGAAACGCGAACCGAACTGAGCGCGGCTATAGTTCCGCTTTCGGGTAGGAGCCGAGGATGGTCATGAGCGTGCAGTGCTCCTGCAGATCCTCGAGTGCGCGGGCAACCGGTTCGTCTTCGGCGTGCCCGTCAATGTCGACAAAGAAATAGTATTCCCACGCCTTGCTCTTACTGGGCCGCGACTCAATCTTGGTCATGTTGATGTTGTCAGCCTTAAAGACGGACAGCGCGTCATACAGCGCCCCGACCTTGTGCTTCACCCCGAATACGATCGAAGTCTTGTCATTGCCGGTCGACGGCCCATAGCTTTGTCCGATGACGAGGAAGCGGGTGGTATTGCCCTGTATGTCCTGAATATTGGTGGCCAGCACTTCAATGTTATACATGTCCGATGCCATGGCACTGGCGATGGCGGCCGCGCCCGGCGTTTCAAGTGCAAGGTGTACCGCATGGGCCGTACTGTCTACCGGCGAGAGCTGCGCATTGGGCATGTTTGTCCGTAGCCAGCTGCGGCACTGGCCGAAGGCCTCCTGCTTGCTGAAGATCAGCTTGACGTCCTCGCGCGGCTCCCTGGAGAGCAGGGTCAATGAAATGGGGAGATATATCTCCGCGCAGATTTTAAGCGGTGTGTTGGCAAATTGATCGAACGTATGTGTGACGGCGCCTTCGGTCGAATTTTCGATCGGCACTACGCCATAGTCGGCGGTACGGCTCTGCACCCGGTCGAACACCTCGCTGATGGTACTGACCGGAATGTAGTCGACGCTCGCGCCGAACTTTCCGCGGGCGGCCTGGTGGGTAAACGTGGCTTCGGGTCCGAGATAGGCAATCTTCATTTCGGTTTCCAATGCCAGGGCCGCCGACATAATTTCCCGGTAGATCGCATGGGCGGATTCAACCGGCAACGGGCCGGCATTCAGGTTGTTGATCTTTTCGAATACTTCCCGCTCTCGGGACGGCACATAGATTTCCGCACCGCTCTTCTTTTTTTCTTCGCCGATTTCCAGCACGACATTGATCCGCTCATTGAGCAGACGTACAATTTCGGTATCCAGCGAATCGATCTGTTTTCTGAGGCCGTCGAGATCCATTATTCCCCCTTGTCTTGCTCCGGCTGTTCTTCCCCCCGGACTTCATCGTCCAGCGCCGCGGTCGAAGCTTCGGCTTCCGCATCGGCGGGCTTTTCCTTTTCCAGCTCCTTCTCCATTTCAGGGAAGGTGTCGGTCCCTTTCTTCTTGTCGTCGGAGGACATCACCCGCTTCAGCTCCTGGCTGCCCGGCAGGTCCTCGATGCGGTTAATGCCGAAATGTTCAAGAAATTTCTGGGTGGTCCCGAACAGCCATGGACGGCCCGGAAGTTCGCTGCGGCGCACCACGCGCACCAGCTGCATGTCGATCAGCTTGCGCAGCACGGCATCGACGGAAACACCGCGTACCTCCTCGATCTCGGAGCGCAGGCACGGCTGCCGGTAGGCGACGATCGCCAGCGTTTCCAGGGCCGGCTTGGAAAGGCGCATCACCTGGTTCTTTTCGAGCAGGGCACGCACAAACGGCCCGCACGCTGCATCGTTCTGCAATCGATAGGCCCCGGCCACCAGCGCCACGTTCAGGCCGACCTTGGCCTTTTCCAGATCTTCCTGAAACTGCTCAATCGCGCCTTCAATCTGTGTATCCGTGGCTTTGGCATACTGTTCGTAGGGGCCGGAAAACCCGTTGCCGGTCTCAATCATCGCTTTCCGCATGCGCTTGATCGTCAGCGGCTCCTTCGCCGCAAACAGCAGGGCACCGACAATCTGTTTCAGTTCTGGAAGTACATCTACCGTGCTTTCGCTCATGCTGGTCTCCGACTACATGCTGCCTTACAGCAGTTCCGTTTCAATTTCCTCAGGCTCCCCGGCCAGCTCAAAGTCCGACGGCTCCTCGTCCGCATCTTCCGCCACCGGTTCCGGCTCACGCCCTTCCACCATAATCTCGCTGAAATGATCATCCTGCACGGCGGCGATACGATTGAGTTTTATCAGTTCCAGCACCGCGAGAAAAGTACAGACAATCTCCTGCCGCGACTGCATGCCGGTAAACAGGTCGGTGATACTGAGACGTTTGGCGATCTTCAGGTTTTCAACGATGTAGGTCACCTTCTGCGAGACGGTATATTCCTCGGCGAAGATTTCCTGAAGATCTTCCTCCTGGACGCGTCCGAGGGCTTCGTTCAGTGCCGAGATCAGGTCAAAAATACTGGCATCCCGCAGGTCGACATCCGGCGGCGCACCCAGCTCCACATGTTCGCTCTCGCGGCCGAATACGTTTTCCATGTGCACTTCGAGCTCTTCGAGGTGATCGGCCGCATCCTTGAATTTTTTATATTCCACCAGCTGGCGAACCAGGTCCCACCGCGGATCCTCCTCTTCCTCTTCGTCATCATCCCTGCGGTCTTCGACGGGAAGCAGCATGCGGCTCTTGATCAGCATCAGCGTCGCTGACATCACGATAAAATCGCCGGCAATGTTGAGGTCGAGCACCTTCATCAGGCTGAGGTATTCCATGTACTGGTCGGTGATGCGCCCGATCGGAATGTCGTAGATATCCACCTCATCCTTTTTGATCAGGTACAAAAGCAGGTCCAGCGGCCCCTCGAATACCTCCAGCGAGACCTTGTAGTCGTCTTTAATCAAATCCATTTGGCTATTCACATGTCCTTTAAAATTATGCCAGGCCGACGGCCTGACGCGCATGGCGGAGCGTTTCGCCAGCAAGTTTACGGGCCCGGTCCGCGCCCGCCTTAAGCACATCTTCAACATAATCCATGTCGGCGGACAGCTCGGCGCGCTTTTCGCGCATGGGCCCGAAAAGCTCGTTAATCTTTTCCAGCAGCTCTGTTTTGGCATGGCCGTACCCCATGCCGCCGGCACGGTAACGGTCCGCCAGGTCCGCCACTTCCTGCTCCGATCCGAACAGTTTGTAGAGGGCAAATACATTGCAGGTTTCCGGATCCTTCGGCTCTTCCAGCTGCTTGCTGTCCGTCACAATCTTCATCACCTGCTTCCTGAGCGGCTTGCCGTCGCTGAAAATTTCGATGGTGTTGTTGTACGACTTCGACATTTTCTGGCCGTCGATGCCCGGAACCACGGCCACATGTTCCCGGATAGACGGCTCCGGAACCGTGAACACGTCACCATACGTGTTGTTGAAACGAATGGCCAAATCACGCGTAACCTCCACGTGCTGCTTCTGGTCGCGTCCGACCGGGACCACGTTGGAATTGACCGCCAGGATATCCGCGGCCATCAGCACCGGATAGGCGAACAGACCGTGTGACGCGGTGATGCCCTTGGCCGTTTTGTCCTTGTAGGAGTGGCAGCGCTCCAGCAGGCCCATCGGACACAGTACGGACAGCATCCACGCCAGCTCGTGCACCTCCGGCACGTCGCTCTGCCGGTAGAAGGCTGTCTTGTCCGGATCTATTCCGCAGGCGAGAAAGTCCAGCGCCACGTCGGTGGTCATCTGCCGCAGCGCATCGGCCTCGTTCACCGTGGTCATGGCATGGTAGTTGGCAATGAAGAGATAGGTCTCGCCCTGCTCCTGCAGCTCGATGGCCGGTTTCATCATCCCGAAATAATTTCCAATATGCAGCTTGCCCGAAGGCTGAATGCCCGAAAGTATTCTCATAAATAAAGCTCCGCTTCAGCTGGCTGATGGTTTTGCGCACGGGTTGAAGGGAGCGCGCATCACGAAGCCCTCCGGCAACAAACAGCCACCAAATAACCAACGGCGGCCTACGGCCGCCAAAACAAGAGCCCGTTTTTACCGATTCTCCCCCGCCGATACAAATCCATAAACCCTGCAATGTGGGGGCGCAGCGGGGATCCGTCGCGTTTATTTAGTGTAAAAGTAGCGCGTTCCGGTACTGCCCGGATTCAATCCGGCACCTACGGAATGCGGAGTCCATTTCCATAGATCGTCGTCGGCCGTTCGGTATTCGCGCATGATTTTCTTACCGGAGGGCCCTTTAATTACCATCCGCAGCCAGATTCCCCGGATCTCGGCATCCGACATTTCGATCGTACCGAACATGGTCTGGTAGCCCGAAGCGGAATAGAGGCGGACCGATTTCGTTTCCAGAAGCTTCGATTCATCCGGAGCAAGCGGCAGATCGCTGACCTTGCCGTAGCAGATGCCTTCATCATAGATCGTGGTGTACCCGTCCCGCTCCCCCTGCCGGTAGAATATACAGTAGTCGATGTCGATTTCTTTAAAGGCCGTCGTTGATGTATTCCTCAGCTGCACATCATAGCGATAATCCTTTACCTGCTTGGTCACATCGGTCAGGTCGGTCTCCTCTACCGAAGCCGTGGAGGATCTGAGCAGCGTCCCGATTTTAATGCCATGAAAAAAATCATTGGTAACACCCCAGTCACGAATGTATTGCCGGTCCCCCTCCGAAAACATGGACAGCGGCATTTGCCCGGTTTTACCATCGCTGCGCTCAATGCTGACCGCTTCATCGATGGCATTGAATGCCAGGATCCGGCCATCAAACGTCCGCTCCTGGGTATTGGTAAATGTGCGGTATGGGCCATCGGACCTCGCCGGCAAAGTCGACATAAGGCACAGAAAAATCCCCGCCGTCATCAGAACCCTGACTCTATATTTCCTCAGCCTCTCCACGCATTAACCTTCCTGTTAAGAGCATCGTTTTTCCTATAACGAACGGGCGTATGCTATCCATACACGCTAACTGTGGCAAATTGCTTTAGGAACTAATACGCTCGGCTGCAGAGCCGATCGGGGATCGATGCGATGCGGGCCTGCTCTGATCAGATTCAGTTTGATCCAGCGCCTGTTCTCACGTACTTAATATCAAGCGGGAGGAAATATGAACCGACGCAGCAGCCGCAGGGCCCTCAGAAACACGAGCATACGCGCACTCCAGATTACCGCCGCACTGCAGCTGGCTTTAGCGGTACAGTCATGCGCAACGGAGCCGGCAATGAATCCTGAAAACGCAACCCAATCCCCCGCCGCGCCACGGCAGAAAATCCTTTTCACCGCCGACTGGCGCTTCCATAAAGGCGATCCCTACGACCCCATGGAAAACCTTTCATACAGCCGTCTCAAACCGTGGCTGCTTGCCTCGGTCAACCCCTTCATCAACGGCGAGCCTGCCCGGCGCCCGGAAGGGACTGTTCCCGGCGAATCCACCGCCGTCACGCAGACCGACTTCGATGATACGGGCTGGCGGCTGCTCGATCTCC
>JBNKVA010000015.1:0-126424 GCA_050298955.1 Pontiella sp.
CTGCCGCCGCTGAAAGGGCGCGACATTTTTGTGCTAACCCGCAATCCGGACGCGAGTTTCGAGGGGGCAACCGCGGTTCCCAATCCGGTTGACGTTCCGGCCGATGCGATCGTCTGCGGCGGCGCAGCGGTTTACGACCTGATGATTCCGCAGTGCGACCAGTTGCTGGTGACCACGGTGAAAAAAGAGGTCGAGGGTGATACCTTCTTCAATGGCCGATGGCTGGAAGGTTTTGAGCCGGTGGAAACCATCGAAGAGACCGATGAATATTCGATCGTTTCCTACCGGAGGGTGGCCTGTTCAGACTGATCAACATGCCTTTGCTGCAGGCTGTAGGCCCGGTCGCCCGACCGGGCGTTTTTTTCGCCGGGTGAGGGCACCCGGCCTACAGCGGTTTCTAAACGGATTGCACCGCAGGGTTGACTTTTATTGAAAAAAACGCATCATGGCGCATCACTATTGGGTGATGCGTTTTTATGGCTACGTTTGAAGGAACAGGGATCCGGAATCTGAAGCTTCGGGGCGGGATTTATTACTGGCGCCAGAAGGTGGGCGGCATCCAGTTTTCCGAGTCGCTGCAGACCAGGAATCTGCAGGAGGCCAAAAAACGGATGGCTGAAAAAGTGGATGCCGTGAAAAAGGGAACAGGGGTAAAGGAGAGAAAAATGACAAAAGCAAAAGATATCAGCAGTGAATCCATCGACTACTGGCCGCAGCTCAAGGTGCTCGACTGCACGATTCGTGACGGCGGCCTGATGAATAATCATAAATTCAGCGATGATTTTGTGCGCACGGTTCACAAAGCGCTGGTGGCGGCCGGCGTGGACTACATGGAACTGGGCTACAAGGCTGACAAGAAACTTTTCAGCCCGGACGAGTACGGCCCGTGGAAATCCTGCACCGAAGATCATCTCAACCGGATGTTCGGCGAAGAGGATCCCGGCATCAAGATGAGCGTGCTGGTCGATATCGGCCGCACCGACGAAGACGACATCGTTCAGGCCGACCAGAGCGTGATCGATCTGATTCGCGTGGCGTGCTACATCCACCAGATTCCCGCCGCCCTTGAAATGACCAAGATGGCCAAGGACAAAGGCTATGAGACCTCCATTAATCTGATGGCGATCTCCACAGTGCCGGAGTTTGAGCTTAACAAGGGGCTTGAGCTGATCGGAAAATGCCAGGAGGCCGATATGCTCTACCTCGTCGACAGCTTCGGGTCGCTCTACTATGAGCAGATCGAGGATCTGATGCGCCGCTATCTCGGAGCAATGCAGCACGGACAGCAGATCGGCATCCATGCCCACAACAACCAACAGATGGCCTACGTTAACACGATCTGTGCCGGCATCAACGGGGCAACCATGCTGGACTCCACCCTGGACGGCATGGGCCGTGGTGCCGGCAACTGCCCGACCGAGCTGCTGCTCGGTTTCCTGCGCAATCCGAAATTTCATCAGCGGCCGGTCATTGAAGCGGTTGAAAAGCTGATGGTGCCGATGCGCGAAACGGTGGACTGGGGCTATAGCATTCCCTACATGATCACCGGCCAAATGAACGAGCATCCGCGCTCGGCCATCAAAGTGCGCGAGGGCGATCAGAAGCATGCCTACACCGCGTTCTATGATGAAATGGCCGACATGTAGCTCCCGTAAAGTGAGCCGTAAAAGCCTCCGTTTTACGGGGGCTTTTTTGCTGAATGCGCTTTTCAGGGTTATTGATTGTAAGGCGGTCGGGAATTAGGCTATAACCGCCGTCTTGATTTGAAAAAACCTTTTAAAAGGAAGAGATAAGGAGTTTCTGTAATGAATATTCTGCATGTATGCGCGAATCCGAAGCCGACCGAAGAATCGGTTTCCAAACAGCTGGCCGCCGCGTTTTTCGCCAAGCTGATCGAGTTGAGGCCGGAAGCGGAACTGGTGAATGTTGATCTGTACGACGAAAAGCCGCCGTTTTATTCCTACGAACTGTACAAGCGCGCCTGGTATCCCGTTTTTGACGAAAGCTACGAACCCTCCAAGGTTGAGGAAATGGCGCTGAACTATGCCGGCAAGCAGGCCGAGCAGTTCAACAAGGCCGATGTGCTGGTGCTGACCATGCCGATGTGGAACTTCACCGTTCCGGCCATCATGAAGGCGTGGATCGATCAGGTGCTGACCCCCGGCCTGACCTTCTCCATCAGTAAGGAAGAGGGCATCAAGCCGCTGCACAAGGTTAAGAGCATCGTTCTGCTCGTCGCTTCCGGTGGAGTTTACAAGGAAGGCGACGAACGCGATGCCCTGACCAGCGAGGTGCGTGCAGCATTCGGCTTTGTGGGTATCGATGACATCGAAATCGTCTGGGCTGAAGGGCAGAATCCGCTCTTCTTCGACAACCACGACGAAAACAAGGCGTTTGCCATTGAAGCCGCTTCAGAAATTGCGGAAGACGTTGCCGAAATGGACTTTTCCGAAGCCGAGGCTGTCGCCGAATAGGTCCGATGGACACATTTGTAAAAATCTGCGGAATCTGCTCGGAGGGCGACCTCGGGCAGATTTCTGCTTTAGGGCCCGATGCCCTCGGTTTTATCCAGTGGCAGGAGTCGAAGCGCTACATCGATCCCAAAACCGCCGGCCAATGGGAGACGCCCGAAGGCATTAAGCGGGTCGGTGTATTCGTCAGCCCCACCGAGGCAGAGCTGGCCCACGCGGCGCAGCACGGGCGGCTCGACGTCTTACAGGTTCACCGCATACCGGATAACTGGACTCTCGACCGTGAAATTTTTCAGGGGGTGGAGGTGTGGCGGGCGCTGAAGCCGGATGAGCTCTACTTTGCCGATCATGGCTTCCATTTCGATCGTTATCTGCTCGATTCCTTTGATCCTAAAACGATTGGCGGAACCGGCCGGACCTGCGATTGGGAAAAGGCCCGCGATCTGGTCCGCGCTTCGGATATTCCGATTCTGCTGGCCGGCGGTCTGACCCCCGAAAACGTGGCCGAAGCTATCCGGCTCGTTTCGCCGTGGGGGGTCGACGTCAGCTCCGGCGTCGAGATCGAGCCCGGCGTAAAGGATATCGACAAGGTGCGGGCCTTCATCGACGCCTGCCGAAACATAGATGATTGATTGTTCTACCACCCGCTTCACTGGAGCGCACAGAGGTTTTGGAGGCCTCTGTGGTGAAAGTATTTTGGTTAACGAATGATCACGCGCTTTGCCCCCAGCCTGACCGGATACCTGCATCTGGGTCATGTACTCCACATGCTCTATGTCTGGGGCATCGCCCGTGCCCGGGGTGGAGAGGTCATCTGCCGTATCGAGGATCACGACCTCACCCGCCGCCGGACCGAATATGAAGACGCCATTCTCGATATTATGAAGTGGCTCGGCTTTATACCGGATGAAGGCCTCCGGATTGGAGGGACGACCTCTGTGTCGTCCTTCGACCCGTCTGAATATCGCCAGAGCGACTGCGGTGATTACTACGAAAGGATGCTCGGCCTGCTGAAGGCACAGGGGTTGGTCTATGGCTGCGAGTGCACTCGAAAGCAGATTCTTGGAGGGGCGCCGGCCTCGGCGCCTGCAGAAAGCGAGGGCGCTGTGCCTCCATCGAACGAACTCTGCTATACCGGCACCTGCTCCGACAAAAAGCTTCCACTGGAAGGCAATACGGTCCGCTTCCGTGTGCCGGATGGGGAGGTCGTTTTCAATGATCTGCGGCTCGGCGAGTGCCGTCAGATTCCGAAAAATCAGTGCGGCGACTTTTCCCTGCGCGACCGGCAGGGGCAGTGGACCTATCAGTTTGCCTGCGTGTGTGACGACATCCGCCATGGCGTTGATTGCGTGATTCGCGGGGAGGATATCCTGGCCAGCACCGCCCGCCAGATCCAGTTGTTTGAAGCACTGGGGGAAGCGAATCCGGACTATTTCCACCATCCGCTGATCTGTGATGAAAAAGGTGAAAAGCTGAGTAAACGCCAACGCTCCGAAAGTATTTCCCAACTTCGCGACGCCGGCATCACCGCCGGAGAAGTCATCGGCCGCGCCGCTTTTGCCGGCGGATTGATTCCGGATTTTTGTCCCCTGTCAGTGTCAGAGGCCCTGGTGCTGTTTCGCGATGAATCAGAAGCTGACGGAGATGCCTGACAGCAACTGGTGCGCGGAAATTGTGGACGTTTCAAGGTCCACCTCGGTCACATACGTCTGATCGCGTTCGCTTTCTGATGTGCCCGAGAGTTTGGTGTGCAGATACCTGTATTCGAAGAAGATGCCCACGGTTTCATTCAGTTTCCATGTGCATCCTGCATGAAGGCTTACACCTGCACCGACTGCATTCTGGCTTTCCTGAACGGGCGTCCCGCTGTAATTCGTTATTCTGGTGGAAATATTGCCGGGAACAAGCGCAACGCCGGCTCCGGCATGCGGCTGCAACCGCCCTGTTGGAAAATCCGCCGAAGCCAGGAGCGGGTAGCGGTAGAGGATCATGAGCGACAGGGGCACAAGCGTTAACGTTGTATTGTCCGGTCCCGCATCGATTTTAAAATAAGAGATATCCCCGGCAAGGCCCCATCCGGCCCATTCATCAAGGAACCAGATTCCTCCGCGGCCTCCAATGACCAGACTGCCCGCGCTGTCATAGCGGTTACTTACGGCGTAGGTTCCAACCTCGGAAAACACCGGAACGATCAAGTTGAACTCAAATTCATAATCGGTCGCTGTTCCTTCGATGGTTCCGCTGTCCGTCCGGACGGCACCGCCATATACCACACCGTATACCTCAACCTCATGTCCGGCGAAGGGGACAGCCGTAGCTGTCGAGCATGCGAGCGTTAAGCCCAGAAATGCACCCATTAACGTCAGAAGTTTCAGTTTCACAGCATGTCGCCCTTGATCACGCGTTTATGATGCATCTTCTGCATTAAGATGGCAAGTTATCAGAAATCGGCCTCATAGAGCTTGCAGGCAGGGGTGAATTGCCTTGAATTGAGTGGGCGCTGAACACATTATCGCGCCTTTTACCGAGGATTTTACGATGAAACCGACCCAACCCGATAAACACGGCCATTTTGGAGCTTACGGCGGTATGTTTGTGCCGGAAACGCTGATGGAGCCGCTGAACGAACTGACGCGCGTATACAAGGCGGTCCGCAAGGATCCAGAGTTCAGGAAGGAGTTGCAGTACTATCTGCGTGAATACGTGGGCCGTCCGACACCGCTCTATTATGCCGAACGGATGACGGAACATCTGGGTACCGCCAAAATCTATTTAAAACGTGAGGATCTCTGCCATACCGGAGCGCACAAGATCAACAATTCCATGGGGCAGATCCTGTTGGCCAAGCGCATGGGAAAAAAGCGCATCAGCGCCGAAACCGGCGCCGGCCAGCATGGTGTCGCGACGGCGACCGTCTGTGCCATGTTCGGCATGGAATGCGTGATTTACATGGGCAAGGTCGATATGGAACGCCAGGCACTCAATGTGTTCCGCATGGAGAGCCTCGGGGCCACCGTGGTGCCGGTGACCGTCGGCCAGCAGACCCTGAAGGAAGCCGTTAATGAAGCCATGCGCGACTGGGTCACCAATATCCGCACGACACACTATATTCTCGGTTCGGCTCTCGGATCACATCCCTATCCGATGATGGTGCGCGATTTTCAGAGCGTCATCGGCCGGGAAGCGCGAAAGCAGATATTAAAGGCCGAAGGGCGGCTGCCGACGGCACTGATCGCCTGCGTCGGCGGCGGCAGCAACTCGATCGGGCTGTTTCACCCCTTTATCAAGGACGAAGGGGTGCGGATGATCGGCGTGGAAGCCGGCGGTTTGGGTATTGCAGGCGGAGAACACGCGGCCCGCTTTGCGGAGGAAAAGGTCGGCATCCTGCAGGGCACTAAAACCTTTGTATTACAGGATGACGATGGACAGATTGCACTGACGCACTCAATCAGCGCCGGCCTCGACTATGCCGCCGTCGGCCCCGAGCACAGCCTGCTGCGGGATCTCGGCCGTGCGGAATATTCCTACGTCACGGACGAGGAGGCTGTGGACGGTTTTGATAAGCTGTCGCAGTGGGAGGGTATTCTGCCTGCGCTTGAAAGCTCGCACGCCGTTGCCTGGACCATCAAGAATGCTGGCCAGTTCACCGGGGATGATCTGCTGATCGTCAATGTTTCGGGCCGCGGCGACAAGGATGTGCAGCAGCTTGCCGAGTGGAAGCAGCGGCGCATAAGTGAATAGTTCCCTGCGGTGAGCCGGGCTTAAGAAAGGGGGCAGAGGCCCCCTTTTTTTTATGACACGCGCGTGCGCGGCCTTATGAAAAAAATGATTTAGGGATTCATCATCTGGGTAAAAAAATGCAATGTCTAGCAGGTGAGAAACGTATATGGAGATGGAATGCAGCGAACCGGTATAGTCGGCATTGAGAACAAGCGGGGGCAGGTCATGCTGGAATATGTGGTGGCCCTCGGTGTTTTTCTGGCGCTGGTGGGCATCTGTGCGGCACTGCTCTTTGCATTCCGTGCCTACGGAAACCGGGTGATCGACATCATAGCCGTTTCCTGATCCAAAGGGTGATTTTCGAAACAACAGGAGGAAGTGAATGAGCAAGGGTTTTCCTAAACGCAAGGCCGGTCAGGCCATGGTCGAGTATATTATCATCGTCGTTGTGGTTGCGATTGCCGCACTGGTCATCTTCGGGCTGTTTGGCGACACGATCCAGAAAAAGCTCGGCGGCGCCGTGGATCAGCTGGAGGGCGATTCTACGGGAACCGAATCGGTTCAGTCATCGAAGGGCTACCTCGAAAAACTCGGCGATGACGGCGGGAAGAAATAACCGAGGTTGATTCGTGACGGATCGCGTCCATCGCAGACAAGGCTCCGCCATGGTGGAGTCTTGTGTCGTTATAGCCCTGCTTTGCCTGGTGCTGTTTATGATGCTGCAGGTGTCGTATGTGGTCAGTTCACGGAATATCATCAACTATGCAAGCGTTGCCGCCTCGCGGGCCGCGGCGGTAGGGCTGGACGCGGATATGGTCAAAACGGTGATTCACTACGCCACGATTCCGACCGCCGGACCGATCGTCCACCCCGACCCGAAGGTCTTTAAAGCATACCGTCCTGAAGGCGATACCGTGGGGGCCCAGTGGGATTATGCGCTGGATACCGAAAACGCCCCCCGCTCGGAGCGTGGCGCATATGAAGTCGCCATGGCCGATGAGTTTCATCGCCGGGATTATCCCCAGGCGGTGCTCGCTTACGCAAACTGGTCTCCGGAGGGTGAGGCGGATGTGGTTTCGACCTTTGATGAAAGCGACTATGACGAGGAGATCCTTGAAGTAACGGTCTCGCAGAAACTCCCGCTGACGATGCCCTTTTCACGTCTCTTTTCCAATCCCCGTAAAAGTGAGCTGATTAAGGTTCTACGGGGTAACCGTCTGATCGATGTCCCGAGCAAGGAGATCAGCGCCACCAGCTACATGGAAAACCATGCCATGTTTTATTTGAAGGACGTCCACTAACCGGGCACCTCCGGCCTCACCGATTAAGCAGAGATTATGCAGACACCATGCAACCAGAAATCAGGTCAGGCCTTTCGAGGCCGCTCAGGGCAGGCCCATCGGCGCCGCTCAGGGCAGGCGATTATCTTTCTGATGGTCGTCGTGGTGATCGGTCTGTTCGTGGTGATCTGGAACTTTGATCTGCACCGCATCATCACCGCCAAGGTGCGGGTGCGCAATGCCGCCGATGCCGCCGCCATGGCAGGGGCCCGCTGGCAGGGCGTGACGCTCAATATGATCGGTGATCTCAACCTGATTCAGGCGGCCATTCTTTCAGAGGAAGCGGCGAATCAACTGGGGGCCGATGAATTTGTCGTTCCGGATGAAGTCATCGATCTGCACGATCTGAGAAATCGATTAACCTTTTTCGGCCCGCTGGCTGCGTTTGCCATTGCACAGCAGGTGGCTTTCGATAACGGCGCCTTCAACGACGAAGCACTGGCCGCCAATCTGATGTGGCTGGCGGAAGAAATCCGGGAGCAGCAGAATGCGCCGCCTTACGACAATCTCTCTTTCGATGACTATGCCGATCTGCTGGAGAACATTGTAGCGCATGGCGTAGCGGTCAGTTCGTATACGCCCACCTTTCCGGACCATCCCCTGACGCAGGAAAAATTCTACACCGGAATTGCCTATGCGCTGGGCGGTCTGTGGTGCGGTCTCGAGGACTACGAGTATGAGTTGAAGAATTACAACGACTATACCGACTGGTCCAACCTTGATCTCGACATCATCCTCTACTACATGCTGGAGCTGAAACTGCAGGAATTCGTGTCCCGGACAGAAGGCAGCGAGAGCTTAGGCAGGAACTGGCCGGGGATTGCGCTTACGACCAATACCGTCGAGCTGGAAGATTATTTTGACGAAGACAACCGCGGTGCTTTTTCCGGCATTGGCGGCGATCCGGAAATGGTGCTGGATTTGTTCGAGGGCATGTATCCGTGGCGGCCGACGGAAGACATCCGATGGCACACCTTTGCTGCGTCATGGCGACAGCGCTGGCCGCTGCCCAGGGACGGCGAGGATGATCTGGAGGACGATGAAGATCAGGATTATTTCCCGATCTGGGGGGATATCCAGGATCGATACAACTATATGGGGGCCGAGACGGGAATCGGGATCTCCATGCCGGTACACCGCGGCATACTGGCCAGCTCGGAGCGCGAGACGGTGGACCTGGAATACAAGGCCAAGGCGAAGCCCTTCGGATATGTCGAAGCCGATACCCAGGATTTTCCGCCATATTATTATGGATTTGTTCTACCGGTCTTTACGGACGTGCGCCTGATTCATACCGATATAGGTGATCATCAGGTGCCATCGCTGTTTTTCCGGCATGTAGCCGCTCACCTGGGTGCCTATCTCGATAGCGGGCCGGACGCACTTAATCCCGCCTGTCGCTATTGTCAGTTATTGCAGGCGTGGGAGAAGCTGGATAAAAACGAAGGGCTTCGGTGGCTGGAAGAGGCCGAGGATTCAGAGGACAATCCCTGTGACCCGAATGATGACGGCTCGGAATTTGAAGGCCTGATAGGGGGGGCGACCCGTGGATCATAAGCGAAGACATCCGAGTTGTGAGGGGCAGGCCCGTCGGCATCGCTTCCGCCTTCGCCAAGGCTACGGCGGACAAGTCGGCGGACGGGCGGGACAGGCGATGGCTGAGTTTCTGGTGGGGCTGGTTTGCATCATGCTGCTGGTGGTCGGCCTGCAGCAGATCTCGTTTTTGTCGCAAAAAGGCTTTCTTGCCATGCACAATGCCCGGCACCAGATGGCCATTCAGTATGCGGAAGATCCCCCTTCAGAGTGGTATATCTTCAATTTTTCCTCGCCGGCCCGGCCGGGTCCGGATGGCCGGAGCTTCACCGCTGATGACGAATTGTCGGGGGGCGACGATTCCTTTTATCAAGACTTGGATGGTTTTAACGGGATCGATGGCTATGTCTACACGGTCAGAAATGATCTGCTGGAGATCTTTTATGCCAACATTCCGCCGACGAATCCCCAGTTAGACCTTAAATACAGCGGCGGGATGTTCAGTACCACACCCGCGCTTCATATGATGTACACGCAGGATCATCAGGCCGTGGATGCCGTTCCGTTCATGGACAAGGTGCTGGGCCGCGATCAGATATTAATCGGCCGATCCCTGTGGATGCCGAGATGGGATGCGATACCATGAAGCGGCGTGCGCATTCCCTGCTATTGACTACCTTGCTCTCCGGCCTGTTGCCCTGGATGGCACAGGCCAGGGTGTTCCGGCTGGGCGGCGATACGCATGGCCGATTGAACGCGGCCGGGCTTCCGTGGGAAAAGGCCTATGAGACACAGATGAACGTCAATGGCCGCAGGAACAATGTGGTGGTCTATTCCGCGCGCTACTCGGAGCCGGTCGTGGAGCAGCTGGTCGCCCAGTTTAATCGGCAGGGGGCGACCGTACAGGTCGGAAAGAATCCCGGCGGCGGCGCTTTGGGCGTTGCTCAATGGGAAGGTGGTGAGGCGCGCATCCTCGTGCTGACTCCCGAAAACGAGCCGAACAACCTGGTCTTCCTGTTTTACCCCGAGGAGGGGCGGTCCCGTACACCGAAGTCCCCGATTCCGGATTATCCGCGCGGCACGGTCACCGGTACGGTGGCTAATGAGGATACAAAGGCATTGTGCACGACGTTGACGACACTGGATTCGGGCATGCAGGTTCAACGGCATTATGCGGAAGCGCTGGCCCGTGAGGGCTGGATCCCCATGTTGCCGATGCGGATGTCCAGCGGCATGACGCTCTACCACAAGGGCGAGCGGACCTGCTGCATCCTGGCGAAGGAAGGAAATAATGGCGAGACGCTGGTGACGGTGCTTGTTCGGGATAAAGGGTTTTGATAGCTATAAGTGATATTGCGAGGTTCCTATGAAGAATAAACTGATATTGATTGTGGCGTTGCTGCTGGCCGGCCTTGCGTTCTGGCTTAACTGGCGGTATCTGGAGAAGGAACGGCAGCGGCTGGTCGAGGGGCATCAGCTGGTTGAAGTGATCGTGGCTAAACGTGATCTGCCGGCCATGACAGTCCTCACGCTGGATGATCTGATTCTGGCCGATGTCTTCCGCTCGGCCGTGGGGCAGAATGTGTTCTATGAGGACGATCTCGATTCGCTGCTCAACAAGAAACTGCTCTATCCCGTTCGCAGAAACGATCCGATTCTCTGGACGCAGGTCGATATGCCCCGCCGCCGGGGGAGCGGGCTATCCGCGGCCATTGAAAAGGGCAAGCGCGCGCTGTCGTTGGCAATTGCGGGCGCTCCGGGCGTGGCGGGCATGGTACAGCCCAACGACCATGTCGATATCATGGGAACCTTCAGCTTCCCGTCTCCGAGCAACCCGACGCAGGTTGAATCCGTTACCCTTATGCTGCTGCAGAACGTAACGGTGCTGGCCGCCGGAAACCGGATTGCCGGCCAGACGGAAAGCGAGCGGCGTTCAGGAAACGGCTACAGCACGGTCACGTTTGCGGTTACGCCGATGGAGGCGGAGATCCTCGTGTTTGCTCAGCAGACCCGCGGACAGCTCTACCTCTCTCTACGTAATCCGTCCGACCGCGATGCCCAAACTGAGATTCCATCCGTCAATTTTGATTATATCGAATCGATTCTCCAACAGCTCAATGAACAGCGCCAACGGGAAATCCGTACGAACCCGCTTTAATCATTATGCCATCAAAACTCCAGATTGAGATCACGCATGCGCAGCAGGGTTCGCGAACGCTGGATGCGGGCTACGGGGTATACCTGATCGGTGCCGACCCGTCCTCCCGCATTGTACTTGATGACGGCAGTGCCGAGGATGCGCATGCCGTGCTGACGCTGATGGAGGACGAGTCCTATATCGAGGACTTAATGGGAGCGGGGGTCTTTGTCGCCGGCGAACGGGTGCAGACCCGGCAGCGGGTCTTTTCGGGGGTGCCGATGCAGATCGGAAACTATGTCCTCGTTTTCACCCAGGAAGGGGCTTCCGCAAGTCAGCCTGAAGAGGCTCCAAAGACAGCTGAAGAGGTGTTCAGACCCCGGGAACAGGAGCGGCATGTGTCGCGTACCCAGGCGGTGAAGCAGCAGATCCACTCGGAACTGGTGGACCGGCTGGACCTGAAACGCCTGAGCATGGCCAAGTTCCAGGAAAGTGAGCTGCAGAACAAAATCCGCTCAACCCTCGACGAGATCATCGATGAAATCCGCTCCAGGCTGCCGGCCGGGATTGATCCGGTGCGTCTGGCAAAGGAAATCTTTGACGAGGCGGTGGGGCTCGGGCCGCTGGAAGACATGCTTGAGGATGAATCGATCACCGAAATCATGGTGAACGGGCCCAGCCAGGTCTATGTGGAGCGCGCCGGGCGGCTGGAACTGACGGACTGCACGTTCATCAGCGACTCCTCCGTTCATTCCATAATTGAACGGATTGTTTCGCCTATCGGCCGGCGTATTGATGAAAGCCAGCCCTACGTGGATGCCCGCCTCGCCGACGGCTCGCGCGTAAATGCCATTATTCACCCGCTTTCGCTGGTGGGGCCGTGCATAACCATCCGTAAGTTTTCAAAGGATCCGTTTTCCGTGGAAGACCTCATTGGATTCGGCACCCTGACTGCCGAAATCGCTGAATTTCTGCGGGTATGCGTCATGCTGCGTAAAAACATCGTTGTATCGGGCGGTACGGGCACGGGTAAGACCACCCTGCTGAATGTGATTTCCAGCTACCTTCCGGATGACGAGCGCATCCTGACCATCGAGGATGCCGCCGAGCTTCGACTGACCCAGGAGCATATTGTCCGCCTGGAAGCCCGCCCGGCCAATATTGAAGGGCGCGGTGCCGTGACGATCCGCGACCTGGTTCGGAACGCGCTGCGCATGCGGCCCGACCGCATTGTGGTGGGCGAGTGTCGCGGGGCCGAGGCGCTCGACATGCTTCAGGCGATGAACACCGGCCATGAGGGCTCGCTGACCACGATCCACGCCAACTCGCCACGCGATGCACTGGCTCGCCTTGAGACCATGGTGCTGATGTCCGGCATGGATCTGCCCATTCGCGCGATCCGCGAACAGGTGGCTTCGGCCGTCCACCTGGTCTGCCAGATTGCGCGCTACAGCGACGGCTCGCGCCGCATCAGCCGGATCACGGAAGTGACCGGCATGGAAAACGACATGGTCACGATGCAGGACCTGTTCGAATACAGGCAAACGGGAGTTGATGCAAAAGGCCGGGTGCAGGGTTTCCTGAAGCCGACCGGTACCGTTCCGACCTTTGTGGAGGAAATCGGCGTGCGAGGCTTAACCATGGATCGAACGATCTTTGATACGGGCAGGGGGCATTAAGGCATGTTCTGGCTGGTTCCATCCCTCTTCGCGGTCTGCACGGCCATGCTTGTGTATGTGCTGTTGGTGGCGCTGCGTGATGCCGAAGAGGAGCATGTGGCCGGATATACCGCCGACACCGCCCGCCAGTTCGAGGATCTGTTCCTCTTTATTCCGCCGGAACAGATCCGCCGCCTGACCCATATCTCGGCCCTGGTCGTTTTCCTGCTCCTGTTCATGGTGGCGGGCAGCATGATTTCGCTTGCCGGCGTGCTGCGGGGCGCGGTGGCCGGTGTGCTTGGCGCGGTGGTGATCTATCTGCTGCCCCGCATCATACTCAAGATCATGAAACGCCGTCGTCTCGAGCGGTTCAATGGGCAGCTTCCCGGCGCGCTGAACGGCATGAGCAATGCCCTCAAGGCCGGCTTCAGTATTCAGCAGGCCATCGATATTGTGGTCAAAGAAGGGGAGTCGCCGATTGCCGAGGAGTTTGGAATGTTCCTGCAACAGCTGCGCGTAGGGGTGCAGTTCGAAGAGGCCATGGCGCAGATGGACAAACGCGTCGGCAGCGAGGATCTGACCCTTGTGATCCAGTCCATTGAGATTGCCCGTCAGACCGGCGGCAACCTGACCGAAGTATTCGACCGCATCGATGAAACGATTCGTGAGCGGCAGCGTATCGAAGGTAAAATAAAGGCGCTGACTGCGCAGGGCCGCATCCAGGGCCGCGTGGTGGGGGCCATGCCGGTGGTGCTGGGCGTGGTGCTGTATTTGCTCGATCCCGAGATGATGCTGACCTTCCTGCGATCCTCGGCGGGTATCCTGGTGTTGGTGATTGTTCTGCTGCTGGAAATCTGCGGCGCCTTCTTTATTCGGAGAATTGTGGATATCGACGTTTAATATGCCTTCATTCATGTCCATTTTAATCAGCCTGCTGCTCTGCATCTCCGTAGGTGCGATCGCCTGGGTGCTGACCGGCACGGCACAGTCGGTTACGTATGTAACGCTGGCTGACGGACGCCGCCAGGAGCGCAACATACCGCTGGTGATCCGGGCCCTGCTTCCGCTGAGCATTTTTGTGCCGCAGGCGTTCGTAAACCTGTTTCTGTTTGCAGACAGCCGTGACCGCCTGAAACGGCGGCTGATCTCAGGCGGCTTCGAGGGATTGATCAAGCCGGGGGAAATCATCGCCATGCGGCTGATGGCACCGTTGGTTGTGGGCGGGCTGTTTTGTGCACTGCTGTACGCCGCCTTTCCCCGGATGCCGGATTCCATCGGGTTATGGCTGCACGAGCGGCAGTTCTTTATCTATTTCGTCGTACTGGTGTTTTTCGGATTCTATCCCGACGTGTGGTTGAAGCATGCGGTCAGGCAGCGCCATCGGAAGATTGAACGCGCACTTCCCTTCGTGCTCGATCTGCTGACGCTTTCGGTTGAATCCGGGCTGGACTTTATGAGCGGGATGAAGCGCATTATCGACCATCGTGCCGTTGATCCGCTGGGGGAGGAGCTGATTCGGGTTTTCCGGGAAATTCAGGTGGGGCGCACGCGCAAGGAAGCCCTGCGGAACATGGCCGCCCGGGTTGATCATGCGGACATACGCGCGCTGTCCACGGCTCTGATTCAGGCGGACGAGCTCGGTACCGGCATCGGGCATGCCTTGCGCATCCAGGCCGACCAGGTTCGGACGAAGCGCTTCCAGCGTGCAGAAAAGATGGGAAATGAAGCTCCGGTCAAGTTGCTGTTTCCGCTGGTCGCGTTTATATTCCCATCCGTTTTTCTGGTTCTGCTGGGGCCGTTGATTCTGCAGATGGTGATACGCGGAGGATTTTAATGAATGGGATCCGTCGGGGGGTTGTCGGATTTCAGGAACGTATACTGAAGCCGGTCGGAAACCTGAACGGATAACAAATAAGCGATAACATAGAACGGTATTATGTCTCATTTAATAATCGAACAGGGAACAGAGGTCGGAAAGGAAATCACGGTTCCGGCGTCGGGCATGAAGTTCGGCCGCTCGCCGGCCAACGATCTGGTGCTGGATGACGAGGTGCTGATGCTTTTCCAGGGCCGTTTCTTCTTCAAGTCCGACGGCACCCTCTGGGCAACCGACTTCAGTGTCGGTGAAAAATCGCATATTGGCGGAGTGCCGATCGTGGAGCAACAGTTGAAAATGGGCGATCTCGTTGAGGTCGGTTCCACCGCTTTCCGCGTTATCAACACGCGTCAGGAACAAGAAGAAGCCGCGGCACCGGAAGCCGCCGTGGTGCCTGAACCGGTCGAAGCCGCAGACGAAGAAATCGATCTGGGGTTCAAGCCGGAACAAAAAACCGATGGGCGCGCAGGCCGGAGCGGTGAGCAGGATAAGCACCATTCTTCGCCTATCTTCCGTGTTTTGCAGGTTGCGGTGGTCGTGCTGGTTCTTCTGCTGCTCGTCGTGGGGGCCACGGAATTTATGCGTTCCAGAAAGGGTTCCGGCAACGGGGTCCGCATGCAGGGCATATTCCTGAACTATGAGCGGGTGCGCGGCGACGGGGTGAATATTTTCCGCTATGCCGTCACGTTAACACCCGACGGCATGGCGACACTGCAGGCGGATGATGTGCACAGCCGCCACTTTACCCGGTCGGCTAAGCTGGATGAAGAAACCCTGGCGCGACTCAAGCGGCGGATTGCCGGCAGCGGCTTTTTCAAGATCATGGATGACCGCGTCGGCAAGGCTGACGGCCTGTATAACCTGTATGACATGGCGCTGGGCTGCGATGGTGAATTCAATCATGTGCGCGTGCTGAACCGCGAGGTTCCGGCCGACCTGAGCGCGTTGCTGGACACCGTGCGGGAGGTCCTGTTCGATGCGATGGATGTGTCGCATACACTCCTGATCGATGACGCCGAACTGATCCGCTATGCAAAGGAATCCTATCGCATTGCCCAGAACTTCTACCGCGAACGGGAGGCCAGCTACGACAACCTGTATCGCTGCATTAAGCAGCTGCAGGAATCCCTGACCTATCTGGAAACGCTCAATCCCAAGCCCGAGCCGTACGAGGCGGTCAATGAACTGCTCTCCAGGGTGAAAGCCGAACAGAGCGACCGCTACAAGGAATACATGTTCCTCGTCGATAAGGCCATGCGCATCAGCGACTGGAACGATGCCCGCCGCAACCTGCAGATCTGCGCACAGCTGATTTCCGACCGCTCGGACGAACGCTATGAAACCATTGCGGCAAAAATGATTGAGGTGGAGGACAAACTGAGATGAAGGCGCCCATGAATCAAGTGTACAGGAAGGGGATAATCGCCGCGTGCCGTTGGGCCTTTGCCGGACTGGCCCTTCTGCTGACTTCCTGCGGGCCGGGTTCAGGCACCGTTACGATCAGTTCCACGCCGGAACGTGCCGAGATTCTCGTGAACGGATCCTCGCGGGGGACCACGCCGGCCACGCTGGAGGCACTCCCGGTGGGCAAGTATATTATCGAACTGCGCAAAGAAGGCTTCAATCCGGCATACAAGACCGTCGCCCTGCTCGATAAGCAGAACCTGGATGTGTCATTGAAGCTGGAGGAAACCAAAGGGCTGCTGCTGGTGGATTCTGTTCCGCAAAACGTGGATGTCCTCATCGATGGAGTGTCGCAGGGTAATACGCCGCTCCTGCTGACGGATCTTCCGCTGGGCAGCTACAAGCTGGACTTCAATTCTCCGATCCACCTACCGCACACAATGCAGGCCGAACTTGCCGGGCGCAAGCCGGTGCTGGTCAAGGCGGAGCTGATTTCCAATACGGCTACGGTGATTATGGGATCCACTCCCGAAGGCGCCGATGTCATGATCAACGGCGTGCTGCGCGGCACGACACCGGTGACGATTGATGATGTGGTGGCCGGAAATGCGGATGTCAAGGTGGCCAAGGTCGGGTATAAGCCTTACGAGCGGCAGATGAATCTCGAAGTCACCCGCACCTACGAGATCAAGGCCGAGCTGGAAGCCCTGCCTTCCGGAATAGCGGTAGTCTCTGAACCCGCGGGGGCCGCGGTGTCCGTGGATGGTGACAAGGTCGGAACGGCACCGTTTACAGTCAATGTCGAGGACGGAGTTCGCGAGGTTGAAGTTGCGCTGCGCGGCTATGAAACCATTACGACCAATGTCGTGCTGGAGCCCAATGTGATCAAGGAGCTCGAATTCAAGCTGGTCAAGAACAGCGGAACGCTCGTGCTGGATACCGAGCCCGCCGGCGTCAAGGTGTTTATCAACGGTGAGCTGGCTGCTGTGACCGAAGCCAAGGGCGGTATCGACACCATGTCCACACCGGTCAACCTGCTTCTCGAGGCCGGGGTCAATCATACCATTCAGCTGGTGCGCGAAGGCTATGCTGCAACATCCTTCACGCTCCGGACCGAGCTGGATCAGCTTGTAACCCGTCATGAAGCGCTCAAACGCATTTTCGTACGCGACACCATGATCACCACCCGAACGGAAGTGATCAAGTGCCGTCTGGAATACAAGCTGCCCAACGGCAACATTTACTTCGAGCGGTTCCCCGGCGTTTACGACACCGTCCAGGCAAAAGACATTGTGAGCGTTCAGTCCATTGGTCTCGATGACGAAATCAACCGGGAAGCGCTCCGTCAGATTCAGCAGAACCGGCAGGTGGTTCCGGAGTAATGCATCGTGGTTTCGTTTCGACCAGCCGATCATCGACGCTAACGGCCTGTAGCGCACCGACGGCGGTTTCCAGCACGCAGCGGGTATGGCGGGGCGCCCATGCGATCTGCCAGGGTTTCAGATTGTGGGTAACCTTCAATACACGCAGATTCTGATCCAGAAAGGCGGCATCTATCGGGAAACGCATGAACCACATGTGTATGCTCCTGCAGGGCCGGATCAACAGTCCGGTATCGTCGGGCAGGAAGGTTCTGCCCAGTAGCCCGCGCATGCGTTCGGCGAGCGATTCCGCCACCATCAGGTGTTCAACAATAGGTTTCCCGCTGGCCTGATTGATCAAAATGCGTGACATACTCCCTCAAATATTAAATCCTGATGGTTGACTCAGATTTGAGCTTCACGTTTCGCTCATCACGTATCAAGGACAATTATGGCACTCAAAAGCATGACAGGGTTTGGCGAAGGCACGGCCACCTCCGGCGGAATCCGGGTAACGGTCGAGCTCAGCTCCGTCAACCGAAAGCAGCTCGATATCAACGTCAGCCTTCCGCGCAACCTGGTAACCTTAGACGCCCGGGCGCAAAGCCTCATCCGTGACAGCTTCAGCCGCGGGCGCATTTCCTGCATCGTGCGGGTCGATGCCACCGACGGTTTTGCCGGCACGGTGAGCGTAGACCGGAAGCTGGCCGGAAAATATGTGGAGGAAATGCGCAAGACGGCGGCCAGGCTCAAACTTAATGATGATCTCGGAGCCGAAGCCGTTGCCCGCCTGCCCGGCGTAGTGACCGTTGATCAGGCGAACCTGGATGCCGACCATGTATCCGTCGTGCTCGACAAGGCCATGGGTGCCGCCCTGCGCGGAATGTCCCGGATGCGGCTGGCCGAAGGCAGGGAGCTGGCCGTGGATCTGCGTGAGCGGATCGGCGGGCTGGACGAACAGGTGAAGGCCATCGCAAAGCTGGCGCCCGCCGTGACCGCGGGTTACCGGGAAAAGCTGCTGCAGCGTATGAAGGATGCGGGACTGGACGACCTGACATCCGATGAGCGTATCCTCAAGGAGATCGCCCTCTTTGCCGACCGCTGCGATATCAGCGAAGAGCTGGTGCGGCTGAAAAGCCACCTCAAGCAGTTCCGGCAGTTGTTGCGTTCGTCGGAACCGACCGGTCGTACACTTGATTTTCTTTGCCAGGAACTGTTCCGCGAAATCAACACGACGGGGTCCAAGGCCAACGAGGTTGAGATCACCCGCTGCGTGGTGGATTTCAAAACAGAGCTCGAGCGCATCCGCGAACAGGTTCAGAATATCGAGTAGGAAGGAATGAGTCGCGATGAGCGAAAACAGGCATGATCTGATCGAAGAGAGACCCATGGCCCCCCGTGCCACCAGACCCTTGATGATTGTGGTTTCCGCACCTTCCGGGACGGGGAAAAGCACCTTGTGCGACCGGTTGGTGAACGAGTTTCCTAAAATCGTCTACTCGGTATCCTGCACGACGCGCGCTCCACGCGGCGAGGAAAAGGATGGCGTGCACTATTATTTTCTCTCAAAGAAGGAATTTAAGGCGCGCGTAAAGAATGGGGAATTCCTGGAACATGCCAGGGTGCACGGCAACTTTTACGGAACGCTGGAGGATACCGTGCTGTTTGCCATGGAGGAGGGGCACCATGTGCTGCTTGATATCGATGTGCAGGGGGTGCAGCAGATTCGCGATGCCCTTGGCCGGCTCGATCCACGCCATCCCATCTGCCGGGGTTTCCTTGATATCTTTATCGCTCCGCCGTCGCTGGAGGAACTCGAGAGCCGATTGCGCAGTCGGGCTACCGATACCGACCGCGTAATCAGGGAACGTCTTGAAAACGCCAGGACCGAGATGGAGTATGCCTCCGAATACACCCACCGGATCGTCAATGACGATCTTGAAAAAGCCTATGCCGACCTCAAAACCGTAATTCTTTCCGGCCTCGGACTGGATTAGGGGAACTATTTCTTCTGGTCGGCACGCGCACCCCGGTCTTCCCGGGGCGACATACCGATGATGCGCTGGAACTGGATAGGCTCGGCCGCCAGGACAAAGGCGAGCGGAGGCATGTCGCGGGTGGCCTGCATCAGGTTTTCATAGTAGTGGCTGTATTGCTCCGTCGGCTCATCTTCGTGCGGTGGACGCAGGCCCATAAAGACGAGGCCGGCGCTGGCCGAAGCGATACGGATCATGTCGTAGTAGCTGGGCTGATCCTTGATCAGCACTTCGGCCGAGGCGGGCAGGCGCTGGTCTTCAATAAAGCTTTCGAGCCGCTCCTGCCCGGCGGCGCGTTCTGCTTCATTGCTGACAATGGTTTTTACGATAATCTTGGACTGCTCCCACACGGGACTTTTCTGGATCTGGTAGGCCAGGGTGAGAATCAGCCCGATATTGTTGGTGTCCCCACCCCACCAGACATGGATTTCATCTTCGTCGGTAAGTTCGTTTTCATCAGTACTGTCGCGCACCATGATTAGATTGCGCTCGGTGCGGTAGACCAGTTTGATGAGGTCGGCAAACTCGGTAAAGTTTTCCCGGTTCTCCGTATCACCGAGCAGAATCGTATTGGGCGTCAGCGGTCCAAACCCGTAGGCGCGCACCAGGGCGGAGGCGCCGGAGAGTGTGTTGGGGGACGGGAAAATCTTGACCATGGCGTCCACCTCGCGCTTTTCGAGATAATCGCGCATGGAGTCTTCCATGCTGTGCACCTTGTCGGCCGACCAGTCTTCGACAGGAAGAATGCTGGCAATCGTGAGTGCGCTGCTGTGGCGCGTCAGCGACGAGGCCATTTCGACCAGGTGCCAGCGCGATTTGGGTGAGCCGCTGAGGGCGAGGATATTGGGCCGCCAGGTACGTTCATCGGGTTTCAGCCGGTTCAGGCGGTGCACGGCAAAGCGGACGAGCAGCGTGAGGATGCCGTACCGCATGTCGATCCAGTGGGCGTTTAGCCGTCGACGCTTCACCAGGTAATAGATGAGGGCCGTCACGAGCACGGAAATAATCGTTGCGCCGGCATTGAGCATCAGCATGACGGCAAAGCAGCCGGCGGATCCCAGCAGGGACAGGCCGTAGTTCACTCTGAACTTCGGGCGCCACGAGGGACTTTCAATCAGGCCTTCGAGGCCGGCTGACAGATTAAGCAGGCCATAGGAAAGCAGGAAGAACATCGAGAGAATCGGGGCAATGGCATTAAGATCCCCCAGCAGAACGGCTGCCAGGGCGACGGCGAACGAAATGGCGGTGGCAATGCGCGGATCTGCGTTGTCCTTGCCAAAGCCCCTGCCGATGAAGGGTGGAATGACGCGGTCGTTGGCCAGCGCCTGGAGCATGCGCGGAGCGCCAAGCAGCGAACCGAGTGCGCTGGAGAGTGAGGCCGCAAATACACCGGCAACGATCAACCATCCCCAGCGCGCGATGGACTGCATGATATTGTAGTCATAGCGCAGCAGGTCGAGATCCTTGACCTTGGCATCGATGAACAGGGGCAGGGCCATGTAGACCACATAACCGACGGCAATGGCAGCCAGGGTTCCCCGCGGCAGCGATTTGGCCGGATCCTTCAGATCGCCCGACATGCCCAGCCCGGCCTCAATGCCGGTGACGGCGGGGAAGAAGACTGCGAAGACCGCCCAGAACGGGAGTGCCGGCGGAATGACGGCGCCTTCGGGAATCCGCAGCACGCCGGCATCGCTGACGCCGAGAAAAAACGAGACCAGCGAAGCAATAATGGTGGCCATGATAATAAACTGAACCTTGAGCGCGAGGTCGGCAGAGATATAGGCCAGCGTGGTCAGTCCCACCAGGGTGGCCGCCGATATGATCTTCGCGCTGATTGCGGGATCGAACATCGGCAGGGGGTTGAACAGCGACATGACCACTTCCGTAAAACCGGCGATGTAGAAGGCGACTCCGAACGAGCGGGCAAAAAAGAGCGGAATGCCGATGGCCACGCCGGCCTCAATGCCGAGCGAACGGGAAATGATGTAGTAGGCTCCGCCGGTACCGACCTTCATATTGGTGGCCATGGCGGAGATCGATAGACCGGTCAGGAAGGTGATCGAGGTGGCCAGGGTTACGATCAGGAGGGTTTGAGCGATGCCGACATTGCCGACCACCCAGCCGAAGCGCAGGTACATGATGACGCCGAAGATGGTGAGCACGCTGGGCGTGAACACCCCTTTGAACGTGCCGAACGAGTAGCCCTGTTTTTCCTGGATTCCATTCATAAGCGGTACCTTAACTCCAGTGTGCCGACGCACCTGTACTTTAATTGAGAGAAATAGTGGTTCGTGGAATTAAATTTTCCAGACTATTCGTCCCATAAATAGGAAGAGGTGAAAAGGGATTCGCACGCTCCTGCGGTATCCTGCCGGTGAGGCGCAGCCCGAATATGGCGTTTGTTGCGCTACGCCTGCTGCGGGGAGGTCCGGTGCAGTTCCCGGCGGGCTGCGAGATAGGCGAGCGCACCCGCCAGCAGGTTGCCCAGCGCGATCCCGCCTATCAGGCCGTTAAATCCGAACCGGCGGCTTCCCAGCAGACAGAGCGGCAGGATAAAGAGAAAAACACGACATAGATTAATGAGCATGACCGGTTTGGGCTTCCCGATCACGCTGAGGAGCTGGCTCATCCAGTTCGAGATGTAGAACCCCGCGTGACCAAGCGTCGCCACAATGAGATATTTCGCGCTTTGGTGAATCACGACGGGATCATCGCTGAACAGGCTGGATAATAAACGGGCGGATGGAAGCAGGATCAGCAGGGTGACGGCGGCATAGACGGCCGCGATGCGGTTGCTTATTCGCCGCGTCTGCTGTACCCGGCCGAAAGCCTGGGCTCCGAAGTTGTGCCCTACAAACGGAACAATGGCGATGCCGTAGGCAATGGCGATGATGAATACAAAGTTTTCGATACGCGTTCCGGTGGTCATGGCGGCCACGGCCTGAACCCCGCCGATGCCCACGGCCAGCCGCATATAAATGCCCTGGGCAACCGGGTTGAGTACCTGCGTAACCGAAGCCGGTATACCCAGCACCAGGATTTCCCTCCAGGATCGAATCATGTCGTGCAGGGTCGGTAGACTCCAGTCGATCAGCCGCGACCGGTAGTGCAGAAAGCCTAGTGAAGCGAGCATCCCGAAGGTGCGCGCGATAATTGTGGCCAGCGCCGCGCCGCGCATGCCCATCGCCGGCACAGGCCCCCAGCCGAAGATCAGGATCGGGTCGAGGATGATGTTCATCACGGCGCAGACACACATGACCATCAGCGGACGGACCATGTCGCCGCCGGCCCGAAGACAGCTGTCGCTCACCGGCGGCATCAGGGCCACGACCGCGCCGATGAACCAGAATTCCATGTATTCGCGCACCAGCTCCAATACATGCCCCTGGGCGCCGAGGGCCGAGAAGAGCGGGGAGATGGAAAAATACCCCAGGGTGCTCACGCATAAGGTGACCAGAATGGTAAGGACAAGTCCGTCGGTGACCGTGCGGCGGGCGAGAGCCCGGTCGCCGGCGCCGATCGCGCGGGAGATGATCGAGGCGGAACCGGTAGAAAAGCCGATGGCGAGCGCCCCGACCATCATGACAACGGCAAAGGTAAAGCCCATGGCGGCCAGCTCATCGGTTCCGAGGCGCGATACAAACCACGTGTCGGTCAGGTTGAAGACCATGATGGCAAACATGCCACCGATGCTGGGCAGGGTGAGTCGGGCCAGATGGGTCGATACGTTTCCGTGAAGGAGCCTGCTCACGGAGTTGAACGATCCTTTCTCCCCTTGAAGATGCGGGCGATGTCCTCGAGGATCATGGTCAGCGCCGGGATCAGCAGCAGCGTAATGCCGGTGGCAAACAGGATTCCGAAACCGAGGGAGATCGCCATGGGAATCAGAAAGCGGGCCTGCAACGATGTTTCAAAGATCATTGGGGTCAGTCCGAAGAAGGTGGTCAGGGTGGTCAGCACAATCGGACGGAAGCGCTGGATGCCTGCTTCATGAATGGCATCATGCATGTCAGCACCCGCCCGACGCTTCCGGTTGGCAAAATCGATGAAAATGAGCGAATCATTCACCACCACGCCGGACAGTGCCACAACACCGAAAAGGCTGAGGAGGCTGAGGCTGTAGCCGAGCAGAATGTGCCCCAATACCGCTCCGACTATGCCGAAGGGAATGCTGACCATGATGATGAGCGGCTGGGCATAGCTTTTGAACGGAATGGCCAGCAGGACAAAGATCAGCAGCAGGGCCAGCAGCAGGCCGCTGAACAGGCCGCCCAGGCTTTCCCGCTGGTCGGCCTGTCGTCCTTCGAAAGAATAGGAGAGCCCGCTGTATTTCTGCGTCAGGGCGGGAAGAATATCCTTCTTTACGCTGGCGAGGACCTGTTCGGTCTTGTCGCGCGGGTTGACATCGGCCGACACGGTGATCACCCGTCTCCCGTCACGCCGGGTAATGGAGGTGTAGGCACGGCCCCGTGTGTCTTCTACAACCTCGCGTAAGGGGACTTCTGCCCCGGAGGGGGTTCGGACAATCATCTCCTCCAGGCTGTATTCGGTATCGCGTTCTTTCTCGGGCAGGCGGACCTTGACCTTGATTTCGTTGCGGCCGCGCTGCTGGCGGATGGCCTCGGCTCCATAATAGGAGTTGCGCACCTGTCGCGCAATCTCGCGGGAGGTCAGTCCGAGGCTTCGGCCCTCCGCATTGATGGAGAAATCCACCTGTGGTTTTCCGGGCGTGAAGCCGTCGTCAATATCGCGCACCATCGGGTACGTACTGAGCTGCTCGGCCAGTTCCCTGCTCGCCCGTTCGAGAACATCCATATTGCGGTGGGAGAGATCGATGGTCAGGGCATTGTCTCCGCCGCCGGGACCGGGCCCGGCGGTCATGAAACGAATCATCTTCAGCCCGCCGAGGGGACCGGTTTTTTCCCGCCAGGCATCGACAAACTTCTGCGTGGCGATGGGGCGCGCGTCCGGGTCGGTCAGCTCAAAAACCACCTCGCCGGCATGTCCGCCGCCGCGGCCAATGGTGGAGGTGACGTTTTTAAACAGGTCTTTTCCGGTTGATGCTTCGATCTCGTCGATCACGGCATGTCCGGCTTCGAGTACCTGCTTATGTATGGCCAGTGTCTTTTCCACCGGTGATCCATAGGGCAGGGTAAAGTTACATGTCGCCCAGTCGGATTCGACCGAGGGAAACAGCTCCCATCCCATGCGCCCGCTTTTGATGAAGCCCATCGTAATGACCAAAACAACAATCCCGATGGAAACTGTGACGTAGCGGGCCCGAAGTGCTTTGTCGAGGAACGGGCCGTAGACATTCTTCACAAACCGAGTGAAGCGGAGTCCGAAAGCCTGTTGCCATCGGTGAAGCCGGGAGCGCTTTTTCCGGTCTTTCTGGTGCGCCAGATGAGCCGGCAGGATAAAGAGCGCTTCAACGAGAGAGATGACGAACGTGGTGCAGACGACGAGCGGGATCACCCTGAAAAATTTTCCCATATGCCCGGGAACAAAGTAGAGCGGCAGGAAGGCCACAATGTTCGTGAGGATACTGAACGTCACCGGAACTGCGATTTCCCGGGCGCCATGGATCGCGGCATCGAGAAAGGGCATGCCGTTCTGGTGACTGTGGTAGATGTTTTCCCCCACCACAATGGCATCGTCCACGACGATGCCGAGTGCGATCAGAAACGCAAACATGGAAACCATATTCAGGCTGACCTCAAATCCCGGCATGAACAGAAACGTGCCGAGGAAGGAGATCGGAATGCCGAGCATAACCCAGAAGGCCAGCCGCATTTCGAGAAAGAGTCCAAGCACAATGAACACCAGAACCAATCCGAGCAGGCCGTTTTTGAGCAGCAACCCCATGCGTCCGCGGTACATTTCCGCGCGGTTGCCGGTGATAGCAATTTCAATGCCGTCGGGCAGGGTGGCCTCCATCTCTTCAATGACATTCAGTACAGCAGCCTCGACAGTGAGGGGGGTTTCCTTCCCCACGCGGAAAACCGTCATCTGCAAAGCCGGTTTTCCGTTGAAGAAGGTGAAGCGGTCTGAATCGTCGAAGCTATCGTGGATGTTCGCAATGTCTTCAAGCAGAATGCGGGTGCCGTCGGCCGTGGTTACGATGGGTATGCGGGCGAACTCCCGTCCCAGGTCTCTTCGATCCATGACGCGGACCAGAATTTCTCCGCCGCTCGTCTTCAGTCCGCCGCCCGGCAGCTCGACTGAGCTTCGGGAGATAATGTCGGCGACCTGTGATAGGCTCAGTCCATATTCGCGCAGGCGGTCCTGTGGGATTTCAATGTTGATTTCGAAGCTTCGGACATCCTGCAGTTCCACCTGGGTGATGCCCTTTTCCTGCAGGAGCCGGTCACGCACCTGTTCGGTGATTTCGCGCAGCACAACTTCGGGAAGGTCAGCGGCCACAACCATGTCCAGCACCGGCGGTTTGAATTTGACGGCACTGATCACCGGCTTTTCAGCATCCTGCGGAAAGGTTCGGATCCGGTTTATTTCATTGCGGACGTCATCGGTCACCTGATTGACATCGTGGCTGGGCAGTACTTCAATCGTAGTGGAGCCAAAGCCTTCATTAGCGGTTGCCGTGACCTTCTTAACCCCGTCGATCCCGCGCACGGCTTCCTCGACCGCCAGGATGATGCCCTGTTCCACTTCTTCCGGGCCGGCCCCGGGATACGGAACGCTCACGCTCACCATGTCGAGCTGTGACTCCGGAAGGAATTCCTGCTTTACCTGCATGGAGTAGAGCAGCCCGCCGCCCAGCAGGATGATCATCAGAATATTGGCGGCCACCGAGTTTTTCGCCATCCAGGCAATCGGTCCGCGTTTACGTTCAGGTTCACTATTCATAATCTGTCCCGCGCATCAGGTCGCCCGGCGCCATCGGTGGGGGCGACGCTATACATGCCCCTGTTACGGGGCCTGTTTCGAGTTGGCTTCATTTTCATCCGCTCCGGTAGAGATCGCCATGCCGGGTATCGGAGCGGTTATATCCGAAATGATGAGCTTCTGACCGGCGGACAGTCCGCTGGAAACGATGACGCGGTCGGCATCACGCCAAACCACTTCGACCGGCTGGATCGAGAGGGTGTTGGTGCTCGTCGCCAGCCACACCTGCGAGCCTTCGCGCAGGGCGCTTCGGGGGATGCTGAACACCTGATGGAGCGCTTTGCCCTCAATATCCACACGGACATATTCGCCGAGCAGCAGCGGTTTCTTTCCCTGGTTCTCCGGCTGCAGCGCCAGCGGATCCGGGACCTCGATGAGAACCCGTGCCATACGGCCCTTTTCTTCCAGGTCGCCCAGCAGTTTGATCACGGTACCTTCGCGAACACTTCCTTCCACAGAATAGATTCGGGCCCTGCTGCCGGGGATGGTGATCCAGTGGATCCGGTCAATCGGTACGGAGACGGTGATCCAATAGGCATCGGTGCCGGCCAGATCCGCCAATACGTCCTGCGGGGATGCCTGCGAGCCGATGTTGACGTTGCGGCTGAGCACGACGGCATTGAAGGGGGCCTTTATCCGGGTTCGCTTCAGGTTGAGCTGCGCTTTGGCCAGATTGGCTTCCGCCGCCTGCAGCGCGGCCTTGCTGGCCGTCAGATGCGGGCCTCGCAGTGCCAGCTCTTTTTCCAGTTCCGACACTTCGCCTTCGGGCTTGAGCAGTTCCCATTCGCGCCTGGCTACGTCCTGGCGGCCCAGTTCGAGCTTATAATCGAACCGCGCTTTTTCGAGCGCGGACTGCGCCTGTGCCAGGGCGAGTTCATAGTCGATCGGGTCAATAGTGAGAATCGCCTCCTCGTCGGCCAGCAGTCCGCCGTTGATAAAGCCCGGGTCCATGGTGATCACTTCTCCGCTGACCTGTGCGCGCAGCTTGACCTGCCTAGCCGGGGTTACGGTGCCGGTCAGCGGCAGCTCAACCGTTTCATCGGTCTGTTCCAGCGATTGAATCTTCACCAGCTCGGCGCGCTTCGGAGGCGGCACTTTTTCAGCCTCGGGCTTCGTGATGACTAAGACCGCGGCCACCAGCAGGGACCCTGCAATCAGGACGATGCTCACGATGGCGGCAACGGGTTTGTTCAGGATTCTTTCACTCATGGATTGTCCTCGTTCCTCGGATAAATGATTTCATTTGGCCAGCTTCCGCCCAGCGCGCGGTAGAGGCTGATGCGGTATTGCAGGAGATCATAGTGCGCCGCAATGCGGTCGCGCTCGAGGGCCTGCAGGGTGTTTAGCTGAATCAATACAGTCGTGTATTCGATCAGTCCATTACGGTAGCGGTTGATCGATTCATCGTAGGAAATCCGGGCCGCATCGAGCCGCTGATCGAGCGAACGGATATAGTCGCGCTGTCGCTGTTCCGATGCGAGTGCATCCTCCACTTCGCGGATGGCATTGATGACGGTTTCTCGGTAGGCGCCGAGACGTTCCTCAACTACGGCTCGGGTGCGATCCACTTCGGCCTTGCGGCGGCCGCCTTCAAAGATCGGTCCGGTGACGCTGGCAGCGAGGTTGGCGACCCAGTCGTCAAAGAGGTCGGAGAGTTCGCCGCTGGTATACGCTGCCGAAGCCGATAGCCGAATGGCCGGCAGACGATCCGCCCGCGCGGCGCTGACGCGCCAGTCGGCTGAGCGCAGAGCCAGGCCCGCCTGCCGCACATCCGGACGGTGGGCCAGAACATCGGCCGGAATACCGATGGCAGGGAGCGCACTGAGGGATGGAAGCTGGTTCTCCCGGATCGTCAGCGAATCCAGGTCGGCTCTTCCAAGCAGCGCGGCCAGTTCATTGTGAAGCAGTTCGAGGCGCAGCTGCGCGAGCGGAATGGCTGATGCCGTCGCGGCGACAGTCTGCCGCTGTTGGTAGACATCAAGCGCCGAGGAAAGTGATTTTCGGAAGCGCAGCTCGATCAGTTCCTGCGAGGTCCGGTTTGCTTCCAGCTGCTGCCTGATCAGTTCCAGCTGCAGCTCCTGCGACAGAATGGCGGTCCAGCGCAAGGCGACCTGTGCACTCAGGCTGATCATGGCGGTGTTCACCTGCTCGCGTGTTGCCGCGCGGTCGAATGCCGCGGCTTCGGCTGTCGATTTTACGCGTCCCCACAGATCCAGTTCGTACGATGCATTCAGCCCGAGAGCATAACGTTCCGTGGTCACATCCGGAGAGCTGGTCGTGGTTGATGCGGCCGTCCCTTCGTAGCCCGCCGAAGGCAGCCGGGCGGCTCCGGCCTGGCGGGCGATGGCATCGGCCTGGTCAAGGCGGGCCCAGGCCTGCTGGATGGAGGGGCTGTTCGTGAGCGCTTCATCAACCAACGCATTCAGTTCTTCCGATCCGAATTGTCCCCACCAGCGATTAGTTGTATCGAAAGACGATTCCGAATAGAGCGAGAACTGTTCCGGCAGATCGCGGTTCAGCCCGCTCCGGTTATTCGGTGAAAAAACCGCGCACGACTCAACCAACAATGCCAACATCAATAACAGAATGAAGGATCTACTTTTCATGTGTTATATATGGCCCGCAGATCACATAGCTTGACGGGATAGTTTCTTTACGTCCATCTACGTGATCAGCGGGCTAAATCTCCTGATTCTGAATCTCTTTCAGTCCGCCCAGCGAAAACGTCGCAATGTGTAGGGCGGTGCGGTCTATTTCCGCTTCGCTCATGCTCTCAAATCCGAGTACACGTTCCCGCAGGGGGCGGCTGAAATTATAGAATGCGCATTGGCCGATGATGCTGTTCAAACATCGGAGCAGTTCCTCCTCGCCGATGCTTGAATTGAATGCGGCCTGTAAGATCTGATGAATAAACGCGCTTTGCGGCAGGAGTGCCTCCTGGGCGATATGGTCGAGAGCCAGGGTGGGGGAGGCCATTTCGCGACAAAGAAGTTTGGCGAAGAGGCCCGGTTCGGCTTCGCTGAATACGCGATGCAGAAACGCATGAGCGAAACTGTACAGGTAGTCGGCAAGATCAGGCTCGTCCGGAAGTTCGGCATCGATCGGATAGGTTTCGTCGGCGACCTGGAAGGCGTGATGCCATACGGCATCATAGAGGCTTTCCTTGTCGCCGAAATGGTAGTTTACCGCGGCAATGTTGGCATCGGCACGTTCGCAGATTTCCGCTACGGTGGCATCGCGGTACCCTTTTTCGGCAAATACCGAACAGGCGGCGTTCAACAGACGGTTTTTTGTAGTTCCAGCATTGTCCATGCATTAAAATAAGCATTTGAAACAGCTGTTTGTAAAGCGGTATGTGGATGCAAAATTATCAACCGCATGATTTTACGCCCGAGATCCTTGTTTTTAGGGGTGAAACCGGATTCCCTCCGGGTTGTTAACAGGTTGTCAACAACAGGGGGGAGGCGCGGATTCGGTACTAAAACGGCATCGGCCCGCTGCGGGAAGGATCCGTGGCCGGCAATGCCGGCAGCACCATGATTTCGGCCAGCTTTTTGGCGATATCCGTATTGTCGTACGACCCGTTAAACAATTCGGCACCGGCGCCGGCGGCATAAACCGGAACGGGAACCGCCGTATGGCCATAGGTGGACCAATCCAGACCGGCTTCATGGGCAAGTATGCGGGTGAAAACGACGGTGAGCGGCTCGCGCCCGCCATAGGTCAGGTAATCGACATTCACATCGCCATCCAGATCGTAACCGCTTGGACGGGTTTCACGGCCGGCACCGCCCAGTGAAGCATCGTACGCCCTTTCGATCTGCTCGCGCTGGTATGCGGCCAGCTCGGTCCATTCCAGCCCAAATACGGTTTTCATCAACGCTTTCATATCATTATCCACATTGCTTTCCTGCACGCTAATCCATGGATGGCTCGTTTTGTACGGTATGAGGTCTTCAGCCTCGAAACGGTCGCCCGACTTGGTTTGATCCCGCAGGCGGGAAAGCGCGGTCTGGTACCTGGTGCCCCTGAAGCCCAGGGACAGTCCCCCGGTCTCGTGGTCGGCTGTCGCCACAACGAGTGTATCGTCCGGATGCTGCTTCAGGAAATCGAGGGCGACGCCGATGGCCGCGTCGAACGCGAGCACTTCGTGCGCGCCGGCGGCAATATCATTCGCATGGCCGGCCCAGTCGATCCTGCCGCCCTCGACCATAATAAAAAATCCGTCGGTGTCAGCCTGCAGATAGTTGATGGCCGTCTGAGTAATTTCCGCCAACGAAAAGTTTTCTGCCGGCCGGTCGATGGCATAGGGCATGGCGTTGCCGTCATAGGACGTCGCTACGGAGCAGATGACCTTGCCCGCTGAGCGGTCTTTCAGCTGCAGGATCGTTTCCTTATCGGTCAGGATCGTATAGCCGGAGTCGTCAAAGGCCTTGCGAAGTTCAACCTTACCGAGATTGTTATTGCTGTTCATGTCCGGGAAACGCCCGCCGCCGAAAAAGTCAAATCCGCTCTGGGCCGCCTGATATCCGATCTCGCAGTAGTGATTCCGGCTGTTGACATTCGCATAGTAGCCTGCCGGGGTGGCGTGGGACAGTGAAACGCTGGAGAGGATCCCGATGGCCCGGCCCTGCTCCTGAGCCAGCTCGGCCACACTCTTGTAGGACGTGTCGAGCTTGGTGTTGCGGCCAAGCGCTCCGGGGCGCGTCTTGATTCCGCAGGAAAAAGCGGTAACCGCCGCCGCGGAGTCGGTAATAAACCGGGTGTCGGAAAAGGTGGTGGCCAGGCCCGAGGAGGGCATTCGGGTCATGTGGAGCCGATGGGCTTCTTTCAGCAGGGTTCCCGCTGAATCTTCATCACCCGCCTTGAAGGCTTCAGCCGTCTGGACCTGCGTGGCCGACATCCCGTCGCCCAGGAAAAAGAAGACGTATTTCGGGCCCGCAGGCGCTCTGGGTTCAGTCATGCTTGTGCAGGATGCTGTGCCGCAAAGCAGGAGGCTGAAGGCGAGCATTACGGTCGAAAATGGTCTGATCGTTTTCATCGGAAGGGCCTTTTTTTCAGTTGTTCTAGTGAATACCGATACGCCGATCATGTGTCGAGAATGTTCTGGGCATGACGCGTTATGGCGGGCGGCGGCGCAGGTTTCAATTTGTATTGGATTGCGGTTTAATCCGCTTCGTTTTGGGCGTAGATTGCGCCCCCTATGCATGGCACTGAAAAAGACGTCCCAACCTTTGGGGGCTACCGCGAGCTGCTGAGGATCGCGTGGCCGCTGATCATCAGCACCGGTTCGTTCTCGCTGTTGAACTTTTGCGACCGCATGTTCCTCGGCTGGTACAGCCCGGAGGCCTTTCGCGCCGCCGTGCCTGCAGGCATTCTCTGTTTCACCATGATCTGCGGATTCGTGGCGCTGTCGGCCTATTCCAATACGTTTGTGGCGCAATATTTCGGGGCACGCGAATACGGGAAATGTTCGATGGCCACCATGCAGGGCATCTGGCTGGCCCTGTTGTCATGGCCGATCATCCTCCTGCTGATTCCACTGGGGCTCTTTTTTCTTCAGCTGAGCGGTCACGGCCCTGCTGTCTTCAGGGAAGAACGAACCTATTTTACGATTCTCATGCTCGGTGCCGTCTCCCAGCCCGTGACCGCCGCGGTCAGCGGATTCTTTTCCGGGCGCGGCGACACCAAAACGGTGATGGCGGCCAATGTGATCGGCAATGCCGTCAACATTGCACTCGATTATATATTTATTTTCGGCAAATGCGGTCTGCCGGAAATGGGCATTGCCGGCGCAGCGGTCGCTACGGTCATTGCGGGTTGGGTGAGTCCCGGGATCATGCTGGTCCTCTTCTTCTCAAAGCGGACCAATCTGCAGTTTGCATCCCGAAAGGCACTTCGGTGGAACAAGAAACAGATGCGGCGGATGATCCGCTATGGCGGGCCGTCGGGGATTCATCTTTTTCTGGATCTGGCCGCATTTTCCCTGTTTGTGCTCCTGCTGGGCCGGCAGGGCGAGGCGGCGGCGATCGCCAGCAACATGGCGCTGAGCATTAACCTGTTTGCACTGCTGCCGATGATCGGACTGGGCATCGCCACCTCGATCATGGTGGGGCAATACATGGGCGCCGGCCATCCCGAGTGGGCGGAAAAGGCCGGTTGGATGGCGCTGAAAGCCGGGATGCTCTACACGGTTCCGCTTGCCGTAACCTTTGTACTGTTTCCGCAGTTCTACGTGGATCTGTTCGGTCAGAACGACGGCGTGGCTGCATCGCCGGAAGTGTTCGAGATCTGCCGGAAGCTGTTGATCATCCTGGTGGGCTGGGGGGTGATGGATGCGGCTAACTTTATCATGAGCGGAGCACTGAAGGGCGCCGGCGACACGCATTTTGTGATGGTTTTCCACAACACGATTGCATGGACCTTCTTTGCAATCGGGGAGCTGGTGCTCGTACTCGGCTTTCATGTAGGACCCATCGGGGCATGGCTCTGGTGCATGTTATATATTGCCATCATCGGGGTCGGTTTTGCCGTGCGTTTCAAGTCGGGGCGCTGGAAAGCCATCGACATACTTGAACGTCATACCCCCGTTGAGGATGCGCGCATTCCGGTTGAGCATTAGATCAGAGTTCGGATCCTTTCCTGATAGCCGTCAGCTTGTCGAGATAGACCTGATAACGCGCCTTGAGCGATTCCAGTTCGGTGCTGTATTGTGACATCTTTTCCTTCAGGGCCTTGGCCTTGTCGCTCATCATTTCCGTCATTGACATCTCCTTCAGCTGTTCGGTGAGCTGAGCGACCTGATCCTTCTTTTCCAGAATGATGTCCTTGTATTCATCGACGTAGGCCTGAAGCTGCTCTGCCTCGAAGTTCGCGGCCTTTTCCTTGATCTGCTCGACCGACTGGCCCAGATCCGCCATGACATCCTCGGCCTTGACCGTAAGCGCCTCAACTGCTTCCTGGGTGTTTTCAGCTACCTGTTCTGCGGAATCTCCGATTTCCTCCGGCGTCATCATTTCAACCGCCCCGTCATCGCCCTTCTTGCAGCCGGCCGTGACGAGCAGTGCTGTGAACAGTATGCAACGAATAATCTGTTTCATTTCATCCTCCTCATGTTTGATCCGCGTTGTGCTGTGGATTATAGGCATATTTGGCAGGCGGTACAGCTACTTTTCCTGCTTAGAGCGGCCGGCGCTAGCTGTCCGTGTTATCGGCTGCTTGCGGATTGCGGACGCGGAACGAGCCGGCGAGCAGGATCAGGGTTGCCACCAGGCAAACGACGAAGCCGGCGGCGTACTGGTCGGTGAACTCAAGGCTGCGGCTGAAGAACGCCGGGCCGATGGCGCTGAATACCACCATGAACGACATGCACAGGCCGCTGATCGCGCCTAAGTGCGCGCGGCCGAAATAGCGCGGCCAGGTGAGGGTCATCAGGACGCCGAACATGCCGTTGGACAGGCCGAAGGCTGCAATGATAAATCCATAGACAAAGCCGGGGCGCAGCCAGATAAAGCCAAACATATAGCCGGCCATGGCCAGCAGCATGGTCACCAGCAGCCACCGCAGCTCTATGCGGCAACTGAGCCATCCGCCCCCCAGATTCATCACCACGGAAATGAGTGCCGCCGGAGGCAGCATGCCGAATCCCTGTTCGCTGCTCATCCCGGCGCGGTGAAAGATCGATTCGATATGAAAGCCGATGGCGGTCAGGACGAGAGCCTGGATGCAGATGGTCAGGGTAAAGGCCCAGAAGGCCCAGGTCCGGCGGGCTTCCGCCAGGGTGAATTCGCGGTGGATTTCCGGCTTGTCACCTGCTCTGAGCGGGATGACTTTTCCATCGGGGATCAATCCGCTGGCCTCGGGCTGATCCCGAAAGAAAAGCAGGAGCAGGGGCGAAAATACAATGATGAGTGAGAGCCCCATCAACCACCATGCGCCCGACCATCCATGCTTTCCGATCAGATGGTTGAAGGCGGTTGGAGCCAGTGAAAACCCATACGCCGTTGCCGCTCCGACAATGCCGCTGGCCAGGCCCCGCCGGCGATCAAACCACTTCATGATCATGTTGCGTGAGGCCATGGTCAGAATGCCCTGTCCGCTGAGACGCAGCATGAAGATCAGCATGCCGAAAAGCAGCAGCACGGCGTAGCGGCGGGGAAGCACGGTGGCCAGCGGCTCAAAAAAAGCTGCGCACTGGCTGAGCAGCACGAGGACAATGCCCAGCGTGAAGCAGGCCAGAAAACCCATCCAGCGCGCGCCGATCCGGTCATACAGCTTGCCTGCAGGCGTCAGTAGCAGCGAGCTGGAAAAGGTTCCGATCAGGTAGGCGTCAGCCAGATCGACGCGTTCAATGTTCAATGCCTGCAGCAGGGGTTCAATAAAAGCAGAAACCCCGGTGGTCTGGCCGGGAACGCTGAGCAGTACGCCCATGATGCCCCAGAACAGCACCATCCATCCGTAGAAGAACGGCCAGCGGGCGGGATTAAAAGGGATCTGCTCAAATCGTTTCATCTAACAGATGCGTATAAACACGAAGGCACCAAGGACTCGAAGAACGAAGCAGCCTTGGTGCCCTTGGTGTCTTGGTGTTCAACCTATTTTTTGGCGACGGGGATGCGCTTGAACTTGCCGATCTTCGGCAGCTTGCCGATGATCGGGGCGGCATAATCAATGAAGGCCTGGGTCACGTTGTTGCCATCCTTGTTGATAAACTTGGCCGGCATGTGCTGTGTTTCCTTGGCGACGCTTTTGAGCGGAACGCGCTTAAACTCGACCGCATATTTCCTGCCCGGCTTGCGCTTGATCGCGATGGAGCCATCCTTGTTGCCGCTGATGGCTTCCTTGACGGCGGTGGCGCCCACCCCGAAGGCTTCCCTGGCATCGTTTTCCGAAACGCATCCGGCGAACGAGCGCTGCAGGTAACCGAACGTGTCGGCACGCACGCGGGTAATCTTGGTCTTAGTCTTGATCTCGTTTGCGAGGATGTCGCCGAGCGCGCCGGTGCCGCTGAGCTGCACGTTGCCGTGCGAGTCGACTTCCTTGGCGGCGGCGCCCAGTGTGACAATCGGCCGGCCCCGGTTGTCGGCAATGCCCTCGGAGACGGCTATGACGCAGCGGCCCAGCTTGTTATAGACCGCCTTGACGTCCTTGATGAAACGGCTCATGGCAAAGGGGCGTTCCGGAAGGTAGATCAGGTGCGGGCCGTCTTCCTCGTCCTGGCGGGCAAGGGCTGCGGCGGCGGTCAGGAAGCCGGCATGGCGGCCCATGATGACGTTGATTTTCACGCCGCCGAGCGCGACGTTATCGAGGTTGTCGCCCATGAAGGCCTGAGCCACAAACTTGCCGGCGGAGCCAAAGCCAGGGGTATGGTCGTTCTGGCGCAGGTCGTTATCGATGGTTTTGCAGATGTGGAAGCAGCGCAGCTGGTACTTAGACTTCTTGGCTTCCTCATTGATGATGTGGGTGGTTTCGGCGGAGTCGTTGCCGCCGATGTAGAAGAAGTAGCGCACATCGTATTTTTCCAGCACCTTGAAAATGGCGGCGCAGTCTTCGGGGGTCGGTTTGCGGCGGACGGAACCGAGTGCAGAGGAGGGGGTGCCGGCGACCGCTTCGAGGGTGGACTTGGATTCCCGCTTTAGGTTGATCAGGTTTTCGTCGAGAATGCCCTGAATGCCGTGAAGCGCACCGTAGATGTTTTTGATCGCTTTGTGCTTCTTGGCTTCCATCACCGCGCCGATGAGGCTCTGGTTGATGACGGCGGTCGGTCCGCCGCTCTGGGCGATAAGCATGTTCCCTTCAATGGTCTTGGCTGCTGCCATAATATCCTCCTGTTTGTGTTAAATGGGCTATCAACTTTATGGGATTGGTATGTTAAATCAAGACATCCCCACGTTTCCATGTGTAAATATTTGCGGGCAAACGGGGTTGACTGCAAAAAGCGATCCTATATAAATGCCCGTCTTGTTTCCCGTAAAACGGAATCCTGACCGAAGGATCATCGCCAAAGGAACAAATACCGCATGGTGCGGGGCGAGCGCCCGGATTCGAACAATCCTAACGGGCGGCCGGTACAGCCGGCTTAATTTGCAGGGATGCACGCGGGAGATTGAAAGGAAAGAAATGAAATATACTGGACCTAAAATCAAGAAGGCACGCCGTCTCGGTATTGCCCTTACCCCGAAATCCGAAAAGTACCTGGAACGCCGCCCGAACGTACCGGGACAGCACGGCCCGAACCGTCGTCGCGGCAAGCAGTCCGACTATGGTAAACAGCTGACGGAAAAGCAGCGCCTGCGTTACCAGTACAACCTGAGTGAAAAGCAGCTGCGCAATGTCTACGCCAAGGCGGTCCGCAAGCCGGGCAATGCCGGTGAGGTGATGCTGCAGATGCTCGAAAGCCGTCTGGACGTGGTCGCACTGCGCGCCGGCATGGCCCGCACGATCTACCAGGCCCGCCAGATGGTTTCACACGGTCACTTCCGGGTGAACGGCAAGAAGGTGAATATTCCGTCCTATCAGCTGCGCGTCGGTGACAAGATCACCGTTCGCGAAAAGTCCAAGGATCTCGACGCCTTCGTTCTGGCGCAGCAGGTGGCCAAGACCCCTGAATACGTTACGGCGAACGACAAGGAACTGACTGCTGAGCTGAACCGCCTTCCCACCATGGAAGAGGTTCCGGTGACCTGCGAAATCTCGCTGGTCGTCGAATTCTACGCCCGTTAATCGATTGTATATCGATCTGCAAAAACCGCTCTCAGTCGAGGGCGGTTTTTTTTGTGTACTACTGGAGGGGCATCGGCCTCGATACCCGCGGTCGCCGAGGCCGGCGACCCTCCAAACCATCTTCGTGGTTCATTGAGGCTTCACCCAGCCGCCGGTGGCCTGCAGAGGGATGAGAGAGTCTGTGCTCGAGACCCAAACGGCAATGGCTTGGGTCCGGTTGTCAGCGGGGACGGTCAGTGTTGCCGCACGGGTCCGCCCATCGGTATCCATTTTCGCCTGCGCCAGTCCGAGTGCCACGAAGCAGTGGTCGAGTTTTCGTCCGCGGTTTTCGCCGGCCTTTACCTGCGAACGGACCATGCCGGATAGCGGGGCAATCCAGGCGATGTAGTCGACTTTCGGATTCGTGGGGGTAAATGCAATAATGGCTTGGTTTCCGTTCAACCGCACCTTCAGTATCCCGGACTGTTCGATGCGCCCGGTGGAGACGGGTTTGCGGGCGGGGGCCCCATTCACAACAAAGCACGGCGTATACGATGTCCCTGCGTGCCATTCCTTCGTGTAACGCCGCTGGCGGGCGCTGTAACTGGAAGAGGAAAAGGGATCGGGCCATCCCAGGTCGTCCCAATAGTCGACATGGAAGGCGACGGGAACAAATTCCTTCCAAAGACCATCGTTGTCCGCGAGCGCATTCAGTTTGCGGTCGGCCGGCGGACAGCTGCTGCATCCCTCAGAAGTGTAGAGTTCAATGAGCGACACCTGTTTCGGTCCGCTTGAAAACTCCTGTGCAGGGCATGCTAACGAACCGGCAAGGAGGATAGCGGGAATGAAAAAACACCTCTTCATTAGAGCCATTACCTTTACCTCGTTGGAACAGGAGGCGTGTTTTCCGTTCAATTTCCATGTGCAACCGGAGGGAAGGCATGCACGATGAATCCAGAAGCCAGACTAGAGTTTAAAGGTCTTGCACATGGCACGACCATCGCTCAGGCCCACGGCAATGCTTTCGGCCTGACATTCGAAATCGACGTTGTGCATGCAGCCGCTTACCTTGCATGCGCCGACGCCGGCTGTGTTGGTTGATTTGCAGTGACTTCCGCACATAAATGCAGTGTCGCAGTGGGGGACGGATCCGTCGCCAACGGTAATCGCCCGGGCATGGCACCCGCCTTCGTGGTTGTAGGCGCACTCTTCTGCGCCGCATTTCATGACCGCCGCCATGTTGATTTTCATTTTCATGGTTTTCTCCCTGTAGGTTGTGGCTGGTTGATTTCCCGGCCGCAGAAACACCCATGCAATGAATTCCCTCCTGTACAAACTCAACTTGCGCCTGCGCGAAGGCCTTGTCAAGAGATGCGACCGCAACCCGTGTCATCATGATTATGAGGTGCTGCCCGGCAAGCAGCTACACGAATGACTTGAGCCGGTTTACGGCAAACGCTATACAGAACGCTCATTTTTTGCATGTGGAGAAGGTTTATGAACGTACCGGTCAGTTGGCTGAAGGAATATGTTGATTTTAAAGACACCATCGAGGGGTTGGCGGACAAGCTGACCTTTGCAGGGTTGGAGGTCGAGGCGATCGAAACAATCGGGTCCGACTTTGCCGGCGTGGTGGTGGGCGAGGTGCTGGCCGTCGAGCCGCACCCCGATGCCGACAAACTTCGCCTCTGCACGGTCAACTATGGGGCCGAAGAAACGATGCAGGTTGTCTGCGGGGCGCCCAATGTCGAGGTTGGCGGCAAGTATCCCTTTGCGCCGGTCGGCACGACGCTTCCGTGCGGTATCACGCTCAAGAAAGCCAAGATCCGGGGCGTGCAGTCAATGGGCATGCTCTGTGCGAAAGACGAACTGGGACTGGGCGAGGATCATTCAGGCCTGCTGGTGCTCGACGCTTCGCTCGAACCCGGTACGCCGTTTGTTAAGGTCTGGGGCGAACCGGAAACCGTCATTGAGCTGGAGATCACGCCCAACCGACCCGACTGTCTTTCAATGATTGGCGTGGCACGCGAAATGGCGGTCCTCTACGGCTCCGAACTTAAACTGCCCTCCATCGACGTGGCCGAAACCGAAAACGATGTGAATGAAGAGATCATCGTCACGGTTGAAGACGCCGACAGGTGCCCGCGATACACCGCAAGGGTGTTGAAGAACGCCGCCATCGGGCCCTCACCGGAATGGATGCAGAAGCGTCTGGAGGCCGCCGGCATCCGCCCGATCAGCAACGTGGTGGACATTACCAACTATGTCATGCTCGAAACCGGCCATCCGTTGCATGCTTTCGATAAATCACTCGTGGCGGGTGACCGGATCATCGTCCGCGACGCCAGGCCGGGCGAGAAAATGCATACGCTCGATGACGTAGAACGCACGCTCACCGATGAGATGCTGGTGATTGCCGATGCCGAGCAGCCGTCCGCCGTGGCGGGTGTGATGGGCGGCAATGTCAGCGAGATCAATGACCGCACATCAACCATCCTGCTCGAAGCCGCTGCCTTTGAACCCTCATCCATTCGCCATACGGCCAAGAAGCTGGGGCTGTCCACCGATTCATCCTACCGCTTCCAGCGCGGCATCAACGCCGAGTCCGTCGAATGGGCGAGCCGTCGTGCCGCCGCACTGATGTGCGAGCTGGCCGGAGCCGGACTCTGCAAGGGCATCGTGGATGTCTATCCGCAACCCAAACAGCAGGTTCGAATTCCATTCAGCTACAGCCGCATTGAGGGCCGCATCGGCTCCGGCGTGGGCGTAGATGAAATGCGCAGAATTTTCACGACGCTGGAAATCGGCCTGGAAGACGACCATGGTGATACGGCTATAGCGGTCGCTCCCGCCTTCCGTCTTGATCTCGAACGTGAGGTCGATCTGGTCGAGGAGATCGCGCGCATCCATGGCGTCGACAACGTGCCGGCGAGAACTCCGCTGGCCAAGGTGATTCCCGATGCCGATGATTCGCGCGTGCGCGCCGTTTCCGATTTGCGCGACCGCCTGCAGGGGCTGGGCGTCAGCGAAATCATGAACTACACGCTCGTCAACCACCCGCTGCTCGACCTCTTCAACAAGGATAACCGTGAAAGCCGCGAAGAGCTTCCGCATCCAATCAGCATGGACCAGTCGGTAATGCGCACCTCGCTTATCCCCCAGCTGGTGGAAAGTCTGGGGCGCAACCATTCGCGCCAGATCAATGAAGCCTGCTTCTATGAACTGGGCCGCGTCTTCAATCGCGTCGACGGGACTCCCGTTCAGACGGAAACCGTATCGCTCGGCATGATGGGCCCGGTGGGTCGTTCGCTGCTGGACAAGCGAGCACCGGTATCCGACGAGGAAATGTTTGTCTGGATGAAGGGGCTGGTTGAAAAGCTGCTGGCCGCCCAGCAGCTTGATAACGTGACGTTCGAGGCCGAAGATCGCCCGGAGTTTGAAGCAGGTAAGGCGGCAACAATCCTGGCGGACAGCAAAACCATCGGCTGTATGGGGCTGGTCAACAAGGCCGCCCGATCCGAATGGCGCCTGACCGGGCCGGTGGCTGCCGCCGAGCTGCAGCTTGATGCACTGTTGAAAAACGCCTTTGCAATCAAGAAGACCCGGGATCTGGCGCAGTTTCCATCGATGAGCCGCGACATTGCATTAGTGGTCGATCAATCCGTGAAGCACGAAGATGTGGTGGCACTGATTCAGAAGTCCAGCCCGAAAGATCTCGAAAGCTTCGGGCTGTTTGATATCTATCAGGGCAAGGGTGTCGAAAAGGGAAAGAAGAGTCTTGCGTATAATTTTATATACCGATCTTCGACGACCACGCTCACCGATAAAAAAGTCAACAAGGCGCATCAAAAACTGACCGAATTCCTGTGTAAACAGCTCGGCGGATCCCTTCGCGAAGGCTAAGCGGAGCCTGTTCAGGCGTCTTTTTCGGTGTTCTGGAATAGGATATGCTCTCCTGAACCCTGTCGGTCTGGACCGATCTGACATTTGTTACATGGATTGAATGGGGACGCGTGAAGTATAGATTTACACTGTGGGGCATGGCTGGCTTCGTTGTCGTGTTCGCGACCCTATGGGTGGTGCACCAATCCGATATGCCCGCGCATCCGAATAACAGGCATGTTCAGCATGAAGAACCGACCCTTCTCTCATGGCCGCCTCAAGCCTTGGACGAAGCCGACCCTGCTTCATCGGATAAGTCCGGCGATTCGCCGGCCGGTCGTGCGGGGGATGGAACGGCCTCTATCCTCGCCGAGGTTCCCGCAGGTGTGTTCAGGCAGGAGCTGCTGTCTCTCAGCGAAGCATCCCGGCAGCGCGCATTGCAGAAACTGACCCACAATCGACAGTTGCTCATGGATGCGGAATCCATCCGCGTCGATGCAAACGGAATGATCTATTATGTATGCACATTTGCGGGTGATCCGCAGGGTAATCCCGAGTCAGGTGCAGAGACAGTTAGTATTGAACAGGTCGGCGGCGGAGAAACACTGGTTCCGGTTTCGGCTCCACCGGCGCTGCATAGCCGATCGAACGCTCCCTACACGCTGTTTCTCGACTTCAATGGGCATGTTATTGAGGGCACCAGATGGAATGAGACACGGGCCGTCAGTTCGTGGGAGTGCAGGCCGTATGACAAGGATGGTGACGAAACCACTTTCAGCACAAGCGAACTGGCAACGATTACCCAGGTTTGGGAGCGGGTAGCCGAGGATTTTGCCCCGTTCAATGTGGATGTAACCACTGAAGAGCCCGCGGTCTGGACCCGCTATACGGGTCATGCATTAATTACTCCGACCATAGACGCCAATGGAGTGGCCTGCCCGCATGACGGGTATGGCGGTATCGCCTATGTGGATGTATTCGGCGACTTCCGGTATTCCTACGACTATTCCGGCAGTTGCTATTCCCCGGTGTTCTGCGTCGACTATGATGCGGCCGATGCGGCAGAGGCGATATCCCATGAGCTTGGACACAACCTGAGCCTTAATCATGACGGCACCGGCTCGTCGGGCTACTATTCCGGGCATGAAAACGGCAGTATCAGCTGGGCCCCCATCATGGGCACCGGCTATAACGATGATGTTACCCAGTGGAGCGATGGGCAGTATTATGATGCCAACAACACACAGGATGATCTGGACATCATCTCGGATCACCTGGAATATCGTGCGGATGATCACGGTAACGACAAGGGTACAGCCGATCCCTTAACGGCTTCGGTTACGGGATACCTCCTGGCCGACGGGGTTGTTGAGTCAACCGGTGATACCGACGTTTTTTCATTCAGTGTGGATGCCGGCATGGTTGAGGTAACGGTGTCCCCGTATCGCGCGGCCAGTGATACCTGGGGCGGCAATCTGGATATCTTGCTCGAACTCTATGATTCCAGCGATACCCTGATCGCCTCAAGCAATCCGGAACTGGAAACGCGGGCATCCATTTCCACCCCGCTCGTTGCCGGAACCTATTATGTACACATCAAGCCGACATCCGTAGGCGATCCCATGGCCAATCCTCCCACGGGTTATGCCTTGTACGGCAGTCTTGGACAGTTCAGCGTTAAAATGCTGCCTCCCGGCGGATTGGCGGTGTCGTCGGCTGAAACCGGTTTTGAGGGGGGCAGCCTTGGTCTCTGGAGGCAGTCCTCCGAAGATGATATGGACTGGACCAGCCGTGAAGGCGAAACCCTCAGCAGTTCCACCGGGCCTTTCGGGGCGTCGAACGGGAGCCGCTATCTGTATACGGAAGCGAGTGGAAACAATAACAAAACCGCAACGCTCGAGTCGCCCCGATTCGATCTCAGCGATCACGCCGTCACCCGCCTGGCGTTTGACTTCCATATGTACGGATCTGACATGGGTACACTTGCGGTGGATGTGTACAGCGGGACATGGACGTCCAACTATTGGGTTCGCGCAGGTCAGCAGCAGACTAGTGGTGCCGAGGCGTGGCAAACCGCGGTTGTAGATCTGTCGGCGTTTTCCGGTGAGAAGGATGTGGTTTTGCACCTGCGCGGCACCACAGGAGACGGATATCGGAGTGACATGGCCATCGATAACATTCGTGTGGGCCTTGATCTGGACGCCGACGGAATGCCCGATGCATGGGAAATCCAATATTTCGGCAGTCTGACGAATGGCGTGCCTACGGCAGACAACGACAACGACGGTTTCTGCAATCTGGACGAGAGCATTTCGGGACATGATCCAACGAATCCTGATTCCTTCTTCAGGGTTGATACAATGGACGTGCCCGGCCCGGCAGAAGTCCCGTTCGTTATTTCATGGGACTCACAAACCGGCCGCGTGTATGGTGTGCAGTGGACCAGTGATCTCACCAACGGATTTGTCAATATATCCGGCGATCTCCCTTATCCGACGGGGAGCTATACGGATACGGTAGAGCGAACCGGAAATCAACAGTTCTACCGTATTGAAGTGCGTAAAAGCCCATGATCAGACCACCTTGCAGAGAGGGATCGCGGTCCGTACAGGCGGTTCCCGTGAGATTAATTCATCGTATTTTTAATGGTCCGCATCCGTCCGGCGGGCGTAGGATACCTCTATGAAAGGTGTAATCTACCTTGTTCTGTTTGCTGTTTTTGCCGGAGGCAGACCCGCCTCATTCGGTCAAACCTACGAAACGTTTGCCGATCGGCCGGACCGGCGTGCCGAACGGGTGCGCGAAGCCCGGGAAAAAGCCAGCCGGGAACGGGAACTGGCCCGACAGTGGGCGAGGATTTACGGCATGCCCATGCGACAGGACGACGGCAAACGCCTGATCGAGCTCGTGGCGGTCCGCAACGGGCTTCCGGTCTACCGCAGCACCCGGAATAGAAATGCCGCTATCTCGAGTGCTGCTGATGCCGTGCGCTTGCAGAGCCCGTTCAATGCCGGCGGCACGAATCTGACCGTAGGCGTTTGGGATGGCGGCGGCGTCATGACCAGCCATCAGGAATTCGGCGGGCGTGTTGCCGACATGGATGGAGTGGCCTCCCATTATCATGCAACACATGTCGGAGGAACCATTGCCGCTGTTGGTCTGGATACGAATGCCATGGGCATGGCGCCTGCCGTCTCTATCGACTCCTATGACTGGACGGATGATATCGCCGAAATGATCAGCCGTGCCGCCTCCTATCCCGGTGAGCCGGATAAGATCTACCTTTCGAATCATTCCTACGGCACCGTCGGCGGCTGGACCTGGGCATGGAGGGGAACTGCAAACTGGTATTGGCCTGAATGGCTGGAATGGACTGCGGATGCCGTGGATATCCGGTTCGGGCAATACGATGCGGGCGCCATTGACTATGATCAGGTCGTGTATGATGCGCCCTATTTTCTGCCCTTTGTATCGGCAGGTAACGACCGATCCGATAATCCCACCAACAATGAAACCGTCTATTATCTCAAGCCCCTTGGACCGGGGCATGTTGGCAAATGGACGGAAGTCACGTATGACGACAGGCACAATCCCCTCGGCGACGGGGCGTATAAAGGCGGCTACGACAATATCAGCGCCGAGGCCACGGCCAAAAACATTATGACGGTGGGCGCGGTGTCCGATGCGGTCAGTAATGGCGTGCGCAGCACAGCCAGCGCATCGGTTCTCTATTTCAGCAGCTGGGGTCCCGCAGACGATGGCCGCATCAAACCCGACATCGTTGCTAACGGGGAGCGTCTCTATTCGTGCGACAACGACAGCACCGACGATTATCTGACATTATCAGGAACCAGCATGTCTGCGCCTAACGCATGCGGCTCGGCGGCCCTGTTGGTTGATTACTACGGCCAACGGTTTCCCGGCAGTGCCATGCGGGCGAGTACACTCAAGGGGCTCATTATTCATACCGCAGATGACCTGGGTGATCCGGGGCCGGACTACGCCTCCGGCTGGGGGCTTATGAATACATGGGCTGCCGCAGAACTGATCCGCGACTATGCCGACGGTAATAGCACCCGGATGGCCGAGTCCACGCTATCCGCCACCAATATGAGTGATACCTTCGTATATGAGAGTGACGGGCTGGCTTCTGTACGCGTTACGTTGTGCTGGACCGACCCTCCCGGGCCGGTGCAGACGCTTCACGACAGCCCGGTTCCGGTGCTGGTCAACGATCTGGATCTGAAGCTGGTCGGGCCCGGCGGCACCAACTATCCCTTCGTGCTCAACCCGGCTCAGCCTTCGTCCAACGCAACCTCCCTGGCGGAAAATGACGTGGATAATGTGGAGCAGGTCTACATAGATTCACCTTTGGCTGGAGAATATACGATTGTGGTCGATTATGATGGGGGACTGCAGGGGGGCGAGCAGCACTATTCTCTGCTGGTCAGCGGTCTGTCCACCAACGAAGCTCCCCTGAATCCTGATTTGGATGGAGACGGGATGCCGGACGCATGGGAACTTATGCATTATGGCGATCCGACGGGAGCCGTTGCTTCGGCGGACAGCGATGGGGATGGGCAGGACAACCTGTCCGAATACATATCCGGTCATAATCCAACCAATGCCATGTCGCATTTTTCGATCACGGGTTTCGAGATGCCTGGTACGGGGAGTGTCCCGTTCATCATCAGATGGGATTCGGTTACCGGGCGGGTTTACGGGATCAGCTGGGCGCCTCAAATGACCAACTCCTTTACCAACATTTCGGGGCAATTACCCTATCCGGCTGGAAGCTATACGGATACCGTTGAGCGGTCAGATCCGAACCGCTTCTACAAGATCGATGTGCAGTTGTTGCCATAGTCGTATATTGGCTTGCAGAGATAAACATGAAAACCATTCACATAGTGCTGGTCTTATTGCTGGCGGTCGTGGTTTCGGCGGCCTATGTGGTCTCGCGCCCTGCGGAGCCGTCACCTCCGTTACCTATTGAGGAGGAAATGCTGACGATAGAGGCGCCGGCGGAGAAGATGCCTCCCTCAATCGCACCGGCAGTGGATCCGGTCGTGGTTGCGGCTGAGCCGGAGCGGGAGGAAGCGCAGACGTTGGAGGAACGGGGCGACGCCATGCTGTTTGAGATCGATGCCCTGCAAAACATGCCGTTTGATCAATCCATTACCATGCCATTTGATTAAGCATTGAGATCGGGAATCTCAACCGCCTCTACCGGGCATTCATCCAACGATTCCAGGAACAGGCGCCCATACCATTGGTTGCGGATGCGGCTGTCGAGGATCGTAACCGTTCCGGTATCGCGGGAACTGCGGATTAGCCGTCCGACACCCTGGCGGAACTTCAGCACCGCTTCGGGCAGGGAGTATTCGCGGAACGGATTGCCGCCGCGGGTTTCAATGGCTTCAAAACGCGCCTGGATCAGCGGGTGATCGGGCACGGCAAAGGGGAGGCGGGTTATGATCACATTGCTGAGTGCCTCGCCCTGCACATCGACCCCCATCCAAAAGCGGTCGAGACCGAACAGAACCCCGGCCTCATGATTCCTGAATTTTTCGAGCATGCGTTGCGGCGGCATGCCGGTGCCCTGCACGAGAAACTCGAAACCGTCCAGCTCGAACTCGAAGCGCAGCTCATCGGCCACCTGCTTCATAAAGCGCCCGTTGGTGAAGAGCACAAAGGCACGGCCGCGGCTCTCGCGCACGAAATGACGAATGGCTGTCGTCGTGGATTTTTCAAACCGGGCATCGGACGGCGGCGGCATATTGACCGGGATCTGGATGCACATCTGCCGGGAATAGTCGAATGGAGAGCCGACGCGCAGCTCGGAGCACGCTTCGGCACCAATGCGGTGGCGGAAGTATTCAAGATTGTTTCCTACGGCGAGCGTTGCACTGGTCATCACCACGCACGGAATCTGTTCAAAGAGCATCTCGCGCAGGATCGGTCCGACATCGACCGGCGCGGAATAAAGTACGGGCAGCCGTCGGCGGCCCTGGATTTCGGTCCAATAGACGTGCCCTTCGAACGATTGCTTCAGGAAGGCTTCAACCATGTCGCGCAGCTCGAGGCCCTTACTGCGTACACTGCGGATTTCGGCTTGCAAGCCGTCATCCTCGGTGGTTTGAACAAGTCCTTTCAGGTGTTCGCACAGGTTGGTCATCTTAACCGGAAGGTCAGTCTCGATCCCCGGCGGTTCCAAAACACGCTGCTGGCTCTTTTGCGGCCCGAGTTTAAAGTGTTTTCGAAGGGTTTCGAACAGTTTTTCGGCGGCCTCACGGCATTGGTCGGCCATCAGTGCGCCCCTGCCGTCCTTGAGCATGGCGCACAGGCCGCGGCGTTTCTCGCCATGGATGCGCCGAAGCCAGAATTCGAGCATGTAGAGCGAGAGTCGGATGCCCAGGTGAGAGGAGGCCACCGACTCCATCTGATGCGCTTCATCAAAGACCACATAGCCGTAGGGGGGAAGCATGGCCGCACCTTCTGCCCGCAGCGCCAGTTCGGCGAAAAAAAGTGAATGGTTCACCACGAGCACCTGTGCATCCTGCATCTGCTGGCGGGCGATCATGAAATAGCAATCCTTGTAGAACGGGCAGCGCTTACCGGTGCAGTTGCCATGCTCCGCACAGATGGATCCCCAAACCTCGGGATCGGGTTGCTCCGGAAGTTCCTGTACACTGCCGTCACCAAGCTGCTTACGGTTTGCCAGAGCATAGATTTCGTCCAACTGACGGGATTTGGTGTCGTCAAAGAGGTCTCCCGCAGCACGTCTCGCACGCTGCAGGCGCAGCAGGCAGAGATAGTTAGTCCGCCCCTTCACCATAACGGTCTTGAAATCACGTCCTAAAGCCTTTCGCACAAAGGGAATATCCTTCTGCATCAGCTGTTCCTGCAGGGTGATGGTGTAGGTGGCAATGACGCACCGGGTATCGTGCTCCAGCGCAGTGAGAATCTGGGGAACCAGATAGGCGAAGCTTTTTCCGACTCCGGTCCCGGCTTCCACGGCGAGGTGGTGGTGCATGCCGGCGGCATCGGCCACGGCGCGCGCCATAGTCTGCTGCTGCGGCCGCAGTTCATAATCGATGCCGCTCCCCAGGCAATGCTGCTCAAACAGGCCTCCTGGCTCAAAAAAGCGGTCTGTGGTGCCGGGAGCGGTTCCTGCAGGCACTGGATCGGGATAAATCATGGGGGCCACTCTACTCGAAGCAGCGGTGGCCGGAAATCCGATTCATACAGAAAGTCGGTGTAGGTAGGCCTGAATGTTCGAAATTGTTCAAAATACGGGGTTTGCAGTTTGATTGTAAGCAGTTTGATCCGCTTTTTCTCATAAAAATTACTAGCCTTTCGCACGCGATTGAAGTATATATATTTCGCTTTGTTACGATTTAAAACACAAGACGCATGAATAGGTTGAAAACAAAGGTTTTGTTGGCTGTGGCAGGTGTGGTTTCCATGGCTTCCGCGCAACAGGGTGCGACCATGGGCATCGTGGGGGTCTCGCGTGTGCAGGAACCTATGGGTTTCCACATTGCGGGCATGCAATACAACAGTGATGCAACCAATACACCCGAAAGCGTTTATGGCGATTCGCTTCCATTCAATTCGAAGATTTATAAGTTCGAGGGGGGGGCTGGTTATCAGATCGCCACTTACGGGCAGGTTTTTGTGCCGGGAGTGGGCCTTGTAACAAAATGGAGTTCTGATTTGAACCTTGCCAGTGGTGAGGGATATTGGGTGGAGGCTCCGGGTGCTGTAGACACTCACATGTATGGAGACGTTCCTGTTGCCGATGCGATCACCAATTCAATTGTGACCGGATTTCAGATCTGCTCCTATCCATATCCTGTTGACCGGGCTATAGCTGATCTTGGTTTTACGCCGACGGCCGGTGATCAGATTTTTGTTTGGAATTCCGCTGAAACCGGATACGAGATTATTTCGTATGGTTCGGTTTTTGTTCCTGGCACCGGATTGGTGACAAAGTGGAATAATGAATCGGTGCAAATAAAGGTAGGCCAGGGTTTCTGGTATTCATCGGTTGTGGACACAGACTGGGTCGTGAACCGTCCATTTGATACGAATTAACATGGCTTGAAGCGATAATATCTGAGGCTGATGAGATGAAAAAAACAGTTATAGTAAGCATAATCGCGATGATTTCGAGCTGTGGATTTGCGGACATAGCCATACTGTTAAGAAACGATGTAGGAGTTGTTTACCAGCATGGTACAACAGGAACGGACCCGTTAACGGAAGGCGTCGACCAAGCTTTAGTGCAGCTGGTCTGGTCTCCGACAGATTCCGCGCAGGCGAATATCGCGGGTATAGATTTTCTGGGAGCCACTGAATACCTCCTGGATGATTTAACGACGACGTCAGGCTACGTTGGTACCTGGTCCGATCAAACAACCCCTGGAGCGTTGGTTTACACCGATGCGGACGTTGGCGGAAATGATATCAATTCCGGATACTTTTTTGTCCGCATCTTTGAAGACACGGTTCCTGATGTTGGTGACTACTATCTGCAGCAGTATGTCGCGGTTCCCACACTCGTTGCATATGATTTCTTAAATCCAAACACGATCTATCAAACAGATGATGGTGAGTTCGGGGCTCTTGGCGGGATCGTAAGCAGCCAGGGTCTCACAGTGGCCATTCCTGAGCCGGCGGTTGCAACGCTGGTCGGACTGTTTGGGGGTGCGATCCTGTTCGGTCGGCGCATTTTCAAAAAGGCTTAGCGCCCGCTTCAGATTTTCGCAAGGCTCCGAGTAATCGGAGCCTTTTCTTTTGTCTATTCGCCTTTGATTTTGCGGGAGACAAGATGTTCCGCCAGAGATTCGATGGCGTGCGGTACAGTGGCTTCCCTGGCGATGACATCCGGCTTGAGGCCGAAGCGCTCGAGCGCTTCAGCCGTGGGCTTTCCGATGACGACGATGGTTTTGTCCGCGAGCGCTTCGACGCCCCATTGGCCAATCAATGACTCGACGCCTGAGCTGCTGGCAAAGAAGACCGTGTCAAACGGCGGCAGCTCTTCGTACTGGATTCGGACATTATCATAGATGACGGTGTCATCGACCGCTGCCCCGGACGTTCTGAGTGCTTCAGCAAGGTCCGGTCCGGCCTTATCGGAGCGAACACGCAGAACGTTGTCGCCCGGCTTAAGGATTTGCCTGGCCAGTGCGATCATCGAATCCGCGCTGAAGCCTTCATCGGGCTGGGCATCGACGCGTATGCCGTATTCAGCGAACTCGGCCGCGGTGCCGCGGCCGCACACCATAATTTTCGGAATCGTGCGGAAATCCACTTTCTGGTAGGCGACAATCTTCATGAAGGCGCGCACCGACGAGGGGGATGTGACGGCCAGCCAATCGTAGCGCTCGCAAGGGAGAGGCGTATCATGCCGGCAGACAAGCCTGATGAGCGGAAACTGGACCGGTTTCCCGCCGAAGTCGCGAACAAGGGCTGCGGCCTTGTTCTGGATGGCATCGGAGCAGGTAATCAGAACCCGCTGCCCGCGCAGCGCCCCGAGCCCTTCTTTATAGGAATAGGGGACGATGCTGCCCACGACGATAAGGCCGGGATGCTTGATCATATGTGAGCGTGAGTAAGCCGGCAGCTCACCGAGGGGCATCTTGAATATTTGCTCGTCCTCGCCCCCGGCATTGAAAATCAGAGCGGCCGGCGTGTCCGGAGAATGGCCGCTTTCCAGCATCTGGCTCGCGACCCGATCGATGGCCCGGATCGACATGTAGTAGATAACGGGAAGCTGATCCTTCATTTCCGCATCACAACTGGCGAGGCCGCCGCCGTGCATGCGGGGCGTCAGGGCAACGAATCCGCGCGACACATCGCGACGCGTTAACAGCATGCCGGTGCCGGTGGTGGCCGCCTGCAGGGCGCTGATGCCGGGAATGACGCGGAATGGAATGCCGAGCTTTTCCAGGGCCCCGGTTTCTTCAGCCAACCGGCCGAATATACCCGGGTCGCCGCCCTTGAGACGAAGCACCTTCTTGCATTGCCGGGTCAGCTCACAAATCAGCTTGGTGGTTTCGTGCTGCTCCTTGCTGTGTGCGCCGCACCGTTTACCGACATCGATGGCTTCAACATGCGGAGGGAGCTCGTCCAGCAGAGATTTATCAGTCAGAGAATCATAGAGGCAGGCATCGCACTGTTTCAGTGCCCGGAGCGTGGCTACCGTGCACAGCTCCTTGTTGCTGACACCGGCTCCGGCGAAAACAACAGCGTGTGTGAAAAGACTGCGGAGGGCTTCCATCCGCTGATCGCCTTCGCGAAACGTGACGGCGAGATAGCCCTGGGCTTCGGGGACCTCCAGTTCATCCAGCGGAATCCATTCGGTGACCCGTTCCGTCAATCCAAGCCGGACCAGGGCTGCCCCGGCCATGATGCAGATGTCAAAATCACCGGCATCGACCTGGGCAATGCGCTCTTCGATATTGCCGCGGATGGTTTTCTGGATCCCCTTGGGAAACGTGTTGCTGCAGTAGGCTTCGCGCCGTTCGGAACTGACCCCGATGACAGGATTTTCCGGCAGGTCGGCAACCGTCCGCCCGGGTGCGAGGATCAGGGCGTCGCGCGGTTCCTCGCGCCAGGGAAGCCAGAACCAGTCGATGCCTTCGGGCATGGGCGAGGGGAGATCCTTGGCGCTGTGTACGGCAAAGTCCACCTGTTCCGCCAGCAGGGCATCATCAAGTTCCTTGGTGAAAAAGTCCGGGGGGCTGTTGCGCAGGTCCGTGGTGCGGTCGCCATCGCCGACGGAGCTGATTTTGACCTGCTCGAACAGAATGCCGTCGAGCAGGCCCTCGATGCGGTCCAGGGCTGCGCGAGACTGTACAAGAGCCAGATTACTTGGGCGCGTGCCCGCCTTCAAAACTGTTGGTGATTTTTTCATAGAGATCCTGATGTTCGGAAACGATAGACCGGCTCTGGGCCATGATTTCAGTCATGTCGGCCAGTTCGCGGCGATACCAGTACTTGAGTCCGTCAAGGTCCACCACGGTTACGTCGGACGACATGTCGTCAAGGGCCGGATCCACATTGCGGGGCATGCCCAGATCGATCACTGTCACGGGCCGCTCCTGATTGAAGAAGGGCTCGTGGCCGAGATGAAGCAGGTAGCCGGGGGCATCGGTGGCACTGACAATAACATCGGCATGAGTGATCTGGTTTTTCATGTCGTTGAAGGTATAAAGCTCCACCTTCTCGTCCCATCCCTTATGCAGTTCCGGTTTGTTGACGTGGTAGCACCAGATGATTTTCGCGGCTTTGTGCAGGCTGTCCTTGACGAGGCCTTTTCCAATCATGCCGGCTCCCAGTACCATGACGGTGGAGTTTTCATCGACCTTGCCGTTGGCTTCTAGGAATTGCAGGGTCAGATCTTCGATTTCGTAGCTGTGGATCAGCGGGGCAACCTTGTTTTTTATGGCCTTGGAGACATGCAGGGCGGTGGATACCCATTCCTGCATCATGTTCCCGGCCCATCCACGCTGCTTGGCCAGCTCGAGGGCCTCCTTCATCTGGGCTGTTATGTGATTCTCTCCGGGTGTTTGCGAGAGCATCCCGGCGGTAACCAGGCAAAGGTGTTCGTAGGCGGCCTTGCCGGTCTTCAGATAGTATTTGTCTTCCTTGAGGTTGGTGAAGCCCATGACGTGCCGAAGGATGCCGTTCTGCATGGTTTCTTCGGAGACCACAGCAATGACCTCCACCCGGTTGCAGGTGTTGAGTACCATAAACTCGTGAATGCCCCACAGCTGCATGATCATGAATCCGGCACGATCAAAGCGGTGTCCGGTCAGATGGAACGGCTCGCGCTCTTCCACCGTAAGGTGGTTATGGTCGGTGCCGACAACGACCAGATGGGCTGATTCGATCATTCTGAGATGGCGCGCCAGACTGTTTTTCACCATTTTGGATTGGCGGCAATCATTCCCCCCAGAGGAAACGGACAGCGTCAGTTGTTTATAACGGGTGATCGCCGGCGTGGTGAAATCACTGTCGGCCCAGTTGCCGTCGACACAGCAGCAGAGAATGCGCTGATTGCGGCAGCATTCGAGCACATGCCGGTTGGCTCCACGGCTGCTGGTGGCCGCATAGACCAGTGCAGCGCCCTCGATATCGTGGTCTTCAAAGCGGCGAACCGTGTGGGTAACGCAGCCCTGTTCGATCAGTGCCCCCAACTCTTCACAGACTTCCGGGCTGACTACAGCCACCTGTGCGCCCGCATCTAGCAGCAGCCGGATCTTGCGCAGGGCCACTTTGCCGCCGCCTACGACAAGACAGGGGCGATCCGTGAGAAAAAGGTTGATGGGAATTCCGTTATAGACTGGTTTTTCTTCGTTCATAATCGATTGATTTCCAAAAATTAGACCAAAGCCGGTGCCCTTTGGCTAGGTCTCATTTCTTATATAGCCGAAAAGGCACAAAAAGATAAGGCAGACCGGGAGGACTGTAAAGCGGAGATACAGGCTAAAGCGGTTGGAAAGAGGCGCACGATTCCCGGTGTTGCAGCCCGAAAAGGCAACGCCTGATCACGTTTTTCCTATCGAGGCAGGAGTGGGGACACTCGATCGCTCCGGAATTTTACGGTCGCTCTACTCCTTGCGGGATGCCTCCGGAGTCTGATGGCCTTCATCAGGGCGGTTGCGGTGCTGGTCGGCAGGGCTTTCGCGACCGGAGATGAAGGTCCATTTCACGGGATACTCTTCCGGATCGAACATGACGAAATAGAAGTGCCAGATCACAATGGCGGCACAGGCCAGTATCGCTTCATAATAATGGACGGCGGTGCAGACATCATAGAACCATTTCGGGAAGTGGGCGAGGGTCCACTCCTCATACGTCATGAGTGTTCCGGTCAGGACCATGACGATGGAACCCCATACCAACGCCCAGTATTCGGCTTTTTCGATATAGCTGTAATGTTCGAACTTCGCGCGTTCCTTGCGCAGGCCAAGGTAGAAACCCACCATCTGGCAGGCATGAACGACATCGGACCAGCGTGGTGCGAGCTGCTTGATCTGCCAGCGGCCGCGCCGGGTGAAGATAATGTAGATGATGTGGAAGATGCTCAGCGCGACAAAGATGACGGCCATCAGCTTGTGTCCGTATCCGCGCCAGTCAAATACCTGGCCCACGAATGGGCGTGCCCACCATGCATCAGGATTGACCAGTGCGAATCCGGTATAGCCGAGAACGATAAAGGTGACTGCGAGAATCGCATGCTGGACACGCTCGTTGACCGTCATGCGGTGCTCCATGCCGGCATCCTTCAGTTTTTGAAGGTGTTCGCGCAACTTGTGAACGAGGTCGAAGCCGTTGTGCACCAGCATGCCGCCCAGTACGATCAGGAACAGCCAGACATAGATTTTACGGACGATGCCGGTGGCCACGTGTTCGATCCCCGGCCGCGTGCCCGAGTGGATCTGCCCGCGTGCGACCTGGTCGGTCACCCCGGCGTGACAGACGCTGCAGGTCTTCTTCAGGTTGTCGGGGTGGATGGAAGAGCGCGGGTCGGAGGATGGCAGGATGTCGTGCTTGCCGTGGCAGGAGGCGCAGTTCGCGGCCGTGAGTGAGCCGAGGCGCATGGATAGCCCATGGTAGCTTTGCATGTAGGTTTCAACGGCAAATTCCGGCAGGCGATATTTTGTCACGATACGTTCCGCATCGTGACATTCGGCGCACGTTGTAGCTACGTGCGCGGCATTGACCTTGGACGCTTCAGAAGCCGTGGAGGCAATGGAGTGCTCGCCGTGGCAGTCGGTGCAGGTCGGGGCGTCCTTGATCCCTTCCGCAACCGCCTCGCCATGTACGCTTCGCGCGTAGGTTGCGGCAATGTTTTCATGGCATTTCCCGCAGGTGGTAGGCAGGTTTTGCCAATAGAGTTTCGAGTTTCGGTCGGTGGATTTAAGCAGATTGTGCGAACCATGGCAGTCGGTGCAAACCGGGGCGGGGGTTCCGTCGTGGCGTTCGATGGCGATGCCGTGGACGGTGTTTTCGTAGCTGGTGATCGGTTCGAGCTGATTAAGATTGTATTGCTTCATCTGTTCCGTATCGCCATGGCAACGGGCACAGGTGTCTGAAATATTATTCCGGTTGATACTCGAGTCCGGGTTTTTGGAGGAGATGATATAGTGCGAGTCGCCGTGGCAATCCTTGCATGTGGCCGCCTGTTCGCGACCCTTTCGCAAGGCCATGCCGTGGGAGCTTTGCAGATAGATTTCCGCTTCGATATCGTGGCAGTCTGCGCAGACGACTTTCTTAAGAGGCGTATCGTGCATCGCCTCCTCAATATCATCATGGCAACTGGTGCATTCGTTTTCTGCATGGACAGACTGCCTGAAGCGGATTTGATCCACGGGGCGATCGGCGTCCGCATCTCCGTGGCATTCGAAACACTCTGCATCGCTGATCTGTGCCTGCGCGGCAGGGATGAGAGAAAACAGCAATAGGATCACGAATAAAACACCAGAGAATCTAGTTTTCATACGGTGCAAGGTAATTGCTTACAATGCTAGAGGCAAATATAATGCGTATTATTAATACGTATTATACCGGCAGGGCCGGATGTGTCGGTTGAATCGATCAACATTGCTGCGTCAATGGTATGTGCACCATTGACGCCGCGAACAACCCTTATTTGTAGACGAAGATCATCGCATAGATGATGCCGATAATCAGGCTGATACCGATCGCCAATGCAACCCAGGCGAAGAAGGTGATGGTTTTTATCTGATGTGCGGGCAGCGGATCGGCCAGGCGCTCCTCCAGTTTCCCGCTCTTGACGAGCTCTTCATATTCACCCGGTTTCTCGTGCTTGAGTTCCTCAATGGGCATGCGACCCGTGAAGATCACCTTGTCCATCGGGAATTTTTCCGGACGGAAATGCGTGTTGAAGAAGTGAATGGAGAAGATGAATCCGGCCGCCAGCAAGGCTTCATCACTATGGATAATGGTCGCCACATTGATGGCCCAACCCGGCAGGAAGTGCGAGAAGAATTCCGGGAACCAGAGGATCAGACCGGACATGCCGATCACGGCAACCCCCCAGAATACGGCAAGGTAGTCAAATTTTTCCCAGTAGGTCCAACGCCCGTAGTGCGGGCGCGGTCCCTTGTGGAAGTACCACTTGATCGTTTGGGCGAACTCGCGGAAGTCGCGTAAGGTCGGAAGCATGGTGTTCGGCCCGAAGAGCAGTTCCTTCCAGCTTCCGAACTCGGTCTTCCTGCGGCGCACCAGGTCGCCCAGGTGGACAGTGAATATCGCGATCATGATGATTGCCGCTACGCGGTGGAGGACGCTGGTGACGGTAAACCCGCCGAGGGCCTTCGAGACGGCAACGGCCCACGGGGTGTAGGCAAACTTGAGTGTCATGCCGGTGGTGGCCAGCGTCAGGAAGCTGATAATCATGAATCCGTGCAGCACGCGGTACAGGAACGGGAAGCGCACATAGAGTTTTTCGTCCGGTCCGGGCTTATGTGCCAGGCGTTCGCGGCGGGCATGCAGCGAGCGCGGCAGCCACAGCAGCGTATGGATTCCGAAGAAGGTGAAGGTGCCGACTAGCAGGGCTGTCATCGCCCAGAAACTCCAGAAGATCCACGGGAATTTTTTCGGATCATGGTGTGTGGCATGGGTCAGGTAGCCGGCAAAATTGCGGTTCGCACCCGGATGGCACTGCTGGCAGGTCTGGACAATGTTCTGATGGCTCAGTGTCGAGTCGTTATCGGACGGCGGAAGGATGGCATGCGCTCCGTGGCAGTCGTGGCACTTGGCCGCCTTGTCAAATCCCAGCTTGTTGGCCTTCCCATGGAAAGTGTCGAAGTAGGTGTGGGCGATTTCCTCATGGCATTTGCCGCAGCGGTCCATGATTTCAAATCTAAATTCATCCATGTCGGTCCGCTGGATGGTGTGCGCCGTATGGCAGTCGCTGCAGACCGGAAGTCCCGCTTTATCCTCTTCCGACGCCTGGTCGATGGAATGGATGCTGGCCGAGTACTGCTCATAGATACCCTTGTGGCACTTGGCGCAGGTGGCCGCTATGTTTTGACGGTTGACACTTGAATCCGGATTCGTGGCGGGCAGTTCGTTATGGGCCGTGTGGCAGCTGGTGCACATGGCGGTAACGGAAAGACCGCTTTCCAGCAGGCCCTTGCCGTGGATGCTCTGGACATAGTTGTTTACGATTGCGTGCTCTGAACCTTTGTAGCGCTTGGCGGCCTGCCCATCATCCCGGTGGCATTTAGCGCAGAGGTCGGGAACACTGGTCGGGTAGGTGGGCGAGGCGATGTCCGTCTTGCCGAGTACGCCGTGCGTTCCATGGCAGTCGATACAGGTCGGCGCACTGGGATCGTCCTGTGCATGGAGCTGACCGTGCGTGCTGGCCTGATACTGCTCCACCTGGTCGTTATGACACACCGAGCAGTCGACTTTGCTGGTGATCGTCTCGCAGGCGCGCTCGTGGCTGGGGGTTACCTCGTTATGGCACTGGGCGCAGGCGACGTCGGTGTGCATGGAATGTCCGAGCTCGTCATTGTCCACGTAAAGCGACCGGCCGTCCGAAGCCGTTAGATCCTGCTTGCCATGGCACATGAGGCAGTCCTGGTTGGCCACGCCCTGTTCGTAGAAGATTTTGCGCGCCTTGTGGGGCTGGTGGCACTCCACGCAGACCGGAACGGTTTCGGGCTGCTGTTCCCAGAGTTCGCCGTTGATGACTTTGCGATGCACCCTTTCAATTTCGGAATGGCACTGCAGGCAGGTGTCGACGACGTTGTTCTGCGAGATGGAAGAAGTCGGGTCGGTGTGGGGAAGAATATTGTGTGCCGTATGGCAGGAGATACAGGTGGCGCTGCCGCTCAGGCCTTTCTTGAACAGGCCTTCACCGTGGATACTCAGCGAATAGTTTTCCAGAATGTGATCCTCGGGAATATCCCGCTGCTCCATAACCTCCGTGCCCTCGCTGTGGCAGGAGCCGCACATAAAGGGGATCTTGAGCGGAGCCACCGAAGATTTCCGGTCGTCGACCGGCAGGATCTCATGCGAGCCGTGGCAGTTCTGGCACCGGGGGGCCAGCGGGTCGCCCTTTGCCAGCGCCTGACCATGGATGCTGGCTACGAATGATTTTTCCTGGTCGTCGTGGCAGCTGAGGCAGTTAACCGGCTGCAGGGGGGTGTCGTGTGGAAGCTCGACGCCGGCCAGGTCTTCATGGCAGTCAATGCAGTCGAGCATGCCGTGCACGGAGTTGTCGAAGACGGTTTCGTCGACGTATACCGGAACTTCCACGCCGTTCTTCTCCATGGTAAGGGAATCGTCTTCGTGGCAGTCCAGGCAGTCACTGTTGTTTGCAAAGGCCATGGGCGCCATGTTCATTGCGATGGCGCAGAACAGCACCGGCAGAAACGTCCGCCCGACCCTATTTGTTTTAGAAATCACACCCATTCTCCAACTCCCCGCGTATTCATGATTCATCATGCACCCCATTGCATATTAAATAAGCCACCGTTCATACGTGGCCTGGTCATAGTTGTCTATAAAATCCCAGGCTATATTAGGAATTTATAATGTGTATAAATAAAGTGGCGAAAACGCCGGCACATGCGGCCGCTGGCCGCAATAAAGAAGCGCTTACTGAGTAACCTCATTGGTACTTCCGCCGCCTGCGACCGGTTCATCCAGAACCGGGCAGCACGCACTGTTCGTCAATGCGGTGATGGGCGGATGGCCCGGCGGAAGCGTATTATGAATCGGCGGATGCCCTGCCGGCAGGCTGCGCTTTTCCTTGACCGCTCCCGCCTTGCTGATTCCATCGGCGAAATAGACGGCATCAAACGTCCGGTCGAGGGTTTTGCTGTGAAAATTCTTCATCAGCATACCTTGCGGTACAATGACCGGATCCCCGGCTTCAAGGTCGACCGAGGGGACGGCATACCAGACATTGCTTCCATCCAGGTTCAGCTGGACGTAGGTATACGGGCCGCTCTGTTCGGTTGAAACAACGGTTCCGGTGGCTGCGTTGGCAACCGCTGCCGTCTGGGCCGTGGCGGGGCCTACGAAGCCGGCAATAATGACTGCGCTCAGCCACATCGGTTTAAATTTCATGGTTTGTGTCCTCATTACATTACCGGCACGCCCGTATGGCAGTCGTCGCAGCGTGATTCTTTCCACTCCTCGCCGATGTCTTCGGGATGCTGAAATTCGAGTCCGCCGGAATGAACACTCGAAACCTCGCGTCCCGGCCCCTGGGCAATAATGGTATGGCAGCTGTTGCAGTCGCGGGAAATGACTCGGCCCTGTTCGTTTACGTGGTCGCCGTTATGGCAGCGGAAGCAGCCGGGGGTGATCATGTGGCCGATGTGATCGGGATATTGTTCCCAGCTGACCTTCATTTCAGGAAAAATGTTCTTAGCGAACAGATCCTGCACGGTGGCAATGGCCTGCTCGACCTGCGGTCCGCCGTCGGGATAGGCTTCCTGCAGCTGTTCCCGGATCGACTCGAGCGCCTCGTCCTCCGTGGCATAATCACCCGTGAGGGCTTCGATGCCGTTATATTTGATCTCCGGCAGGGCAGGGTCCAGACGCCCGCTGGCCAGCGCATCGTTGAGCATGCGCTCGGGGGAGTGATACTGGTGCGTGGGCCGATTATGGCAGTCGATGCAGTCCATGGTGCGGATCTCGGCCGTGGCAATCTCTTCCGGCGTCAGCTGTTTGCTCTCGTCCTCGGACTGGAATATCGAGACGTTACCGTCCTCGTCCGTCATGCGCACCCAGGGAATTTCCAGGCGCTGTTCGTCGGCGGCGATGTATTCAATCTTGTTGCCGCCGGTGACGTGCCAGTGAATGCCCTCGGGATGGATCTGATCCGGATTCCCTCCGCCGACTTTAAGCAGCATCTGGATGGTCCACGGGCTGTTTTCTTCATCGGCGCGGAAATAGGTGCGCTTCATCTCCGTGGCGCCGAAAAACTTTTCCGGCCAGTGGCATTCGTAACAGGTTTCCTTGGCCGGGCGCAGGTTGTGGACCGGCGTCGGAATCGGGCGGCTGTATTTGTCAAACATGGTCGAGTAGACCTGGTAGAGGCCGTTGATCTTGGCCTTTACGAAAAAGTCGGCGCCGGGACCAATATGGCATTTGGTACATCCGGCGTTGGCATGGGGTGAGTTCTGGTAGGCCGTGTATTCCGGCTTCATGACGCTGTGGCAGGTTTTGCCGCAGAACTCTACAGACTCGGTAAAATGATACGCCCGGTAGCCGCCGACCACGCTGATGGAAATAAACAGCAGGGTCACGACTACGACCATGGCGAACCGACGGAACTGCTGGGCCTCGTTCAGGTTGATCACAGGCATTCGGCTGGGTTCGCCCAAGCCTTTCAGGCGCCGCTTGTGTTCGAAGATGGCTCCGATCAGGATCAGGAGCAGGCCGCCGACGAGAATGGCCGGTACCACCATATACGTGAAAATGCCGGTATAGGGATTCTCGAAATGCGTCTGCATGTCGATGACAATCAGCGTGATCCCGACTACAAAGCCGAACGCGGCCATAATAATGCCGATGAGGCTGAGGATGTTGCGTGTCAAGCTGTGCTTCAATGGTTTCCGCTTCATGACTCACCTTAGAGGGTTGACTTTCTGTACCGACCTTTTTCGGGGATTTACTTGCGGAAAATGAGTAGCGTTATGGGATTAGTCAAGTTAAATGCGGATGTCGGGGTATATTTAGAATGCATTTACATAATAAAGTAGATACTCATATCCATAATAGGGTTGCCGAATCGCTTTCCGTCTGATAGCTTGCATGTCAATCCAACGAAACGGATCTGTCTATGATGTCGCTCTCCAACACGACCGGTCATGCCATACGGGCGCTTGCCTGCCTGGCGGGCTGTGCGAATCCGCCTGCCAATATCAGGGATTTGGCTGACTGTGCGAATGTTCCTCAGGCCTATTTAGCCAAAATTGTTAAGAAACTCAACGATACGGGCATCATCGAGTCCCGGCGGGGCAGTCATGGCGGCGTATGGCTGGCCCGTCCGGCACGGCTGATCAGCCTATGGGAGGTCAGTGTGGCGCTGGAGGGGGAGAATGTCCTGTCGCCCTGCCTGCTGGGCTCGGATCAATGCGATCCGAGCTGCGCCTGCCCGACGCACGATTTCTGGATGAAAAGCCGTGACACCATTCGCCGTGAGCTGGAAAAAACGAAACTTTCGGACGTGCTTGATTTTTACCGGAGTCGTGGTATGCACCAGATGGGGGCGGACTCGTAAGGGTTGAGCCGTGCGTGATCATGCCGCCGGGTATAAGCGATTATATTGGAATATTAAGGGAAAAACGGCCGATAAAGAGGGTAGTAGTTAATGCTGAGCGAAGGGATCGGATTCGTTACTTATATTTAATGTAAAATAGATATCGATATCTAAATTATGTGGACGGCGCGTGAATGGACGTGCTAGACATGCAATCAAATAAAGAAGTATCAGCGAAACCAACGCGGTGGCAGCCGCGAAAGGAGTGGTCATGAAGAGTAGCACATGGATCTTGAGCGGAGTGGTAGCTGTAGCATGCATCGGTCTGTCTGCGGCCGCGCAGGACGAGGATGCGTCGAAGATTATCGGAACCAAGAAATGCGGGATGTGCCATAAGAAGGACGCTACCGGCAATCAGTATGGCAAGTGGCAGGAAGCCGCGCATTCCAAGGCGTTCGAGCTGCTTGGCAGCGAAGAAGCTAAAGCGGTTGCCGCCGACCTGGGTATTGACGATCCGCAGGCGAGCGGGCAGTGCCTGAAGTGCCACTCCACGGCTTACTATTTCACGGATACGCTGCAGAGCGAAAACGTAAAGGTGGAGGACGGCGTGTCCTGCGAGACCTGCCATGGCCCCGGCGAGGACTATAAGAAAAAATCGATCATGGAAAATCATGACGAAGCGGTTGCCAACGGTATGGTCGCCGATGCGAAGACGCGTTGCGTGCTCTGCCACAACGACAGCAGCCCGACATGGAAGGCTGATCGCTATACGCTGGCGGACGGTTCCACGACCGGCTTTGATCTCGAGCAGGCTTACGAGAAGATCAAACACGAACGCCCTGCAGAATAATCAATCTTTTGAATAGTGCTATGAACGATCCCGTAAAAACGTTGAACCACGCCTTCTTTGTTGCCGGTGTGAATTACCGCACCGCTCCGGTAGAGGTGCGCGAACGCATGGCCGTGGCGCATCCGGATCGTGAAGAAGTCAGCCGCTTGCTGCAGCTGAAGGCGGGGTTGTCCGAAGTGGTGGTATTGTGGACCTGCAATCGGGTGGAAATCTACGGCGTGACGGCGCGCGGTAGCGAGGTGGCACCGGCCCGCATGTTTGAATGCCTGGCCCGCGAGGTGCCTTCGCTCTCGCAGCATGTCTATTGCGAATATGGCGATGATGCATTGGCTCATCTGTTCAAGGTGACCGGCGGGCTGGACTCAATGGTTATGGGTGAAACGCAGGTTGCCGGCCAGGTGCGCGATGCCTACGAGGCCGCCCGCAAGGCGAAGCTCACGGGCAAGGTGCTCAACAGCGTGTTCCAGAAGGCGCTGCAGACCGCCAAGGCTATTCGTACGCAGACTTCGATCGGCCGCGGGGCGCGCTCGGTTGGCGGCGTGGCTGTGGCCCATGCGCGTGAGATTCTTGGAGCCGAAGGGCTGAGCCGCCATAAAGTTCTGATGGTCGGTGCCGGCGAAATGGCCGAATGCTGCCTGCGTCACCTGCAGAAAAAAGGCGAATGCGATGTGGTCGTGGCCAACCGTTCGCTCGACAAAGCACAGCGGCTGGCCGAAGAATTCGGCGGTTCGGCCGTTGCTTTTGAGGAGCGCTACGACGCGATGTCCGATGCGGACGTGGTCATCAGCTCGACCGGCAGTTCTTCGATGGTGATTCACCGTGGTGAGGTTGAGGCCGTGATGAACGGTCGGGAAGACCGCCCGCTGATGCTGATTGATATTGCCGTGCCGCGCGATATTGAACCCGCCGTGGCCGAGGTGAACGGGGTACATCTGCACGATATCGATGCGCTGCAGTCGACGGTCAACCGGACGCTGGATCGCTGGGAACGGGACCTGGAAACCTGCGAAGCGATCGTTGTGCAGGAAATAGAAAATTTGAAGGAGCACTTCCGGAGCCGTATAGCGGCCCGGAACCGGGCTCACGACGGAGCCGGTCTGCGTCGGGTAGGATGAGGTTGTTGGGTAATAAGCCAGTTAACTAAGAAGTGGCGTGGGTGCCACGGAGGGAAAAAATGAAAAAAGGAACAAGCAAACAGTCGATGGGAACCGTCGCGTTGATTGCACTCGCGCTGGTCTTCCTGGGGGGACAGTGGGGTCAGGCGCAGAGTATGCGCATCGATACGCGTCCGCTCACATCAAGGGAAAGCGGCGAAATTGGTGGCCTCCAGAGGGCCAACGGCACGCAGGTTGTGGGGCTGGGCCAGCCCGTCTACCTCGATCTGTTGATCGACAAGGTTTTGATCGATGGCGACCTGAGTGACTCAGATCCGGCAGATTGGATATATCCGACCACAGTGACTCAAATGGTCTGGTCGCTGGGTACCGTCATGGATGTGGATCACAATCCGATCCTTGATTCGACTGCCACGATTACAAACAGTCCTTTGCCCGAGTCCCTGCCGACGTACGATTCGATTGATCGGGACACCACCTATATCCTGGATCGCGCTATGATTGTGCCGGACGTCAAGGGTACCTACCCGATTTCCGTTGAAGTGAAGGGCGTTTCCAATGGCGTGCCCGTCACAATAACCGACAGTCTGGTTGTAGTAGGCTCCGTGTTTATCGGTGCGGAGTTTGGATGTACCGTATGCCACGATCAAAAGAAGGATGACTTTGAGGCAACCCGTCACGCCTCCGCCTTTAAAGATGCAATCACCGGTGTGAACACCGATCACTTCGCGTCATACTGCATCAAGTGTCACACGACCGGTTATGATGATGCTCCGGCAGCCGTGAACGGCGGCTGGGACGATGTTGCTACCGCTATCGGTTGGACCTTCCCGACGAACTATGCGGTAACGAACTGGACCGAAATGGATCCCGCGCTGCGGAATAAATCAGTAGTTGGCTGCGAAGTCTGCCACGGTCCGGGCCAGGAGCACCAGCGCTCCCTGGGGGATCCCGAAGCCATGCGCGAGCGGATCGGGATCAGCATGAGCGGCGGTACCTGCGGGCAGTGCCATGATGCGCCGGATCACCACGTCAAGAATTTCGAGTGGGGAACCTCGCTCCATGGACGGACCACCGTCGACCGCGCTGAGAGAGCTACATGCGCGCCATGCCACTCATCATCGGGCTTTGTGGATAACAATGATCCGGCCTACAACGAGTTTACGGGCGAATTTACCCCGGTCCGGACGAGCTTCAAGGAAGGCATCACCTGCGCCGCATGCCACAATCCCCATGCCGCCGGCGGGCAAATTCATCAGTTACGCGACATTCAGAGCGCCACATTTGAATATCTGGTGCCGGAACCGGGAACGACAAACGTGGTCAAGTACGTTGAAACCAGAGGCGGTGCCGGTCTGGTCTGCATGTCCTGCCACCATTCGCGTCGCAACGCCGAAGATTATGTGCAAGGCAACGTCAGTAGCCACTTTGGTCCGCACCACGGTCCGCAGGGCGACATGATCGCCGGGGTTAATGCCATCGAGTATGGCCGGGACATGCCTTCGTCCAAGCACTTGAGCGTGGTCGAAGATTCCTGTGCCCACTGTCATATGCAGGACGCGTATGACGATCTCCCGGATTATGCACAGGGCAAGGTCGGCGGGCACTCCTTCACGTTGAGTTACCACGACGGCACCAATGCTCCGATTCACCTCACAGAAGCCTGCTCCAGCTGCCATGGTGAAATCGAAGACTTCGACTTTGGCGGCGAAGACTACAACCTCAATGGTCTGGTCGAAGGTGTTCAGTCCGAAATCGAAGGATTGATGCATGATCTGAGCCTGCTGCTTCCTCCCGTGGGATCGCCGGATATTTCTCCGAGCAGCAGCACATATAACACGCTTGAGCTGAAGCAAGCCTTGTACAACTACCTGTTCGTCGAGGAAGACGGTAGCCATGGTGTACACAACCCGAAATATGCGGCCGCCATCCTGCGCTCGTCCATCGACGACCTTAAGGGCGGTATCGACATTGACAAGGACGGCCTGGTGGATTCATGGGAAATCGAACACTTCGGTGATCTGACCAGCCAGTCCGGTGAGGACGATTATGATGGCGACGGCCTGACCAATGCCCAGGAGCAGAATCTCGGAACCTGGCCGACACTGGTCGACACGGATGGTGACGGTTACTCCGATCTGGTCGAAGTACAGGCCGGCAGCGATCCGCTGGAAGTCATCAGCGTACCGACCGCCGACATGATCATCCTTCCGGCAGCGGAAGTGGGCTACTTGCCCAAGGCGACCGGAACGGTGGTGCGCATCCAGTCGATCGACAGCCTTAGCGGCGACGGCTGGCAGGATCTGGGTCCGGCCCAGACCAATACCGGCAGCTGGGTCTATGAACTCGACTCGCTGCAGGGTACAACCAACCGCTTCTATCGTGCGGTTGAAGAATAATCAAAGATGATGAATCCGGGATCGGCTCCATGGGGGCCGATCCCGCTCCCTCTGAAAGGGTGCAAATGAAGCAAGCGTCCAGAGTTGGCCTTTGCACAGTCCTGACCGGTGCGGGGCTTTTTTTGTTTGGAACACCCGCTGCCGGTGCGGAGCCGGCGACGCCCGTCTACTCGGGGTCGTTGCGGGCGACCTACGATTACCGCAGCATGGGCAAATACGAAGACCATGACGCCTACGGCTACTGGTACTTTCGCGGGCGCGACCTGGGCGACAAGCTGGTGGATATTTATACCTCAGGACGTCTCCACGGCGATCTGGATGGAACCACGTCCTCCGAGTACGATCCATTCGGCAGCATCACCGACAGCTCGCAGGGCGACCTTCGTTTGCTCCAGTTCTACATCGATATCCACAACCGCGAAAAAAGCATGGCGATGCGCTACGGGCGTCAATACGTCGACATTGCCGATTATATTCAGATGGACGGTGCCCAGTACCTGCTGTTCGAAAGGCAGGAGATCGGTGGGCGCGTTTTCCTGGGGCAGCCGGTCAGCGACTATTCGCCCGTCAATGGCGACGTCTTTGCAGGCGCCTCCCTGGTGGGCCGGCCCTTGAAAGGCAATGAGACCCGCGCTACCTATGCGCGCTATCACGACAGCAGTGTGAGCGCCGATGATGATCATTATTTTTTCGATGTAAAGCAACGGCTGAGCGATGAGGTGCGCACGCGCGCCTATCTCTCGGTGATGAATGAAGATGTGCGCATGGGCGGAGCCAATCTGTTTTATGTATCCATGTCCGACTATGTGTTTGATGCGGTTCTCGGCGTGCAGCGTTGGGGCGATTATACGGCGAAAACCCGCGCCTATTCACCGCTGACCGAAGTGCTTGGCGATCTGGAGCCGTTTACGACAGCCTACGGGCGTTTTACTGCCGAACTGCTTCCATGGATCTATCTTTCTCCGGGTGCCATGGTTCGACAGGCCGACAATGAAAATTTCACGAACCGCAGTTTTGAGCGGTACGACCTCAGTTTTATCTTGGAACCGGCAGAGGGGCTTAGCTCAACCCTTGCTTTGGAGTATTGGGATGCGGAAGGCGGCCGCGAGTTTTTCGGCATGAGTGGCGATATTCGTTACCGCTACCGCAGACTGTGGGAGATGTCTTTAGGAGCGGCCTATGTGGATTATTCTTACTTCCAACTGGTCGACCAGTCGGTCAGCACGGTAGAAAACAACGCTACCGGAACGGTTATAGTTGATAGTTTTGACGGTCTCCGCACAGAACGTACACCCGACGCCTTTACGTACTACCTTCGTGGACGCTGGAATTTGACGGAAAAAACAGCCTTGCGGCTTTCCGGAGAAATAGAGGACGGTAGTGAAGAGGCCGATCTGAGCTACCGGATTCGCACATCATTCGAGGTACGGCTGTGAAAATGACACGCATTATTCAATTTATAACCTGCGCCGCACTGGTCGCCTTCCTTTCGGGATGCGATGAGGACGAGGAGCGATACCAGCTGCGCTTCAGCCATTATCTCCATGTGACGGAGAACGAGATGGGTTGCGATGAATGCCATGGCGAACCCGGCCAGCCCGATTTCAACACGATTACGCACGACACCTGCCTCGACTGTCATGATGAACCCGAAGCCGAGGAAATATCAGCAGACACGTGCGGTATCTGCCATCAGGAAAAGCAGGTATCCTTATTTGAGGCATCCGCATCTCCGGCCGAAGCCGCGGCCGGCGAAGGGGAAGAGGCCGAGACTGCAGCAGCACCGGCGGAGGCTGAGGAAGCCGCCGCGCCCGCGCAGTCTGTTTTTGTTCATACCGAAGCGCTGGCGGAAAAATGCGCCGATTGTCACGATTACCTTCTGGACGAAGAACTCGAGACTGTACCGGTGCTCGGGCGTGACGATATCGTTGACATCCGCAACCAGGCGCATATGTCCGGTCAGGAGTGCAGCACGTGCCACGTGGATATGGATCCTATGATTGCTCCTGCCAGTCACGACATGGCGTGGCACAGGCGGCACGGGCAGTTTGCCATGCAACCGGATGCCTCGTGCAGCGTCTGCCACACGCAGGACAACTGCATGGATTGTCACAGCGTTATGCAACCTGCTTCACATAACAACATATTCCGCACGCGTACACATGGTATTATTGCGGCGACCGACCGGAACAGCTGCATGGTTTGTCACCTCGAGGATTCCTGTACATCGTGCCACACCTCTACGCGCCCGCGCTCTCACAATGCACGATGGGCCGCCGCCGGAAGGAATCCGTCACATTGTATTGCCTGTCACACCGAAGCCTCACCTGGTGAAGGATGTGTCGTGTGTCACGAGAATGGAAACAATCTCGAACTGCACGAAAGCTTCTGGCCCAGCAGTCATAACGAAAATCCGGTGGGCGAGATCGGTTGCTATCAATGTCACTGGGTCAACACGCCGTAATATCCGGATTGCTTGAAGATCTCAAGAGGTGAGTTGAGCCGTTACATTGACGTTCTAGAGTTTCCTAACGGTACAACCTTCCGGTGTTATATCAAACTCGAAGTCGAGAATGCCTTGTGATCCGCGCACGGTGGCCTTAACCGGTTCGGGAACCGTGAATTCAAAAGCCATGGATCCCATATCGGCCGGTGAGCCCTGTATGAGTCCGAGATATCCTGCGGGGTGGATGACCGACCTGACGTTGGCATTTTCCGGCACCGCAACAGGCGCTAACGACAGAATTTTGGACGTTGATGAATTCGGAATCCGGACCACCAGGGTAATCTCCTCTTCCGGCAGTTCGCTGTCATCAGCGGGCTTGAATTCAAAATGAACAACCAGCCCTTTGTCGGTTTGCCGTACCGTAGGCGCTTGAAGGAAAAAGGTTTCAAGCTCTTCTATATCCGGCTCGGATTCATCTGCACCGCGGGCCGCAGTCCGCTGATCTTCGGTTTTTGGTGATGGGTCCCCGCTTTTCAGGTTTCTGATTTCCTGTTTGGCGTTTGCCAGTTCCTGTTGCAACCGGGTTTTTTGAACGGAAAGCTCGTTCAGCCGGTCTCTTGATTCCTCACGGGCGCGCCATAGGAAGGCGGCAGCGATCAGCAGGCTTACGATCAATGCAAGGGAAAGGATGAGGGTTGCCGGATTGCGCGGGCGGTTTGAGATAGTTGATTTATTCATGCTCTGAATATGATGGTACGGTGCGCAAGGGTCAAGACCATCATCCTGCTCCTTGGGTGATCGGCTACGACTGCCGGTCCCCTTCGAGATATTCAGGCGCATAGTGGTCGACAATCCACTACTCAAATCCTAGAGTACGCCCCAATTGAATAAAACAGGAATTTGACTATGAAACAGATGATTATTGCCTCCTCACTCATTGTTTTTCTGGCCGGATGCGGCCAGGAGCAGCCGACCAGCTACGAAGTTCCCAAGACCGAGCCGGCGCCGGCCCCGATGCAGAACATGGGCATGGGCGGGTCGGATGCGGACAATCAGGCCGTGATGGAAGCGCACCAGGCCATGATGAAAGATATGCAGCAGAGTGAATTTAGCGCTGAGCTGCCTGATGGTTGGAGCGAAAAGGGTGCCTCCGGCATGCGCATGGCCAGCTATGCCATTGATGGAACCTCCATCGATTTCTATCTGATTTCCCTTTCCATGGGCGATGTGCCCAGCAACGTTAACCGCTGGCGGGGTCAGGTGGGACTCCCCGGTGCAGCCCCTGAAGATATCGCGGCCCAGGTTGAAACTTTTGAGGTTGATGGACACGCCGTGAATTATGTTGAGGTGTACAACGAGGAGGGCGGGGATGGCATTATTGCCGCCATCATTGATCTGGCACCCAGCTATTGGTATTTTACGGCAAAAGGATCCGTGGAGGAGCTTAAGGCCCACGCGCCTGAAATTCGCGCATTCCTAGAGTCGATCAAATTCGCAGGTCACAACCACTAGTTGAAGCCGGATGATTCGAAACCTGGCCTGTGATCCGCGTACGCCCATGATTCAGTGCCGAAACCCGAAATGGAGTTCATGTTGAACAAAATCATCGATTTCTTCTTGTCGCTCAAGCTTACGGTGGTCCTGCTGTCCCTGAGCATGGTGCTGGTGCTGGCCGGAACCCTGGCGCAGATTGATCGCGATATCTGGGCGGTGATGGAGCAGTATTTCCGCTGCTACATGGCCCGGATCGATCTTTTTGTCTTTTTCCCGCGCGGGTGGGATATTCCCCGGAACCTGTGGATTCCATTTCCGGGCGGCTACCTGATCGGTTTCCTGCTGACCATAAATCTCCTGACCGTACATTCGGCCAACTTCAGGATACTGGCCCGCGGCGGCCGGCGTATCGCCGGTATCGTGGTGTTGCTGTTAGGCATCCTGGTTGTGGTCGGCGTCATGTTTGGCTGGGGAACGGCCTCGGTTGCCACCACGGAAGACGATGCCTTCTGGCGTGTGTTTTTCCGGCTTGGACGCGGAACACTGGCGGCGGTTGTGCTCTTTATCGCCTGCCATCTGCTTTATCGCCAACGGGCGGGCATGGTGCTGTTGCATGGCGGTATCCTGTTCCTGCTCGTGGGTGAATTCCTGACGGCTCAGTTTGCCGTGGAGGCTACGCTGACGCTGAAAGAGGGACAGACCTCCAACTATATGGATCGTTCTCAGCAGCTCGAGCTCGCATTCACGGAAACGACGAATCCGGATCGCGATATTGTTACCGTCTTCCCCCAGGAGATGCTGCGCAACGGCGAGCAGCTCGAGCATGCCAACCTGCCGTTCGATATCCGGATCAACCGTTACCTGCTCAACTCCACACAGCCCCAGCAGCTCGACAGCATCCCTGCGGCCCGCCGGGAGAGCTATCCCGAATACGAGGGTTACGGTTCCCGGCTCTATGTTGCTGAAACGCGCGAAGTGAGCGGAACAACGGGGACGCGAAACGCGCCGGCGGTAGATGTCGACCTGATTGATCCGGCCACGGGCCAAAGCATTGGACGCTATATTCTCAGCATCTGGTTTTACCCGAACTTTGTAAATCATGCGTGGGACATGCCCACGACCATCGAGGTGGATGGCCGGCGGTTTATCGTCTACTATCGGAATGCGCGTGAATATCTGCGAACCCCCCAGGGAAGTCCGTATGCGATCACGCTGCTTGATTTCAAACACGAACGCTATGAGGGCACACAGATGCCGAAGGACTTTTCCAGCCATATCAGGCTGGTTAACGAGAGAGACGATATAGACCGTGAACTGCGGATCTGGATGAACAACCCCCTGCGCTATGCCCGCCGCACCTTCTATCAGTCCGGCTACCTGCCCGGCGACAGCGGTACGGTTCTTCAGGTGGTCCGCAATGACGTATGGATGATACCCTACCTCTCCTGCATGATTGTATTCGTCGGCATGGCCGCTCAGTTCGGTCAGTCGTTTAAACGCTATCTCCGGAGGGATGTCTAATGCGCCGCGTTATCACCAACATGCTGGTTGTTCTGCTGGCTCTCTGGTTCTATCAGGCCGGTGTCCGCCCGGAAAAGGAGACTCCGTCCGACTACCTGGTGAATGCCTTTGCGCAGCTGCCGGTCAAGTATGAGGGTCGAAAAAAGCCGGTTGATACACTTGCCCGCAATCTGCTGACCATTCTGTCGGACAAGCAAACGGTCCGCACGGAGGATGGCGAGCGCCTGTCGGCAGTAGAGTGGCTGCTGGCCAGCCTGTCCGGACGGCCGGAAGCCTACGATTACAAGGTTGTCCGCATTGAAAACCTGGATGTGCTTTCCAGTCTTGGTCTCGAGGAGCGCAAGCGCTTCCGCTATTCCTACCGCGAGCTGGCCCCGAACCTGGGACGGCTGAACCTCGCGGCCCGGTCGGCCTACGCCAAGGATGACCGGGACCGCGATCTGTACGACCGGCAAATCATCAAGCTGGCCAATAAACTGTACATGTTTGAAAATGCGCTCGCTTCGTTCGAAGATCCATCCTCCATCCCGACAGATCAGTTGATGGCCACGGCTCAGCGCTACTCGAGGCTTGAAGGCATGTCCATTCCCCTGGTCATACCTCCGCACGATGGAGTTGAGCGATGGAGCCCGCTCATGAGCTCGCTTCTGGCCGGTCCGATGACCGAGCCAGATCCGCTGGCGGTCAGCTTCAGGGCCATTCTGGATGCGTATCAGGCGCATGATGTTCCCGGATTTAACAGTGCTCTGATGACCTATGGCGAAGCGGTTCACCAACAGAATCCGGCGGCGTTTGACAAGCTGGGCTTTGAGGTATTCTACAATCGGCTCGGTGCGTTCATGAAATCGGCCCAGCTGTACCTGTTGGTATTTGTGCTGAGCTGCTTCGGGTGGCTGTTCCGCAAGGAGGGGCTGCTCAGTGCTGCACGTACGCTGATGGTGGTAGCCTTTATTCCGCACACGTTTGCCATTGTGGCCCGGGTATTCCTCTCCGGCTATCCGCCGGTAACGAACCTGTATTCATCCGCCATCTTCATCGGGTGGGCGGCTGTTGCCGCGGGGATTGTCATGGAGATGGGCTTCCGAAGCAAAGCCAACGGCATCGGCAACCTGGTGGGCGGTGTGGCCGGCTTTGCCACGCTGCTGATTGCCCACTTCCTGGCCGGTGACGGCGACACAATGGAGCAGATGCGTGCGGTGCTCGATACCCGCTTCTGGCTGGCTACGCACGTGATTACCATCACCCTCGGTTACATGGCCACCTTTGTCGCCGGAACTATTGGCATCTTCTATATCTTTGCCGGGCTCTTTACCCGCCGCCTCGATCCCGAAACGGAGGACGGCATGTATCGCATGCTATACGGAACCACCTGTTTCGCACTGCTGTTGAGCTTTGTGGGCACGGTGCTCGGCGGGCTTTGGGCGGACGATTCCTGGGGCCGCTTCTGGGGTTGGGATCCCAAGGAAAACGGAGCTCTGCTGATTGTGCTCTGGACGGCGATCATGCTGCACGCCCGTTATGGCCGAATGGTGAAACATCGCGGATTTGCTGTGATGGCCGTGTTCGGCAATGCGGTTACGGCGTGGTCATGGTTTGGCGTCAATCAGCTCAGTGTCGGCCTGCACTCCTACGGCTTTACCGATTCAGCCAGTTTCTGGCTGATGGTCTTCATCCTTTCGCAGATCGCCATCTGCGCGGCCGGTATGATCACCCCCAGGCTCTGGAGAAGCGGCGCTACGCAGTAACTCAGGATTCTGGATCCTGCCCGTTCAGTAATTCGTCCAAAGTGCTGCGAATCGCGCCGTCGGCCGAGGGACCGGCCCCTACATGGACCTTGCGAATCATGCAGTTTCGGTCGATGACCACCATGGTCGGTAAACCGGCAACTTCTTAGCGCCGTATTGACTCACATTTATCTGCCGGCATCAGTATTGCAAATACTGAGACGTTATGGCACGATTCGATGTATGAAACCGGGATTTTTCGACAAGCTCGTAGATCGGCTCGACCATCTTGACAAAGGGAGCCTCCAATCCTATTTCCTGCGCCTGGCAAAGGAAAAAGGACTCATGGAAACCATTTTCCAGGCGTTGGAAGAGGGCATTATCGTATTGGACCCGGAGGCGCAGATCAGTTATGCCAACCGTGCTGCCGAATCGTTTCTGGGTTTCAAGCTGGAATCGGCGGCGGGAGTTCCGATCCAACGCTACCTTAAGGATATCCATTGGGATCTCGTGCTCAATCTCGATGAGTATGAATGGAGCCAGCTGGTTCGTCGGGAGATCGAAATCACCTATCCGCAGCACCGTTTCATGGAGTTTTACGTCGTTCCGCTGGCGGCCGTCGATGACAAGGAAGAGGGGGCCGTGGTTATATTCCGCGATGTCACCCGGGAGCGCGAAAGCACGGCCCAGTCGATCGAATCCGAACGGCTGCACGCCCTGAGCCTGCTGGCCGCCGGCGTGGCCCACGAAATCGGAAATCCGCTCAATTCCATCAATATTCATCTCCAGTTGCTCGATCGGGAAATCGGCTATTTTGAAGATGAGCGCATACGGGATGAGCTGCGCGAGCTGGTTGAGGTGTCCCGCAAGGAGGTTTCCCGTCTCGACACCATCATCCGCCAGTTTCTCAAGGCGCTGCGGCCGTCCTTGCCTGAACGCCGTCCCTTCAAGCTGTCCGAGCTGCTCCTCGAAACCCTCGATGTGATGAAGCACGAGATCAAAGACCGCCGCATGCTGGTTGAAACCGAGTTTGCGAAGGATGTGCCTGCGGTGGCGGTGGATGAGACGCAGGTTAAGCAGGTCTTCTTCAATGTCATTAAGAATGCCCTGCAGGCGATGACGAACGGCGGAATCCTGAAAGTGGAAACACTGCTTTCGGACCGTTTTGTCAGTGTGGTTGTCGAGGACAACGGGCCGGGGATTGATCCTGAAAAACTGGGAGCCATCTACGAGCCGTATCATACAACCAAAGCCGAAGGAACGGGACTGGGCATGATGATTGTCCAGCGCATTATGCGCGACCATGGCGGGGAAATAGAGATCAACTCGGAACGCGGACGCGGCACGAGGTTGACCTTGCGCTTCCCGCGCGAGGATGCGCGTATGAATCTGCTTGAAGCGCCGGAAAAGGAGAGCGTCCATGGCTAAGCCCACCGTGTTGATTGTTGATGATGAAAAAAGCGCCCGCGATGGATTGGTGCGGGCGCTCCGGCGCGACTATCATGTACTGGCTGCGGAAAACGGCGATGCGGCGCTGGAGGTGTTGTCCGGGCAGAGCATCGATGTGCTGTTGAGCGATGTCCGCATGCCCGGCATGGATGGCATTACCCTGATGCAGCGTGCGCTGGCAAACCAGCCGGAACTGACCTGTATCATCCTGACGGCCTACGGCGATGTGGATATCGCAGTCGAGGCGATGAAAAAGGGTGCCACCGACTTCATGACCAAGCCGATCAACCTCGACAAGCTCGAGCTTGTGCTGGACCGGGTGCTCAAAGCGCGGAAGATCGAGTTGGAAAACGAGCGGCTCAAGGTTCAGCTCGATGACAAATATGGATTGGAAAACATTATCGGCAGATCTTCCGCCATGCAGGAGGTATTCGACACGATACGGCAGGTGGCCGCTTCCCGCGCCACGGTTCTGATCCAGGGGGAAAGCGGTACCGGCAAGGAGCTGGTGGCTAAGGCGATTCACCAGCTCAGTCCGCGAAGCAAGGGGCCGTTTGTCGCGGTGCATTGTGCGGCACTTTCGGAAAATCTGTTGGAGAGTGAGCTGTTCGGGCATGAAAAAGGGGCATTCACCGGAGCGATGGAACGGCGCGTAGGTCGATTTGAAAAGGGTGATGGCGGTTCGCTCTTTCTCGATGAAATCAGCGAGATTGATGCTTCGGTGCAGGTTAAGATTTTGCGGGCGCTGGAAGAGCGCCAGATCGAGCGGGTCGGCGGCGATACACCGGTCAATGTGGATACGCGCCTGATCGCGGCCACCAACCGCGACCTGAAGGAGATGGTGGAGCAGGGGGATTTCCGTGAAGACCTGTTCTACCGCCTTTACGTGGTCGTCATCACGCTCCCGCCCCTGCGGGACCGGCAGGATGATATTCTGCTGCTGCTGAATCACTACCTGGCGGTCTTCAACGAGGAAAACGGAAAGCAGATCGAAGGTTTCACGCCCGCGGCGTATGAGATGCTTTCGTCCTACAACTGGCCGGGCAACATTCGCGAGCTGCGCAATCTCGTGGAGCGGATGGTTGTGCTCGCCCGTGGAAAGATGCTCGACGTAAAGGATATTCCTTCTCAGGTAAGGGAGATGACCGGCGGAGGTGGGGAGGTCCGCATCGATGCCGAATTAACCGTCGATGAAATGGAGAAGCGCATGATTATCCAGGCGCTCGAAAAAACCGGCGGAAACCGGACCAGGGCCGCCGAAAAGCTGGGGATCAGCCGCCGAACCCTGCACCGAAAACTGAATCAGTACGAAATTAACTAGGGAGAAGGTTGTCATGCTCAAACGCGAAGAAGCTGTTCTGCTGTGTATCGATGTGCAGGGAAAACTGCATGATCTCATGCATGAAAAGGCGGTGTTAGACACCAACCTGGAGCGCGTGATCCGTTGCGCGCAGCTGCTGGAACTCCCGGTTCTGGTGACAGAGCAGCTCCCGGAAAAACTGGGCTCGACCCATGAGCCGTTCAGGTCTTTGCTGGAAGGTGTGACCACGGTTGCCAAGTCGTCATTCAGCTGTTGCGGCGACCTGAAGTTTCTGACGGAACTGCGGGCAATAGGCCGGAAGCAAGTCATTCTGGCCGGAATTGAAGCCCATGTATGCGTCTATCAGACCGCGATTGATCTTCTGGAAGCCGGCTATGAAGTGGTTGTGACGGCGGATGCAGTTTCATCGCGCACAGCGGAAAACAAGGCTTTGGCCCTGCAGGCGATGCGTGACGCCGGCGCTGCAATCCTGCCCGCGGAATCCATTCTTTTTGCTCTGCTGCGGGATGCTGCCCATCCGCGGTTCAAGGATCTTCTCAAGCTGATCAAATAGTGCTATCCTTCCGTTAATCAACGGAGGGAAGAACATGAAAGAGAGCAAACTCACTGAACGTAAATGCAAACCTTGCGAGGGGGGAACGACCCCTCTTACAGGCGAACAGGCCGATGCCATGCTCGTGCAGCTGGAAGGGTGGACGAGATCCGGCACTGAAATTGCGAAAACCTTCGAGTTCAAGAATTATTACCATACCATGGCATTCGTGAATGCGGCCGCCTATGTTTCGCACCGGGAAGATCATCATCCGGACATGCTCGTGGGCTATAAGACCTGTGCCGTAACCTACACCACCCACGCGATAGGAGGGCTGTCGGATAACGACTTTATCTGTGCCGCCAAGCTTGATCTGCTGTACAGCGGTGAATGATGCGTTCCCGCTTTGTCTGATAGCGGCTACTTCAGGATGTATTTCTCCAGATGCTCTTCATCGGCAAGAAATTCGGGGATGAGTTTTTTGCGGGCAGAAGCGCCGTGAGCATGGACGGAGGCCGGGTTGCCGGTAATAAGCGGATGCCAGTCGGGGAGAGGTTTCCCTTCATGCATCAGGCGATAGGCGCAGGTTTCAGGCATCCATTCAAAATATTCCGGGTGATCGACGGAAAGCATTGCGCAGTCGGGAACCAGTTCATGCCGGTGATCGTAGTTAGTGCATCGGCAGGTATTTACATCGAGCAGGCGGCATGCGACGCAGGTATAGTGGATCTCGCCGTTCTGGTCATCCTGCAGCTTGTGTACACAGCATTTGGCACATCCGTCGCAGAGCGCTTCCCACTCCTCGAGATTGAGTTCGTGCAGTTTTTTCGTTTCCCAGAACGGTTTCATGATGCGGTGGTGTACTGGTTGATCATATCGATCAGCGCCTGTCGACTGACCGGCTTGGAGACATAGTCGTCCATCCCGCTTTCTATGCAGCGCTCACGATCTTCCGACATGGCGTGGGCGGTGATGGCAATGATCGGGATGCGGCAAAGGGGCTCTTTCATGGCGCGGATTCTGGCTGTGGCTTCGTAGCCGTCCATGACGGGCATCTGGCAGTCCATCAGTACGATATCGTATGATGCTTTCTGAACGCGCTGGATGGCATCCTGACCGTTGTCGACCGCATCCACCTGGCAGCCGGCCTTTTGAAGAATGGCGATAGCCACCTTCTGGTTGACCAGGTTGTCCTCGGCGAGCAGGACCTGGATGTTGGGTTGAATAATAGCGTCTGAAGCGGCCGCCTCGCCGGGTTTGGGTTTTGCCGGCTCGTTGGTCAGGGGTAGGGTGAGGTTGAAGAAGAACGTGGATCCCTGTCCTCTTGAACTGATAAGCCCGATGGTCCCGCCCATAAGCTCGATCAACTGCCTGCAGATGGCCAGCCCCAGTCCGGTGCCGCCGTACCTCCTTTTGTTGGAGCCGTCGACCTGCGTGAACTTTTCAAAAATAGTGCTCTGCTTTTCCTTTTCGATACCGATTCCGGTGTCGATGACCTGGAAATAGAGTTCGGCCTCCTTTTCATCCGTCGCATGGCATTCAATGTTAAGCGAAACGGAACCGTGGTGTGTGAACTTGAGCGCATTTCCAATCAGGTTTACAAGCACCTGTTCGATGAGGCCTTCGTCGCCCACGACATATTGCGGGGTATTGTCCTGGCAGTTGCATTGAAGGCGAATCCCGTTCTGTTCGGCGGTTGGCCGGAATATATGAAAAAGGTTGCTGCACATGCTGCGCAGGTCAATAGCGGATTCGCGCACATCCATCTGGCCGGCTTCGATCTTGGAAATATCGAGCACATGGCTGATGATTTTAATCAGGCCGGAAGAGGACTGCATGATCGTGTCGACACAGGTTTTCTGCTCGGTCGTCAGGTGCGTATCGCCCAGCAGTTGTATCATGCCCACGATGCCATTCAGCGGCGTTCGGATTTCATGGCTCATATTGGCAAGAAATTCGCTCTTGGCCTGGCTGGCCTGCTCCGCCATCCGGCGGGCGTTATCGGCGAGTTCCTTGGCCTCCTCGGCCAGATGTTTTGCCGTGAGCATATTCTCTTCGGCCTCTTTGCGCATGCTGGCATCGCGTACGTGGAGCTGAAGCATTTCTTTGCCGTCGATCTGGTGGAGGCTGCCGGTCATATCGATAGGAATCATGCTTCCGTCGGAGGCCTGGCTAACGCCTTCGCACTGGATCAGCTCTCTGGAAAAGAAACGTTGCATGTTGATCGTTATCTCATCACTGACTTCGGCCGGTGCCAGATCATAGATGTTCTTCGAGAGCAGGGTCTGCTTGTCCATTTTTACCATACTGCAGGCCTGGGCATTGGCCGTGATCACGTGGCCGTCGCGGTCGATGACAAACATCGCATCGGGGGAATTTTCGAAGATATTCCGAAGACGTCGCTCACTTTCGACATACAGGCGGGTGTGCTGCTCGACGGAACGCTGCAGTTTCCGGTTCCACAGGAGGATGAGAAACGCGACGACGGCGATGATACTGGACACCGCGAGCGTAATATTGATGATGGTCCGAATGGGCATCTCATTTCTTGCATACTCGGAGCCCATCCACTTGGCGTGGATTCTGGAGAGGGTTCCGTTTTCCTGCGCGCTGGCAATTCCCCGGTTGAGGATGTCGAGCAGGAGGCGGTTGTCATCGGCAACCGCCATGCTTATGCGGGCGTTGTAGAGAGGGTCACCAATCGGCTTTAAGCGGCCTTTCCCGCTCGAATAGAGATAGTGCTGAATGACGAACTCGTTGCCGATCATCGCATCGACCGCTCCGTTTTCGAGCAGTTCGACACCGTAGCCCGGGGAGGCGATAAATTTAACCCCGCACTGAATGTTGTTCCGGAGCAGTTCATCCAGGCTTCTGCTCGATCCGAGTATGGCGACGTTCCCTCGATCCAGATCGTCAAGATCGGAGATGTCGTTGCGGTCGGCGCGGACATAAAGAACGATCGGGGCATTTTTGGTGGGGGTGGAAAAATCAAATTCAGCGTCGCGCTCGGAAGAGTAGGAGAGGCTCAGCATGACGTCGGCATCGCCGGAGCGCAACAGGTCCATCCCTTCTTCCAGTGATGCAGTTTCAAAGCGAGCCCGAAATCCCATTTCAGCGGCCATCCACCGAACGAGCTCGACGTCCATGCCGATGGCCTGGTTGTCAATAACAAAGGAGAACGGAGCAAAATCCTTCTGCACCACAAAGACGATCTCCTTCTTGTCGTGAATAAAGGTCTGTTCCCGATCAGAGAGAGGTTCCGTCCATGCAGAAAAGGCGAGCACCGCAGCGCCGCCCATCAAGAGTATGCGTTTTTTGATTACAGACATAAGTTACTAAAATCGGCTCCATATTAGGGGCTGGTTTGCAGCTGGTAAACACAAACTTCCGCGAATTGCCCGCTCTCCGGGCAAGCAAAGCTTTCCCGCACCACTATTTTTCCCTAAAGTGTCATCCACTATGCCGGAATTGCGGAAAGTTGTACATGTGATGCGCCGTTTGATCCCCGAAGTCTGGGGAGGAACCGAGAATGTGGTGCTCAATGTGTCCCGGGCGTTTATACGGCAGGGGATCGAAAGTCCGGTTCATTGCACGGCTATGTGTTCCCGCCCGGGCGACGCTGTGGTCGGCGGTGTGCCGATCAAGCGCCATGGCTATGTATTCCCTTGGCTGGGGCTGTCCGCCGATGCCCGGCGGGCCCTCCAGTTGAAGGGCGGCAGCCCGCTATCCCTGTCTCTCTTTGCCGGATTGCTGAAAGAAAAGAACACCTCGATCATTCATGCCCATGTTCAGCACAGGCTGGGCGGAATGGCGCGGACGGCGGCCCGGCTTAAAGGCATTCCGTTTGTCGTAAGCCTGCACGGCGGATACTTCACGCTGCCGCAGGAGCAGATTGATGGCATGAAGCGACCCTTCGCCGGCCGGTTGGAGTGGGGCAAGGTGTTTGGTGCGCTGTTTGGTGCGAGACGCGTGCTGGAAGATGCCGATGGTGTGATCTGCGTGGGACGGTCTGAGTTCGAAGAGGTCCAGCGGAGGTTCCCGGATAAACCGGTCTTTCTGGTACCTAACGGCGTGGATGTGTCGACCTTCTCCAATGCCGATGGGGCCGCTTTCCGGAAGGCGTATGGGTTCGATGAGGCCGACCGGATCATTCTGTGCGTTTCGCGAATCGATCCGCAGAAAAACCAGTCGGGCCTGGTGCGCGCTTTTGCCCGGTTTGCCGTCGAACATCCGCTTCATCGGCTGGTTCTGATGGGTCCGGTTGCCGTTGAGGCCTACCAGAGGGAAGTTGAGGCGGAGATCAATCGACTGGATCTGCGCGGCAGCGTGACGCTTGCGGGCGGACTGCCTCCGGATAATCCACTGCTTGCTTCGGCGTATAAAGCGGCCGAAATGTTTGTGCTTCCGTCCGTGCATGAGCCGTTCGGCATGGTTGTTCTCGAGGCGTGGGCTGCGGGTACGCCGGTCGTCGCCAGTCGGGTGGGCGGCCTGGCCGGATTTGCGACCGACCGCGAAACAGCCTGGCTGGTGGAGCCTGCTGATGAAACCGAATTGGCGGATGCAATGGCGGAGTTGGCTGGGGACGATGCCCTTCGCTCCGCGCTTGCCGACCGGGCGTTTCGCGCAGTTGAAGCGGAGTATGATTGGCCGGTGGTCGCCGGTCGATTGCGTGCGATCTATGAACAACTCATACGAGCTAAACAATAGCCGGCAATATTTGTAGGATAAAACAGGTGCAAGTGGTGCAACCGCTCCATATTATGCGCCACAAGTTTTGAGAAGAAAGGGGAGGCGTCATGCCACACAGGGAAGTTAAGGATAGAATTGGCGAGTTGAAACGCGAGCTGGAGCAAACCCCGACGGAAACCGGCCAGTTTGAGGAGCTGCTGGAGCATGCCCGGGAAGAGATAGAACGTTTTACCCCCGAAGCAGTACAGGATTTTATGCAGGCGCTGAAACGGGAAGCCTCGGAATTTGAGCGGGAACATCCCCAGATAACAGCACTTATCAATCAGATTTCCACCCTGCTGAGCAATATAGGCATCTAAACATAAGAGGGAACGCATGATAAAAATATGCTGTATAGGTGCCGGGTATGTTGGCGGACCCACCATGGCCATGATCGCCAAGCAATGCGTCGATGTGCAGGTGACAGTAGTCGACATCAATGCCGACCGCATCGCCGCCTGGCAGACTGACGCCCTGCCCATTTATGAGCCCGGTCTGCTGGAGGTCGTGCAGGAAGCCCGCGGACGAAACCTGTTTTTTTCAACCGATGTGGACCAGGGTATCCGTGATGCCGACATCGTCTTTGTGAGCGTTAACACGCCGACTAAAACCTTTGGTGAAGGTGCCGGATGCGCCTCGGATCTGCAGTATTGGGAACTCTGTGCCCGCCGCATCAAAGAGGTGTCCACCTCCGACAAAATCATTGTTGAAAAGAGCACGCTGCCGGTACGCACCGCCGAGGCGATGGAACGTGTGCTGCATGCCGGTGAAAATCCGATTCACTTCGAGGTGCTGTCCAATCCCGAGTTCCTGGCCGAAGGCACGGCCATCGAAGATCTGGAAAATCCGGACCGGGTGCTGATCGGCGGTCACGAGACGCCTTCGGGGCAGCAGGCGCTGCAAACGCTGGTGGACATCTATGCCACATGGATTCCGCGTGACCGGATCCTGACCACCAACCTCTGGTCATCCGAACTCTCCAAGCTCACCGCCAACGCATTCCTTGCGCAGCGCGTGAGCTCTATAAATGCGATTTCGGCACTGTGCGAGGCCACGGAGGCCGACGTGGGGGAAGTGGCGCGCGCGATCGGCACCGACAGCCGTATCGGTCCCAAATTCCTCAAGGCGAGTATCGGTTTCGGCGGTTCGTGCTTTAAGAAGGATATCCTCAACCTGGTCTATCTGTGCGAATCCTACGGGCTCACGGAGCCGGCCAATTACTGGCGCCAGGTCGTGACGCTGAACGAGTATCAGGAAACGCGGTTTGTGAAAACCATGCTGCACAGCATGTTCAACACCATCGCCAACAAGCGGATCGCTGTCTTGGGTTTTTCCTTTAAAGCAGACACCGGTGATACGCGGGAGAGTCCGGCGATTAAAGTGTGCCGCGAGCTGGCCGCCGAACATGCCAGTATCGTGGTGTCCGATCCCGAAGCGATGGACAATGCCAAACTGGATATGCCCGAACTGGCCGATCAGATTGAGTTTGAAGCCGATCCGTACAAGGCGGCGGAAGGCGCTCATGCCATCGCCATCCTGACGGACTGGAAGCTATACGAGAATCTGGACTACCGGCGCATTTTTGATGGTATGCAGAAGCCGGCCTTCCTCTTTGACGGCCGCAACATGCTCGATCACAATGCCCTGTTTGAAATGGGCTTCGAGGTCTATTCGATCGGTAAAGGCCGCAAAACACACCTTAAATAGATCGTGTGATTGGCGGATGATAAAGCGCCCGGTCTGGGCGCTTTTTTATTGGGCTTCGGCTGAAATCACGTTGATGGAATTACCTTCAAACTCAACGTTTTGTCCGGGGCGGATCTTGCATCGCTTGCGGGTTTCAAGCTGCCCGTCGACCCGCACGAGGCCCTGAGCGACCACTTCCTTGCCTTCCCCTCCGGACAGGACCAGATTCGCCGCCTTCAGCAGGCTGCAGAGCTCGATATATTCGCCACGGAGTAAAAAATCCATTTGTTCTATTCTCCGGCCGCTTTTTGCCGCAGTTGCTGCACCAGCTGAAGGTCCTTGTATGGGGCACGCCGGCGATGATAAAGGGCATCAATCTTGTCTTCGAGATGGGACCAGTCGTCCGCGGACGGGGATGAGTCATAATCCCAAAGGTCTTCATCGGAGCGCTTGAACTGCCACGTGATCTTTCCATGGCCCGGGAATCGGACGCGCACCTTGCGCTTAATGCCGCCCTCGAGTTTTTCCACCCACTCAATATCTCGTTTCACGCAACAGCTCCAATACTAACGGGGTCGAGCCGCACGGCAGAAAGCAGTGCTTATTTGTAAAACCATCGGCTCGCCGTACCGACGATTATACAGATGCCGGCGATCACGATGCCGACCAGGGGGAAGATCATGCGTTTCTGGCGGATACTGACATCAAACTCCGCCTGCGGGCCGAGCAGATAATAGAGAACCCCTGAAACAACCAGGGCAATAATAGCTACCCACCAGAGCAGCATGTTCGGATTAAATGGGCCTTTTTTCGTATTCATAAAAGATACGAGATTTGATGCCAAAGCCGGGTATTTATCAAGGATAAACGCTTAATAACTGATCCCTCTTTACCCATCCTGTTTTGCCATCGTACTCGATTTCCGCCCATCCCTTGGAGTCGCGGTTTTTCATGCGCACCAGCGCGGCTGCAGGCAGCTTGAAGTGGGCCATCGAGTTATCGAGAGGGGCAAAGCGAGCCGTTGCCCCGGGCCGGGCCAGGACGGCTTCCGGATAGATTCTGAATTGCCGCCATTGCCACCATCCGCCCGCGGCCAGCAACAGGAGCACGACGGGAATCAGGCTTAACTTGAGCATTACGGGGCGCCCTTTTCGGGTCAGCATCGCGATGATCAGAATGGCGGTTAGCGTCAGGTAGCCGCCGATGGCCACCCAGACCCATTCCGCCGACGAGAGCGAGGTTAAAAACCGCTCAATCCGCGATGATGCCGGTTCGATGGCGTCGGCCGCACTCAGCGCAAAGCGCAGGTTCGCATTGATGTCGGGATCACGCGGTGCCTGATACCAGGCTTCCCGGTAGGAGACCACCGCCTGCGGAAGGTCGCCTGACCTGAACAGCGCATTGGCCAGGTTGTAGCGCAGTTCGACGTTTTGAATCCCTTGATCCAGCATGCTTTGGTAGTGTTTCGCCGCCTGGGCATAGTCGCCCTGGTCGTAGGCCGTCCGGCCTTCAGTAAATTCATCCGCGGATGCAAAGAGACCGGATGAAGCCAGCAGCAGGCAGGTGGCAATGATATACGGTCGGAGGCTCATAACTTCATCCTTTCACACCGCTTGAGTGTTTCGACCATTTGCTTCAGCAACCGCTTCATTTCATCCGTTGAGTGCGTTTCGGTCTGCATGCCGTATCGCCTGTGCTCGATGCCGTCGAAGAGCTGTTCGAGCATTTCGGCTTCTGCCGGAATATGATCAACGACAATCTGTTTGGTCACCTGACCCCGTGCAAGATTGAGTCTGTGGCCGAAATAGGTCTCCAGTGTGTTCCACATGGCCTCATAAAACGCCTGCGCATCCTGTTTCTTCATGGCCTGTTCCGCGCGTTGAATGGTCTGGCGGGCGGCCTTCGGTGCTTTCTGGCGGCGGGCCAGTGCGGTATCCTTTTCAAGCCGGTTGCGCCGCCCGACCGCCACAAAGGTCAGTATCAGGAGCAAAGGGGGCAGTGCCATGGCGATACGGAATTCAAGGCTCTCAAACAGACGGGCATGATGCTTGAAGATCCATTTCGGCGGACGCGGCTTGAGATAGGCGATATCGCTGCCCAACACCTTTGTTTCGCTCTGTGCCGCCGGAGCCAGGTTGCCCATCACGGTGGCCACCTGTTGGGGAGCGGCTTCGACTTCGATGGGGAAGGGGCCTGCGGTTTCAGTACGGAAATCAGCGGTTTGAGTGTTGAAATAAGAGAAGGTAATAGGGGGTAGTTCTGTGATCGCGTCCGTGGTCGGAATAATAACCTGTTCAAACAGGATCTCGTTCGGGTTGTCTGAGGGAACCGTGTTGACGTCATACCGCTTGATGCCGGGCTCCTCCTTCATTTGGGGCGGCATGATTTTTTCCAGGTTGCCGGATCCGCTGATGCGCATCTTAACCGTAATCGGTTCGCCGGTTTTGAGTTTTTTCGGCCCGACCTCGACATTAAAATCCAGCTTGCCAACCCCTCCGGTGAACGACGGCGGGCGGTTTTCAATCGGGATCGGTTGCACTTCGATGTCCAGTATATTGCACTCCAGCCGGATCGGGCGCGTTTCCTGCCGTCCGAAGAAATCGCCAAAGAAGGGATCGTCAAATCCGTACGACCGTCTTTGCTGCCGCGGAACAACCACGTTTAACTGTACTTCCGGGCTGAACGTAAACGTGCCTGCGGTCAGCGCCTTTGCCGTTGCGCGCATGGAGTAAACATTGAAGATCACGCCATTCCGCTCTTCCCGTTGCCGACGACTGACCGTCCACTCGAGCTCGCCATCCATTCCGCTTTCCGGTATGCCGCCGCGAATGCCGAAATTCCCGTCAATCTCCACGCCGTCGCGCACATACACTTTCAGGTCGAGCTGGAATGGCTCATGCACATACGGACTCGGGCGATCGGTGGTGATCTGTGAGAACATCATCTGTGAAATCTGCTGCGCTTCGGCATCGTCCTGCGGTTTGATGACGCGCAGCTTGGTTGAAAGCTCCTTTTCGCTTCCGTTGAATTTGACCTTTACCGGGCCGATGGTGTAGTCGCCCACCTTAGTCGGCGTTATGAGATAGGTGTGCGTGATGCTGGATGAGGAACGGCCGTTTACGAAACTGTATTGCGTCTGCGGACCCCGGTAGGCGATCTTGAGGCCGTCGACGTCGGGAATCTCGGCGGCATCGCCCTTGCCATCGATAATTTCAATCTTCAGCACGGCTCGATCCAGGAGGCTGATCAGTTCGGGTTCAACCGACATACGTACATCAGCCGCGTCTGCATACGGTGTGCAGACGAACCATGAGCAGATAACGAGGACCCATAGCAAGACCGGTGGAACGCGACGGCAGCGAGGCGTCGTTCTGGAACCTGCTCTGTGTCCGGTCGTCAAACTCGATTGTCTTTCTTTTAAAAGCATCACTTATTCATCAATCAGCAGTTCTCTACCAATCCTTCTCAACATCAACCGGTGCACCATAGTACACCTTGAGCTCCATGCGCTCATTCTTTTCTTCCTGTTTCATGGCATCGAGGAGCCGCTCTGCTTCGTCGGCGCTCATCTCTTCCGCCCGCGGGGGTTGCTGTTGTTCCTGTTGCGGACGCTGATCGCCGTCTTCCTGGTTCTGTTCCTGCTGCTGTTCCTGCTGCTGATCCTGTTGATCCTGCTGGTCCTGCTGATTCTGCTCGTTTTCCTGGTTTTGCTGCTGCTGCCTCAGGAGGTCCTTGAGGCGTTTCAGCTTTGCGTCATCCGGATATTCCTCCAGTCCGCGCTCAACCAGGTTGCTTGCAGCTGCCATGTTCCCGTGAATATACTGGCTGGCCGCCGGGTGGAAATAGGCGGCATCAACCTCCGCCGTGTTCGCGACGGCTGCTGCAGCCCAACAGGCTATGATTCCGATGTAAGCTGTGCACTTCATTGTACGATATTGAGTTCGGAAAGCTCCTGAATGATCTTCAGGACCTCCTGGTTTTTCTGGATGGTCTCTTCATACTTTTTCTGCAAGTCCGGTTTGATGTCAAAAGCGTATCGTCGTTCGTCACCGGCCATCGTCAGCCGCTGCGCGGCGAGCATATACTGATAATCGTCGATCTGCTGTAACGCGGTTTCCAGATCCTGTTCCGCCTCCTCGACCGCACGCGTCAGCATGGTCAGCCGCTCCTCCACCGTGGCCAAATACTGTTTTGATTCCGCATGGTCCGGGGCAACGCTTTCAAGGATGTGTTTAAACTGCTTTCCGGCTTTGCTGTAGTTGGTTTGAGCATCCTTGGCCTTATACTGTTCAAGTAAAGACTCCGCTTCATCGAAGTACCATTTGCCCCGGTTGACTTCGAGTTTTATGAGCAACTGCTGTGCCCGTTCATAGTTTTGTTTCGCAACCCGATCCTCGGGCGCGAGCAGGATCGCTTTTTCGTATCGGTCCATCGCCTGGAAGGCGCACTCGATCGCCAGACCGATCTCTTCATTTCCGGTCATGGTGGTGGTGCGGGCCAGCAGGGCGTTCCCCGCATTGTAATAGGCCTGTGCCTGCAGTTCCAGATCGGTGGTGCGCAAGGCCTCGGTATAGCACGCTTCCGCTTTCTCGAAATCGCCAAGCCGATAATAGACATTTCCAAGGTTATAGTTGCCGATATCCGGAAACTCCAAAACCGTTTTTTCCAGCCGTGCAAGCGCATTCGTGAACTCGCCGGCGCTGTAGGCCTTCAGTCCCTTGCGCATTGCCGAACGCGGTGTCTCCTCTGCGTGGACCGGCTGCGCAAGCAGCGAAGCCCAAAGATAGACGCAAAGACAGGCAGACCAATTCCTTCCTGAGATCCTGTGTTTGTCTGCGTTCATCTGCGGATACTCCTTACGGTTGGCCGGATCGCGATTTCAGCAGCAAGCAGGAGGAGGGCGCCGGCGATGAACCATTGGAAACGTTCGGTCCATATCTTCGACATCCGTTCTTCGCGTTTCTCGCGCTGCAGCTGGGCCAGACCCTGTTCATAAATGCGTTCCAGACCAAAGTCGCCGGGGGCGGAGCGGACATAGAAACCACCGGTCTCCATGGCTATGCGTTCAAGGATCTGCTCATTCAAGGCGCTTTTGACCACATTGCCGCTTCGATCCTTTACAAATCCCTCAGAGGTCTGGATCAGCTCGCCTTCTTTGGTGCCGACACCGATGGTAAAGACCCGTATTCCTTCAGCCTGCAGCCTGGGAATTAAAGAAAGAGGATCTCCAGCATGCCCTTCGCCGTCGGAAATGAGAATAATGACCTTGTCGGATGCGCTCTCCTCCGACTTTTCAAAACTGTCCAGGGCCACATCCAGTGCGGCATAAAGATCGGTTCCGCCCAGCGGGACTATACCGGCATAGATATCGTCGAGCATCATGGCAAATGCGGCATAGTCGACGGTGGCAGGACATTGCAGAAAGGCATCGCCGGCGAAGGCGACCAGGCCAATGCGATCCCCGCGTAATTCACCGAGCAGGTCTCGCACGCCCCATTTGGCCTGCTGCAGCCGGTTGGGCTTGATATCCTGGGCCAGCATGCTTTTGGACGTATCGAGGGCCACGAGAATGGTCAGACCGCGCTGCTGCACCTTTTCCCACTTGAATCCCCATTGCGGACGCGCGAGCGCCATGATAGCCAGGGCCATGGCCAGTATACGGATCAGGTTGCGACTACGCTGACGCTTCATGGAATATCCCGCCAGCAGGGTGGGCCAAAGCCCCTGTTCCGCAAGGCGGGCGAGCAGAACGGCGCGTCTTTTAATCAGCAGTGCCGTGACCGCCAGCAGCGGAATCAGCCCCAGCAGCCACAGCAGGAGATCTGGATTATTCCATTTCATGGCAGACGACCCAGTTTTGTTAATCCCAGCAGCTGTTCAGCACCCAGCAGCAGAATGCCGGCAATGATCCAGCCCATGGCGGTTTCCTCGTATCGTGTATAGCTTTCGACTTCGATTTCCGTTTTTTCTAGCTGGTCAATCTGGGCATACACGTCCTCGAGGGTTTTCAGGTCGCGCGCCCGGTAGAACTGGCCGCCGGTCATGTCCGCAATTTTTTTCAGGGAGGTTTCGTCCACCTGGTTCCGCTGCAGCATGAATCCGACCCCGGCTCCCCCGGCTCCAACGGTATATATCTTTACATCCAGGGCCGCCGCGGCAGTGGCTGCATTATCGGGGGAGAGGGTGCCCCAGTTGTTTGCGCCATCCGTGAGCAGAATGATGATTCGGCTTTTGGCTTCGCTTTCCCGCAATCGGTTGACGGCGGATGCAATGCCGTCGCCGATCGCCGTCCGGCGACCGTCCAGCATCCGGGTATGCAGCCCCTCCATGCGCTTTACAAGCCACCCGTGGTCGAGCGTGAGCGGGGCAACGGCATAGGGGAGGGAGGCAAACCCCACCATGCCGATCCGGTCATTGGGCCGTTTTTCGAGGAACCGCTTAATTACATCCTTTGATGCTTCCAGGCGGCTGATGCGCCGGTTGAATTTTACAAAATCCTGGGTGTCCATGGACTCCGAGAGGTCGAGCAGCAGAATAATGTCCACCGCTTCGGTTCGTACGATGCTGTCGTCGAGGCCGCGCTGCGGACGCGCCAATGCCACGATCCAGCATATCATGCCCAGCACAAAGCACGCGCTGATCAACGGTCGGAGGCGCATCCGCCAGGATTTAGGCAGCTCCTGCAGAATTTTCGTGTTGCTGAACTGCATGGAACGCTGCCGCATCCGGCGGTTCCGGAGCCATGTCAGCAAAGGCACCAGCAGGATCAGTAAAAGGTAATATGGAGATGCAAATCGCATGGTTAACTGGGGTCGGTCTCGTTTGCCGGAGTCATCGGGTTCTGTTGAGTTTCTTCCACAAACTGTTTCGTGGTGTCGAACGCGGATTCCATGGAGCCCCGGTCCGGCCGGCCTTTTGCAAATTTAACCATATCGGCCTGACGCATGAACTCCTGCAGGATATTGCGCTGGGCCCCGTTGAGTTCCGGAGAGCGGCTCATCTCCTCGACAATCTCTTCCGTGGTTTCGTCGGGGGCATTGAGGTGGAAGCGGCCTTCGAGGTAGGTGCGCAGGATCAGCGAGAGCTGGGTGTAGAAGGGTTCGCACTCATCGCGCTCGAGCAAGCCTTTGTGCTTGAGGGCCTGCAGGGCATTCAGCGCGATCACGTGAGGCGGAACCGGCGGGGCTGCGGGAATCAGTTTTTCCCGGTTCTTCCATAGCCTGGAGCTGATCAGGCCGGCCAGAAAGGCAACAGCCGTGGCACCTGCCGCAACCCACAGCCAGCGTGGAATTCTTCCAGGCAGCTTCCGCGACGGTTTAATGTCGGCAATTTCAGCCCCGGCATCGGGCGGGAGCGCTGACTGAACATGCAGACTGACGGGCGGGAAATTGGTGGTATACGTCCGATCGCCAATGGTGCAGGTGATTGCATTGGAAGAAAGGAGATGATCGCCGAGCCGGAACGAGGTGAGCGAGTAGCGGGTTTCCGCCTGGGCCAATCCGTCCTTGCGCGGAATATGTTCCCAATCGCGCTGCAGCACAACGACATCTTTCTCGTGTCCGATTTCCGGAAGCTCAAGTGTTCCGTTGGTGGGATAGTATGCTGTAACGACCAGTTCAGCCGGATCGCCCACCATGATCGTATCGCGGTCGAGACTGTATTCCACCGTCAGGCGATCCTGCGGATAGGTTTTATTCTGCTCCTGAGAACATCCTATGATAAACAACAGCCCCAGAGCCCACAGATAGACGCAGATGGACGCAGATGCTTTTTTCTGTAATCGATGTTTATCCGTACTCATCTGAAATGGATTACCTTCTCTGGGCGCGTTGGCGGAAAAACTTGATGAATTCCTTGTCGTAGGGTTCTCCGGCAAATAACCGGATGGTGTCGATGCCGGCTTTACGGTGCATATCATCGATGGCGTGAGCGCGGCGTGTCTGCTCAAGGGCCAGCTGTTCCCGAACACGGCGACTGGCGGTATCGACCAATATGCGCTCACCGGTTTCGGCGTCGTGCCAGTGCACCAATCCTATGCTGGGCCAGGCCACCTCGCGCTTGTCGCCGATGACCACGCTGATGAAATCATGCCGGCGGGCCGTTATCTTGAGCAGCTGCTCGTAGTCGTCGCTGAACATGAAATCGCTGATCAGAAAAGTGACGTTTTTACGGGTGCTGATGTGATTGAGATAATCGAGGGCCGGCACAATGCGCGTACCCTTGCCCCGGGGTTTGTGCGACAGCATTTCACGAATGAGCCGAAGAACATGCCGCGTACCCTTTTTCGGCGGAATGTATTTTTCAACCTCTTCTGCAAACAGGATCAAGCCGATGCGGTCGTTGTTGCGGATCGCAGAAAAAGCCAGTACCGCGGCCACCTCAGCCGCAAGGTCACGCTTCATTTGCGTTCCGCTGCCGAAAAGGTTGGATGCACTGACGTCGACCACGAGCATGACCGTCATTTCGCGCTCTTCGACAAATTTCTTGATGTGCGGGGATCCGGTCCGGGCGGTAACATTCCAGTCGATGGAGCGAATGTCGTCGCCGGGCACGTATTCGCGCACTTCGTCAAACTCCATGCCGCGGCCCTTGAAGGTGGAGTGGTATTGCCCCGCAAACACGTCGTTCACGGCATGCTTGGTCGTGATCTGGATCCGCCGGACCTTCTTCAGAAGTTCTTTGTGGTCGAGGGTGTCCATTTGCCTACGGGACCGGGATTTCGCTCAGGATTTTCTCGATCAGGTCTTCGGAGGTGAGTTCCTCGGCTTCTGCCTCGTAGGAGACGATGACACGATGGCGGAGGATGTCGGGCGCGATGGATTTGACATCCTGTGGCGTGACATAGCCGCGGCCCTGCATGAAGGCGTGCGCGCGGGCGCCCATGGTCAGGAAGATCGTTGCGCGCGGAGATGCCCCGTATTGCAGGTAATCCGCAATGTCGAGGTTGTATGTCGAGGGCTCACGTGTCGCGAAGACGATGCTCAGGATGTAGTCCTTGATTTTTTCGTCGATGTAGATCTCATCCACGATTTCGCGCGCCTTGATGATTTCGTCGGGATGCAATACCGGGGTGATGGGAATATCGGTTACGGAGTGGGCCATTCGGTCGAGGATGCGCCGCTCTTCTTCAATCGTCGGATAGCCTACCTTGAGCTTGAGCATGAAACGGTCGACCTGGGCTTCAGGCAGGGGGTAGGTGCCTTCCTGTTCGATCGGGTTTTCTGTCGCCATTACGAGAAAGGGGCGCGGCAGCTTAAAGGTTTCGTCGCCGATCGTCACCTGCTTTTCCTGCATGGCTTCGAGCAGGGCGCTCTGCACCTTGGCGGGGGCGCGGTTGATTTCGTCGGCCAGGATAACATTGGCGAATACGGGGCCCTTCTTAATCACAAAGTCGCCATCCTTCTGGTTGTAGATCAGGGTGCCGATGAGGTCGGCGGGCAGCAGGTCCGGGGTAAACTGGATGCGTTGGAACGAGGTGTCCAGCGCCTGGGCCAGGGTGTTGATCGTCAGGGTCTTGGCCAGCCCGGGCACACCTTCCAGCAGGACGTGGCCGTTGGACAGCATCCCGATGATCAGGCGGTCGACGAGGTACTCCTGGCCGACAATGACTTTTCCAATTTCGGTTTTCAGCGTGGCGACGAATGCGCTCTGCTCGCGCACCTTCTGGTTAATCACTTCTATTCCCGCCATGTTGTTCTCTCCTTGTTAAAATAAATGGATGCGGTTTGTGACCCGCAATTTTTATGCGTGTTCAAAATTCATGTATTAATTTGCCGGAGTGCCTCATAGAGCACGATCGAGGCACAGTTGGACAGGTTCAGTGAGCGCACATGGTCAAGTTGGATCGGAATATTGCACACTTGTTCGAAGTGCGCCCGCAGTAAATCATCCGGCAGCCCGACCGTTTCGTTGCCGAAGATCAGATAGTCGCCCGGCTGGTAATTGATTTCATAGCAGCTTTTGTGTCCGGCGGTGCTGAAGAAGTACTTATGTCCGGCGGCATTTTCCTGCAGGAAGGTTTCAACATCCGGCCAGGTATGCAGCTCGACGGATGCCCAGTAATCGAGGCCGGCCCGGCGCAGCTGTTTTTCCGAGAGATCGAAGCCGAGCGGTTCCACGAGATGCAGCACGGTTCCCGTCGCGGCGCAGAGCCGGGAAATATTTCCGGTGTTGGGTGGAATCGACGGTTCAACCAGCACAATGTTGTACGGTGTTCCCGGCCAGCGGAAATCCAGTTCAACCCGTTTCCGGTCTGCATGGCGCATCTGTTCGTTTTTTTTCATGATCGGGAGAGAATAGAAAAAGAAAACGCAGGCGGGAAGCCTGCGCTTGATGATTCGGCTTTTGATTGGGAGATGGCGTGCTAGTCCGGAAAGATGGTACTCCAGTCATTTTTCATGCTCACAACCGTCCAGCCGCGTGCCCCGGCCTCATCCAGCCCGCGGCTCAGACTGCCGATATGGGATTCGCGGTCATACGCCCACTCGCGGTCCGCATCATCGTGATGGATGTAAACCCCCAGCCGCGGGCCTTCGCCGGCGGTGGTCCACTCCAGCATCTGGAAGTCGCCGTCGGAGTTCCCGAAGGCGGCGATGGGACGGCGGCCGATGTGCTGGTATATGCCGACCGGTTTGCCCTCCTTGTCGTCGATAAAGTTCATCCCGGGCAGCTTGACGATGACCGGCCTCCCATCAACGACTCTGTATTCGCTCTTGATGCTGCTTCCGATGACCTGCTCCGGTGGGATGCCGTAAACCTCTTCGCAGAAAACACGCATGAAGTCGATGCCTCCGCCGGATACGATGTAGGTTTTGAATCCGTTGGCCCGGAGATAATCCAGCAGCTCGAGCATGGGTTGATAGACCATCTGCGTATAAAGCTTTCCGGTCGTTGGATGCCTGGCGGTCGTGATCCATTGGCGGACCGTCCCCTCGAACTCCTCGCTTGTCATGCCGGCATGCGTTGCCATGGCCATTTCCAGTAAGGCCAGTACACCGCCGGCCAGTACGGACTCCAGGTCTCCATTCAGAACCGATGCAAAAGGCTCCTGCTCCTTCCACTCCGGGTGCTCGGGAGCCAGCTCTTTGATGCGATCAAAAATAAAGAGCGCCTGGAAATACATCGGCTGCTCCGCCCAAAGCGTGCCGTCGTTGTCAAAGGTCGCGATACGCCTGGCGGGTTCGACAAAGCGGTCTTCGCCTTCCTCCGCGACCGTTTGGACAAATTCAATGATCCGCTGCTTGGCCGCTGAATCCTTCCATGAAGGGAGGGGGTCGCCGGCCTGCGCCAGCGCGAGCGATGCGAAGACCATGATCGTGCAGCATTTAATCAAATGACGCATGTCCAAGCTCCTTGATCAAGGGTGTAAGCACCCCGCTCCCTGGGGAGAGCGGGGTGATCATCAGCGGGCGCCCTGGCTTTCCTTGAGTTTTTCAACTACGCCTTCCAGGTTGAAGGAGCCGGGTTTCTGGCTGGGCGGATAATCGATAAAGGTCTGGGCAAACTCCGCAGCCATGGCCTGCATCGGAACAATTACGAACGCGTGCTCCAGCAGCCAGTCGTAATAGACGTTGGCATTGTGCTGGGCTTTTTCAAACGGGTCGCGGCGCAGGTTGAACACGGCCGGCACGCGCAACGGAGTGAAGGGCTCCATCCAGACTCCGAAAGCTTCTCCCCGGTTTTCCAGGAAGACCGCCTTCCAGTCGCCCAGCCGTATCGCAACGCATTGTCCGTCATCGTTGAAGTACCAGAACTCCTTGCGAGGCGAGGCCGTTATGTTCTCATCAATGTTCTGGTACTGGTCGGCTTTCGTGAAGTAATTATTCATGTCATAGCCGTCGAGATGGGTCTTGTAGGTGCGTCCTATGGCTTCATAGCCATCAAGCAGGTCCTGTTTGAGGTCGGTCTTTCCGGCCGCGGAGGCCAGTGTGGGCATCCAGTCCTCGTGGGCGACGATTCCGTTGAGCGTAGCTCCTGCGGGGTAGTGCCCAGGCCATCGTACAAAGGCCGGCACGCGGTAGGCCCCCTCCCAGTTGGAGTTTTTCTCTGAGCGGAAGGGAGTTGTTCCAGCATCCGGCCAGGTGTTGTAGTGCGGTCCGTTATCGGTCGAATAAAATACAATGGTATTATCCGCGATGCCCAGCTCATCCAGTAGGTCGAGCAGCTCGCCCACATGCATGTCGTGCTCGATCATTCCGTCGTGATATTCGTCCCCCCGGCTGCCGGAGAGTCCGACATGCTCTTCCTTGATGTGTGTCCGGAAGTGCATGCGGGTACCGTTCCACCAGCAGAAAAAGGGTTCGCCGGACTCCACTTTGCGTTTGATGAAATCCTTGGCGGCGGCAACGGTTTCATCATCGATCGTCTCCATCCGCTTTTTCGTGAGCGGTCCGGTGTTCTCCACAACCTGCGTGCCGTTTTCATCGATGTAGGATTTGATTACACCTCTTGGTCCCCATTGTTCCTTGAAGGTTTTTCCGTTGGGCAGAACCCAGTCGGAGGGATAATCACGGTGCTCGGGTTCCTCCTCGGCGTTGAGGTGGTAGAGGTTGCCCAGAAACTCGTCGAATCCGTGGTTGGTCGGCAGGTGTTCGTTGCGATCCCCGAAATGGTTTTTGCCGAACTGACCCGTGGCATAGCCGAGCGACTTCATGACGGCGGCGATAGTGATATCGGCCTCCTGCCAGCCCTGCTCGGCGCCGGGAAGTCCTACCTTGGTCATGCCCGTCCTGACCGGAACGCAGCCGCCGACCAGTGCTGCCCGTCCTGCCGTGCAGGATTGCTGGGCGTAGTAATCGGTAAAGGAGAGGCCCTCATCCGCGATACGATCGATGTTCGGTGTGGCATAGCCCATCATGCCGCGGTTGTTGTGACTGATGTTCCATGTGCCGATATCATCCCCCCAGATAATGAGGATGTTGGGTTTTTCAGCCTGTGCTGAAGCTCCTGCGGCATATGCTGCCGCGATGAACAGTGCAACCAGTACGTGCTTCATTTACTCCTCCCGTGTCGTTTGGCATTCAAAGCCTTCGTACCACCATCGAACCTCCTGGTATCTGCGTGTGACGTGCACCCGTACCCAACGGATTATGTCTGATTGTAAAATCAGCTGTAAACTATGCACGCCGGCTCAGAAGCCCACCGTGTATGTAACAAATCCGGATATGCCGATGAGTTCTGACGAGCCCCCGACGTTGCTGAAATCGACGTTGGCCCAGGTGCTTCGCACACCCAGGCCCAGCATACCCAATTCGGCCACCCTGAATTCGAACCCGGTTCTTGCATAGAGCCCGAGGCCGAATACGCTCTCTGTATCTGAGCGGGGCGTCGATCCGTCATTGAACTCACGCTTCGCGCGATAGCTCGCAAATGTCATCAGTGGTCCGCCGGCGACATAGAGGCGCACATTTTTATCCGCGCCAAGATACAGGTTGGCATAGCCTCCTCCGGCCAGGTCAAACATCCACATGGAGGTGGATATGTTGATAAGAAGGGCATTATTGGTGGAGGATGCGAAGCTGACCTTGTCCAGCTGGAATCCCAGCAGAAAGGAGGTTTCCAGCCCGACATTCAGGCTGTCGCCCCTGGCCGGGGTGGTCCAGGCTCCACCCAACTGAGGAATTGTGGAAAGATCCACCTCCACGGGGGTATCACTGCCCTCAACGTCGAATTTCAGGTTTTCAAACTTTGTGGCACCGAGCAGGGCCTGCACGTTGTAGTTTTCCTCCCATTCATCATACATGGTGGTTCCTGAAGCGGATACGACGATCATGAGGAGAAGCGCGATTGACGACAGCAAACGATATTTCATGTTGGGTCCTTCCGTTGGCCAGTAAAACACGATCAACACTCGTTGTGAACGAGGTGACCCTACAACAATGCGAACGTCGGTGCAAACGATTGATGCCGGCAGTTGCGTCGTTCCGGCGGGATAAAACAACGGAAGGCTCCCCGCAGGGAATGCTGCACGCCGGTCAGCTGTTGATAGGGCGGTAGCGGATGCGGTGGGGTTGCCAGGTGTCGCCCTTCTGCTGCCGCATGAAGTCCTTAAAGGATTCATAGTTGCCTTCGTGCCAGATCACATCATCGCCCTCGAAGGCCAGGATGTGGGTGGCGACACGGTCGAGAAACCAGCGGTCGTGGCTGATCACAACGGCGCATCCGCCGAAATCCATCAGGCCTTCTTCGAGCGAGCGCAGGGTGGCAACGTCGAGGTCGTTGGTCGGCTCGTCGAGCAGCAGGAGGTTGCCGCCGCGGCGCAGCAGCTTGGCGAGGTGAACACGATTGCGCTCGCCACCGGAAAGGATGCCCACCTTTTTCTGCTGCTCCGAACCCTTGAAGTTGAAGCGCGCGCAATAGGCACGGCTGCTCATTGTACGGCCGCCAACCTCTATGGTTTCCTCGCCGCCGGAAATCTCTTCCCAGATGCTTTTGTCCGCATCGAGGTCGTCGCGCAGCTGGTCGACGTAGGAAATGTCGACACTGTCGCCGAGTTCGATGGTGCCGGCGGTCGGGGATTCCTGCCCGGTTATCATTTTAAAGAGCGTGGTTTTACCGGCACCGTTGCCGCCGATGATGCCGACAATGCCGCCGGGCGGAAGGTCAAAATTCACGCCGTCGAAAAGCAATCGGTCGCCGAAGGCTTTGGATACATCGCGGGCCACCACCACCTTGGTGCCGAGCCGCCTGCCGTGCGGAATCTGGATGGCGAGGTTGTCTTCGGCAGTGTCGAACTCCTGTGAGGCGAGCTCGTCGTAACGCTTCAGTCGGGCCTTGTTCTTGGTCAGGCGGCTCGAGGCGTTCATCCGCACCCATTCGAGCTCCTGCTTGAGCAGCTTTTTGCGGGAGGCATTGAGCTTCCGCGTCTGCTCCGCCATGCGCTGCTTCTGCTCGAGCCAGGCTTCATAGTTGCCCTTGTAGGGGAAGGTGCGGCCCGCATCGAGCTCGAGAATCCATTCGGTGACGTTGGAGAGGAAGTAGCGGTCGTGGGTAACCACGATCAGCGTTCCGGTGAAGCGCTTCAAATGCTCCTCCAGCCAACCGACCGATTCGGCGTCGAGGTGGTTGGTTGGTTCGTCAAGCAGGAGTACATCAGGATTCTGAAGCAGCAGACGGCAGAGGGCTACCCGGCGCTTTTCACCGCCGGACAGCACATCAACCCGCTGTTCGCCTTCCGGCAGGCGCAGGGCATCCATGGCCATCTCTACGTGCCGATCGAGTTCCCACAGGTTGTTGGCATCGATCTCATCCTGCAGCCGGGCGACCTCATTGTTGAGCTTTTCGGATTCTTCGTCGGAAATATCGCCGCCCAGCAGCTCCCAGATTTCATCGTAGCGGTCGAGCTTGGCCTGCTGAGCCGCGACGCCTTCCATAACGACTTCCTGCACGGTCTTGCCGGCGGTCAGCTGCGGTTCCTGCTCGAGGTAGCCGATCTTCGTGTTTTTCGCGATGATGCACTGGCCGACAAACTCGCTGTCGAGGCCGGCCATGATTCTGAGCAGGCTGGACTTACCCGAGCCGTTGCCGCCGATCACGCCAATACGCGCGCCGAAGAAGAACGACAGGTTGACGTCTTCCAGGATGGTTTTGGCGCCATGCTGCCTGGTCAGGTTTTCGAGGGTGTATACATATTCGCCGGCCATAAGATTCTCCTTATTCAAATCGGGCGAGGTTTTACCGATCGCTCATGGGTTGTGCAAGCCGGGTTTCACCCTGAAAAGCAAAGGGGCAGGCCGCAGACCTGCCCCGGAGGTGAATACATTACACCATTTATTCGGGTTTTTCGGGCTTCGACAAAGCGTATGGCAGCGCAGGGCTTGGACGCCAGTTACCCTTGGCATCCTTCTTGAAGGTCACCTCCAGCGTACCCGGCTTATCGTTCAACGTGTACCCTATGTGGAAGATGACCGGTGCTTCGTTGTCGGTGTAGGGATCGGTGGTTTCGATCCCGATAATCTTTGCGTCCCGGTATTGTTTGCTGAACACCATCAGCGCGCGTTCTGTATTGGGCCGGATTTTCAGAAGCAATGGCTCGGCGTCAAGCTGGTCCAGCTTGAGCAGGGCGGTATACAGGGTGGATTGGGAAAGGGCTTCCCCGGCATCCAGACGCATTTGAACGGCGTCCACGAGCGGTTGGAAGGTTCGCATATCCCTGCGGTCGGACAAAATCTCCGCAGCGGCTTCGGCAATGGCGGTATTGGTGGATGTAATGGCGGCAATCAGAGGCAGGGTGGCCGAACCGCCGGCGGCTTCCAGTCGCTTGATTGCCTGTTCGCGCGAAGCGCTATTGTCCAGCAGGTTGACCAAAGTCGGTATGTGGGATCGTTCCGGTTTTGGATCCGATCCAAAGAGGATGGTTTGCGTGTCCTGTTTTGCCTCAAAGTCGGGGTTGAGCATCGAAACTGCGGCAAAGAGATCGAGAAGCGGGGAAGGGGCGCCTGTCCAGGACGAACGTGCTTTGAACCATTCCCGGGTCTCAAACATGACGACCTGTTCCGCGGCTTTCATCACTTCGTTCAAGGCCGATTCACCGATGCCCTCGAGCGCCTGGGCTGCCGCTTCGCGCAGGTCCGCGACGTCGAGCGATGCCGCTTCGATCAAGGTGGGAATCATGGGATCGCCTTTAGTTACCAGAAGGTCGATGGCTTCCTGTTGCGTTTCGGCATTTTCCGCCATGGACGAGCGGGCGAGCTGGTACCAGACCAGGCCTTCGCCGCGCGTGGGTATGGCATTAAGGCCGCGCAACAGCTTGATGGAAGCGCTCCGCACCATGGTATCTTTACTGCGCAGGCCTTTGATCATGGAGGGAACGGCCGGACGGCCAATCTTGATCAGCGAGGTGGTTGCTGCTTCGCGAATACGCTCATCGTCGTCGGCCAGGCCTTCGACCAACGCGCCAAGGGCGACTTCACCCCCGGTCCCGGCCAACGCGTCAATACAGGCCAGTCGGAGTTTGATGGGGGCGGTTGTGTCGGCCAGCTTATTCGCCAGGGGCTTGCTTCCCGCCGGACTTTCGATCCGGCCAAGGGTTTCGCAGGCGACGAGCTGGATGGTTTCATCGGTCTCGTTCAGGGCTTCGGCCAGTGTGTCGACCGCCGCTTCGGCCTTCAGGTTTCCAAGGCTTTCCGCGGCCATTAACCGCGCCTCCATATGGTCCAGTTTAAAGGCCGCGATAAGGGGGGTGACGGTTCCAGGCGTGCCGATCGCGGCCAGCGCATGAATTGCGGCGAGCTGAACGGCCGCTTCATCATCGTTGAGACAGGCCGCCAATTCGCCGACGGCATCCTCCGCCTGCAGCGATCCCAGCGACTCCGCCGCCGCCTGTCGAACTTCGAATTTGGGGTCGGTGAGGGCCTCGGTCAGTTTGCCCGTGTCGCCTTTGGCTTCCCACTTGGCCACATCTTCCACCGTGCGGCTGCAGCCCGCAAGAATCAGCGCCAGCAGGGCCGGCACGATCAATAATCGCTTCTTCACGTTCATGACAGTATTTCCTGATTAGGTTTTAGTTTACGATATTTCGGGTTGGCTCACATGACCGGATCCCTTGGTCCCGTGAGCGGGTCATATCCCGCTTTGCAGCGGCACTTGCATCGCGGGTTCCGCTGCCAGACGGGAGGAGTATTCAACGATCTTGATCCAGTACATGATCCATATGATCAGGCTGGCAACCCCGGTCAGCAAGCCGGCATAGGGGACCAGGGTGCAGACATTGAGAATGCACATCGCCAGACCGAGCGACCGGCCCGGCTGCGGTTCCACGGTTTCGCCCCGCGCGGCGAATTCCTTCTCAAGGGTGGTTGACAGTCCCGTAACAATGAAAAAATGCCAGATCATGCTGAAAAACGGCAACAGCAGCAGCCACACCAGGCCGGGCACAAAGGCGCGGTTTTCGGGCCGGCAGCGGGAAAATGCTTTTTGGAGCGAGATCAGGTAAAAAATGGTCGGTATGAGTGAAATCAGCGTGAAGATCAGGATCACGCTAAAAACCAATTCCACAATCCCCCCCGCAGTGATCGCACTGCTCTGATAGGTCACTTCCATTACGAATCCCCCTCTATTACGGATTTGAGCAAGATCCTTAATCTGTGCGGTAAATTCAAGGGTAAATCAGGGCAGGGGAACAAAAATCGGCCTAAAAATGGCACATCCTGTGCGATTTTGTGTCTAAACCATCGGAAAGGAGTGCCCATATGGGACGCAACATCACAATTCCATGGAAGATTCATCTGCGTGGTTCAGCGCAATCCCACGGCAGGAATTGGTGGGCCCGACGCAGGTTTCATGACGATTCCGGTGCGCACCCCGCCCTGATGCAGGAGCAGGATCTTGATCATTTGGGAATCCTGCATGACAGGGTGGCTCATCGCGGAAGGAACTGATGGAACTTTTCTCTGCAGTGGATTGACGTTTGAACGGATTTCATGTTCTCTGCGTCCATTCTCATGCATGGGGATGACTGGTTTCGACGGGTAGGTTGAAGCTTCAGTGGCGTGCCGAGGTTGGTCTCCAGGCCTCGTAAAAAGGAGCCCAAAAACATAAATGCTGACGAAAGTTACGCACTGGCTGCATAGTTCGGCCACGTCTCTACCCTGACGCCCGCTAGGGGCTAGAGGCGACGACAGCGGGATAAGGCCTATACCGGGGATCCGGGTTGCGGCTCGAAAAACATAACAGGATTCTAGCGACCGGAGTGGCCCTGTTCGGCGGCAGCGAAGGCGGCGAATCTTTTAATGCTGAACTACGCACGTAGAGGCTGCTGTGACTCTTATTCGGACGGGGGTTCGATTCCCCCCATCTCCACCAATACAATTTTCCCCTCGGGGAGAATTGTGCCTATATACCGCCTATTTCTTGATATTATTGGTCTAAATGGCATTATCTTCTTTGAAACAATGTTATGTTTTGTAGCGTTTGGTGGTGTTTGGTTGCAGTTGGTCCTGCAACCAAACTGCAACCAGAAGGGAGAAAATGGCGGTAAAGAAATACGATCGGAAGGACCGTGCCAACCAGTACGGAGTAAAATGGGGGCACTGGAAAAATCCAAGCTATAAGTTTTTCGAGTTCGAATCCGACCGGGATGCCTATTTTGACGAACTGGTGAAGAAGGAAAAGCGGGAAGGTCTGGCCGCTCTGGAAATTTCCACGATGGAAGCCCAGATCATGCGTACTTGCATCGAGCTACTTGGATCCCCTCAGCGTGTCCTGGCCGTCTGTGAAGCAGAGGCCGATAAAGCTGCTACGCTGGATATTTCCCTGGAGCAAGCGGTCAAGGAATACCTGGACGAGAAGCTCAACCTCGGCCGGGATGACAATTACCTCCGGGCCATGAAGAATATCCTGGAGCAATTCCAGACCGCTTGTCCGGTCGATTCATTAACTGACCTGCAGCTGGACAGGGTCAAGGCATGGGTTTTTTCCCTGGGACACAAGCCGGTAACGATAAAGAACTATATCAAAAACTGCTCATTCTTCATGGAATGGTGTGTGCGGCATGGATATGCCAGGGAAAACGTTTTCAAGAATGTGCCGGTTCCCCAGGTCATCATGCCCGAACCGGAATTCCTGACGGTCGATCAGACCAAATCCGTCTTTGCGGCCGCAAAGGAGCACTACCCCGATGCCTTGGCCTATTTGGCCTTGGGAGCATTTGCGGGGATCCGATCCAGTGCCTGTGCTCGTCTGGACCTTAAAAACATAGATTTCAAGCAGCGGGGTATCCTGATTCGGGCCGATGCCGCCAAGAACAAGCGTAGAATCTTCGTGGATGGCCATCCCGACAACCTTTGGCAATGGCTCGAATATGCGAAAAAAACGGCTCCAGAGGGCTTTTCCCTGTCAAAACGGCTATGGGATAGGCGCAAGGAGCAGATAGCCAAGAAAACGAAATTCACGATGCCACATAACGCCCTCCGACATTCATTCTGTACATACCATGTGGCCTTGCATGGAGATGCCGGTAAAACGGCGACGTTGCTAACCCATCGCGGAAATGTGGCGATCTTGTACGAGCACTACAAAGGGAATGTTGCTAGGGGATCAGCTGAGGAATATTTTGAAGTTTGTCCATAACGTTACGAGAAACCTGTGCGGGGTATATGCGTTCTTGTTGGGTTTTTACTCAGTGGGAAGCCCTACTAGTTCCAGCAGAGCGGTCCGTTCTTGAGTCTCTAGCCAGATTAAGAAAGCCTTGTCCACGACATCCAGTCGTAGGTTTGTCTGGTCGTAGTCCAAAATTATTGGCTTGATATCTTTCTTCACCTGCAAGGACGCGGCAGACTGTAACGCCTGCGTGACATTTCCAGGGTTTAACGATTTGCCCTCTGGGTGTTTGCTTTCCATCGCTTTTCGGATTGCGCTTAAGCGAAGGCCTTGTTCGAGAACATCACGCTGAGAAAGCAGCACAGGGTATAATATCCATCGATACATCTGTAATTGCGTATCTTGAAAGCCATCCGCAAACTGTGTTAGGAAGGAGTTGAAGCGGCCTGTCTGTTGGTTGACAACATCACGTATGATAGAATCACTCCGCTGGTTAATACCCACTTCTTTTATTTGATCCTGTGTCTGATTGACATCATCAGCCACACAGCATTGGTAGCAAGCTTCTTGGAGTATGTAGACGCTGTCGAAGCAGTTGGCTATCACATGATCTCGGAACCCTTTGGAAAATGTGATATTCAGGAGGGATTCACCTGCAGCCAGGACTTCGCTAAGTTCATTTTTAGTCCACTTGTCTGCATTAATCGATGTCACACGTCCGGTAAGATCCCCATTGTATACAGTTAGGCGATTTTCTTCTAGCCATACACCAATAATAATGAAGCATAGCTTGGAGTTTTCGTGAAATGCCTTTAACGAGACCGAGAAATCTTTCTGTGTATCCGTGGGTAGGTAGTGAAAGTCCTCGAGCGCGATAAATTTCTTGAAAGAGATGCTAGTGAGAGCTCGGATGATGTCGTTGACGTCATCTGGGTCAAGTTCCAATGGTGCGGTTTGAACGGAGTCTTGCACTTTCCGTTCGGCTTCTGCGCCTCCTTCGGCTTTGTTGCCCATAAATGAAGCTGTCACCTTCGCAAATATTTTCTGCCGACCTGAAACCGTTTTACTTGTCGCCTGTGTGACCTCATACCCAGCTTTCTTTAGAATGGCGGCGTGAAGGGCCGCAAGATCCCATTTGTTTGAGCAGTGAATAGTAATGTAGTCGTCGTCTTGCAGGCAGTGTTTTCTTAATGACGTCTTGCCCTGCTTTGAACTGCCATAGATCACAAGGTGCTTATCTCTGGTTAGGCTATCCAGAAGCAGGCCATCTGCGCTATCGCGGACCGTGTAATTTAATGGCAAATCGCGGTTTATTCCGAACACGTCTGCTGTCCTGTTGATTTTTTTTGGCATTTTCGTTTCCTTTCACGACTTCCTGATTGGGCCGATTTCAAATTTGCTTCAAATATACCGATCCTACATTTCTTCAAGCTTGAGTTTTTTGCCAGATTCGAGCCATTGGGAGAGAATGATTTTGCAATATTTGGCTGTCGAGATGTGCATTGATGCAGCGCGTTTTTCGAGCTCGTCGGCCATCTTCTGGTGCATGTTTATTCCGATTGTCTTTGTGCCTTTTCCGATGGGATTTGTTGCCATTACTATAACTCCCTAATCATGACTTCATGGAACTAACTCTTGACGTCTTGCGACGTGTCGGTGCCTATGAGTGTATTATTTGTTTTCATTGTCTTCTACAGTGTTACTGGTACGTGTCTGAAAGGGTAATTGCATTCCCGATGGGAGCTCTTCGGCCCTAGCCTGTGCTCGCCATGTTATTGTAAGCATTTCCTGAATTCGGTCTGTGAAGGGCTTTATATCATTGCCAAATTTGCCAATTGCTACTCCTGCTTCACCCATGAATCCCCACAATCTATCAATATTTGACATCCTTTTATGTAATTCGGATTGGAGTTCTTCTAACCGTTTAAGCAAGCGTTGCTTGTGGTTTTCAGAAAATCGCTCATCCTTATTTATAACGTCACGGAGTTCAGTGATTAATGTTTGAATCCTATCGATGTCACCGTCTGAGAATTCATAGGAAAATGTGCTTCCGATCCTATTGAGATACTTGCGTTTTAAATCGTCGATTTTCTGTGAATTTAGGTGCGAATCAGAAAGTGTACGTAGTGAGATCATGAGCACATCGTATGTTTTGCGTTGATCGGGATCAGAAAAGTCACCGGTGAATTTTGGTATTTTAATGCCTAGATTAAACCCTTCATTAATTGCTGAGATTGCTGCGACCATTTGGATTATAGATTCATTTCTTAAATCGTGGTTGCTCTTGCATTCATAATAAATCGAACAAATCTCTTTTAGAGTAACCATAGGGTTATCATCGATCTTGAATAATAATTCTTCGCTCATAGGTAAACCTCTTCTTTCAGCAGTGCCGTATGGCATTGAGGGTAAGTTGCAGCCCTCGGATGTAAATCTTGCTAATTTGGGAATGCAATGGACTTGGTGTGTAGGGGAATCCCCTGCAAAGAAGGGTAATGAAGACAATTTGCTTCATAAAACTTGCAAACAAGATGGCAAAAAAATATCACCCCATACCCTTCTTTCTAAAATCCACGGTAGTTACCCGGCCTTCTTTTTTGATGATTCGTTTGCCACTTCCGCTTTGGAGTCTTCTGTTTCCTGAACGCTCTGCGATCCAGCAGGGTAGTAATTGAATTCGGGGGGCCAAACTAGTCGGGGTCCTTTTGATTCACATTGCTTAAGAAAGCATTCGAAAAGTAGACCAGCCATAGACCCGGGGGTATGTCCGTACTTATCGCAGATTTTCTCTGCAGTCTTTTTCCGTTCCTCGGAGAGGCGGAAGGCTACCATTTCTGTCTTCTTGTTGCTCATGTTCTCACCGTGACCACTATCGTGAACTTGATCTGACGAAATTAAACGAAAAAATATGTTGACCTAGATAAACTAGATTCACTAGCAATGGTGAACAACGTTTAACGGGGTCAACATGAAGAAACAAACACTCACAGTTGAAGAAGTCGCGGATGAAATGGGCGTTAAGCCAGCAGCAGTCCGCCGACTTATTCATGATGGCCACCTTCGCCGCCTCCGCGGCTTCAAACACCAATGGAAGATTTCGCGCGTTGAACTGAACCGCTACCTGGAAAAGGGACTGGTGATGGGATGACGCAACACAGCCTCGCAACCCAATAGGGGTGGCGGGGCTTTTTTGTAACCAGACAGAAGAAAGGAAAGAAACATGGCCGGAAAAATTGGAGCACTCGAACTGCAGCAGAAGTCCGAAGGAATCGGGTTCCTCATGGAAAAGATTTCAGGTACTTCCACCAAAACCAACAAGCCCTACCACTTGGCCAAGTTCGGCTACATGGGCACCTCGATTACGTTCTTCATCGCCCAGGAGGACAAGTTCAACCAGCTGCAGGAAGGCCAGATCTACAAGATCAGCGGCGTGATTTCCGAGCGGTCGGACGGTGGCCTCCAGCTGGATCAGCCCAAGTTCGAGAAACTGGACGCAACCCTTTAGGGCTTAACCATGCAGAAACACTACATGGTTGAGTTTCTTTATGCTCCGGAAGATCCGCCGCGGGCTTTGATAGGTAAATCAATGGATGTCATTGGTCCTATCACCGCGCGATCTCCTGGGGCGGCTCTTCTGGAGGTGCTCGAGGATATGGTCTCCGTATACGAACAATTCAGTTTTTCGTCGCATCTGATTTATGAGGCTGATCCGGAGGACGTTGAAGAGATGAAACGCGAACAGGATATTCCATATTAAAGGAGGACTTGGAATGGGTAGGGCAGTATTCAATCCAGCATTGCAAGGGCTCCAGGCCGATCTCGAATCGGCACTGGATGCATTCAGGTATCAATTCAACGCGGACCGATGCACGAAAGAGGAACTTCAGGGTTTCCATCGTCATTACAAATCGTTGGTCGCATTCGAAGAAGAGGGGATCGAGGTTCTTTGGCGTTCCGGAGAATTCGAGCAACCAACCATAGATCGTATGCGCCTGGTACTCGAATACACAAAAAGAAGGGAGAGCTTCCTGTGGTTGGAAGTTCTCTCCTTCTCTGACGATTCATTCGCCCGATCCATCCAGCCGTCACAGCAGCAGGGAGAGCTATGCCTGTTCTGACGGCCGAAGAAATCGAAAAGGAAAACGAGGAGTACGGCTTCTGTGAAATCGACTCCTCAAAACCCAGGAAATCCCAACTCATCATGCGTTGCTCCCAACAGGGAAACCTCATGAAGGTGAAAGTGGACCAGAAACTGTCCAACCTTTCCCGGCGCCACCAGCAAGGCGGACCCAGGGGAAGGGTCAAGGGATTTTCAAAAGCTTCACGAAAGAGGCTTCTGGAAGTGTTCGCGGGACTGGAAACACGACGGATCAAGGATAGCGGTGTAGCTTTCCTGACGTTGACCTATGGCCAGGTATGGCCGACACCAGCCCGAGCAAAAAAACATCTGGAAGCGTATGTGCGCAGGATCTGTAGGCGCTCCGAAAACGAGGATCCCGCGTTTGTGTGGAAGATGGAGCCCCAGGAGCGCGGGGCCCCTCATTTCCATGTCTGTATTTTCGGCTGGAAGCGTTCGAAGGATGGCTGGCCGATCACCAAGGATGACTTTGCCCGGCATTGGGGAGAGGTGATAGGGGCGGAGTACATGGACTACACGCTCTTCGATGTAACCGGCGACCCGAAGGACATACGCGCACCCTTTACCCGCATCGAGCATGTGCGCACCTTCCGCCGTCTGCTGCACTACGTTTCAAAATACATGGCCAAGGTCGATGACGAAAAATCCCTTGACCCCAAAGCCGGCCAGCAATCCGGTTCAACGTCTCCCGACAAATCCCTTGACCGCTGCCCTGGTCAAGAGAATCCGGCCCTCCCCTCCGGGGCGGATGGCGGCTCCGCCGCCGCCGCCCTGGAGGGCGAGACTGGGTTTAACAATCTCGCATATCTCGCCGCGGACGGCACACACATTGAATTTATTGGGCGTTCTTGGGGTATCATGTTCCGTTCAGCCCTTCCGACCGCCCCCCTTCAGACGGTCATGATCGAGTGCGATGGCCGATTTGAGGGCTTCGCAAAGCACATTGGCTGGCGCTGGGCACAAATCTCGTCGGATTTGAAGGGCTTCACTGTTTTTCACGAACATGCGGACGTCTGGTTCGAGACGTTGCAGCGATATATCCACACCATAGAGGGAGTCCCGTTCTAATGGATTTTAGCACGATGATTCAGAACGCCATTGATATGGCGACAAATCCGGTAATGAAGGGGGCTTACCTTGCGGCCGGATGTTTCGTGCCTCCTTTCATTATTGCTTGTGCATATAGGGTTCTGCGTTCGGGTTTGGATGAGGATTAGATTTCCCAAGGTGGGAATACAGGGGTGATGCCCTGCTAACACAACAGAAAGGAAACATCATGAAAAAGGTAAAACGTATGCTGGTCGAGGCTGAGTTCGCGCGTTTCCGTGCCCGTTCCCTCGGTTTCGCCATTGTTGGTGGCGCTCTCGTTATGGCGAGCAGCGCAAGTGCTGTAACGCAGGACTGGAGCGGAATCCAGACGGCGATCCAAGACGAAATCGCGGCGGTATTTCCGATTGGCCTGGCGATCATGGGTGCGGTTCTGGCCGTCGTTATCGCCAAGAAGGTTCTCAAGCGCATCGCCAGCTAAACTGCTGTGTTCATGACGGTATGTAGTGGAGGCGGCGGTGTATATCGTCGCTTCCATTTTTTTAGGGAGTTACTGAGATGACAGAGGCGCAAGGTCAAGAGTTGTTGGAGGCGGTTTACGTGCTCACAGGGGTCATGCTGTTTCTTGTGGTGACTGTCGGAGCGAGGTGGTTCAAGTGAAACGTCTGTTTATCGTTGTGTTTCTTCTTTTCGGTTACACTCAGGTTTCTACAGCAACAGACTACTATCATACGATAGAGCTAAAGGGTAGCCCGGCATCGGGTGGTGGGTATGCTTCTCTCGAAGAGTGTAATGTAAAGGTTACTGTTGAATGGGTTGGAGTCGCGACTTACGTTCAATTGAATAGAGTTAACGTTAGAGATCCGCAAACTCTTACTGCCACATGGGGTAGCGACAACATTTATATTACTCTGCAGCGTGTTGATATTGAACCTAATGATTATACCCTGGGGCACATTGGTACGTTCAATTTTATTTACAACGCTACTGGTGGTAATCATGTGGGTGAACTCATAAATGATCCTACTGCACCTCCCGTCATGGATAGATATGATTGGAGTATCAGTTTTTCACATCGAAACCCCACGAATAATGGCGGTAGTTATGATGCCTATCTGACAAAGGATGGTGCATCTCAAGTTACCTTGGCTAACTCCACAATTTATTCGTCGGGCACGACATCTATTGACGTTGATAGTGATTCAATGGAATGGGAGCAGGGCATTTCTGTGGGTAGGCCATTGAGTATTGATCTTAACATCGATGATTTGGATGAAGGTATTTATAATTACAGTGTTGATTTCGTAAAGGTTGAGACAGGTACAACGGCAACCGGAGGGGATGTATATGTCGCGAATCTTTCACCTTCAATTGGTACTGCACCTCCGCAAGATCCACCGGACCCTGAAACCGACCCCGATCCTATAGATCCTACCGATCCTCCCGACCCGCTTGATCCTGAAATTCCAAATCCGGATGTGCCAGGTGGCGATACAAGCCCGGGCGTTGCTGAAAACTATGCCTCGATGCGTGACGCTTTCGAGGACGCGTTAGATAACCGTCACCTCTCTCAAGAGGAGCTTCAAACAGCGCACGAAAATGCAATTAATAAATTTGGTTTGAGCGCAACCAATATCATGAAGGCCGTATCGAACGCGCTAAAGGAAAACAACCAGACTCAGGAAGGGCAAATGACGGCCGTGCAAAATGCCCTCAATCGGCAAGGTCTCTCTGGATCGAATATAGGGAAGGTTGTAGCTAACGCGCTGGATCAGGAGCTGGACGAGAACGGTTTAACGGCCGATGAGATAGGGCAGGCCGTGGCCGATGCTATTGGTACGAATTTGAATTCAGTTGGTCAAATTGGGGACAACGAAGGTGAGCAGTTTGAGGCCGATTCGGATGGTGTAACGGATGGCGTTAGCACGAATGCAGGCATAGGTGATCTGGGCGATAGCTTGGAAGCGATGAAGAATGGAGTCGTGACCTTCAAAGATAGTGTTTCTCGTCCTATTTTCCCGCAGGGAATAGAGCAGGTCAGTTCGCTCACTTTGACGCTGGCAGGGAATACGACAGTTATCGATTTTACGGTTTATCCTGAGTTCCAAATATTCCGGCAAATGCTGTCGTGGTTTGTGACGGTTATTTTTTTTATAGGGATAATTAAGATTATACGGAGGGGGGTAGCGTAATGGCTGCATATGATCCGGTATTGAATTTTTTCTCGCGCGCATTTTACGGTTTGACCGAATTTCTAAGGGGTGCATTCAACCGTATTATCATAGTGATCGTGGGTGTCGTTACCGCGTATTTTTCGATGATACTCAAGCTCATAAATATAGCTGAAAACTATCTGAATGAGATGATCACTACCGCAACGAACGCGGTAGGGGAAGCCACTACAATTGGCGGTGCTTCCTTCCTGGGGTTGGCGAACTATTTTGTTCCTCTCGATCTTATATTCGAGTATTCGGCTGTATTGCTGGGCCTTTGGCTGGTCTCGCTTGTCTATCGTTTCGTTAAGTCGTGGATTCCAACCTGTTCCTAGGAGTTGTCATGTCGATTATTAATTACAACGAAGTACTCTCTCAATGCATGGATGAATTAACGGCTTCCGGAAGTGCTGCATGGAAGATTTTTGCTCTCGTGTTTGCAGTGGGTATCGGGAAGCACTTGTTCTTGAAAATCATCGAAGAGGATGAAGTGCCAGTTCATACGGGAAGGGAGGATGAATATGTCATTCCCGACGATGGTTATCATGACAGGTACGGTGGCCATGCTGCCGATTATATCGATGATGATCTATTTGATACTGACCTGCTGGATGAATACGACCGTGACATGGATGAATTTCACACCAGGCGGGCTTCGTTTGATCACATAGATGATGACCCGGCTTGGGAGGGCGGAGGCGGTTATATCGATGATTCTGACGATATAAATGAAGATGAGGGCATCTACTAATGATTCAAACCGTGGAGGGCCGTTTAGGTGGATCAAAAACCTATAGTGTTGTTCGTTGGATTTGCAATCATCTTGCTAGTGGTGGTGTTGTTGCGACTAACATTAATCTCCAACTCGAACCTTTTACGGATCAATACGGGGATAAACGGGGCCTCCGGTGGGTGTTGGACAAAGAGTATGGATATGTTCTGAGGGATGAACAGGTAATTAGCTTGTCTGACACCAGGACTGTTGCTTACGAGACTAAAAAAGGTGTGTTCCAGCTCAATGAAATCGTGATGTTCTACAAGCTCGTTCCGCGTGGTACACCGGAAATGCCTTTGTTGGTCGCTATTGATGAAGCTCATATACACTTCCCGCAGAATGGATATCGATCGATACCGATGGAGGTGTTGCATTTCCTTACGCTTTCTAGGCATGCATGCGTCGATATCATTTTCATTTCTCAGCACATAAAGAACATGTGGTGCCAGATGTTTCGGTTAGCTGAATTCCGGTGGAGCTGCAGGGACCTGCAGAAGTATGGAATACCGCTTGGATTAATCAATCTTCCCTGGCTTTTACCTAACTTTCTGAGGGTGAAGCATGATTACGAGGGTACTCCGATGAAGCGGGAAATTGAGTGGAAGAACCCGACTTATTTTCATGCGTATAAATCACCAGAATTAGCATCTGCATTTGAGTCGATGAAAGTTGCGGCCCGGGTTGAGGTTAAGAAGAGGAAAATGACGATGAAGGAAAAGCTTGTTTTGATGTGCAGTAGTTTTGCGCTGGGCGTTTCGATTTGTGTGATACCTGCTTGTAATGCGGTAGGGCAAAGCAAGTCGCGTATTGAGGAGGTTGAGAAGCGACTTTCCGATGATTCCGGGCGATTTGATGCTAATCAAGTGTCTGAGAATTCGAAAAAAGAATCGAAGCCGGCGACTGCTTCGGACCCTTCAACTGTAGGCGGTTATGGGAAATTAAAATCGAGTGAATATTACATTGGTCACGTTGAAAACGGTATGGAGTCGAAATTCTTTACTGACAAACGAACGTATCGGATTGGCGACTACGTGGACGGGAAGATTGTTGTTTTGATCCGTGAGCATGAACTTGTGCTGCTGGGTGAGGATTCGGGTCAATATATTGTGAAGCGTTTTGATTCTAAGCCACGTGAAGAGGTTGCTGGGCTTGTGAATCTAGGTGGTGAAACCCTGTAGCCTGGTGAGGGGTCAAGTAAATAGATGGTACGTTAATAAAAGGAGATAAGTTATGAGAAAGGTTGTCGACTGTAATGATTGTGGGCAGGAATTTGCTGTTAGCCCTCAAGCGTTGAGCGCGTTGTATTGGCATCTTAGAAACGAGCATGGTTATGACCGGGAAGATGCTTATGAATTTGCGGGCCAGTCTATGGGCGGCGCACATTGGGTTCCTTGATTTGTTTCTCCAGGTTGAGGGTCAAGGGATTTAATATTCTTTATGGGGTGGCGGCATGTTGATAGGTTTTGCTTATGAAGATGTTAACAGAACGTCAGGCGCACGTTGTCCTGCTTCGCCGGTCCGGCGATACATTCCACGCCATAGGTGAACGTCTTGGTGTAACCCGTTCTCGTGCTCACCAGATCTACGCGGCTTCTGAAAAGAAGCTGCGTAGCGGCTCCCATTGCATGCCTTCTTTGGTTTGATCGGTATATGTTGTTAGGGTGCATCATATAGATAATCCGGCGTGGCCATAATGTTATACTAAAATCTTTATATAATAAATATCTTGAAGTCGCATGTGAAGTGTGCACCTTTTGCGCGTTTAATGACGAAAGGATTAAGTATGGCGACTAACCGTAGAGGCAAGAAAACCGTGATGCTCGGAGTAAACATGCCCAAGAAGATGGCGGATGATTTGCAGGAGCGCGCTTCATCCATGCATTTATCTCTTAGCAAATACTGCACATTGATCCTTAATGATTGGATCGCTTCGGGAAATCTGCTAAAGATTGAAGAGCAATAGAGCGCCTGTCGGTTGTAAGCACGGCATCGTGAATTCAATCTTTGTTTTCCTGCCTGATGGAAGGATCTAGGGATTAAACAAGTTCGTTTGCTATCCTGAAGAGATCTCCACGAAGCCTTTGACGGTGTTTGTTGTCAGGTTTTATTTTCCTGAGAGAGCGTTGAAGCGCGTTCATGTATTTCGAAACATTCCTGCATTCTTCCGAGCAATGAATTCTTGGTCTACCGTCTTTGTGTCCTATGTAGGCCCCGCATATACCGCAAGTCATGTTTGTTACTCCTGTGGTGGTATTGGTACCAAAAAGCCAGGCTTTACTGGCCGTTGAATCTCTTGGCGGGGTCCCAATGCATGAATAATTTGCATGTCATGTGGTCTTCGGCTCGTTTGCTTGGGGTGATGGCGCACATTAGGTCTGAGGTTTGAGAGTTGCAGTTTCCGCAGCATGCATAGGGTAGGGCGGCAGTGCCAGCATCACAGAAGTCTCCAATATCTGTCTGGTGGTCCGCTTTTTTTAATTCCTTGACCTTAACTGCAGTCGAGCCTTTCGGCCGGCCGGCTCTCTTCTTCCTCCGGCAGTCCATCAGTCGAACCAGTTTTACACCGCATCCGAATCGTCCTTCCCGTGATTCTAGGGTTTTTCTTTTGATGCGGTCGCTTATTGCCTGTTTTGAAACTCCCAGTACCAGGGCGGCAAGTTTTGATGGTATCCAGTCGTTTTCGTAGATGAACTGGGGGACGCCATCTCTCCAGTGGTCGTTTGCTATCTCTAGGATCTGGCTGCCGTAGGAATAGCATCGGGCAACAAGGTCGGGGTATTCTTTTCCTCGTTTGGACTTTGTGCCAGGGAAGCGGTCAAGGGATTTAACGCTAAGCTTCTGTTTCATATTATTTACCTCGCTTATTGTTGTGATTGGTAAGTAGGACTATGGCTGGCCACCAAACAACTGCGGTTAGGGCGAAGATCACGAATTTGGTAACGCTTTCGCTGTGTAGTTTTCTCCACGAAATGGGATCTTCGATGAACACGTCCGCCAGAAGTACGCCTACGCCCGCCGAAAGATAGATAATCAGAATATCGTTCAGTATGTTTTCCATTTTTATTCTTCCTCCATAATTTTCCATCCGAAAAATTCTGAGTACCGTTTTGCATAGTGCATTGCTCCAGATTTTTCTTTTGTTCTGTGCATGTTGCATCTTTGTCTTCCGTCGTATGCGCAAACTAACCAATGCGTTTTATCTATGCTGGGATACACTTCTAGTTCGTATTCGTTCATTGCTCATTCTCCTTTTCTGGCGGCCAGCGGGCCGCATTGGGTTCATTCGTTTCGCAAAAAGTGCCTCGCATCTTTTTCGAAATGGAATGAAGAAAAACGACAATGGTTCTTGGGTTCAGTCACAGAGTGGAGACGTAGGGAATCGGCAAAAAGTTGAGCGCGTAGCGCTAGGCCGCAGGCCGTCCAGTTTTTGACTGTTCCCGGAGTACTACTCTTGACGGGTTCCAGGGTTCATGGTCGCTAGGAGAGCGAAGCGGTCAAATCCCTTGACCTCATCCCAGGCGTAGCCTGCTGCACGTCCGTTTCTGGTCCGGTGCATCATTGGAAATCATGGCGAATTGAGAGGGGAGGGAGCATTTCGCGCAATATACGGAAAAACAACGGGTTCACAGCTTCAAGGATCGATAAAGACCCTTGCGGTCGGTCGAGGAATGAACTGTTGAGCGGTTGTTTTGGTTCGGGGAACTGCAACCAGAGGAAAAACTGTCCAGAATGCCCAATAAAATCAGGCGGATGTTTGCATCCCCCCATCTCCACCATTCGACTCACTGCGTTCGCTCATGGAAGGCCATGAAAAGCGAATGGGGTGAGTCGAATGGTGTCCTGAGTACGCGAGCTTGCGAGCACATCGAAGGGCATTTCCCCCGCATATTTGATCGTTCGCTCATGGCAGGCCATGAAAAACGAATGGAGTGATTCGAATGGGCTCGGCTGAGTTTGCTGAGCTTGTCGAACCATGCTCAGACAAGTCTCTTGTCATAATCTTGCAAGATATTCATTGTTTTGTACATGCAGTGGTACACCTATATCCTCCAGTGCTCGGATGATTCCTACTATGTTGGACATACGGAGGATTTGTTGAATCGCCTGGATGCCCACAACGCCGGCCACGGTGCAATCTATACGAAAAACCGCCGTCCCGTTAGGTTGGTATACTCCGAACCGCACTCGACTCGGGCAGATGCCACCACCCGCGAAAAGCAGATCAAGCGATGGTCGAAGGCCAAAAAACGCGCCTTGATCGATGGCGACCGGCAAGCGCTCCATGCACTCGCCAAGCGTTGTAATCCCTGAATCCTATTCGAGGGTTTGGTCGGCGAGTTCCCTTGGTGGAGCGTGCGTAGCTACCACCGGCGCATTCACTGTTTCAGTATCTGTTCTAGAGAGAGGAATCTTGAGCCATTCTTCGGCTTTTTCGATGTCGGTGAAGCAGTGGATCTTGTCGAAACCACCCAAGGTAACCAGCGAACAGTAGAGTCTCGCCAGCAGGTGCAGCGACTCGGGGACAACGAGGGCGAGTTTGTTCTGAAAGTCCGTTTTCTTCTGTCTGAGCACGGCCGTCAGGGCATCGCCGTCGGCCAGCTCGGCGGTATATCGTGCCGTCCGGAGATCGACCAGGGTGGTATAGTGGGAGTGGAAAAGGGGATCGGCCGCGATCCGGTCGAAGATGGTGATCATTGCTGCCATGGACACAGCTCCTGTTCCCACGACACGTGCTTGCATAGCATCCGAAATAATTTCGTATTCTACCGGCATTCCGATGACTCCTTAATTCACTCAATCGGCTTTTCAGCATAGGCTCCAATGGTTTGTTATCCATTTCGAGCTATAGCGAAACCCCTCTCTATCCCGGCAGTATCTTTCATGATGCTCGATATTAAGGTCTATTTGGCGAGGCTCCATGCTCTGTACCAGCTCTATGCGGTCTGAACGCGGAAGAGATCTGGCCTCTTTTGCTCGGTACTCGGCCAATGGCTTGCCGGATGGACAATCAATCAGCAATCCGATTACCCAGGCTTGTTTTTGTTCAAAGGTGAGCTTTTCCATCTGTCAAAGTTTCAGCGTGGTTACCAGGCTGCATAAATGGCGCGATCTTCTCCTTGGAAGATGAACCTTCTCGGTTTTCTGGGCAGTAGTCGTGGTTATCCATAAGGCATTCAGCTAAGTCGCTTTCAATTCCTTCCCTCGGCCAGATCTCTCAATTCATGCAAATTGTCTGAACGAAATCTTCCAAACGGACATTCTTTATTTGCGTTGCCGTATGGACATTTAACCAAAAGCCCAAATAAACGGAGTTTTGGATCGTCGTTTTAGGCGATAGGCCTATCGTTTCCTTTGTTTGGATATTTGCAATAACTGTGCCTGCAGTAGTAAAAAATACTAGAGAGTTCATAAAGTATTGTTAATAAAGGAGTAAGTTGTGCGGAATATTTCGCCAGTGTATTGGAACGAGCTCTTCTGGGAATTTTAAATCAATATTGAGAGTTAAAGTGGGAGTAGCGACTTTCATTTCGCAAGCATAAGATGGGCTGGCTTCAAAATCTCCCATTACGATTGGGTGTCATCCGTGTTCCCATCGCGCATCGGCTATTGGATCGACGCAAGGAATAGATAGCCAGAAAAACGAAATTCACGATGCCACATAACGCACTCCGTCATTCGTTCTGTACGTATCATGTCGCGTTGCATGGTGATGCTGGAAAAACAGCCACACTGCTAACCCATCGAGGGAACATGGCAATCCTCTATGAGCATTACAAAGGGAACGTGGCCAAGGCAGAAGCAAGGGAATATTTTTCGATCTGTCTCTGACTTTATTGGGTAGAGTTGAGATTCCGACGTTTGATTGCTGTATTTATGAGGGAACCTTAGAGCTTTTCGCTTCAGAATTATCATATTCAGCTAGAAGTGCGTTTACATTTACCGGAGGAATTACAATAGGAGGAACCGGGAGCCGCCACCCGGGAAAGGGATTGGTGCTGCTGGGATCGAGAAATTCATTGGAGTCAATTCCCGAGCGTCAGCTGGGGATTGGGAGGGGGTCTTCTCCGTTTTCATCGATATGCTGTTGGGATTTGACTTCTTCTGAACGCTCGATTTTTTTCATGATATTCATGACTTCAAAGAGAACCTGTTCACAATCCGCCAGCTGTTCGCTTTCTTTCTTCGGCATGTGGTCCATCATCCTGATCAGATGCAGGCGTAGATCCAGTATCGTTAAAGGCTTGCCCAACTGATGAAGCGATGCGGCAATGCTTTGGGTCATGGCGCGGCGTTGGGCGCCATTTATGATGATTTCCTGTTGTTGTTCGATTGTCTCGCGAAGCGTGCGCTCTTTTTCCGCCTGGTTCCGGGCGGTTTCAACCTGTGTTTGCATTTCGTCGATAATAATGTTCAGTCCGCGCTCAATGACTTCGAGGTCGTTCGAGCTGCTGGAATACAGCAGATCGACGCTTTGGGGTAATGTACCTGATGCCAATTCCTCGATATACTGCCGGAGTTTTATAATGTTTCTGGGGTATTTCAGAATGATGATCAGGCCTGCCGCAACCTGAATGGTAATAGATACGCATATAATCAACTGTGTGGAATGGGATAATCGGCCGGGGTTGAGCCAGTGCATCGCGCTGGTATAACCAATGGTGATGGCCGGCATCGCTGACAGGAGGGCTATTCCTATAATGGACTGCCTGAGCGCGTTATGACGCGTAATGTTGATTAGGCATGGGTTCTTTTTCATGAGAACACCAGATTTTCAGGGTTCACTTTAGATGTAGTGAATCTGTTGAAAAAAGCCGGATTGCATCGCATATCTTCTCCTCCACCGGGCGGTTTTCCCGGAATTTCCAGTCAGAGTTAGGATCACAAAAGGCGGGGATATTTATACGCATATTCTGCACCACAACTTAAATAAAATCAAAGTTGGGTAAATAGCTTTAGATATGCTCAGCGTATGGAGTGTTTTTGCGGTGAATTAATCAGTAAGCTCGGCATGGATACTCGGCATCGTTCTCAAAAAGTAGAATTGCCGATGCCTGGAATAGTAAAAAAAACCAGTATAAAGACTGTGAATAGAGGTTTTTGCAGTATGCCGGGATGTGCGGATTAGAAGAGATGGGTTATATGGCATCTTTTGAGCCCTTGGTTGCCGGTTACATACTGAACGTAGGGGAGGGTGGGGTAATCGCCTGGAAGCGCGTGCACTGCTGTTTGGTTTATTATCAACCTATATACAGAGAAGCATCCGCGGTTTTGCGGGGGGAAGATGCTTGCTCCATCCATCGGCGGCGAGGTGGGGGATCGGGCACTATAGGATGTCATATGCGGGATCAGGAATGGATACTCCTTCGGCTTCTTCGACTTCGTGCAACGGAAGCGGTCATAAGAAAGTAGCGCTGCGCAAGGGTGGTCTGGCCAAGCGACGGGACGCGCGATCTCTTCCCTTCTTTTTTCCTGCCGCTAACGTGAGGAATCGAGTACAACCCCCGTCATGACCAATGAACTGACACTCACGACGCCGGCCTTGTTGTTCTCGGCGGTTTCTTTGATTCTGCTGGCGTACACCAACCGCTTCCTTTCTTACGCCCAGTTGGTGCGTGGCCTGCATGACCGGTTTGTCCAAAACCCGACCAAGTTGCTGCAGGGCCAGATTCAGAACCTGCGACTGCGGTTGCATCTGACCCGCTACATGCAGTTGCTTGGAATCCTGAGCCTGTTCTTCTGCGTACTCTCCATGTTCCTGATCTACGTCCACCTGCTGGATGTCGCGGCCTATGTGTTTGGTGTTGGCCTGTTGCTGCTGATTGCCTCGCTGGGGCTTTCGGTGTGGGAAATCCAGATTTCGGCGAAGGCGCTGGAGTTGCATCTAAAGGATATGGAAACACCTCGTTAGCACGGTTCAACGCCGGGTCAGGTTCGGCCTCCAGTTTTTCGGCATCCACTCCCAGGATCTGTTATTAAGCCACCAAACATAAGTCGCAGTACAAGTGGGCTGGCCTATATAGGGATCAACTGGTATGAAGAATGCGCACAATTTTAGTTTTATGTTTATTAACGGGGGTGTGTTGTGGACAGTGGAGATGGTGAAAGGACCCATCTGTTTGGTTTGCTGGTGGAATGCCCGCATGTCGAGGCTACTCATCGGTGTCCGTTGCGGGACCGGCGTGCCGAGAGTTTGCGTCGGCGCCTGGTGTGGGCTTTCGAACAGGCCGATGATGGCCATGTTGAGGAAATCCTCGCGTATCATCGTGAGTGCATAAGGCAGAGAAATGCCGGAGCGTAGTGCTTGAGAGGAGCATGCCGGTAGGGTCGCCTGTTCATTGGCGGCCTTTTTGATAGGCCGCGGGGCGATTGGGATGCTGTGTGCGTGCTGGAATAGTATTTGATGGGTTGAATTCCTATCGTGTTTATGTAAAAACCACATAACCATTAATAAAACGAGATGGAGGATGTTGGATGGAAAAGAGTGATCGTAGTTTTGTGGCCATGATTCTGCTGTGCTTCTTTGTGGGATCGCTGGGTGTGCACCGCTTTTATGCCGGTAAGGTTGGCTCGGGTGTCGTCATGCTGCTGACGCTGGGTGGATTGGGCCTTTGGACGCTCATCGACTTCATCATTATCGTATGCGGCGCCTTCAAGGATGGCGAGGGTAAGGTGATCAAGGCCTAGTGGTCTTCGCAACAGGGCGGCAGCAGCCGCTCTTTTTTTTACCTAAACACGGTCAAATTCCATTTCGCCTTAGGAATTGTAATTGAGTTGCAGAGGCTGATGCTGGACATTTGCATGCAACCGGAGGTGGTATATGGCAGACTATGACAACAGACCGATGACGACGGGGGACTGGTTCTTCACGATGCTCCTGCTGGCGATTCCATTGGTAAACGTCATCCTGTTCATCGTGTGGGCGTGCGGGGTGGGGAACCGCAACCGGGTGACCTATTGCCGCGCTTCCATCCTATGGTTCCTGATTGGCATTGTCCTCTACGTTCTCCTTTTTGTCGTGCTGGGCGTGAGTACCGCCATTTTTTCCAACGCCCAATACTGAGGCTATCGGCTCGGCTCTCCGCGAAAGAAGGGGGCGGAGGAGGTGGGATTGTACGTGCTTCGCACTCTTGCACTGCGAGCAAGCCTCATTGCGCTTCACTTGTGTGCTTCGCCTTCGGCTCGCCTTTCGGAGCCGTCGCTTTGCGCCAGCCTCGCTCGCCAGCTCGCGTCGAACCCGTGGGGATTCTCATCCCTATAACAAAAAAAAACCGCCGGAATAATCCGGCGGTTTAAACTGGCGGAGGAGGGGGGATTCGAACCCCCGAGACGTTGCCGCCCACACGATTTCGAATCGCGCGCCTTCAACCACTCAGCCACCCCTCCGGAATCGCAGGAATCTGCGAAGGGCAAGAACGTAGAGGCTTCATTCGTGAGGCGCAAGTCATTTTGTTTTCCAATGTATTGGAGGAAACGTCCCCTGTTTGGGGCAGGGGGCGTTTTCGGTTTATTTCATTTGCAGGCTGACATTGATCGGCACGGGGCGGCTAAAGGTGTTGAACATGGGCGAGCCCTCGATCAGATCCTGAATCATTTCGGCCGGCGCATCGGCATCAACGTCGAAGGCTACGCGGATTTGGCTGTATCCGGCGGGAATGTCGTCATCCAGCCGGAGGAAGCCGCAGGCATTCAGATCGCCTTCGATGCGGACGCTGGAGGAGCGTACTTCAATGCCGCGGGCGGCGCAGTTGTAGACCATGGTGGAATTCATGCATGAGGCGAGGGCATGGAGGGCGTATTCTGCCGGTGTCGGAGACTGATCGGTTCCGAGGAAAAGTCCGGGCATGTCGGTTCCGACGGCATGGTTTGATTCATGGGGATGTTCCTGTCCGGCGGCATGGTAGTTGGAGAATACGGTTTGCGACCGCGTTGCCCCAAGCCATTCGTTGCCGGCCTGGAAGGTGATACCGGCCAGTTGCGGCTGTTGCTGCATCATGGCCATGATCTGCTTTTGCGCGGTGGTGTCTATTCCGTTGGTGGTTGTTTTTTCCATTGTTGTATTCATTGTTTTTCTCCTGTTAAGGTTTTGCAGGGACCATCCCTTGCTTCATTAGGGGAGAATTTAGCTGGTAGAGAGGCGGTCCATCTACGCCTTTAAATGTATCAACCCGCTACAGATTGTGTAGTTGCTGGAAGGAGCCGAAACCATGCGGATGCAATACGGTCAGTTCTGTCCGATCTCGAAAGCCTGCGAAATTTTAAGTGAACGCTGGACCATCTTGATCGTCCGCGAGCTTCTTTGCGGGAGTACGCGGTTCAGCCAGTTGCAACGTGGACTTTCCCAGATATCTCCGACGTTGCTGACCAAGAGGCTGAACCAACTGGTAGAAGACGATATTGTTTTTAAAAAAAGCCAGCAGGGCCAGCGTCATGCGGAGTATTTCCTAACGCCGGCTGGAAAGGAGCTGGCTCCAATCGTGATGGGTATGGGGGACTGGGGGCAGAAGTGGGCGCGTAGCCGGATGGAGGACGACGAGCTGGATATCGAGCTGCTGATGCTGGAACTCTGCCGTCGGTTGGATGTGGCCCAGATTCCCGGCGGGACGCTTGTGGCTCATTTTGCCTTTGACTCGCTTGAGACCTATCCGCATTGGTGGATCGTGATTGACGGCGAAGAAGAACGAGAGCTTTGCGTGGCCCATCCGGGACGCGATGTCGACATCACGCTGAAGAGCGATGTGCTTACGATGACCCGGATCTGGATGGGCGATACCACCTTGAAGCAAGCCCGGCAAGAAGGATTGGTTACGCTGGAAGGGTTGCCGGTGATGATCAGGAGCGTGTCCAACTGGCTCAAGGGCGGTTTGCTCACGAACGGCCCGCTGGTAGATCAGTTATAGGAATGGGTTGAGGGTTCGGGTAGCCGCGGCCCTGCTTTGGGGACTTGGCCTGTTTGCGCTGACATGGTGGATCATGCTGTTCGAGGGGGCTACGGGTGAAGTTACCCTGATCGGGCGGTTGTACGTGGATATACCATCAGCCCGGTCGGCAGCGTTGTCGGATTGGTGTATGGGTTTTTCGATGCGCTGATTGGAGGGGCAATTTTTGCATGGCTCTACAATCGCCTTTCTACCCGATGCGGCAACTGTTCCGAAGTCCACTAGGCAGGTTGGGGTTGGCAGGCAGCGCACATTGCTGTTTCATTTCGTGCAACATGAATGGAGCCTCATCTAGCTGCCGCGGTTTTCCACCTTGCACTTCAGGCATTCGTTGTGTTGCCGATAGAGGTCGATCGCTTCATCATCGTTTTTGGATTCAATCCAGGCGATGCGCTCCGCGATGGAAAGTTTGCGCACATCGTACAGGGGACAGTCGGGTGGATTCCCTCCCAAGGGACAGCGAAGGATTCGTCCATGCAACGCGAATCTTGCTTCTTCGGCAAGATCTCTGTTGGCATCCGTGTCCATGAATTCCCCACCTCCTTTAGCACTTAAACAGTATATGCCATATGGATTATCTGTCAATTCAAGGGTGGGTCTTGAAATCCGATAAAGCACTAAATCGGTCTTGTTTTTGGTGGCCTTATGGAATGGATTGGATATGCTCTCTATTCACACAAGGAGGAATGGCATGAGAACATCAATTGGATGCTTATGGATCTTGATGGCGTTCGCGTCATCCACGCTCGCGGGCCAGCCTGTTACATACGAGGTGGCGGACGAAGCCTTCGAGGGCTATATGGAAAAGGGTGTGGAAGATGCACCGCTGGTTTTGTTGGTTCATGACTGGGACGGACTGACCGATTACGAGGTAAAACGGGCCCATATGCTCGCTGGGATGGGTTGTTCGGTCTTTTGCGCCGATCTGTTCGGGGCGGGCGTCCGCCCGACGGAACTGGCGGACAAGCAGAAGTGCACCAGCATGCTGGACTCGGACCGGCCCCGGATGCGGAAGCTGATGCAGGGGGCGCTCGATGCGGCGAAGGCGCAGGGCTTGAATACGGATAACTGCGTGGCGATGGGCTACTGCTTCGGCGGCACGGCCGTATTGGAATTTGCGCGTTCGGGTGCGGATTTGAAGGGGTGGGCCACCTTTCATGGCGGCTTGGCGCTACCTGACGGGCAGGACTACTCCAAGGTTGCGGGTGAATTTCTGATCATGCATTCCATTACCGATGGCATGGCTCCGTTTTCCGAGCTGGCCGAGGGGCTGGAAAAAGCCGGTGTCGGGGCTCAACTGATCTGTTACACCGGCGCGCCGCATGGATGGACCGTATTCGGATCGGATCGCTATCGCGAAAAACAGGACCAGGAATCCTGGGCGCTCTTTACGAAATTCCTGGGTGATGTTCTGGAAAAATAAATGTAGCCGTGATCCTCGCTCACGGATCCTAGGTCTCGGACCTCGGCTATGCGGTATGACGTTAAATCAAGGAGTATAATGAAAGCAGCTGTAGCAAGTTTGATTAATGCATTGATTTTGATTGGTTTTGGATTGTGGGGTTACTTCGGGGAGGCGGCGCACTCGAAAACGGCCTTTATCCCGGTCGGTTTCGGGGTGGTATTGATCGCCCTATATAAGGGAGTGAAGAAAGAGAACAAAATCGTGGCCCATATCGCGGTGCTGTTGACACTCCTGATTCTCATCGGTTTGTTCAAGCCTTTGACTGGAGCTTTGGGTCGGAACGACGGCATGGCGATTATGCGGGTTTCGGTTATGATGGTGTCTACGGTGGTTGCGCTGGTCTTCTTTATAAAGAGCTTTATCGATGTCCGCCGCGCCCGCGCTGCCGCGGCCAAGGAGAATGGGTAACCACAAAATGCACAAAGGGCTCAAAAAGGGCAGATACTGCTGAGGGCTCTTTTTGCGATGTATGTACATTTTGTGGTAAAAATATCGTTGAGGTGATGCATGGCCTATGATGAAGGGTTGGCGGAACGGATACGGGACGTGCTGAACGATGTGCCGGATGTTGCCGAAAAGAAAATGTTCGGCGGGCTCTGCTTTATGGTTTCGGGCCACATGTGCTGCGGGATTGTGGGCGATGTCCTCATGGCCCGCGTTGGGCCGGAGCAGTATGGGCCGTGTCTGAGTCTGCCTCATGTCCGTGAAATGGACTTCACCGGAACACCTCTTAAAGGAATGGTCTATGTCGATTCCGAAGGCATCGCTGAAGACGTCGATCTGGACAAGTGGGTCAGCCGTTGTCTTGATTTTGTGAAAACCCTCCCGCCGAAATAACGCCTGCATCCTGCGGCGACGGTGTCGCCGCCTTCCTGATATATTGCGATGGCACCATCGCAAAAGGGCTGACTGACGGTCGGTGTATTCCAAGCGGGCCTGGTTCGCTGCATGGGTCGGTTCTGCTGGCAGCGTCGGACGCCGCAACTATGGGATTGTCGAAAACCCGTACCTTGTATACCCTGTTGCCCTTGCTAGGGAGGTGTGTAATGAGTCTGGGAATCAGGAGTCCTTCTTCTTTAATGCTCTGCTTGGTCGTCGGGTTGCTGTGCGTCGGCTCCTATGTTTTGGGTCTGAAGCATGGTGTCGAGCGCGTTGAAGCCACCGCTGGGGGGCAGGCTGTTGGATCGGATATCGCCATGGCTGATCCATTACCCAAAGCAGACCGGGATCGGCCATCACCATTTGATGACCAAAAAGCGGGAGCCCGGCCCGCCGATGAGATTGCGTCAGCGGATGCGGGGCGAACTGAAATCGAAACCTCGCAGAAACAACGGCTGATGCGCAACCTGTCCGCCAATCTCGAGCAACCCGGGATGAACCGCATTATCCAGGAGCAGCAGCGCGTGCTGGTGGAGAGCCAGTTCCGGGATCTGATCGAAACGCTGGGGCTGAACGAGAAGGAGCGGGAATACTTGCTGGATCTGTTGACGGCCCGCCAGATGTACCATGTTGAGATGGGTATGAAGCTGATGACCGGCATGTTGTCGGAGGGCGAGCGCAATGAACTGTTGGCGCGGGTCGGGTCCGGGATCGATGAGATGAACAAGGAAATCGACTGGTTCCTGAATAACGCAACCGATAGTGAATACTTCGACTATTATGAGCGCACCGAAGGAGAACGTGCGATCGTGAACTCCGTAAGCGACCGGTTGAGCCAGTCGGGGCATCCGCTGGACAGTGGCTTGGACATGGAGCTGATTGCCATCATGCACGAAAAAATAAGCGCCTATCCGTTCAGCGTGGAGTTCGAACAAAACGGCGAGCCGGTATTTTCGCGGTTTACGGAGGCGAATATCGACACCTTTATCCGCGAGCTACAGACCCTGAGGCAGTCCGTTATGGCGGAAGCGGCCAAGGTTCTGGATGCTGACCAGCTTGAAGTATTCTCCGGTTCTTTCGATCAATACGTCACGTTTTACGATCAGCGAATGCGCATGGTTCAGCAGCTTTTCAATCCGGTTCAGTAGGAGTGTGCGGCGCTCTAACCACGAAAACGTGATGGGAAATACCTCGAATCTGAGTTGCTGATGCCCATTATGCCATCCCATGCATCAGAATCTTCCTTGTGCAAGATGCGTGGTTTTAGGGGTTTGCGAGGGGTCTAAAAAATAATTCAAAAAAACGGTTGCTCGAAAAGGCGATCTGACTACTATCCGTCCCCCTGTTCACGACACATCAGCCGCATTTGAGGCGATTCGATGAACGGCAGGTCGCTGAGAGAGCGGCACAGAATTTGTTCTTTTTTTGCCAAGTGAATTTAAATGAACTTTCGGGTTGCGCGATCGAAACAGATCGCTACTATGCGCCCCCTCTTCGACGCAAAACGAGCTGCTAGCCGTTCATGCAAACCGAAGAGTGTCCTCGCAAGAGCGGGTGAGAAATTGTTCTTTTTTACGCAGGTAAAAATAATTTGATTTTCGGGTTGATCGAAAAATTTCGATCGCTACTATGGCCCGCCTTGTCCAACAAAAGCCGATCGCTGAAACATGCGGTGCAGGCCGGGCAGGGAGCCCTTGCGAAAGGGCAAAACATTGATCTTTGATACATCTAATAAAAAGTTGAACTTTCGGGTTGATTGAAACATTTCGATCGCTACTATGGCCCGCCTGCTTAACCAAACAGATCGCATCCGATGATGTGAAATTCGAGGTGAGCAGGGTGTTCTTAAAAAACTTGAACTTTCGGGTTGCGTGATCCAAATGGATCGCTACTATGCCCGCCTTGTTTGAAACAAATGCCGCCTAATTCGGTGAGCATCGAATCCAACAAATGTTCTTGGAAAACTTTTTTTCAAAAAGCGGTTGACTCAATCAATGTGTTTGATAAGTTGTCCGCCGCTTCAACGGAAAAGCCGCTGAAACATACGGCCTGAAAGTTGAAGCATTTTTGTTCTTTGAAATCAGAATAACTCATAAGATATGACAACATGTAAGAAGCATCGCTTCGAATCAGAAGTGGTGCGGTTTGTTATAGCCAATGCTTTGAAACTGTCGATTGTCGCTTCGGCGACGACCGAGTTTTAAATATGCGAATAATATAGTAACAGGATTATAACCTGATCATTTTTTAAAAATTTGATGGAGAGTTTGATCCTGGCTCAGAACGAACGTTGGCGGCGTGGATTAGGCATGCAAGTCGAGCGGGATTCTAATTTTTCAATTCTTCGGAAGAGAAGTTTTAGATGAGAGCGGCG
>JBNKVA010000016.1:0-24554 GCA_050298955.1 Pontiella sp.
ACGAAGCAACAGCTCGCACACCCGGGCATAGGTTTTGGGACCGATGTCACCCAGCTCGGGTTCGTAGTTCCTGGACGACCATGGCTTGAGCCCCCAGTCCTCGTCGTTGATGAAAATGCCTCGATATTTTACCGAAGGTTCACCGTAAGCATGACGGCCCGCGAGAATATGGGCTTCGTTGCGTTTCACCACCGGCACGTCCGCCCACCAGTACCAGGGCGAGACGCCCAACTGTTTGGACAACTCATAGATTCCATAGATGGTCCCGCGCCGGTCGCTTCCGGCAATGACCAGTGCCTGCTTCATATCCGGGGCCGGATCGTCTATGACCGTAATGACGTAACTCTCCCACTTCCCTTTCACGCTAGACGAATCCAGCTTGCCATCGGCCACCAACGCATCGATCAGCGGACTTCTGCCCAACGTCCCGATAATAACCGGCCGCTGGCATGATGTTTTACGGCTTGATCTCCGAGGCGTCAGGCCGGTGACACGATTTATATCAGACTGTAAATCGCCAACCGCACGGATCACACTCGGAAAATCACCGGCATCAAACCAGAGTTCAGTAGCCGTCCCATTGGCCGCCAGCGGAAAAGAACCGGTGATAGCGGCATTACTAACCCATCGGTTAGGCTGCGTGGTATCCGTAAAGGATGAACTCGCTGCACACACGGTCAGACATGCCGCCGCAATTCCGGAAAAAACAATTCGCGTCGAGAGGGTTAAGCTGTTCTTCATATATGGATTCCTGCCGCCCCTTAACGCGCGCTTTTCCAATTACATCAGGACCGTCCGAAACGGCTTGAGCTGTTTATAGTTAAATGTGCAGGTTTGAAGATACCCACTCAGCTCATGGCATCGTGCAGCATCCATCCGACCCACTAGTTGACGGCATCGATCTCGTCACTGACACGGTAATAATCAAACTCAACATAGCCGCCCTTATTCTCCGTCGCATAGTTGAACAGGCCGAAACGGTACCCCATGAAATGCTTGAGGTCGTAGGACATCTTCAAGGGGTCGCCGATTTTCGTCCACTTTTTCCCGTCCAGGCTGTAGTAGAAATACGCCCGGTCCGTCTGATTGCGGAAATCGCAGTCGATCTTGAAGTAGACCACCTTCTGCTTGAGAGGAATCGACTCTATTTCCGAGGGTGAACCGCTTTGAGCGCTGACCATGACGATCGATTTACTGCCGCCGTCCGCCTTGACACCGACGTACCCGTATTTGTACTGCAACGCAATCAGCCCGGCCACATCGCCGTCCTTCATGTTGCTGACGTTTACGCAGGTTGATGCAGAGCTGACCGGCCCGAAGGTCCGTTGCGTGAGCATGTTTCGCGCCTGCAGCACATCCTCGTCGACCCGTCCGGTCGTAATGCGCAGCCGACCGGGATTCTGAAGAATGGCCCAGTTATCATGATCGGGATTGTGATTCCACTGCCATGCCAGCGGCAGTTTCGGATCGCCGGGTCTGCGTTCAAATTCATCGGTCGCAACAATCCCGAAAATGCCGTCCTTGTTATCGGGCAGGTCCAGGGTTTCAGGCACCTTGGAGATTACGGGCCAGCCGTCTTTCCATTCTACCGGCGTGAGATAGGGAATGCGGCCAACGGCGCCTCGATCCCCGAACAGATAGGCATACCACTCCCCGTCCGGCGTATCGATGAGCCCGCCCTGAGCAATACCGCGATCTTCAAGACCGATATGCCCTTCATAGGGCCCTGTAATCCGGTCGGCCCGGTGAAGCAGCACGGTCCGGGACCAGCGGCTCCGGGGCGATCCGATCAGGAAGAGATAATACTTCCCGTCGACCTTGAAAAGCTGAGCACCCTCGGCAGAGAGCCCGCCCACTTCGTTCTCACCGAACAACAGATTCGCATTTTCGATGAGCACCTCGTCCACTCCGCCGGACTTGACGTCGGATGCATCGGCGGTCAGTTCCCGGATACCGATTCTACCACCGCCGTAAATCATGTACACACGACCGTCGTCGTCTAAGAACAGGGAATTGTCATGAAGCACAGGACTGAAGGAGGCCGCCTTCCACGGACCCTTTTCAATATCCTTGGTGGAATAGACATGCGTCTTGCCGGAGGTCGCGGAAAAGGTGGAGACGTAATAGGTGCCGTTGTGATAGCGCAGGCTACTGGCCCAGGACCCTTTGCCGTAGGCGTTTTGCCCGTTTTCGAGATTCATCCGGTCGTTTTCGACCAGTCGGTCGTAGGCATAGTTGACGATTTCCCAATTCACCAGATCCTTCGATTTCATGATCGGCACCCCCGGACTCATGTGCATGGTCGTGCTGCTCATGTAGTAGGTGTCGCCAACCCGGATCATGGAAGGGTCCGGGACGTCCGCCCATATGATGGGATTGGTGGCTTTTCCGGCCTGGACGGCCGCGACGCCGGTGATGGTTGCAGCAACAATCCAGCCAAATAATTTCATCTTCATTCCGTCTTCTCCTTATCGTCTTTTAAAGCATCATCGCCATTGGCCTTTGTGCCGCTGATACGATACCAGTCAAAATCAACAAATCCCCCTGCGGTTGCGGTGGCATAGTTAAACAACCCGAAGCGGTAGCCCATGAAATGCTTAGTGAAGGTGTAGACCATCTGAACCGGGTCGCCGATCTCCTTCCACTCCTTCCCATCGAGACTGTAGTAGAAGCTGGCCTTGTCCGTCTGGAAATCGCAGTCGATTCGTAAGCAGACCGTTTCCTGCCCGAGCGGAACGCTTTCGAGCTCCTCGAAACCGGAACTCAAACTGTTCACCATGACAATAGACTGCTTGCCTTCGCCCAGATCGGCATCGAGCTTCGCGCGGACCATGACAAGCGACTTTTTTCCGCCCTCCATCTTCACCCCGACATAGCCGTACCGGTTTTGCAGCGCAATCAGGCCGGCGGCATCACCGTTATTCATGCCACGGACATCCAGTCGGGTCGTGGCTGAACATGCGGGACCGAAGGTGCGTTGCGTCAAGGTATTGCGGGCATGCAGAACGTTGGGGTCGAGTCGACCGGTGGAAATACGTAGACGTCCCGGGTTTTGCAGGATATCCCAATGCGCGTTGACCGGGTTGTGGTTCCACTGCCAGACCAGCGGCAGCTTCGGGTCGCCGGGCGCGCGCTCAAAGTCATCATCTGCTACAATGCCCTGAAGACCCGGTTGTGTATCCTCGATATCAAGCGTGTCCGGCACCTTTCCATTCACGCCCAGGACGGGCCACCCGTCTTCCCACTTCACCGGCACAAGATATGGAATGCGGCCCACCGCCCCGCGATCCCCGAACAGCGTGGCGTACCATTCGCCGTCGGGTGTATCGACGAGACCGCCCTGAGCAATGTGCCGATCCTCCAGCGCCACACGCCCTTCATACGGCCCCTCGATATGGTCGGCCCGATGAATCAGCACCGTCCGCGACCAACGGCTCTTCGGGGAGCCGATGTTGAACAGATAATATTTGCCGTTGACCTTGTAAATCTGCGAGCCTTCGCCCGGCAGGCCGCCGACCTCGCTCTCGCCGAACAGCAGGTTCGTATTCTCGATGATCACTTTGTTCACGCCGCCGGGCTTGATGCCGGAAGCATCGGGCAGCAGTTCGACGAGTGTGATTTCACCACTGCCATAGATCATGTAGACGCGACCGTCATCATCGAAAAAAAGCGAGTTGTCATGCAGCACGGGATCGAAGGAAACCGATTTCCAGGGTCCTTTTTCGACATCCTTCGTGGAATAGACATGCGTCTTGCCCGAAGTGGCGGAGAAGGTCGAAACATAAAAGGTCCCGTTGTGGTAGCGCAGGCTGCTCGCCCACGTTCCCTTGCCGTAGGCATCCTTCCCGTTCTCAAGATTCATCCGGTCGTTTTCCACCAGCCGGTCGTAGGCGTAGCCGGCCATCTCCCAGTTGACCAGGTCCTTCGACTTCATGATCGGCACCCCCGGACTCATGTGCATGGTCGTGCTGCTCATGTAGTAGGTATCACCCACACGAATGGTCGAAACATCCGGCACATCGGCCCAGATGATGGGATTCTGCGCTTTATCCGCCGATGCAGCGGCCATAAAACCGATACCTGCCAACGCCGCAACCCATAGTTTCACTCTATTCATGCTATCCTGTATCCTGGATGAATCCTAATACTGAAGCCGGAAGACCGTCAGCGAGTTGGCCGGAGCCTCATAGGCAAACGTCGTCTTAAGCTTAAGCGTTTCACTCACCGGCTTCACCACCGGTGTCTTGCCGTCCTCATTCTCGGCATCCGCACTGGGCCCGGTCAGCACCGTCCGGACCGCCTCGAACCTTGAGCCAGACGGAATGCCCGACAGGCTGACATCGACCGGCATGGCCACATCATCCCCGTTGACCAGCTTGATGATCAGGTCGCCGGATACGGAATCGCGCACGACCGAAGCGGTCAGCTTTTTATCTGCATCAACATCAAGCGTTGCAGCCAGCACGCTGTCACCGGCGTTTTGCCCGAACAGCTGCTGCACATAATAGTTCGGCGTAAGGAAAACCTCGGTGCCGGAAAAATAGATCAGGTCCGGCGTCCACTGGGTGTGGCCGCGCCGCGCCAGCAACGGCGCATAGGAGGTAAAATGGACGATGTCGCCGTTGCGCTCGAAACCGGTCAGACCGGCCGCCTCGGCGATGGCGGAGCGGAGCGTGTTGCGCTTGCCGCGGTCGTGCGCCGCATATTCGCCCACATAGACTTTGGCCTTGGAGCGGTCGTAGGTATCGTACCGTTCCAGGTTGTCCCAGAACCACTGAGGGCTGACGTAGTAGTGCTCATCCACCATCTCCAGCCCGAGCTCATTGGCGAATGCCCAGCCGTTGTCATAATCCGCACCACTGGCAAACGGACCAACCGTGCCAATGACCACGATTTCCGGATGCTTTTCCTTCAGCACCTCGTAGATCATCCTGAAGCGTTCCCTGAAGATCGGCGTAATGGCATCTTCATTGCCGACGCCCAGATATTTCAGGTCGAACGGCTCGGGGTGCCCGGCGGCGGCACGCACGGAGCCCCACTCCGAGTCGGCCGGTCCATTCGCCCATTCGATCAGGTCGAGCACATCCTGCACATAATCCGGCATTTCATCCATCGGCAGCCCCTCCTGGCCGCGATTCGGCGAGCTGCCGGCATGCTGGCAGCAGACGCCGGCAGTTACTACCGGAAGAGGAATGGCATCGATATCCTCGCAGAACTGAAAAAACTCGTAATAGCCAAAGCCCTTGGTCTGGCTGTATCCCCAGGAGTTGCGCTCCGATTTCCGCTGTTCCACCGGGCCCACGCTGTCCTTCCAGTCGTAGTATTGGTGGATGCCGCCGCCATGTACCAGACAGCCGCCGGGAAAGCGGACAAACTTCGGCTGAATGTCGGCGATGGCTTGCGCAATGTCGGCCCGCAGACCGTTAGGGCGGTTCCTGAAGGTATTCTCTGGAAAGAGCGAAATCATATCCAGACAGATTCCGCCCTGTTCATGCGCCAGCAGAACCAGCCGGGCATCCTTTACCGTTTGGGTCGGCACCAGCTCGGCGCGGTATTGCGTCCAAGTGCGTCCCTTCACATCGAACGACGTTTCAGCCAGCACCTTCCCGTCCTTACTTTCCAGACGCAAGGTAACCGGCATCGGCTTGCTGTTGTCGCCTCGGCCCCACATCTGTCCCATGAAGGCCTGATAGGCCCAGAACGACGCATTGTATCCTTCGCCTTCCTTGACGGGAATGCCGTCGAAGCCGCCGTTGACGATGCCCACACCATCGCCCGGTGTATTGACGGTCAGGATGGCATAGAGCGTGTTGTTGGGGTGAATCGGCCGCATGTCCGCAACGTTTACATGGCCGCGCCCGTCTCCGCGCTGTTCGAGATCCCAGAACTTCAGGGGATGCCAATCAGGCTGTTCGGTCGGGCTGTACTGAAACGAACGGTTCTGCACCAGCTCGGCATAGATACCGCCGTCGGCGGCATAGTTGAGGTCCTCAAAGAAAACCCCGACCAGATCGGGGCTGATCGGTTTTCCGCCATCCACCTGCACTGCCAGACGCGCCGGTTCTGCATGCACCAGTGTCCCGGTCATCAACAGCAGTCCGGAGCAAAGAAGCCTATAGCCTTTGGGCCATCGATTCATGAGCATCTCCTGGTCTTTGGTTACGGATTGGACACGAGTACGGCTCCGCCGCCACCCGCCAGTGTGAGGGTTATTTTCCCGTCACTACCGACCCGGATCTTTTTATGTCCCGCCATACGGTCTGCTTTGTCATACAGGAGGTCCATCGACTGGCCTTTGAAGCCGGGGAGCGCAATCGTGATCTCCCGCTCTTCCTTGCCTGCCTGGGTTGCGGCGATATACCAACGTTCCCCGGACCGGCGTGCCAGCACGATGAATTCTCCCGGATAACCGTCCACATAGCGGGTTTCGTCCCAGACCGCAGGAACCTCCTTGAGAAAATCGATCACGTAGTCCGGCTGTTCCTCCAGGTTGTTCGGCGTCAGGGCAAAATGCTGAAGCGGCGACTGGAAGGTCACGGTCGTGGCTAACTGAAATGCATCCGTTGTACGGCGGATATTGCCTCGGTCCGGATTGCGGTTGAACCGCTTGTTCAGGAACATCGGACCGTAATCCATGGGTGCAACCGGATTGCGGACAAAGGGAAAGATCGTGCTGTTGCGCGCTTCGCTGTCGGCAAAGCCCTGCGAGAAGACCAGGTTCTCGGAGGCCGTTACCGCCTCGCTTGTCATGAAGTTGGGATACATGCGTTGCCAGCCGCGCGGCAGCGTGGCGCCGTGGAAGTTCAGAACCAGGCCGTAAACGTTGGCGGAGGTGAGGATATCCTCGTAGAGCTTCATGGTCATCTGCTTGTCGCCTCCAAAAAAGTCGACTTTCATACCCTTCACTCCGATCGACTTCATCCACGCCATTTCATTGTGGCGCGCCGGCGCACTGTCGAGACGGTTGCGCGGCGACTGCGGCGCATCGTTCCAGTAGCCGTTGGAGTTGTACCAGAGCAGGACATCCACGTTCTTCGAATTGGCATATTTTACCATTTCGGCCATCTTTTCCCGGCCGATGTTGCGATCCCAGAGCGCGTCGATCAGGATATACTCATAGCCCATCTCCGCAGCCAGATCGATGTAGGCGCGTTGATCCTTTTCGTTCATGCTCGCATCCTGCCAGAGGATCCAACTCCAGGTCGAACGGCCCGGCTTATACTCCATCGACGGTTCATAGAGCGGCTCGACCAAGTCGGTGGACACCGTGGTTTCGATGATCGCCGCGAGGGTTTCACCGATCGTGATGGTGCGCCAGGGTGTGCTGAACGGCAGCGATCCCGATACCGTGGCAGCCCCCAGTCCGGCATTTTCCTCCGCTTCCGGGAACGAGACGGTATAGAGACCGTCCGCGGTGGGGTCACTCAGCTTGCAGCCGGCATATTTCCCGGATGTCCCGGTTTCGGAAACGAGCACCCAGCCGTCATCGCCCAACTTAAAGAGTGCGGGGAATGTAAACCCCAGGCCCGTCCAGGATTTGGTCCCGACCGGCTCATCGATGATGTACCCCTCTTCATAGCTGGGTTTTGTTTTGGCAAATCCACCGCCCCAAGCCGCCTGCGGCGTGGCGAAAACCGTGGTCGACTTCGGAAAATCAAAGCCGCTGAGCTCTTTCTCGATGACAACCCGGAATTTATCGCGCGCAGCGATCCGATATGAAAAAGCCACATCGCGATTGCTTACCCGGAATACGGTATCGAGTGCATCGTTGTTGCTGTTGCTCAGACGCACGGTCAACTCGTTGGCTTCGTAATGGACATCGCGCACCTTGCCGTATGGCAGAACATAGTCCTCTTCAACCTTTCGAACCGAAGAATCCTCGAGCTTGAGTCCTTCCGCAAAGCTTCCGATGCTGGTTTCCAGACCGAGCGGCGAGGGTTCGAGCACTGTATTGCCGTTGAGTGTTACCTCGTAACTCGGTGTTCCCGAGTCGAGATGAAATAGAACTTCAATGGCCCCGTCGGGACTCTTGACCTGCTGGGCTTGAAGGGATGCCGTAAAAAGCAGCAGGAATGCGACAGTCGACAGTACGGTACGCGCTGCAAAACCGCGATGTGCCCTCCGAATCATATACCCGATTTTTGTTGTGATCGACATGGGCTTGATTCTGTTTATAGCCATAGCTTTTCTCTTTACTGTTAAGGTTTACGGAATCATTGGAAGATGCGTTGAACAAAGTGGTACAGACTGTTCTTCCAATGGGTTGCATCGTGCCCGTTCCCATCCACGTGCCAGATGTGCGGCACATCGTTCTCCTTGAGATAGCGATGCATCTGCTGGCTTATTCGCATGAGTCCATCCTGGTTTCCGCAGGAAATCATGAGCAGTTCCAGCTGCTTCTTCGCTTTCTTCTGATCCGGCACAAGCTCCTCCGGACTCTGGGTGTTCGGCGCAGCGGAAAAAGCACCCAGCCACGCAAACGTATCCAGGTGGGACAACCCGAAATTAAAGGTCTGTCCTCCCCCCATGGACAGTCCGGCCAATGCGCGGTGCTCCCGGTCGGTATAGGTACTGTATCGATTCTCAATCGCAGGGATGACATCATTGAGCAGGTCGCCTTCGAACTTTGCAAAAGCCGGTGCACTGGCAAATACATCCCCTTCGGCCCGGTCATTCTTCTGTGCGCGGCCGTTCGGCATGACCACAATCATCGGCACGGCCTTGCCGTCGGCTATCAGGTTGTCCAGCAGGATTTCCGGACGGGCAAAACGCTGCCATTCGGTTTCATCGCCTCCGATCCCATGCAGCAGATAGAGAACGGGATACTTCTTCCCTTTCGAATAGCCCGGCGGCGTGTAGACCTGCATCCTGCGAGTCGTGCCAACCGTCTCCGATTCATATTCGATCATTTCCAGCTTACCGTGCGGAATGCCTTCACGCGGCATATCGAATCCCGCCGGCGGCTCGACAAACGCGGGTTTGTCGTCGGGGCCAAGTTCGATTGAACGATCGCGCTCAATGCGCGGTTCATCTGCCATAGCCATTAAGCCCGTAACGGCCAGAATTGCGGCCAACCCATATCGACGTATGACGCCCTTGTTGTTCATGATTACCTCCCGTTCCAGCGATAGGTCTCGCCCGGTTGCAGTTGTATCTCCTTCGTCTTCGTACCGCAGCGTAGTGCAGCCTTGCGGCCGTTGATGGAACGAATGACGGCTTCAGTCAGCTTGCCGTCCTTCCACGCCACATCCACCTCGAATCCGCCGCGAGCCCGCAACCCTTTCACACTTCCGTCCGGCCATGCCGACGGCAGGGCCGGCAACAGTTCAATCTCCGGCGACAGCACCGGAGTCAGCGCGTCATCAACCTGGCCCAGGCGGCTCTGCACCAGCATGTCCGCAATGGATGCCGCACCGCCAAAGTTACCATCGATCTGGAACGGCGGATGCGCATCGAACATATTCGGATAGGTAAGTTCGGAGCTGATGAGATATTGAAGAATCCGATAGGCGTGATCGCCGTCGGCCAGGTGGGTCCAGAGCGCCATGCGCCAGGCGGTCGCCCAGCCGGTGGCCTTGTCGCCGCGCATTTCAAGCGACTTCTTCACGGCTGCCGCGAGCTTTGGTGTATCGCGACGATGAATATCGCGGCCGGGATAGAGACCATACAGATGAGATACATGCCGGTGATGCTTGTCGCCGACCTGCATGTCCCAATCCTGCAGCCACTCCTGCAACTGCCCGGCCTCGCCGATCTGGTTGGGGGCGAGCCGCCCCCGGGTATCGGCCAGCTTCTGCTGGAAACCCTTGTCCACGCCAAGCAGCTTGGCGCTCTTGATCGTATTGGCAAACAGGTCGCGCAGAATCTGCATGTCCATCGTCGGTCCGGCACACACCGCCGACCCCCTGGGATGGACCAGTTCCGGCGAAACCGAGGGATTGGTCACAAGCCATCCATGCTCCGGATGTTCCTGCAACGTATCGAGGAAAAATTCGGAAGCGCTTTTCAGAATCGGGTAGATTTCAGCCAGGTAGGTCTTGTCGCCGCAGTATTCGAACCGGTCCCACAAATGCAGGCAGAGCCACGCGCCGCCCATCGGCCACATGCCCCAGTTCGCGCCATCGATCGGAGCGCTCGCCCGCCAAAGATCGGTGTTGTGGTGCACCACCCAGCCGCGGGCGCCATACATTTCCTTCGCCGTGCGTCCGCCCGTCACCGTCAGATCCTTGACCATCGCAATCAGCGGATCGACGCACTCGGCCAGGTTTCCTGATTCGGCCGGCCAGTAATTCATTTCCGTATTGATATTTATGGTATATTTACTCTGCCATGGGGGATTCGTACCCGCATTCCAGACGCCCTGCAGGTTCGCCGGCTGGCAGCCCGGTCGCGAACTGCTGATCATCAGGTAGCGGCCGAACTGGTAGTAGAGGGCGGCAAGCTGCGGGTCGTTGCCTTCCGCGAATTTAGCGATACGCTCATGAGTCGGCAGGTTAATGGCTGCGGTCTGCCCAAGATCCAGTTTCACGCGATGAAACAACGCCTGGTAGTCGACCAAATGGGCTTTGTGCAGCTGTTCCGCAGACTTGCCTGCGGCAGCGGACAGTGCCGCTTTCACGGCCTTTTCCGGATCTCCACTCACGTCGTCAAAGTTGACATAACTGGTGGCCGCCGCGATCAACAGCGTGACTTCATCCGCATCGGTCACACGGATAGCATCACCGTCGGCTTTCGTCTGCCCGCCCTTGGCGAGAATGCGGACGCGGGCCTGATACTTGATCTCGCCCTGGATACCCTGAGCGTCGCCGCCCATACCGTCCATGACCAGCGTGTCCTGGCCTTCTGTCTTTACCTGCGCATTCATCGGCGTCTGCATGCCCGCCCGGAAGGAGATCTGCCCCGGTTTGTCCGCTGTTAGGCGGACGACGATCACATCATCCGGCGCACTGGCAAAAACGGTGCGCGTAAACGATACGTCGTCTTTCGAGTAGCGCGTCGTCGCCGTCGCCGTATCGAGATCCAGTTCGCGGCGATAGTTCTGCACACTGGCGGAATCGTCGAATGACAGCATCAGGTCGCCCACGGTCTGATACGGCAGTTGACCGCGCGGCTGTGCAAGCACCTTGGCATCGATCAGGCCGGCTGCTTCGGAGTACTTTCCCTCGAACACCAGTTCACGAACCTGCGGCAGGGCATCCTTTGCCTGAGGATTTACCGGATCGTAGGGGCTGCCGGCCCATAAGGAGTCCTCGTTGAGCTGCAACCGTTCGTTTTCGACCGTCCCGAAAACCATGGCACTGATGCGGCCGTTGCCGACCGGCAGCGCCTCTTCCCAACGCGTTGCAGGCCGGTCGTACCAAAGCAGCAAAGGGTTGTCTGTATCGGTTCCTGCTCCGGCTGCCAGAGCCCAGGATAACGCGATAAAACCCGGAAGCATGAACCGCAGCATGACTGCAAGCTCTCCCCGCTTCCATCCCATCAAATTATACCGTCTCATGCTGTGCGCCTCCACATCCGATTATTGATCAATTCGGGCGTGCGGCCCAATCGTTGCACCGATAAACATGGTGCTCGAGTCCGGAACACTGGAAGTAATGATCTTTGCATCGACATCTTCAATCAGGGAATTCCACCCAAACAACCCCTGTTTGTAGCGGAAGGAGCCCTTCGCTTCGTTGACATCGATCTCCAGCGAGACCTTTCCGGACTCCTTCAGCTCGGCGGATGCGACTTCCTCAACCTGGCCGCCTTCCACGCGTTCAAGATAGATACGCGCCTTCCCTCCATCACGCTTCACGGCGAGGAAATAGTGGTATCGTTCATTCATGAAGAGCACCAGCCCGGCGGAGACCCCTTCGTCCTCTGGAATTTCCAGTTTCGTCTTGGCGGTGTAGATATTATGCTGAACGCGGCGGCCTACATAGCTGGGGTTTTCCGTTCCCGAATGAAGGTTGACCGCACGCGGCGTAACCTCCAGCTTGCCGCCGTCCAGCTTCCACCACGTTTCGGTCGGCTCGCGGAACATGATCCATGCCGGAGAAAGTTCATCCCCGCTGAACTTTTCGCGCCATCCGAAGGTGCCGGTCATCGGCGTTTTCGCCTTACCGAACCGGACGCCTTCCGGGGCCTGAACCACCCGCGGAACCCGCTCGCCGTGCGACAGGATATGCGGCCAGCCGTCATCGGTCCATTCCACCGGCAGCATGAAGGTTTCTCGGCCCATCGCCGAATGCTCGCCGTCGTAAGGGCGTACCGCCAGAAAGACAGCCCACCATTTGCCGTCCGGCCCGACAATCAAGTCGGCATGGCCCGTGCAGGTGATCGCCCCCTCGACGTTGCTGTCCAGATTGCGCTGGGTCAGGATGGGATTCTGGTCCCACGGTTCGTAGGGCCCGTCCACTTTTTTGCTGCGGAAAATCACCTGTCGATGGTCCGTCCAGGTACCGCCTTCAGCGCAGCAGAGATAATACCATCCGTTGTGCTTGTAGATATGGGGACCCTCGATCCAGATCGGCTTCTCGGAAAGATCCACCCCGCCATTGATCATCACCGGCCGCGGTCCGACCATCTTCTGCTTTTCCGGATCATATTCCTGAATCCGTACAGCACGATGGCCTTCATACTGAGGCTCACCCTCAGGATCGTCGTTATTCACCACCCAGACACGTCCATCATCATCGAAGAACAGGGATGGATCAATCCCGCTGAAATCCAGTGGAACAGGATCGGACCACGGTCCGGCCGGATCAGTCGCCGTGACCAGGAAATTTCCGGGTCCTTCGATCATGGTGCAGATTACATAGAAGGTGCCTTCGTAGTATTCAATAGCCGGGGCATAGAGACCAGCACTCATGTTCGGGGCCTTGTAATCGAGCTGTTCGGGCCGATGGATGACATTGCCGATCTGCTCCCAGTTCACCAAATCGGTGCTGTGGAAGATCGGTAGACCCGGAAAATATTCAAAGGTTGAATTGACCAGATAATAGTCCTCGCCGACCCGGCAGATACTGGGGTCCGGATAAAAGCCGGCAAGAATCGGGTTGTAGTATTCGTCTTTCCCAATGTCAGCCGCTTCATAGAATGTGTCCACCCCGCTATAGTCCAAATAGTCGAATGCCACCGGCGTGGCTCCCAGCGAAGTTGTAGCAGCGCATAATGCGGCAACGCCGCACGCGACATGGTGTGTTTTCATGCAACTCTCTCCTTGATCTTCCTTCATTCCAGCTTATAAGGCCTCTTTACAGGGCTTCTTTGTTCGAACATGTGTTTCACAATACAGGACCATTACCTGATTCGGATCTGCGGGGATACAAACCAGGACAGCCGCACATATGGATTCTTTTCATAAAGGCGCCGTATGCCAGAAAAACCGGCCATCTATTTTTTAAGCAGACTCCCGAAGTCCGTATACCCCGAACACCGGAGTATCCGGACAACAACCCTGCTGCCGTGGGGAGCCCAAAGGACCGGTGACAGCCTGACCCCGCATTCTGTTTCCCACCCACTATTCCGCATGAGGAAATGCGCCGGGGATGGCTGCCTGCGGATCAATTCCGGGCATCACCGCCGTTACTTCATCCGGCAATGGACCGACATCCACCTGTTGTAAAAAAGATGAATACACTCGATAATTCCCAAGCATGCGTCCCTGGAATAAGGGTCCATCATAGGCAAGGAACGCCGAACTTCCCTGCTCAAAACCGAGCCCCAGCGCCTGAAAATCAGCCAGGGTTTCAAACCTGCGGGACCGTTCATCACCCTCTCCAGCAACCGGTGCCCAGTCGATCAGGTCGGGACCGCGTTGATCGTCCATCCGGCACAGGGCATAGGCGGACGGACGGTCCGGAGGACTGCATGCGCGTCCCCAGACATACACATTATGATCCGAATAGTCGAACATGGGTTCGGTCAGCCGCTCGGCCAGGTCGCGGTGCTGTCCGACATGGAACATCGGGGACCTGAAGTCGGGATAGGCCACCAGCAGGTTATTTCCGAATTCATGCCCATGACGCTCCTCCACCCCGGGACCGGTTGAAGGATGCCAGCCAAAGTGATCGTTTCCGTCACCACGGGTATCCCGGTCAAAAGCGGCCCGCGAGTTTACATAGGTATTCTGGTATACCTTCGCCCCCGAACTGTTCAGCACCTTGGTCCCCGTACCGCAATTCACGAACACATTCCCGGCACATACGATTCCTTTTGAAATTTCGAAAAAGAATCCGTTGTCCGTGTTCTCGATCCAGTTGCCGACCACGACACCGTCGACGTTGCCGACATCATACCAGATGCCGCAGGAGTCTTTGTTGTCGATGATCAGGTTATCCCGGCAGATAACCCGGTAACATTGGTTGAATATTTTCACGGCCGTTGCATAGTAGCCCTGCAGCCCTTCCTCATTATTGCGAGTGACGATATTCTTTTCGAGGAGCACATCATCGGAAGCGAGAATGAAAAGTCCTTCGGTGGCGGTATCGGAGATCAGGTTGTGCCGGATCACCATGTGATCGCCGCGCAGGTAGGCGGCTACGCGCGAACAGTAGCTGATGGTGCAGTGCTCCAGCACGGTGCCAATGACATCATTGCCGTGGCTCTCTTCCGGGGACAGCCCCTCAGGATCGTATCCCTCGATTTCAATGGCGCGATAGGCATACTGCGTGAATGTAATGCCGCGGATCACCGGCCCCTTTGTATCGGGAGCCCGCCCGTTGATCTCTTCAATGGTCCGGGTGAGCGCATTGTCAAATGCGGTGATTTCCACCATGTGATCCTGCGGGTCGGAACCTATGTAAACATAGCCTTCATCATAATCGATGCAAAACGAGTTTTCGTCCAGTTCAGCCGGATATCCGCGAGTTTCAAGCAACTTTCCATCGATGAATACCATATCGTTGTTGAACATATAAGCCGGCGTATTTCGCAGATAGCGCCTACCGACCCACCAGGGCTGGGGGGCAAGCGGAAAGAGCGATTCCCAACGGGTTCGCCAGAGGCGGCCGGGAAGAGACTCCCAGTCCGTGGCCACGCGAGATCCTTTCAGGACCGGCGCTTCTTCAAGATAGGGTTGTAAGGTAATACCCTGATTAAAATGCAGATCCCCGGTGCGGTAGACACCGCCCCTCAGGATGATCACATCCCCGGTCTCGGCGTTGCGGATGGCGGCTTCGAGGGATATGGGCCGGTCGATGTCAAGGCCATCAGCCCCGTGATGTCCATCCGGCGAAACATAAAAGACGCGCCCAGCATCAGTCGGGATCTCATACTTCTGCCCAATTGGTCCATAGGGTCCGCCAGAAGGCGCCCCCCAACACTCCGGCGGACACCACATCAACACACCAAGCATAGAAAAAATTCCCACTGATGAAACAAGCTTCTCCAACATTATATCTCCTTGCCAGATCGCTCATGCTAATGGCCTGATGCGATGTTCATTCCGTATACTTCGACTCTTTGGGCTTGAAGGACAAAGACGTACCTTCACGTCCCAATCATCCGGTTTTATGAAACCCCTTGATCTGCACAGATCATGAGATCATGCCGTAACCGCGCGTCCCTCGATTTCAACCAGTTTGCTCTTCCATGCAAGAATCAATTTCATCCACTCTGCGACCGTCACTGCTTTCGTTGAACAACATGCGTTTAAAGCTTGCGCCGTATATGCAACCCCCTTCGTTTCAGAGGCATTGCATATACAGCTCGAGTACAAGGGTTGGTTCCGTCCCCTCACCCATTAATAAGCGTCCACGCATCGGAGTCTTATCGGCGATACGCATCCGGCCCATTCAATCAGCCGTGTCATCACACTCTAATTCCGACAGGTTAATCCGTCGACCTTCAACGTGTAAATCTTCTCACCGGCCCTGTCATATCTTACATTTTCAATGCTTCCGCTGGCATCAAGCACCGCACATCGCAACGTGACATCGTCTTTCCACTGATACGCTTCCCACAGTTGACTTTCAACCTCCGAGGTATGCGGCTTTGCCTCCACAAGACAGATGGCCGATCTGGTGTTAGATGTCTGCGTCTCACCGGATGAACGCAAAATATGAAACGTAGGAACCTCTACGATCGAGCGCATAACTTCATGACCTCACTTAAATTGTTATTCCGCACCCTCCTCAGAGGGATTATGAACAGCCTTCGGGCATGCGACATACCAGCCCGAAAATGGACTGAGCGCACAGCCAAGCCGTCTTAAACCAATAACAAAGTAAGACACAATACGATACAGATCAATCAGTGTTCGTGAACCCAGAATATTGTTTTCTGAATCCCACAAGCTTGAATGAACATAAAGGTCTCGCTACCGGTCATTTAGGGCGAGTGAAGCATCGATATGAAATGCCGGGCCGCTTCAATCTTTCTGTCCTGGGAGAGTACGCAGCATGTCAACAACCGCCTTCGGTTGCATTTGACGATCAAAAAGCAGCGGATAGTCGGTTCGCCCACGAACTGGAAAACCATTCTTCCAAGAGTATAAGTCGGATACCCCCCAAAACGTGACCCGGTCAATGTGCCGGCTGTTCGCAAGAAATACTTCGAATAGCATGCGATATTTATCTATCTGCGCCCGTTCAACATCCGCAGGCAATCCCTCGGTGTAGGGGTTGAGTTCTTCCCGATACTGCGCCTGATCGCTGATGTTCGCACCGCGGTGGTTTTCATTGCGTGGCAGCACGCCGACATCGAGCTCGGTAATGCTCACTCTGACCCCGCAGTCGACCAACACATCAATGGCATCCTGCAGTTCGTTACGGGATGGATACTCCAGGTGCCAATGCCCTTGCATGCCTACTCCATGAACCGGAACGCCCTTGGCCTTGAGCTTACGTACCATTTGCGCCACGAACTCCGTTTTTTCAATGTCGGTCATGCTGAAATCATTGTAGAGCAGAATGGCATCGGGATCGGCCTCGTGGGCATACCGGAATGCCATTTCGATATATTCCGGCCCGATGATTTTCAACCACGGCGATTCCCGGTAGAAAGCAATGCGTTTCTCTTGCGGATTTCCATCTTCGTCCGGCGGAAGCGAATCATCTTCCACCATACGCGTATCGACCGCTTCATTCACCACGTCCCAGTATCTGATTCGTCCCTTGTAGCGCCCCACCACCGTGTGAATATGGTCACGCATACGTTCAATGAGCACCTCACGCGAAACCGGCTCTCCGTTTTCATCCCGGAACAGCCATCGCGGCGCCTGCGAATGCCATACCAGCGTATGCCCCACCACGGTCATTCCGTGCGTTTCGGCATAGGCCATGAATTCATCGGCCTGGACAAAATTATACTGCCCTTGCTGGGGCTGGAGATAGCGCCACTTCATGAGATTTTCCGCTGTCACGGCATTGAAATGCGTTTCAATCATCTCCAGCTCCCGCGTATTCCTGCGCATCGGAATAACCGACCGAGACCCGCCCCCTTCGCTGCCGAGGGCCGTACCAATCAGAAAACTATCCTGATAGACCTCGGCCAGAGATTTCGGCTTGAGCGCATTGCATCCGCAGAGCAACACGGTGAAAATAAGCGAAAACAAAATATTGATCAGTTTCATTTTTAATTACGTCATCCTTGCTGTTAATGCGCGATACCTTTGGCTTTCTTAACGAACTCTTCCATTATTAACCATTGATCCGCATAATTGCCTGGCTCCGGACGGCTCTATTGCAATGCATCGTAGGCCGGTTTGGGTTCATAGTTGCGGTCGAACAGTAATGGATAATCGGTACGGCCCCGTACTGGAAATCCGTTCTTCCATGAATCTCCGTCACAGATGCCCCAGAAGGTCACGCGCTCCACATCACGTCGATTGGATTCGAAGATATCGAATATTTCCCGATAACGTTCGGCCTGCTGTTTGAGTACTTCGTCCGGTATAGCGTCACGATACGGATTGAGCTCGTCCTGCAGCTCATAGCGCTGGCTGATATCCGCTCCCGTGTAGCCATAAGCCAAAGGCAGGACACTCAAATCCAGTTCTGTAATATGGACCTTCACCTTGGCAGCGGCCAGTTTCTCGATGGACTCTTCAATTTGCTCCAGGCTGGGCGATTCCAAATGCCAGTGGCCCTGCATGCCGACGGCGTGGATACGGACCCCTTTGCGCTTCAGGGGACGGACGATGTTTTTTACCACGAAATCCACCTTGACCGGATCCGTCATCCCATAGTCATTGTAGATCAGGATGGCATTCGGATCGGCTTCGTAGGCAAACCGGAATGCAAGTTCAATAAAATCCTCACCAACGATCTCCAACCATTTCGATTTGCGAAAGATGGCCTTGGGAATCTTTCGCGGCGAACCGTCCGGATTGACCGGATTATCCGGATCCTCAACACGGATGATGTCCACCGCCTCGTTTACGACATCCCAGTATTTTACATGACCCTTGTATCGCCTCACGACTTTGTGGATATGCTCTTCCATCCGATCGATAAGCTCCTCGCGCGAAAGCGGACGGCCTTCATCATCCTCAAAAAACCAATCCGGGGTCTGGGAATGCCAAACCAGTACATGTCCGACAACATCCAGATCCAGCTTTTTAGCCAGTTTCACAAACTGGTCGGCTCGGTCAAAATTGAATTCACCCGGCCCGGGACGCAACGAAGCCGGCTTCATCAGGTTTTCGGAGGTCACGCAGTTGAATTCCCTCGCCAGCAGACGCAACGCCTTTTCATTCTGCCCATAGGGTTCATACAAATAGCGCTCCCCCAGCGCAGCACCAATCTGGAAGTCGCGATCATACACGTCCTTCAACGGCTTTGAATCGGTGTAGCAAATGCTGCAAGATAGTAACAAAATCAGTCCTGCGCCTATACATCTCATCGCTCTATCTCCGTCTTCAGACGGGTACTGATCAGCCGTCTGACCGCACGCCGTCCTGATCGTTGGTTGATGGATCGTTCCGATCCCTCCGGCGCTGCGCAAGCTCGTCACCGATGCGGTAGTTCAGTTCCTTCGAGATCGGATAGAAGAGCAGGATAATGACGGCAATGACTATGAAAACGGCCGGCGCCGTGGATGCGGCCACGCGTATGCCGGTAGCCGCCTTCTCGGTGAGAACAGCGCCTTCCGCCCCGTCAAACCCGTACATGCCGAGGATCCAGCCCTGGATAAAGCCGCCGATGCCCAGCCCGAACTTAAGGGCGAAGACGACGCCGGCAAAGGTGAACCCGGTAGCCCGTCGACCGGTTTTCCATTCGGAATAGTCGGCGGTATCGGCAATCATCGACCAAAGCAGCGGAACAGCGGGTCCGTAGGCCAACCCCCACAGGGCACTCTGCCACATCATGGAGCGCACGGCCGTGGACGGAATAAAAAAGAGCCACGCGGTAACCAAGGTCGTCACGGTCAGCGAACCCACGAAGACCATCCGTTTGCCGAACAGCTTGGAGAGCGGCTTGGAACTCAGAACCCCGATGACCATCGTCAGTGTCCCCAGCATCCCGAACAGGCCGTAGGCCACGCCGGGCACGTTCGAAAGGTCCGGTTTCAGCAGATAGCCGAACACATTCAGTACCTTCGCAAATCCGGCCGGAGGCACCCCTTCGACGCTTTGCAGCCCCAGGCCGCCGATAAAGTCAGCCAGCGCCTGCCGGTCCGCAATCTGCTCCATGAAGACGGGCATGGATCCGCCGCGCACCACCAGCATGATGAAAATCATCAGCGTGGCACAGAAAAGAATGACCCAGGGCCGGTTCTTGAAGGTGTCCAGCATATCCTGGCGGGCAGACGACTGCTGGTTGGGATCGGGAGCAACCCGTTCCCGGACCGAGAAAAAGCAGATCACAAACAGGACAATGGTGACGAGGGCGAAGACGCCCATCGTGATCGACCAGCCTTTGGCATCGTTGCCCTGACCGAACTTATCCACGAACGGGAGAGTCATCCCCTGCACAATGAATGTGATAATGGTTACACAGACAAAACGGAAAGTGGAGAGGCTGGTGCGCTCATCGACATCGCCGGTCATAACCCCGTTCAGCGCGCAGTACGGCACGTTATTGACGGTGTAGACGGCCATGAGCAGGAAATACATGATGTAGGCATAGACCATCTGGCCGGTCGGCGACCACCCCGGGCTCGTGAAGGTCAGCCAGAAAATCCCGGCAAACGGCAGGGCGGACCAGATCAGCCAGGGACGAAAGCGGCCCCAGCGGGTTTTGGTGCGGTCTGCAATGAATCCCATGGCCGGGTCGGTAAACGCATCGAAAAAGCGGCCGATCAGGAACAGCCAGCCTGCAGCCGTCGGACTGAGTCCCAGAATCTTCGTGAAGAACATGAACTGATAGGCCATGAGCACCTGGAAAACCAGGTTGGCGGCGCCGTCGCCCAGGCTGTATCCCACTTTTTCACGAAACGACAGTTTTTGATGAAAATGTTCCATTCGTCCCCTTTTCCTTACAAGTGCGCAGAGTGTGTAGCTTATGATAACGGCTTACTTAAGCCGGTGTGACAGATCGGATCGCATGGATCCATTAAATCGAAGATGCGGCACTAACTGCATCGCGCGGTTTAAGAGCTTCCTGCGTACCGCCCCCGTCGATGGTGCGGATGGTCCCGTCCGCCTCATATTTCAGTTCGCATACTTTCGTGCTGCGTAGCCAGGTGATATCCCCGGACGGCACACAGTCGTGATGAAACAGATACCATTTACCCTTGTATTCAACAATCGAATGGTGCGTGGTCCAGCCCACTACCGGAGTCAGAATGACGCCTTTATACGTGAAGGGCCCATACGGATTGTCCCCCACAGCGTAGCATAGCTTTTGCGTATTTCCGGTAGAGTACGAAAAGTAGTATCGCCCCTGATAGGTATGCATCCAAGCGGCTTCGAAAAAGCGACGGTCATGATCACCGGCCTTCAGCGCCTCCCCGTGTTCATCAAGAATGACGACCTCACGCGGTTCTTCGGCGAAATCGAGCATATTGTTGCTGAGCTTCGCAACGCGAGGAGTTAATGCAGGCTCGTCATCCGCAGGTTCGTGCCCATGCTCGATGGCCATGTTATCGCGATAATTCTGCAGTTGCCCCCCCCACAACCCGCCGAAGTACATGTAATGGACATCACCCGAATCGCAGAACACGCAAGGGTCAATCGAATAACTGCCACGCATTGGTGTATCCTGTGGAACAAAAGGTCCTTCAGGTTTATCGCCGACGGCGACCCCTATCCGGAACACCCCTTCCGGATCCTTTGCGGGAAAGTACAGGTAATATTTACCATCCTTGCAGGCGCAATCGCAATCCCACATCTGCCGCTCTGCCCAGGAAACATCCTTCACATCCAGTGCAACGCCATGATCCGTTACCTCACCATAAACGTCCTCCATCGAAAACACATGGTAGTCACGCATGTCAAAATGATCGCCATCGTCATTGGCCGGGCTTCCCGTGTCTACATCATGTGAAGGGTACATGTACACTTTACCGTTGAACACATGTACCGACGGGTCAGCAGTGTACATGTGAGGCACCAGATATCTTGTCTCTGTTATCATCAAACTCGCTCTAATCGTTAAAATTTATTTAAAGGATACCACTACTCTGTCAAGTAACACACTGAACCCCCGATTCGCATGCTGTTCTCACCGGGAGACTGCGTCACCAAACCTGAGCGGGATCGCTATTGGTAATAATCTACCTTTATCAATATGCCGGACGTTATCGACCTCGGCAATCGCACCTATTGAATACAACATAGCGATTTATGAAACTTAAGTACAAAAGGTCAAAAAATAAAAAATATCTGGCCGGAAATCGAGCCCTTTAGCGCTGTTCCGTAAAAATGGCGATATAACCTCCGGTTTTATAATCTCATGACCAAACGTAAGCACATCATGCTGTTACTCGAGTGGTACGATTACCGCATTCATCGTGGGGTCGCACAAATCGCTCGGGAAGCAGGCTGGCAGCTGAACTGCCCGAAAGATCCTGTTACAAATGAAGGCTATTTAAAAGATTGGAAGGGCGACGGATGCATTGCACTCCTGCAGTGCCGGGAAACACTGGAGTACTTCAAAACTCATAATATCCCGTTGGTAGATCTTGGACTTGGAGAACACGTGCTTCCTGTTCCGCGGATTGTTACAGACAATCGCGAGATTGGCCGCATTGCAGCAGAACACTTCCGAGATCATGGGTACCGGGAGGTATTTGCTCTCGGTCCTGGTGACATTCCAATGTACCGCGAGCGCTTTGATGCTCTGAAGGAATACATGGAAGCCGACGGAGGAACAGCCACTGCGCTTCAGATAGCGGAAAGGATGCAACCGGAGGTCATCCGCGAGCTGACCGAAGTTGCAGAACGGAGAAATCGTCGCTTAGAGGAATTATCGCTGGGATTCTTCGCGTATCAGGACAATATGGCCGCCGAAATGATTTCACTGTGTCTCCAGCACGAACTGCGGGTACCGGAGAATATCGCGGTACTCGGTGCCGACAACGATGATCTTATCAATGCCGGCCTGACCATCAGCCTCAGCAGTATAGACAGTGATCAGGAAGGCCTTGGTCGCCGAGCAGGACTCCTGTTGCGTGAGATGCTCGAACGTCCCGACTACAAACCCAACCGGGAAATAATCCGGCACCCCCCGAAAGAGGTGGTAGTGCGCAAGAGTACCGACTGTTATGCCGTAAGAAATCCGCTGGTATCTGAAGCCCTTCACTGGATTCAGTTGAACTTTCATAAAGGCATTCAAGCGATTGACGTAGCCGAAGCCATGGGCGTGACGCAACAGGGGTTGCAGAAAGCCTTTGCGGCGAATTACTCACGCTCGCCGGGGCGGGAGATCCGATACCAGCGAATACAGGCCGTTGCCCATCTGCTTAGCAGCACAAACGCCCACCTGAACGAGATTGCAGCCAACTGTGGATTTAACTCGGTAGACTCCTTGATCGGCAGCTTTCGGAGGGAATTCAATACGACTCCGGGAAGATATCGCAAAAAAATAAACAGCAGACAATAAGGTCTTTCCCGGCTGGACGGAATGCATCATGCCTGGCGCAGAAGGCGGATGTTACTGTCGCATACCAATAAAAACGCCCCGGAATTGGAGATGATCCGGCAAATGCGTATCCTCTGTACATTAATCAACATGAGGTAAATAGCATGAAGCCACTTCAACACCTGCTGTGCGTGACCCTTGCTTGCGCGTCGGCAACCACCCTGCGCGCGCAAACCACGATCGGCGCGGACAACCCGAACATCCAGTATATCGGTCGTTTCGATAGGTCGACTCCAACAGCCCCCGCATTCGACTGGTCGCATTCCGGCATCAGCGCCAAGTTCCAGGGCACCTCCTGCTCGGTCAAGATGGACGGCGCCAGAAAATATCTCGAGGTGTATGTGGACGGCGTGCAGACGGGAAGCATTAAAAGCGGCAACTCCGGGCCGGAAACCCTGGTGGCGGTATCAGGGCTCCCCGATGGCGAGCACACCATCACGCTCTACCGGCGGAACGAAGCCAGCGAGGGTAAAAGCGTGTTCAAAGGCTTTGTCCTCGACACCGGGAAAAGCCTGGTCGCGCCGGATCCCCGGCCGACCCGGAAGATGGCGTTCATTGGCGATTCCTACACCTGTGGATACGGTGCCGAAGATGTGTTCGGCGCCCCCTATACCTCGGCCACCGAGAACTCAGACGCCACCTACGCCGCCCAGATGGCGCGCCACTACAACGCGGACGTCATGATCACCTCATGGTCCGGCAAGGGCATGGTCAGGAACTACGGCGACTCCAACCAGACCTCCCCGGACCCCTTTCCAACCACGTACGAGAGAACCTGTGGAACCGTGGCCGTCAACGACTACGACTTCGCCTGGCAGCCGGATGTGGTCGTGATCGCCCTGGGGATCAACGACTTTTCCACCACGCCCTACCCGTCGCAGGCCCAGTACGAGGGTGGCTACAGCAACTTCGTCCAGACGATCCGCGGGCACTATCCGAACGCCGACATCATCTGCACCTACTTCACGAGCATGGGCGGCAATGCCAGCACCTACATCCAGAACGTGGCGAACAACTCGGGAGACAGCAAGGTGCACTATGCCCACGTCGCCTACAATCTCATCAACCCGGACGACCTGGGACCGGACTGGCATCCGAACGTGGCGGGACAGACCAAGATCGCGGATGCATTCATCCCGGTGTTCGACACCATCATGGGGAACAATTGGGGCTCCGGAGCGCCGGGGCTGGTCGCAAGTCCGTCGAACACGACCGTATCGTTGTCCTGGAGCATGGTAGCCGCCGCAGACAGCTACACCCTCAAACGGGCCACCGTCAGCGGCGGGCCCTACGCAACGGTTGCGGCCGGCGAAACCGGCTTGAGCTACCAGGACACGGGCCTCGTCAACGGCACCACCTACTACTATGTCGTCGAGGCGGTGAATACCAACGGCGTAATCGCAACCTCGACCGAAGCCAGCGCCACGCCCAACGAAATCATACTGATGGCCCCAGCCGGGGTTACTGCGGTTTCCGGCGACGCACAGGTGTCCTTGTCCTGGAATTCATCCGCTGGCGCAGACAGCTATGTCGTGAAACGCTCGA
>JBNKVA010000017.1:0-192184 GCA_050298955.1 Pontiella sp.
CGTATGGTGGCCATAATACTGAAGTGGATGCTTGCTTCAATTCCTGCCATAATTCTCATGTACCTTATCTTTTTTGTCATCGCAATGGTTTTAGGAATTGGAGGGAGTCTCTTATTTTAAGAAAATATAACCATAAAGGAAACTCAGCGAACCAGTGGCTTGAGCCTACCGTGAAAACGCCGGCTGTTCCGGTCAACGTACAAGGCACGGATGCGGCTCACCCATAACGTTAGGTCGGAATAGAATATGATAAGAGATACGCCATTTCATGTAGCTGAATGGGATTGGTTTCAGCTACAAACACACCTGTTCTCAATCCGCTCAGCAGGTTCAAAGTTCTGCACAGGATACTCCTTTGACCAACCAAACAGCACACCTGTCTGCTGCTCTATTTTCTGTTCGTTCGCAGATAAGTGGATTGATGAGGGAATGAATAGAGAAGAACAACTCAAATACTATATGGGTTGGACTGATGGTGAAAAGAAACAGCTCAGAAGAGTCCTTGAGGAAATTCCGGTTCTTAATGAAGAATTCGATATCGAAAATGATGTGACATTCAACATCTTGCGATCCGCAGGCATGTCCCCTGCCCTTGTGTGCAAAATTTGTGGTGATAAGGTGGAATGGGTAGATTAAACGAAAACTGACCTAACCAGGGCATGGACCTTACGCGGTAAAACGCACTTTCTTCGTACCAAGCGTTATGTCCCGCGCAGGTCACACCAAACGTTAGCCACATAAAAACGTGAGACAACTCCTCGAAAACAATACTATTGTTCTGATGGAAGCCGCAATTGTTGAGCAACTTCGGCGTTCTGGGAAAGTGCATCTACATGAAACTCTCGTAAATGCTCCGTTAATATATGACCCAGTTGCTCGAAAAATTATGGGTGCGCTTTATAAAGAATATATAAAACTGGCGCTGAGCACCAATCTGCCTATTCTTGTTTGCACCCCCACTTGGCGAGCCAATAAGGCCAGAGTATTCGAATCCGATGTCAGCAATACCATCAATGTTGATGCGGTGTCTTATCTGCGGGAGCTTCGTGATTCTGAAAACGATCGAAGAGAAGTGATAAAAATAGGCGGAATGATCGGCTGTAAAAACGACTGCTATAGGCCAGATGAAGGGCTGTCAGTATTGGGTGCACAACAGTTCCACTCATGGCAGATTGAACAACTGGAAAAAGGAGGAGTTGATTTTCTGATTGCGGAAACTCTTCCTAATATCCAGGAAGCACTCGGTATTGCAAAAGCAATGGAGTTAACGAAAACTCCCTACATCATCAGTTTTGTAATTTCCAGAGCCGGATATGTACTGGATGGAAACAGGCTGGATGCAGCTATAGGCGTCATCGACTCCAATACAAAACGACGACCTCTCGGTTACATGATAAATTGCTCCCACCCGTCATTCTTGCAGCCAGAAAAACTGCCTGCGGAAACCCTCTTCCGACTCATCGGTTTTCAGGCCAATGCATCATCGCTCGACCATTGCGATCTGGACAAAGCTGATGAGCTAAAAACCGACAGTATTTCCGAGTGGAGTCAGCTGATGCTAAACCTAAACAACAAATATGGAGTACGGATACTCGGGGGATGTTGCGGAACAGGAATTGAGCATTTACGATACCTCACTGAAAACAGGAATGGCTAACCACCGCATTCACTCTATCGCGGACTCCGCCCGCTCAGAGTGATGCGTAACGTTAGCCAGATAAAAATATGAAGAACCTGAAAAAATATTCTCTGTACATCCTGCTTGGATTCCTCGTGATATTTATCGCTTCAGTTATCTTTGGTGGCAAATCGCTCAAATCCATACAAGTGACCTACACAGGCATCAAGACAAGTTTATTCCCGGAGTCAATAGCGATGAGAAGGCACCAGATTATGGACTGGATGTTAGATTTGATGATGAATGGAAACTACTTGGGCTGTTCAGCAATACATTCATTTCATCCAACTCCCTATCGTTTACACCCAACAAACAGATCCCAGTTCGATTGGTTGAAGAATTCAGACTGTACGATGATGATCCAGTGGAGAACGATATTCTTGAAGTTCGCACGATAAAGGAAGGAACGATTCAGGGAGATAATTATTCTTTCGAGGTAGAGTATGGTTATTCCCTGCTGACAGGCGTTGAGTACTTTTGGCATACCGCCATAGGTAAGGCCATTTTGGTGGGCATAACAATTTGCGTAATACTTTACCTCTTAAGCACAGGGATATTCTAATAAATGGCTAACCAGGGCATGGACCTTATGCCTGCCGGCGCAGGTCACACCAAACGTTATACGGAGGAATTGATATGGCATTTCCAGTTGAAGAGAAATTTATTGAAAAAGCTGAGGCTGAACTGGGTGTCAGGTTCCCCGAGTCATTTCGAAACAAAATGATGAAGCTCAATGGGGGTTGCGTGCAGTTTCCAAATGATGACGAAGTGGATGAGGATGAAGTAGGCTATTATGAATTGAACCCGTTCTATGACACGTCAGACAAGAAAAGGATAAAAAGAACCTGTAATAGTATCATTCATGAAACAAAAACATATCGTGACGATTACGGGTTGCCTCAAAACTTGATTGTCCTCGCTGATAATGACGGAGACTTGCTCGTTTACAAAATCGAAGAAAACGGAAAGATTGATCCTAAAGTTTATTGGCGCGATCGTGATACTGAGGAGTTGATAATTGCGGCTAATGATTTTAGTGAGCTAAAAGAGGACGTATAACATTTGGGTGAACTAGGATGCTCCTTTCGTCGCACCTGTTACCCAAAGCGTTCGGCAAAATAAATACAAAAAGGTGCATCATGAGAATACCGCAAATGGGCATATTTTACTTCAATTTAACCGATTGGACTTGGTGGATTTGGCTCGTTACTGCGATTTGCTTGGGGGTAGGATTGATGGGAATTCCGGCAGGTTTTATAGCTGCAATGGGGCTTACGTCTACTCAAGTCATTGTGTTTCTAGTAAAGGATCGTAGCTTACGAGCATTCTCCGTTCAGCTTCGAATTGGATATTTGGCATTATTAGTACTTTGCTTTATTCCTGCCATGCGTTGGCTTTATTGGCTTCCCACGGTTGGCACCTTTGCTCTTGTTATATTTGGCTATTGCCTGATGGCCCGCTTTTTATCTCTCCTACCATGGAATAGCACGGAAGCCTATACAATGAGTCGACTGCGGAGAACCTTTTTCTCACCTCCTGACATATCTAGAGTGGAGCGTGGGATTCCAGAAGGCGGTTGTGCAGGTGGTTTATGTACAATTGAGGCCCAAGTCGCTCCTAAAACTCAAACAGCCGAACCAGGCGCTTGAGCCTACCGGGACAACGCCGGTTGATTAAGGCGCAGTTTATTGCCCGGGTCGGCTCATCGCTAACGTTCGGCACATAAAAATAAGGAGAAATAATGAACACCAAAGCCATTGCCACAATATCCATCATCGCTTTTTCTGCTCTACTATCAGGTTGTCAAACTACCAGACATGAAACGGCGAACTGGGAATACAAAGTTTATCAGGAGAATTCTAATGAACATTTTTTGGAGGAAAGCCTGAACAAGCAGGGAGCTGAAGGGTGGGAACTAGTGTCTTCTACTTTACTTAGAGAAAGTGGAATGGCTCGTGTTATATTTAAAAGAAAAAAATAACTTTGCCAACCAGCGCATGGACCCTACCCGGTAAAACGCACAATGTTTATGCCTGACGCTTTGTGCCGGGCGGGTCACACCAAACGTTCGGCAAAGGAGGAATTATGAAGAAATATTTGCTCATTCCTAAGTTCAGGACTCTATTCCTATTCGCGACGTGCACAGCTTTGATTATGGGTTGCACGACGACACCGCCGAGTTTTGAACCTGAAAAGGGAAGTTCTCTGGTCGAGTCGCATGTAGATTTCACAGATCCAGTCTTAAATGCCCGAAAGATCTTCTTGTTTGGCCCAACTGATCAACAAGTGAGCTTAGTCACAATCCAGAAGCTTCTGTACCTTGATGATAAGGGCAACGATCCCATTGATCTTTTTCTCGTGACTCCTGGTGGCGATATCAAATATGCATGGGCGATCGTACAGACCTTAAGGCTTATCGACTCCCCAGTAAATACCTATGCCCTCTCCGAATGCAACTCAGGCGGGGTAATGATTCTGGCAGCCGGGACCGGAAAACGGAGTGCCTCTCAAGAATCGGTTATCATTCTTCATGGCTTGAAGATCCATGGGAAGCCCCCGGTCGATTATGCGGAAACTCTCCAAGAGAGTTATAACGACTTTTGGATCAGTCATACGCTTTTACCAAAATCTTGGCTTCCATTACCGTTTAACAGTCACCACGTACTGACTGCAAAGGAAGCAATCGACTATGGAATCGTCGATGAGCTATTTGACGAATGAGCAAGATGCCGAACCAGTGCGTTGACCCGACGCGGTACAACGCCGGCTGATTCGGTCAGAGTTGGTCGTCCCGCGCCGGGTCACACATAACGTTCTGCATAAAAATAAGTCGGCATCAATCGAAAGGAAATTAAATGCACATTAACTTTTCCAGAAGTACGATAGTTTCTGTACTTCTACTCAGCGGTATCCTCGCAAAGGCTGAATTCCACGAATTTGAGTTAAACGATGGACGTAAGGTAAAGGCTGAAGTGGTGAAGTATAACAGATCCTCGAAACAAGTGGCCCTCAAACGCGAAGACGGGAAAATTGTCAGAGTGAATATCGATATTTTCGTTAATGCCGATCAGGAATACATTTTGAAATGGAAAAAGCCTCCGGAGGGAATGGTTCTAATTCCTGCAGGAACAAACAGCGGAACAGATCCCGATTTCGGAGAATATTCAGTAACAGTCAACGGCCTATTTATGGATCAATACGAAGTGACAAAGCAACTGTGGGATAGCGTTTATCGTTGGGCAGTTTCTCATGGATATGATTTTGACAATAAGGGAGAGGGTATAGGCTCTGATCATCCCGTACAAACTGTCAGTTGGTATGATTGTGTTAAATGGTGTAATGCACGGAGCCAAATGGAAAACCGAAAGCCATGCTACACCGTAGATGGGAAAATATATATAAAAGGTCAATACTCCCCGGAATGCGACCTTGATGGAAATGGTTATCGCCTCCCTACATGCAATGAGTGGGAATATGCCGCACGCGGTGGATTACAAGGCAAGCGGTTTCCTTGGGGGGATACAATTTCACATAAACTGGCTAACTATAATGCCAGAAAAAGTTATGACTATGACGAAAGCCAGGGAGGGCATCCCGAATATATGGGTAAGCCTGGAGTCGCTGGTACCAGCCCGGTGGGCGTCTTTGATCCGAATAATTATGGGCTATACGATATGGTGGGTAATATCAATGAGTGGTGCTGGAATGAGTCGGATGGTAAACGTTGTGTTCGAGGTTGTAGCAATTCGAGTGCAGCAGCCTATGGACGTTGTGGTGCAGACAATGATTACTTTGACCCAACGACATCATTCAACGGGTTTGGTTTTCGCACGGTATGCAATTAACATTAGCAGAACCAGGGCATGGACTTTACCGGGAAAACGCCAGTTGATCAGGTCAAAGTTTGGTCCCCTGGAAAGTCACACCAATCGTTGGCCATCAAAGATGAGGAAATACAATGAATAGAGCATGCGTAATCACATTACTGATCGCTTCATGCCTACTCCCTGCATTGGGACAGGACGAGAAGAAACCTGAAAATTTGAAAATGTCTTTGGCATGGGTTGTTGATGAGGGAGAACCCAAGCAATATGTATTTGTCATTAATGGAACTCTTGCATTCAAGACCATTGACGGGATGAAGAATTACATAAAAACAATTCCAGAGAGCTCTACTCTGACATGGGATCCAGGATGTTGCCGAATGGGAGATGAACCTCTACTCAGCTCAAAATAGGAAATGGATGAGTTCAGGAAATTCTGCGAAGAAAATCATGTAAAATTCCTACTCGTACCATCGGCATAAAATTGGGCCAACCAGCGCATGGAGCCTACGAGGGCCGTCGGTTTTTGATTCGGCCATTGTCTATTCCCCTCGCGGCTCACACGTAACGTTATGCAAAGGATAAATTGTGGAATACATTGAATATAATGATGCACAAACATTCTTGAACGCAACTCAAGCTGTCTTTGAAGAGAATGAGGCGTTGCTTGGTCTAATGCTAGGGATCTCACTTCGATTAGTTGACAACCCATTTCACTATGGCACCCAACCTTATCTTTCCACAATTTCAGATGAGCAGGGCCTGCAGTTGGTCGCATTGATGACGCCGCCACACAAACTACAAATTGCATCGTTTCTCGGCGATTCGACAAAGGCCATAGAGCTTCTTGCTATCAACCTCCAAAAGGGCGGATGGAATGTTCCCGCTGTACTGGCAGAAGAAAAACTAGCCAAGTGCTTTGAGGAAAAATGGAAAAAATTGACAGGTGTTCAAACTGAACCTGGCATGCGCCAACGGATATATCAACTTCGTGCCGTCAAGCACCACGACTACCCCAGCGGCCGTTTCAGGCAGGCAACAGTTGAGGACTTAAACCTGGCAGCAACATGGAATACTCTTTTTCATGACGATTGTTTTGGCAATTCGAATCCCGAAGAATGCACAAAAGCAGCCCATGCTATGATAGAGAATGGTGATCTCTACATATGGGAAGATCCTTTGCCCGTATCTATGGCAGGTTTCTCGAGGCCAACGAAGACAGGCGTATCTGTAGGCTCTGTCTATACACCCCCTGAGTTCAGAAAGCATGGATATGCGTCTGCGTTAGTGGCATCAATATCTGCCCTTGCGCTGGAGAAAGGAAAAAGATTCTGCACGTTATACACCGATCTAAGTAATCCCACACCCAATAGCATTTACCAGAAGATCGGCTATGACGTTGTTGCGGATGTAGTGGATGTGAATTTTGCGATGAAGGACAACGCATAACCAGCGGCTTGAGCCTGTCGCTTCGCTCAGGCTCATCCGTAACGTTAGGTGAGGATATGAAATACAACCTTTCCAATCCAAACATCGGTCAGACAGTCGATAGCGAAGGGATATTTCTTGATGAGGAAAGAACCCTAAAGGAACTCGTTAGCTTTCTTGATGCCCTGCCAGAGGATTCACAAATTTTGTTTTTCGACTCTTTCACTAACCCCAACTCAATAGAACCCGGTGCTTACGTAACTATAACCAGAGATGGCAATTCATTTTATTGTCGTATGGCGAACAAGTATTGGACTGATAATCCTCCGAAAAAGGAGAGCAAGAGGAAGATCGCATCGATAATTAAAAGGAATGCTAAAGGAAATTTTTACGTTGAGTTAATGAAAAAAAGAAACACCTAATTAGGGCATGGACCTTACGCGGTAAAACGCACAATCTTCGTGCCAATGTCTATGTCCCGCGCAGGTCACACCAAACGTTCTGCTGATAAAATATGAAATCATATACACCCAAACGAAAAATTAAAATGATCGTCACCCTTGGAGTGTTGACGTTGCTTTTCCTCGTTGTAAGGAACTCCATTTGGGGAGAATTCTTTGCATGGCAATTTGACCTTATTCGAAACTGGAAACTGGAGGTTCAGGCCGAAGTCCCGCCGTACACAGTAAAACTTGTCCAAGAACCCGGTGGCGATTTCTATAACTCATATTTACTGATCAAAAGAGAAGATGGGAAGACCGCCTTTGTCTTGATGGATGGAGATGACAGCAAGTGGCGAAACCCACAGGTTATTCAAAAAGATGGGAAAACCTATTTTGTCAGAAGTTCTGGCGAAATCGGAGACCGCACGCCTTTTGTTGATCCAGCTAACAACATAGTCTATTCCGGATATCTGCAGCGAACATACAAAATCACTGAACTCGAATTCAAAAATGAACAGAACCAGAGGTTGAACTTTACGGTGAAACCACCCGTTGAATAGGTCAAAGTTTATGTGCACCGAAAGTCACCCTTAACGTTGGGAAACTAGAAGGAGGAACTATGAGCAAATATATACCAAGCATCATCGCTATTATAGCAATCGCATCCAGTGTATGCGCAATAGATCTTAAAAGCTCAGATGTCAAAGACATAGCTGAACAGTATGTTCAAGCAATCGAAAACAAAGATTTTAACAAATGGTCTAGTTTAATGTTAAAGACGGGCGATCTGAAAGAAGAGGCGTTCAAAGAAATGCTGGATTCAGCTAAATTTAATTCAGTTGAACTGGTGGACATAGAAAAAACTAAAACGGGATATAATATTTTGCTCAAGTTTGATCCCAAAGTGATTGTAAAAGGTCCTTCGAACAGCACATCTTATATATCCACTATGTCATCGTCCTCGTACTGGGTTCAGATGCTTCCTGATGGCAAAATCAAATACGACATATTGATTCCTCATCCGATACCATTTGCAATGTCAACGTGTGTTGGCGCTACGTCACAACTTAAGAGTAAAGATAAAACAGAGTCGGGCTCTCATCTTCAAGATTTTGGAATACCGCTGTTCGGTTATGAACCGAATTCACCTGTCAAGGAACAGCAGAAATCATTAAAAAAAATCATCGAGTGGCTGCTTGATGAGGGCGAAGAATGGGATCGAACCGATCCTCAAATTCCCTGTCCCAAGGAACTTTATAAATCCTCAAAAAGGACGTTGAGAGATTTCACCTAAACATTTCCCAACCAGGGCATGGACCCTACGCTGACCAACGCATTTTGATTCGGTCAACGTTTAGCGCAGCGCGGGTCACACCTAACGTTGGCTCGTAGGAAAGGATCATTTTGAAGATCATTCAAATCATATTCACTGTGGTCTTCGGAATCACATGGCAAGCCCATGGTGCACACCAGGAAGAGAACATGGGCAACGCACAAGATCTCCCTATGAATGAGGTGCACTATGAGGATTTCGGGGCACGCGGGGATGGTGAACACGACGATATGGCAGCCATTGCCAAGGCGCATGCATATGCTAACCAGCATGGTTTGCCCGTTAAAGCCGACGACAATGCGACCTACTACATCGGAGGACTCGACAAGACGGCTGTCATCCAGACGGACACGGATTTCGGAAACGCCCAGTTCATTATTGATGATCGTGACATTGAAAATATTAAAGCTAACGTTTTTACCGTCGGCTCATCGCTGCGATCGCTGCAACCGGAGGGGATCACTTCTCTGAAATCTGGTCAGCTTAAAATAAGCGACCCCCGGATCAGAAGCTGTGTGGTATGCGTCACGGACTCCGGCATCAAACGCTATATACGAAAGGGATTGAATCAAAACAACGGCTCTTCGCAGACCGATGTATTTCTTGTTGATGAAAATGGGCATATTGACGAACAGACGCCCATCTTATGGGATTTCCATCAGATTACCCATATTGTCGCTCATCCGGTTGACAAAACGCCGTTGAAGATCACCGGGGGTCGTTTCACCACAATCGCCAACGCCGCAGAATCCAAATACACCTACTATGCCCGCGGCATCACAATCGAGCGCTCCAATGTGATTCTCGATGGACTTGAGCACCGCATCACTGGCGAAGGAGATCATGGTGCACCCTACCGCGGCTTCATCAACATCATCGACTGCGCCAACGTAACGGTCCGCGACACCACGTTCTCCGGACACAAGACCTACCGTACTATGGGCAGAGCAGGTAAACCGGTATCAATGGGAAGCTACGATTTTTCAGTCACACGATCCCTGAACGTATCGTTTATCAATTGTCGGCAGTTCAACGACATCAAGGACCACAAGCTCTGGGGGATCATGGGCTCAAACTATAGCAAAAACCTCCTCTTCGACGGATGTATTCTTTCACGGTTCGATGCCCACATGGGTGTGGCCAATGCGACAATACGCAACTCGACGTTGGGCCACATGGGAATCAATGCCATAGGCCACGGCAGGTTTACGGTCGAGGACACGACTGTTTGTGGGAGAAATTTCATCAACCTGCGTAGCGACTATGGCAGTACATGGCAGGGTGAATTCGTCATTCGAAACTGCACGTTTGTGCCCGCATGCGGCAAGCCGGTCAGAGCCAGCCTGATCGGCGGTTTAAATGACGGACTCCATAACTTTGGATACATCTGCCACATGCCGGAACGAATCACTATTGACAAGCTTTACATCGACGACAGCAAGCACCCGGACAAGTACGAGGGACCAACCATCTTCGCAAACTTTAATCCAGGCTTCACCAATACTGCCTACAAGGAGAAATATCCTTATGTACTAACTCGCGAAGTGATTCTCAACGACGTCACTACGGCAAGCGGTAAGCCGCTGCGAACCAGTACAAATCCGTACATGTTCAAGGACGTGCTCGTGAAGAACAAAGGAAAAGCCAACCAACAGTTGGAGCCTACGCCTGACGGCGCGGCTCACCCGTAACGTTAGCGATAAAAAAATGAAAACAACTCTAATTGCTATCTCGATGATCATTCTCATGGGATGTTCCAAAATCCATCAACCAACACCGACATCAAAGGAAGAGTTTGTCGCGGCATTCAGTAATTATTATGAATCTGGCCAATCAGAAGCCCTACTGGACCTCATCTATAATTTTGACAATTCAGAGTATTCAGAAACGCTCGAGTGGTTAATGACCTCGGAAGCTGGAAAGTTGAAGATTACTTTCACCAAAATCATAGGATCTGATGATGATCTCCCCGAAGGATTTGAAGGCATTCAGACAATGGATGATGTTGAACCCAACATCGAATTCAACCACATACTTTGCATCAGAGCATCCAATGAAGAAGGAACCCGAAACCAATTCTCATGGCCTTTTGGAGATGTTGACGGACACTGGTATCTAGCAGGGCTGCGCAAAGTAAAATAAACTAGATATCGCTAATGAGACAAATGAAGATCAATCCATTAGCATACGTAGGAATTCTATCCCCGATAATTTATGCGTTCTTGGACCTGATGTTTCAAAAGGGTCATCTGAAAGAATGGGATTATGGAGATTGGTTCAGTGTGAAATTCTGGCTATTTCTGGTGCCAATGCTGAGTGTGACCATCCTATTCATGAAGAAACAGAAACGCCCAATGTGGTTTTTATTGCTAATTGTCAATTTACTCATTTTAACAGGAATCGGAGCCGATCTGTTTTTACATATGGTTTACGTATAACATAAATCGAAACAGCGGTTGGAACTTACGCTCGTCCTTAACGTTCGAATGAAAAATGACTAAAGAAAAACCAGACGCCAGTTACTCCGCTTTCTTTGCCAAACGACAGAAAGATCTCCGACAAGGGGGAGTGACAGCAATTTTGGGTGGATTGCTAATGCTTGTTGCTGGAGTTTCAGTTTATCAGAATGGAAGAGGCGACCACATTTCCTATGGGAATATGGGGAATACTTATCACTCAGCAGAAAAACCCGGGAACAAATACTATCTTGGATTCGCCACTGTCGGAGGATTTGTATCAATCGGGGGTATCGTCCTGTTGATTAAAGGCAGCACGAAGAAGAAATGATTCGAACCAGGGCATGGAGCTTACGCCTGCCGGCGCAGCTCATCGCTAACGTTGGCTGAAGGAGGTTTAACATGGCAATTGTTCACAGTATGTATCGCGAACCGGGGACGGTGTCGATTGATCGAGCGACTTGCACGCAGTGCGGGTCGTGCGCAAGAATCTGTCCAGCTGAAGTTCTTCAAATGAGCGATGGTAATCTCTGTGTTTCAGATGAAAGCCCGTTCGGATGCATTGCCTGCGGTCATTGCATGATGGTGTGTCCGGAAGATGCTATAACGGTGAGCGGACGCGGCGTCTCGCCGCAGGATCTTTTACCGTTGCCCAATCCGGCAAAACGGGCAAATGCGGACGCACTCGAAGCCCTCATGCAGTCGCGCCGCAGCGTTCGGCGTTTCAACTCCCAACCGGTTGATCCCAAAATAGTCGAACGCGTGACGGCAATGGCCTCAACCGCGCCAATGGGCATACCGCCGTGGGATGTCGGCGTGGTCAGTGTGATCGGGCGACAAGAGGTTCAACACATCGCAAATGAAATAATCGAGGGCTATAAAGGCTTCCTTAAGATTTTCAAACCGTGGTTGTTGGCGTGTTTGCGCCCTATCATCGGGAAAGCAAAGCATGACATGTTTGCTGACTTTTTACTTCCGTTGGCACAGATGTATGTTGACGGAAGCAAAGAGAAGCGCGACCTGTTATTCTATGACGCACCGGCCCTGCTGATTTTTCATCACTCACCCTATGCCGATGAACTTGATGCGGGCATCGCCTGCACCTATGCCATGTTGGCCGCGGAATCCCTGGGGCTAGGTAATACGATTATTGGCGGCGCGCCGCCCATATTACAACGAAACAAAGCGCTGTGTCGGCGGCTGGGCATTCCGGATAGCAACCAGCCGTCGGCCGCCTTGATCCTCGGTTATCCATCAGTCCGTTTTCGAAAGACGATCCTCCGCCGATTTGCCCATGAAAGTACAGTCGGTACCCGGCCGGTATCTGATTATACCAGCCAACCAGCGGTTTGAACCGATCCCTGCCATAACATTGGCATGGGTCATTATGGACAGACTTGCACCTGTCTTTTGTATGAATCAAGGAACAAAAACCATGATAGACAAAAACCTGAGCACACTATGGCGGCAGTCTCTCATCCTCGCCGGTTCATTTTCCATCATAGCAAGCCTGGCAGGATGCGATGCCGTAACCGAGCAACCGATGAACTACCGGCCTATGCGAGACGGTGGCTGGGTAATTTCCACGCCCGAACAGCAGGGATTGGAGGCGGAGCACATTGCTGCGCTCTACAAAAATGCGGACAAGCAGGACACCCTCTACAGCCTGCTGGTGATTAAGAACGGCTTCCTCGTTGCCGAACAGTATTTCAACGGCGGTTCGGCTGAAGAAAAAACACTGATCCAATCGGCCTCCAAGAGCTACATCTCTGCGCTGGTGGGCATCGCGATTGAGCAAGGCTGCCTGTCCGGCATTGACCAGAAGATGCTCGAATTCTTTCCGGAGCTCTACGGTAAGGTGCGCGATCCTGAAAAACGGGAGATTACCCTCCGCCAGATGCTGCAAATGCGGACCGGCTACCCCGATGAAGAGACCGATGCCGTATATCTCGAGGCCTTGTACCGCGGCTTCGGCACGCCGTTGATTGAAGATTTCCCACTGGTCAGTCCGCCGGGCGCGGAGTTCCACTACAGCAACATGACCTACAGCTGGCTGGCGATTCTCCTGGAGCGCGCCTGCGGAACGGATCTCAAGGCTTTTGCCAAAAAACACCTTTTTGATCCGATTGACACGGAGATGGGCGATTGGCTGCAAGACCGCGAAGGCCACTATGTCGGCAGCGGCGGAATCCATGTCACCGCGCGCGACGCCGCGCGGTTCGGCTTGCTGTATTTAAATGGCGGTGCGTATGAAGGTGTGCAGGTTGTACCCGCCCAGTGGGTTCATGATTCACTCCAGACCTATTCGCCGCGAGCACGGGATTACGGTTGGGGCTTTCGATTTAAAGATCTTGGCTACGGGTATGGCTGGTGGACGGCACGGTCAGGCCCCCATGATTTCTGCTTCGCCTGGGGGCATGGAGGGCAGCTCATTGTTCTGCTGAAGGATCTGGATATGGTGATTGTCACGACCGCCGATCCATTTTTCGGGCAGCATGACGGCAATTCGTGGAAGCACGAAAAAGCAATATTCAATCTCGTGGGTGAATTTATCGAATCATTACCATCCCACTAATTCTAATTCAGAAAGCGGCTAATTAATTGGGGGATGATACGCATCATTTTGCCAACCCGGGGCACAGATCCTACTCGAAAAAACGCACGATCTATTGTACCAAACGATTAATTCCCGGGCGGTTTACACCAAACGCTGGGCTAAAAGATACGGAGGAGGAAGATGAAGAATATTCTATGTGTCTCAGCAATCATCCTCGTATTTTCGGGGTGTACAACGAAAACCGACACAAGCAGTTTTCAACTTGGACCTGAAGATGTTGCTGCAGCAACAATGACTCAAGTGGATGCTGAAACCTGTGCCATCACCGTAACACTCACCAAAACCGCATCAAAACGCTTCACCCGATCAACCAGGCAGAACATCGGAAAGAAACTACCCATCATTGTGGATGGGAAAACAGTGTGTGAGCCACTAGTTCGCGAAGTCATTCCCGGACCGGATCTGACAATCGCAGTGGGAGGAAAGGAAGACGCGAAAAGGATCATCACGTTTCTCATGGAACAGCAATTGGTCGCACCAGGGCACTTACGCCTGACGGCGCAGGACACACCAAACGTGGGATGGAGGAAAAAATGAATAAAAATGCAGGTGTAGAACTTCTGAAAATAGCAGCATTTCTGTACGCAATGCGATACGTGGTTGCGGCCATATTTATGGGACCGGGATTATCAAGCTGGAGCAAACAACTATTCCATTCATCCTATACTTACGTGGGGCCGGGTCTCACCATCTGGGCTGCGGTTTTTGCAGCAGCTGCAGTAATCGTTATCGCGCGTTCGGATAAGAAGCAATAACAACCAACCAGCCCATGAAACCTACCTCAGCCGCCGCACCGTCTTTGTGCCGGCAGCCTAGCGTGCGGGGCGGATCACAGGTAACGTTCAAAGAATAAATGAATAAAGCTTCACATGCCATCCTATGGGGTTATCCAGCATCCTGCATAATTGCGTTTATCCTGGTGCTGAAAAAGGATATTGGGCTGGTCTTTGAAGAACCATTTATGATGGCGCTGTTTACTGCACCAATCATTTTGATGATGGTTTATTGGACTGCATTAATTTTAACACAGACGAAAAAGACAAAACCCCTGCCCATACTAACATCCATTACGATTATTATAACTGCACTTGCTTCATTTTGGTTTTGGGCGACGTGCTTATTTGCAATAACTTAAACTTAACTTCGAACCAGGGTATAGATTCTACGCTGAAAACGCCGATTGGTTCGATCAGCTTTAGCGCAGCGCAGGTCTCACGGAACATTCGGCACTCATGGAGGTAAAATGAAAACATCATCACCGGAATCTGTTCTTTGCCAGAAGCTTCTTATATTTCCTCTGGCAGCCCTTACAGGGTTAGCAGCCATGTTTGTGATCACCATGAATGATGTCGATATCTTCATGGTATCCTGGATGGTATTCACATGCGGCGTGATCGGCGGATTTGTAAGCATTCAGCAACGCATGAGCAAAATGAGTATACACGATATCAGTATGCTCTCAAAGTCGTGGTGCCAGGTGTTACTGATCCCTACCTACGGCGGCTTTTTTGCCCTGGTGCTATACTCCTTGTTCTTTTCCGGCATCCTGAAGGGCCATCTATTCCCGGAAATATACCTGCCTCCGAGCGACGGGACTCCAGACATAGCCTACCTTCGAACGCTTTTTAATGACAACTATCCCAAGACGGGGGAAGATTTCGGGAAATTGGTTTTTTGGTCATTTGCAGCTGGCTTCTGTGAACGTTTTGTTCCACAGGTCGTTCGCTCCATTGTCCAGGATCGTGCAAATTCAACGGATTAAGCTTGCCCGGACAGGCGCCATAACCTGATTCAAACCTCATCATTCGGCCGAAAACGAAAAAGCATGAAACAGACATTGGAATCACGAATATCCAGATTGTTCGCCATGTCGGACGAAACCTGGAGCAGACATGCCAATCCATGGAGTGTCTGGACACGATTCACGGCGCTGCCTTTACTGATCCTGTCGATTTGGAGCCGGACATGGATTGAGTATTGGGCTTGGATACCCATTGCGTTATCCGTCTTGTGGATCTGGATTAATCCCCGGCTGTTTTCCAAACCTCTGTCTACGAACAACTGGGCTTCCAAGGCCGTGCTCGGTGAACGGGTCTGGATCAACCGAAAAAATATTTCCGTTCCCCGGCATCATCGATTTGCTCCAAACCTGCTGAGCAGCGTGTCTGCGATCGGGCTTCCGTTTTTGATATGGGGACTGTGGCAGCTCAGCATCTGGCCCACCCTGGCAGGAACGATTTTGGTCTATGCGGGAAAAATCTGGTTTCTCGACAGAATGGTATGGCTGTACGAGGATATGAAGGATGTAAATCAAGAATACTCTGAATGGCTGTACGACAAAAAGTCGAACCAGCGCGTGGACCAGACAGAGTCCGGCAATTAATGTGAGATGTGTTTATCCCGAAAGCGTCACCTGCCTCTATTTCGCGAGTCACATGACCGATTAAATGAGGAATGAACTATGAAGCGGGGATTATCAAAAAGCGAAACAGCACGGATACTTAGAAAGCTGAAAGAATCAGCACCACTGGAAGAATGTCTGACCTGTGAGTGTTTTCAAGGGCTGATTGCACAGCTGGAGGTGGACGCCCCATTCGATATAAGCGAACTAGCTGCATCACTTCAGGTTGCCGACAGTGACTTGCACAAATGCCTGGGATGTGACCCCTGTCCACCTGCAGATGTCTACACAGAGTATCTTATAGAAAAGAACAAACAGCAGGCTCCCGGCCCGGATGAGGCCCGCACACAGGACACCGATTGAGCCGGCCAAATCTGTACATCCTGCGTCAGGATATATGGACAATGGTATGACTCGGCGGATACATCTTCTCAGGTTGTGCATTGTACAGTTATCCGATATAGTGCAGGCTGATCCAAGGGGGAGGTGGCAGGTGTTTACTAGAACCGCGATCATATTACTGCTTTCTCTATTGATTAACCGCGCATCGGCCGAGTCCAGGTGGTTTGACGAATGGTTCCTTGACGTGTATGGCGGATTGGCGTTTACGCAAGGCGACACGCTGAACTGGGAGGTACAGGAAAAAATCCCCCCGGGCCCCCGCTACACGTTCAGTTCAGAGTATGACTCAGCAATAAGCGGTGAGTTTGCTTTGCGGTTTGGAGGATGGCTCAAATCTCATGATTGGCTGGCCTTGGCCGGTGATCTTTCATTTTTCAACATCCGTCCCGACGGTTCTGATGTTGAAATAGATGTAACCTGCCTTTCTTTGCTGTGCATGGCACGCTACGCGATGCTTGCTGATGATCAGTATGAGCATGGAAGATTGCAGCCCTACCTCGCTGCCGGACCCGTGGCGACAATGTATTTTTCTCCGACGGCGAAAGGTGAGGCGGGCGGTGAAACCATCACATTGGATTATGATCCCTTCCTGGCGGGGATCGGGGTGGACCTCCGACTGGGCTGCACATGGATGCTGTTCGAAAAACAAGGCATGTTCATCGAATATCGATATTCATACATTGACGTTGATGCGGAAGATGACGTTTACGCATACGAATACTCGAGCGTGGAGACGGAACTGTCTACCCATCACCTTCTGGTAGGAGTTACTTTCCGCTATTAATGATATTATCCAGGCTGTATCATCATGCCGCCAATCCGCACATGGGACCCGGGGTTTCCGGAAGCGAAGCGATAGATCAGCACCGGAGGAAATGTCGAAGTGGTTCAAAACGCCTTTGAAATGCAGCGCTTACCCGACAGCGGCGGGCACACATACCGTTCTGCAAACCAGAAAATGGAGATAAAACCATGGCAAAGTTCAAACTGTATACAGCACTCGCGTTAATTCTGCTTCTCCTGATTATAGTTCTGCAAAACACCGGTGAAGTTGAAACAAAACTGCTCTTCATCAGCGTCACGATGTCCCGTGCCGCCCTGCTCGCAATCACATTACTCATCGGTATGGCAGCAGGAATGCTCCTGACCCTCAGCCTGGGAAAGCGCTTTCCAAAGAAAAAATAGCCCATCCAACCAGCGCGCGGATCCGATGGTATCCGAAAGACAATTTAACCGTTTTGCATCCAGAAAATGCACCTTCTGTAACGCGGCGGTTCATCCGAAACGCCCGATCCAATTGAATGAATATTAGAAACCCGGTATTGGAGACCATCCTTCCTGTCATGTTTTGCATCTCAGGATGCTCGACTATCACACTCCACAAGGGAACTACGACGGGAAAGAATTCAACGGGTATATACAGAGGCACGCGGGAAGACGTTGGCGGTATCTTTCTCACAGTGAAAAACCTGGATGAAGCCGCATTCGGGGATGTCGAATTTGGACAATGGTCCTTCTTTCTTCTGTACGGATTGGTTGATCTCCCGTTTTCGTTCGCCGCGGACACCCTCTACCTGCCCTATGACCTGGCAACATTAGGAGCGACTTCAGAGGATCTGCCGGTCAGGCGCATACTCCTGGAGAAGTATTGCCCACCGAACAAACCACCCACGAAAACCCAAATTCTGGAAGAACTGGGACAACCGTTGGCCAGCGCAATTCTCTCGAAAACAAACAGAAACCTTCCGGAAAAAGTCATGACCGGAGTCCTATATGCCCCTGAAGGGTCCGAGGTTCTGGTCTACAGGGAAACATATCGACACGGTCGGCCGTTCACCTATTTTATATTTATCAGTCCTAATACCGACCGCTATATGTATTACCATACGATCGTCGGGGAGATTAGAGATGATCAATGGCCGAATCAGGAATTGCGCTGACATGCGACGATATGAGATCCACTCAAGCAGCATATTCCGGCCCCGCCGAATTCAGGCCATCATTTGAACGGATATGTATTCCGAGACCGGACACTTTCCAATATGCTCGCAGCTCTATCGTAATCCATCATTCAATAAGAGGAGATCACCAGCATGAAACACATCATTATCCTACTGACCATTCTGACCATCTGCGGCTGCCAGACCCCGGAGAAGAAAGATCCCTTTGTCATTCGACCTTCCCGGGAAATCATCAGCATCCAAACCTTCAAGGAATCTGATGCATACGGTGTTCAGCTGAAGTGGGCGGATTACAGGCTGGATGAAAACGGCGAAATAATTGCGGAGTCCAGGGACATTCGTTCAGCACCTAAAGTCACTGGCACTCCCGACCAATGGTTGAACTGCGGCATTAACCAGAGACCGGCGGCACTTAGCGCAAATATTGCCTATTTAATTGATGGTGAGCGCATTAACACAGATGCATTTCCCGGTGTTAATCTAGTCGCAAGAATAACTCCAATGGATAATCACAACGTTCGTGTTAAAGGGGTGTTTGTGGCAACACGATTTGATGAAACGCGAAAACTCGCACATATGTCATTGCCGATTGATGTGGTCTGTACGTTAGGTGAAGAAAAGGTGCTTTATGAAAAAGAAATCCGATTCAAACCCGCGCGGTAACCCTACGTCTGCAGGATCGGCGCACAGCTGGAGCCGACTAACATAGAAACGACATAAATGCTAAACCATCAAATTCAGACCGGGCATCAGAGACGGTTCAAAAAAGCAGGGATGCTCCGACCGAGATAAAATCAACATTAGCAACATCAGCATCGAAACGCTCATATTCCGCCCGAATGACCAATCGGTCAGCCTGAAACTGCACTCCGGCACCATAGACCATATGATCGCCGATTCCGCCCAGAATATCGTCCAATCCATCGATCTCGCCGCTCCACCAGGCTGTGCCCACCTTTCCGAACAAACCTATCGCTCCAAAGCGCACCGTACCCACGCCAAAAAGATCCCACGCCTTGGTTTCCAGATCCTGGGTCAGGCTTGAGGGCGACGAAAAACGGCCGAAATCCACATAAGAGCCTTCGGCCCCCAGATTGAATCTCGGCGATATAGGACCGCTGTATCCGGCAAAGATCTTATACCCGAGATTATCGGAATCAAAATCAACATCCGCGATATCATCAGACAGGTTAATCTGTGCAGAACCCACAGATCCCCCAACATAGAGCCCCCCGTCGTATTTTTTTGCTCCGGCCATTGCCGGACCGCGGGCCCATGCCGTTCCGGCCATGAATAAGGCCAGCAATCCGCAGCTTAAACTCCACCGTGTGCTCATTGAATTACTCCTTCAAATCAAGTTTTATCTGATTTTCCATCATAAACCGCTTTAACGTGGGTTACTATCGGAGAAGAAAATCACGGAGCATGGTTCAAGACCACTTTATTCAGCGGAAAAAATCGGGACCGCCTGCTGTCGGCCTGCCCCCAGGAAGCAGATATCGCGGTACGGCAGGAAGCACAACGTATAATGCTGTTCAATGACGGGTGCAGGGAATCGCTTATGCCGGACCAACATGCCTGCCGCATAGGCCCGGGAAGATTCAATGCAACGCCGGAATGATAAAAACGGAGGAAAGGTACAATGAACCGTATCGTACTGCTATCAACCCTTGTTGTGTGTCAGTTTCTGCGTGTGTATGCTGATGATGTTCTCCTCACGGAGGTGGTCGACAGCAAGAACCATGTAAGGCTTCGATATATCGTTGATTCAGATTATTTTTTCAGCACGCCCTCCTGGGCGGCCGGGGAAGCCATCCCTCTGGATCAGGAAAAGCTCTTTTCCATTGTTCATGAAAGATACCCTGAGCTGAACAACGCAGCCATCTGCGGTATAGAATTAAACAAACTTACAGGCAAACACATCGTAGACGGCAAAATCACTCAATTTGATGACAAATGGTATTACACCGTGCTGTGGATGAAGGACAACCGGATGGAGCGGATCATTGTACTGATGGATGGATCTATTGTTGAGCCCAAACAGACAGCAAGCATCGGTTTGTTCGACCGCCAGCCAGCGTACATCGGAGATGATCCGAATGACGCACGGCAAATGAAGCAGCAGATTGATGAACAGCTGCAGCTCCTGGCGCCAAGCCTGGCCGAACCCGGTCAGTGACTTCTGACACAGCGGACATCAGCCGGCACCAGGGCCCCTTTTCCCGTTGACGCAGCCCGGACCGCATAACTAGCAAAGGAAATATAGGATGAAACTAAAATCAACCGTGCTTATGGCTTTAATCGTTTGTGCGCTGGCGGGATGCACAAAGGATTATCATGAAGTGAAGAAAGCAGATCTAAACTTCGCGTTCATAGGCAATTCATCGGGGACCTTCAAGGGCTATTATTATCAGGGCAGTGATGCGCATTTCCACTATTTCATCAGCAAGTGGCAGTTTGGCAAAGACCGACGTTTCAAGATCAGAAAAGACGATCTGGAGGTTACAGCAGAACATCCGCACGGGCATGGCGAGGCACGCGTGTATGCAATGAAACCACGCAACGAAGAGATTAACAGCGGGCCGTTCGCAGTCATCGGCAAACAGACCATCTATATAGAGTTATGATTTCGAATCAGCACCTGGATCTTATCCCGTTAATTCCGCGAACCTGGCGGCGTCCGATTTATTAAAACAAGGGAAAAACCCAATGAAACGCTGTATACTTACCCTTCTAATCGTAGTCGCTGCATCAAGCTGCTTTGGTAGATTCAGCGAGTTTATCCGGCTGACGCCTGAATCTGAATCCAGTCACCGCTTGCGGGTTTCATTCGCTCCAATAAACAGCGGCCATACCAGGATCACATACAGATGGAACAACCAGAATAAAGAGTGCTGGCTCCTCATCTTCCAGAATGATCAATCCATTCCCGACCAACTGGATTTCAGAGACATCATATGGAACCGGCAATCAACTCTTCCTCCCGGCGTGGCACAACTGATTCCTTTGTCCGCTGACAATGATGGATTTGTTGAGATAACCCTTCAGGATTCGCTCATTCCCCGCGCATTTATCTGCATCGATTTCCCCGACCGGATTATGGACGGCGGGTATTACTATACGATTGACCTCTCTGCCTACGTGAAGAAACCTGAAAGGTCCGTGACTGCAGCAGAATCAGATGCAGATTGAGGATAACACGACAGCCTGTACTGAAACCTCTCCAGGTCACCATCTTCGTGTCGGCAGGCTCGACAACCGCCCTTCCCCAATTCCCTGCTTTTCTGTGTTGTACTGCGGATAACAACAGCGTCGGCTCACCCGCGAGGGCCGCACCTTTCAGCCGGGCCTCGCAACCGCAACATTCAAGCTAGGAATTCCATGTACTGAAGGGATGCGCAGCTAAATAAGCATTGTAATAACGCGGATCACCCGAGACCTCTTCGCCGGTCCAATCGGGCAGGTCAACCGATTGATCTTCGGACTTCAGCTCGACCTCTGCCATCACAAGACCCTTATTTTTGCCGGCAAACACATCCAGTTCCCAAGTCATACCCGCGTGCGGAATCAGATAGCGTGTTTTCTCAACAAGGTTGCCGCACAACGGCAGCATGGCCTCGGCATCGTCCAGCGGTATTTCATACTCAAACTCGCTGCGGGCGATACCTTCGGTCGGTCCCTTGATGGTAAGGAACGCCTGAGTTCCGATCAGGCGGACGCGCACGGTTTTTCCATTGCCTGAGCATAAATACCCCTGCCTACACACCTGCCCGGGACCGGCGGAAGTCCGCCAGGAATCGTTCGTCACCAGAAATTTGCGTTCTATTTCAATGCCCATTGGCGTGCTCCGGTTATGGTTTGGCCGATTGGAATGCCACTGTCGTTTGGATAGGGTGAAAAAACCAGTTCAAACTCACCATCGACAACTTTTCTGATGCGCTCGACCAGCAGCCGGTTTTGAAATACGCCGCCGGCAAACACCCAGGGCAGCTTACCGTACTTTTCAACCACTTTCCGGCCGCAGCAGTAGACGATTTCCGCCAGTGTATTGTGGAAGCGGGCGGCCAGTCCGGAAACGGGAATACCGGCCTCACGCCCCTCGATCAGATCAGCCATTAAGGGTCGCCAATCAATGGCGCCATCCCGGATTTCAAATGCGCAATCTCCGCACTCGCCGGGATCCGCAACCGCCTCAAGCCGCATGGCCGCCTCACCGTCATAGGTCGGGTGTGCGCATATACCGAGCAAACAGGATACCGCATCAAACAAACGTCCGATGCTGGAGGTCTGCGGACAGTTGATTCCAGTCGAAAGCATCTGCAACAGGGACGGATCAATCGCGTCGGCCTGGTCGAGCTGATACAGGAGCGCGCTCAACGTGCGTTCCGGATGATTCACCGCAGCGTCACCGCCGGGAAGTGCAAAGGGCCGAAGGTGGTACTCGCGCTCGAAGCTTTCCTCATCATAGCACAACACCTCTCCGCCCCAGACGGTTCCGTCCGGTCCGTACCCAGCACCGTCAAAGGCAAACCCGAGAGCCCGTCCCGCATAGGCGCCGACCAGGTGAGCATGGTGATGCTGTACGGCCTGCACAGGAATGCTTAACTTCCCGGCAAAGCGCTGCGCCATGCGGGTGGAGAAATAGTCCGGATGCAAATCATGCACAACCAGTTCAGGCTCGACCCTGAAACAGTCCAGCTGCTGCCGAATGGCACGCTCCAGGACCGCCTGCGCTTCCGGATGTTCCAGGTCGCCGACATAGGGGTGCAGGGTCAACTGCCCATGATGCGCGAGGGCGAACGTATTCTTCATATCGGCACCGAAGGCGAGTATGCAGCGGTCGGTATCCACCGGCATGGAAACCGGTGCAACGCCCCTGCCGGGACGGAGAATCATGGTTTGATCGTCCAATACGACGCAGACCGGATCATCACAGCGGTTAGTGATCTCCCGGTTATGCCGCAGAAAAACATCGGCCACCCCATCCAGCTTTTCAAGAGCCGCCGTGTTGGTATGGATCATCGGTTCCGATGAATAGTTAGCGCTTGTCATCACAACCGGATGCGGAAACACATCGAACATAAGCTCATGCATTGGACTGTAGGGCAGCATTATACCGAGCGTATTCAAGCCGGGCGCAATGCCTTGCAAGGTTGAAAAGCCGCTCGAGAGCCTGAGTAGAACAATGGGCCGTTCGCGGGAGCACAGAAGCCGCTCCTCCTCTTCCGACAACCGGCAAACGGTCCGAACCCACTCCAGATCGGGAACCATCAGAGCAAAAGGCTTGTTTTCCCGTTGCTTGCGCTTCCGGAGTTCGGCAACGGCTTCGGGATTAAGCGCGTCGCAGGCCAGATGAAAACCACCCACTCCTTTCACCGCCACGATTTTCCCCTGCTCCATCGACTCCTGCCAAACCGTCTCCCAGTTTTTCGGCTCTATTTCCGGCCCGCAGTCAGGGCAGGCAATCGGCTGGGCATGATAGCGTCGATCGGCGGGATTTTCGTATTCCTCGCGACAGGCCGGACACATTTTAAATTCACGCATGCTGGTGCACGGCCGATCATACGGCAGGTTTTTAATAATGGAAAACCGGGGGCCGCAGTTGACACAGTTGATGAACGGGTAACGAAAACGCCTGCAGGCAGGATCAAAGAGTTCCTTCCGGCAATCGTCACAGATGGCAATGTCCGGAGAAATGTGAAGCAGCCCCTCACCGGCGGGCTGACTCTCCAGAATCCGGAAATCCGGGGGAACGATCTCCGATTCAATCTGCTCCACCCGGATGGCGTCAATGCGGGAAAGCGGTGGCGGATCGTCCTCCAGCTTCTTCAGAAATGCGGCGACCGGCCCATAAAGTTCTATTCGCACGCCGTCCAAAGCATTGCAAACGGTTCCCGAGCAGCCTAGCTGCCTGGCCGCCTTCCATATCCACGGCCGGAATCCAACGCCCTGGACCACTCCGGTGATATGAATGGAAGAACCTTTCATCAGGAGAATACTTTGGTCAGACGGCTGCTGTCGGGCACCATCTCATCCTTCAGCATTTCGAAGAGCCGGGCGGCTACAGGTCCCGGCTTACCGCTGCCCACCGGTTTGCCTTCAAAGAGCGTGACCGGCGTAATGTTGGGTGTGGTTCCATAGATATGCACTTCGGCAGCCGAACGCACCATGCCCAGACTGACCGGCCGGAATTCCGCCGTCGTCAGAATCCGTTCCTCTTTCAATTGACGGGCAAACTCCATGGCCCGCCGGGCCGTAGTACCGGCCAGCACCCGTTCGGGCGGCGGCATAAACAGTTCCTTGCCGGGGGTAACAATACCGATATTTTCCGTGGCCCCCTCGCCCAGGTTCCGGTTTTCATCGAGAGAGACGGTAAAGTCGACACCAAGATCCACCGCTTCTTTTTTCATGAGCACGTTGGGCAGATAGTTACAGGTCTTTACCTTGGCAAAGATACCCGGCTTGATGGGGATTCTGCTGATCGCAACACTGACCCCGTCCGGCAGCCGGTCGATTTTCGCATCCTGCAGTTCGTACACTACGATATACAGTTCAGGATGAAAGCAGGCATAGGGATTGACCCCCATGGTTCCCTGCCCCCGGGAAACCAGCAAACGAACAAGTGCAGTTGGTTGATCGCCGGCACGGATCGTCTGCCCAATGATGTCGATTAACTCCGGTCGTTCGCAGGGCAGATCAATACCGAGGGTTTCGCAGGACCGCTCCAGCCGCGCGAGATGATCCTCGAGGTTATAAATGCTGCCATTCACGCATTTGAAGGACTCAAATACGCCATCTCCGCGATGAACCATGTGATCATCAACCGGAAGCTGCATAAGGGACTGATCGGTCACGATACAATCCGTGACCGACGAATACATCGCATAAAGGTTCTTGTCCCGCTTCGGCATACGTGTAAGCCATTCTTCGCGCCCTACCACCATTTTCTCTTTTTTACCGGTCATTCCGCTCCCTTCAGCATGGTTCATACTATCGCTGATTTTTCCACGGATTGGAATTTATTTTGAATAGGCTTAATGCCAGAGTCCTTGCGTTTGTTTCAAAAAAGGGGATGTACAATGAAAGATGTGATCAAGAAACGCGTATTGGTAACCGGCGGAGCAGGTTTTCTCGGCTCCTTTCTCTGCGAACGGCTTCTGAAGGAAGGGTACGATGTCATCTGCATGGACAACTTCTTTACCGGACGCAAGGCAAACATCGCTCACCTGATGGGCAATCCGTATTTTGAACTGATGCGGCATGATGTCACCTTCCCGTTCTACGTCGAGGTTGATGAAATCTACAACCTGGCCTGCCCGGCATCACCCGTCCACTACCAGTTTGATCCCGTGCAAACCACGAAAACCAGCGTACACGGCGCCATCAATGTGCTGGGACTGGCCACACGGGTTAAGGCCAAGGTTTTTCAGGCATCCACATCGGAGGTCTATGGCGACCCATCGGTACATCCCCAGCCGGAATCCTATTGGGGCAATGTGAACCCGATCGGCATCCGCTCCTGTTACGACGAGGGAAAGCGCTGTGCGGAAACCCTCTTTTTCGACTATTGGCGCCAGCATAACCTGCGCATTAAGGTGGTACGCATCTTCAACACTTATGGCCCGCGGATGCATCCGCACGATGGCCGGGTCGTTTCCAATTTCATCATGCAGGCACTGCGGGGGGAAGACATCACCATCTACGGCGACGGTCAGCAAACCCGTTCCTTCTGCTACGTCTCCGACCTGATTGAAGGATGGATACGGCTGATGGCATCGCCGGATGACGTCACCGGACCGATCAACATCGGAAACCCCGGTGAGTTTACCATGCTGGAGCTGGCTGAAAATGTAATCGAGCTTACGGAATCAAAGTCCAAACTGGTTTTTGAACCTCTGCCGGCCGATGATCCGAAACAGCGTCAGCCCGACATCACCCTGGCCAAGGAAAAACTGGGATGGGAACCGACTGTTCCGCTGCGCGAGGGCCTGGCCAGTACCATTGCGTATTTTGACCAACTTCTGAAGCAGGGGGAATAACCCGCGGTTTCTACAGGCCCATCTTCTTGAAGACCAACTCGGGAATATGCCGGATGATGAGCATGATGTAGCGCCACATCCACAGCGTGTAAACCACATTGCGCTGCTTTTGCAATCCCTTGAAAACCGCGTCGGCAATCTGTTCAGGACTGGCCGTAAGCGCAGCGGGCAGGTCCATGTTTTCGGTCATTTTTGTCCGGCAGAATCCCGGCTTTACGGTCATTACGTGCACTCCGGATCCGGCCAGCCGGTTGCGCAGACCAGACAGATAGGCCGTAAACCCGGCCTTCGCGCTCCCATAAATATAGTTGCTTTGACGTCCACGATCCCCCGCCACGGAGCTGATGCCGGCAATGGCGCCTGATTTCCGCTTCTCGAAATCATCGGCTGCGATGTTCAGGATGGAAACCGCACCTGTAAAGTTGACGTCGATGGTTCGGCGGACTTCTTCAAAATCGGTGCGCGCAGCCGTTTGGTCGCCCATATATCCAAACACGCAGATGACGGCATCCGGCCTGGTCTCCAGCCCATCGTAGAAGGATGCGTGAGACCCGAAATCGGTTGCATCAAACGGAAGAGCAGCCACCACCGCATTGCTCCGAACCCGCAGATCGCCGGCAATGGGCTCCAGCAGCGCCGGTTCCCGCGCCGCCAGCGTCAGGCTCCATCCCTCAGCAGCATATTTTTTTGCGATGGCCTGCGCCATGTCTGACGTGGCGCCTAAAATCAGAACATTCTTCATGATGTGATCCCGATACGTTTGGATTGCATTGAAGCAAATCGTGTTTCCCCGTCGTTCAGCATGGCGATGGCCTCCCGGAAGCTGTCGGCATTCGGATAGGTTTTCTCAAACATGGCCGCATCCATTCTCGAGTCTTTTGCGAGATAGAGCCGGCCGCCATAGTCCGCGACCATGGCATCGAGCTCTTTAAACAGATCCATTGCCTTGGTGGAAATCGGGAAATCGAGTGCGAGCGTGTAGCCTTCCATGGGGAAGGAAATAAAGCTTTCCTGCTTTCCGAACAGCTTGAGAACGGCGAGGAAGGAGCCCAGCCCGCTGTCCGTAATCCGCTTCAGAATTTCAGCCATGCCTTCGCGTCCGGCTTCCTTAGGAATCACAAACTGGTACTGCGTGAAACCGCGCTTGCCGTAGATGCGGTTCCAGTTTGAAACGGCGTCCAGCGGATAGAAAAAGCTGTTGTAATCGACCACGTGCTTATGCAAGCCGGGGCGACATTTATTGTAGTAGGCAAAGTTGAACGCCTGCATGGTCCACCGGTTCAGCGCAACATTCGGAAAGGTGACGGGAATATCCAGCTTGAGGCCCTTTTTCGGCAGGAGCGGTTTTTGCATCCGGCCCGCATCGGTCAGCTGGCCGGCGGTCGCGTGCTCGCCGCGCATCATAATGCTGCGCCCCATCGCATCGCCCTTAGCCAGACAGTCAATCCATGCCACCGAATAGGTCCATTCGTTCGACGCCTCAAAGCAATCCATGATTTCGTTCAGGTTTTCCGCCCGGACAGACTCTTCAGCGATATACGCCGTTTCGATTTTCCGAAGCCGGAACGCGGCATTGAGTATAATACCGCTCAGCCCCATGCCCCCGACCGTCACCTTGAAAAACTCGGCATTATCGGTTGGAGAACAGGTAATGACCGTCCCGTCATTGCGCATCACATCCATGGACATGATATGTTGACCGAAGGAACCATCCACATGGTGGTTCTTGCCATGCACATCCGCGGCAATGGCGCCGCCGACGGTAATCAGCTTCGTGCCCGGTGTGACCGGAAGAAACCACCCGCGCGGCACGAACACATCCAGGATTTCCGACAGCAGCACACCCGCCTGACAACGCAGCTCACCGGTGCCTTCGTCGAACGAGAGAAATTTATTAAAGCGCCGGGTCAGCAGGACCCGCTTTTGAAGCGAAGCATCACCGTACGACCGCCCGTTGCCGAATGCAATCACCTCACCCGGCTCCTCCAGCTTGTGCCGAAGTTGTTCGGCCGTATCAAATCCGCTCACATCGGCTTCGATAACCGGAAAGTTCCCCCAATCAGAAATTCTGCGCATGCACACCTCATTTTGCGACTTGTTCAATAGAGCGCCATTTTATACATGTTTTATGCCATGAGTGCAGTAGAAATCATTTGCAGCAATTGCGGAGCCGACACCCTGCTCAAGCGGGAAGCGGTGTATGATGGATTCGTCAAGACCGGAGAAAAGCTGACCTGTTCGAGCTGCGGCTATGAATATGCCTCCGAAGAAGCGGTTCCCTTCAAAGAAAAAAACGCCGAACCCAAGGTCTTCACCGAGGCCGACCGTTCCGCCAGAATCGAGGTTTTTGACGAAGGAGAAAACCGCCGGCTCTGCCGCTACTGCGCAAATTATATCGTCAATCCCTTCACCCAGTTCTGTGCCCTGCACAAGAAGGAGGTGCAGGCCACCGATACCTGTCCGCAGTTTGAAGAAGCTTCAAATACGGATGAAACGAAGAACCCGTTCTAGGCGTCGGGCTCACTCAGCTTCTCCAGGTGCTCGTCCTCGAGCTCTACCTTTTCAATCTTGGTGAAGCGACTGGTGATCTTCTTGGCGGAAATCTGCACATCGCCCACATCCTTGTTTGCCTGTCCGATATGGGTTGCGAGTTTGTCCATGCGCTGCTGGAACCGATCAAAATCCCTGGAGAGCGCCACCAGGTGCTCCTGAATAATGTGCACCTGTTTACGGGTGGCGGCATCCTTCAGCACCGCCCGCGAGGTGGTCAGCACCGCCATCATGGTCGTGGGTGAAGCCAGCCAGACGCGGGCCTGCTGAGCCTCCTCGACCAGTTCCGGATAGTGGCCATGGATTTCGGCAAAGACCGCTTCGGCCGGAATAAACATAACCGCCCCGTCGGAGGTCTGGCCGGGAATGATATACTTGGAGGCGATATCCTTGATATGCTTCTTAATATCCTGCCGGAACTGCTGTTCAGCCGATCGCCGGTCGGCATCGCCCAGCGTCGAGTCCGTCATACGCTGATAGCTTTCCAACGGAAACTTGGAGTCGATGCAAATGGTCCCGGTCGGTTCAGGCAAATACAGCACGCAGTCTGCGCGGACACCGTTATCAAAGGTATGCTGGAGTGAATAGCTGTTTTCCGGCATCATGTTGGATATCAGCGCGGAAAGCTGCACCTCACCGAAGGCCCCGCGTGATCGCTTGTCGGACAGCACCTCCTGCAGTGAAACCACATTGCCTGACAGTTCGGCAATCTTTTCCTGCGCCTTGTCGATGAGCGCGAGCCGCTTGAGTACATCGGCAAACACGGTGGTGGTTTTCTCAAAGCCCTTGTCCAGCCGCTCCTCCACCTTGCCGCTGATTTCACCCAGCCTTCGTTCGTTGGTCTCGATCAGCTCCTTGACGCGCTCGCCCAGCTGCCGGGCATTTTTTTCCAGCGATTCATCGACCTTTTTCCGTACGCCGTCAACATCCTCGCGCAGCTCCTTTTCCAGCCCCCTGAACACATCCTCAATCCGCTGAATGCGCGCGTCGCCCTGCTCCATCTGCGCCCCCATCCGCCGGTTCAATTCATCGAGCCGGGTATTCTGGCGCGTGCCGCCCGTCAGCTGAAGCACGAGCATCAAAATCATAAGCAACAGAATAGCAATAAGTAGCAAAGTCGACAGCATCAATCCCTCCGATATCTATGCTCCACTATGCAGAAAGTGCAATTCCATTGGAAAGGCTGAAATAAGAGGAGTTGATTTGGGCTGGATCTTGCCCAAGGCCGGATGCTAGGTTCCGCGGTTCTCAGGGGAAAGATTTTAGGGATAAAGAACATGTTATTTTCTATCAGTAATGAAATGGTTAATGAGTTTATAAGCGGGCTTTTTGTGGTTTTGGCCCTGGTCGTGGCAGGCTGCACCGTTGCCTTGATTCTAAGCGGAATGGCCAAACGATACCCGTTCTGCCGTCTGGCGCTCACGCTGGCCCTTACGCCGCTGATTTTTTCCCGCTTTATGGAAGACCAGAGCAATTCCATGCTCCACCTTTACGCGATGATCGTGATTCTTATGGGCATCACCATTGACGGCATCAACTATCTGCTGGAACCCAAGACCAAACCCGCCTCAGCGGACGAGCCGGCCCGGGATATTGAGGCGGAAAACCGAGAGGTATCCCAACCCAGCGTCATCGTCTGGGATAAAGCAGAATAGGCGCTATTCAGCGGTGCGTTTTCTGTAATGGATCGAATCACCGCGCTGATTAAAACCAATCGACTCACCGATCCCCTTGATCCGGCCGCTCAGACAGCCCCGGCACATGGACGAATTCTCATCCAGGCAGGGCTTGTTGTCGTATAACTGATATTTAGGCCGATAGTCGGTTTCAGTCACGTTGGGCATGATCACATTTGCCCCGCACCTGAGGCCCTGTTCCCGGCCGGTGTATTCCAGCGCCTGCAGCGCTGTAGCCGCTGCAATATTGATATCCTTCAGTACAATGCGGGTAACAGCGATCATCTTCAGGCCCAGCATCAGTGCCTGCCGCCGCTCGTCATCCGTGAAAGATCCCGCATCCATTCCCATGGGGGTATCGGAGTGCGGAATGTATGGCCCCATGCCCACCATATCAACGTCGATATCCTTCAGGAACAGGATATCTCCGGCCAGATCCTGCATGGTCTGTCCCGGAAGGCCCATCATCACGCCCGTGCCCACCTGATAGCCGCAGCGCCGCAGATCGGCCAGACACTGCTTGCGGACCTCCATGCTGTGGTCAGCCGGATGAATCGTTGCATACAGCTCCGGATTGGTGGTTTCGATCCGCAGGAGATAACGGTGCGCCCCGGCCGTTTTCCAGCGGCGATACGTTTCCTCCGACTGTTCCCCGAGCGAGAGCGTGATCCCGAACTCGCCATCCGTATAGAGGGAAATCCGTTTCACCACGCGCTCGATCATTGCGATATACGCTTCGTCCTGCCGCTCCCCGGACTGGATCACACACGAGCCGTATTCCGCCTCATAGGCCCACATGGCTTCCCTGAAGATTTCCTCTTCGTCCATCAGGAAGCGTTCAACCTTCTTGTTGCTGCGTCGGATGCCGCAGTAGTAGCAATCCTTTATGCACATGTTGCTGCACTCGATGATGCCCCGGAAATAGGCAACCCGTCCCACATGCTGCTCCTTGATGGAATAGGCAAGGTCATAGAGCTTCTGCAGCTCATCCTTTTCGGTAATCGAAAGAAGCGCAGCGATCTCTTCAAGGGAGAGTTCTTCGTTTCGTTTCGCTTGGTCCAATATGTGTTCAATCATTGCGTAGGTATCCTTAAAAATATAAATCGCGCGCACCATCGCGCATCTGCGCCATGCGTTCCCTCAACTCATCTTTCGCCCTGCTTTCAGGCATGGCCTCCATCTCGCGGTCAATCTGCCGCAACCCGGCCTCGAGGGTGTCGCCGGCGGCATAGTCATTCAGATATTCCAGAAAGGTCAGGACGGCGTTGGGTGTACAGAAGCGCTTTACAAAACCGGGAATGGCAAACTCCATGAAGTGTTCACCGGTACGGCCTTTACGGTAGCATCCGGTACAGAACGACGGAATGAAGCCGGCATTGCACAACTCCTGAATAATTTCATCCAGGCTCCGGTTGTCACCCAGCAGGAACTGACTCTTCCTGAACGCCTCCGGATCCTCGTTTGAATAGGATCCCACCCCGATGCTTGAACCCCCGTCAATCTGGCTGACACCAAACGAGAGCATCTCGTTGCGCAACTCCGTCGATTCGCGACAGGTCAGGATCAGACCGGTGTACGGAACGGCAAGACGAAGAATCGCCACAAGCCGTTTAAAGTCATAATCCGACACCGCCCACTGCTCCGTAAGCTTATCAACATCCGTTCCGACCGCCGGCTCCAGGCGGGGGAATGAAATCGTATGCGGACCGATCCTGAATCTGTTTTCCAGATGAATCGTGTGATACAGCAGCGCCATGGTTTCAAACCGCCAGTCATACAGGCCCAGCAGGGCTCCGATCCCCAGATCGTCGATACCGGCCTCCATGGCGCGATCCAGCCCGTGGAGCCGCCAGAGATAGTTGGCCTTCGGCCCGCCGGAGTGCACGTTTTCGTAGGTTTCGCGATGATAGGTTTCCTGAAAGATCTGATAGGTGCCGATCCCGGCCGCCTTGACGATTTTGAACCCGTCCACATCCAATGGTGCCGCATTGATGTTCACGCGCCGGATTTCTCCGTTGCCTTTCCTGACCCGGTACACCTCCTTCACCGTGTCGTGAATATACTTCGCATCATACTTCGGGTGCTCCCCGTAGACCATGATCAGCCGCTTGTGACCAAGCTCCTCCAGCGCCTCCACTTCGGCCACGAGTTCCTCACTCAGCAGGGTTTTTCGGTGCACTTCGCTGTTATCCGCGCGGAACCCGCAGTATTCGCACCGGTTGACGCATTCATTGCCGACATACAGCGGTGCAAAAAGCACGATACGGTTGCCGTATATCCGCCGCTTCAGCTCGCGCGCGCCCGCAAAAATTTCCTCCACCAGCTCCGGTGATTCGGCATTGATCAGGGTTGCCATCTCCTCCGGTTCGAGGCGGTTCTTGTTCAGGGAGCGCTGAATAATTTCCCGCACCCGCTCCGGCGATGGATCTTTTGTTTTATCCAGCCATGCAAAGATTTCGTTTTCGGGAATGAAGCTCGTTAAGCCTTCATCCTCAACATTTGGTAATCCACGTTTCATTATGTCTCCAAGAAAGTATGGTGTAACGGTTAACCCATGATGTACGGCTCACGCCTCGACCGTCCCGGCTGCCATCTCCTGATCATACGCATCGAGTGCGGCAGGGAACGGCGACAGCACCCGTTTCAGAACGCCCTGCGTGTGCGAGATGCAGAGTCCATAGTTTGTAATCGGAACACCCGCCGCCTCGCATTTTTCGATCCGCGAAAGCACCTCGCGGCGGTTCTGCATGCACCCCCCGCATTGGACGGCCAGCTTGTAGTCCGACAGGTTGTGCGGAAAGTCACGTCCTGAATAGATATCGATATCCAGGTCGACACCGACATACTGCCGCAGCCAGCGCGGAATCTTGACCCGGCCGATATCGTCCTCTAGCGCGTGGTGGCTGCACGACTCCGCGATCAGTATCCGGTCGCCCGGCTGCAGCCGTTCGATCGCGGCCGCCCCCATGGCAAACCGGCGCAGGTCGCCCTTCAATCGCGCAAAAAGAATCGAGAAGGTGGTGCAGGGCATATCGGACGGCGTATCGGCCACCATCTTGAGAACCATTTGGGAGTCGCAGATTGCGATATCCGGCTTTTGATTCAGCATGGATAGCATGTGGGTATATTCCCGCTCCTTGCAGACCAACGTTGCAGCATCGTTGTCCAGCGCATCGCGAATGGTCGAAACCTGCGGCAGTATCAACCGTCCTCTGGGCGCCTGAAGATCGATCGGCACCACGAGTACCGCCAGGCCGCCCGGCCGCACCAAATCACCCATCAGCGGCGGCGGGCTGATAAACTCCTCGGGGCAGACCCGCAGCAGTTCGGCCTTGAGTTCCGCCAGTACAACATCGCGTGAATGCACATCGGTACTGTTGCACTTGATAAATGACGGATCAGACGGTTCGGTCAGATCAGCCTTGTTTGCGATTTTGATGACCGGAATCGTTTTCGCTGCAGCCCTCGCCTCTACCCGCTCCTCGAACTCGGTTACGCAGTCGCCTTCATGCAGCAGCAGAATCACATCGGCGCGATCGAATACTTTCTCGGTTCGGTCAATGCGCTTTTCGCCCAGTGCGGTCGTATCGTCAATGCCGGCGGTATCCAGCAAGACGACCGGTCCAATCGGCAACAGCTCCATCGGTTTTTCCACGACATCTGTGGTCGTTCCGGCCACTTCCGAAACAATGGCCACATCCTGACCGGCCACCAGATTCAGGAAGCTCGACTTCCCGACATTGGTGCGTCCGAAGAGCGCAATATGCAGCCTTAAGCTCCTGGGTGTCTTCTGCATTACCGGTACCCCAGGGCCATCAGGTTTTGAGGGGAGAGCGTTCGGGCCACCAGCTCTGCCCCCAGTTCATTTTCGAGAAAGGTCCTGAAATCGAACTGACCAGCCGGACCGGACAGCGCTTTGAACTGCTGCACCAGTACCGTGGAACGATCGTAACCGATCACGGGAAGGAAGGCGGTTATGATTTCAACGGAGGCGTTGAACTGCCGTGCACACTCGGCCTCATCCGCCTCGATCTCTTCCGCGTGCCCGGCCAGTATTCCGGCAGCACGCGCGAGCAGCTCCATCGATTCCAGCAGCGCCGACGCAAGCAGCGGCAGGAACTCGTTAATCTGAAGCGAACCGCGTGACGCGCATTCCGTCACGATAAAATCGTTGGCCTGAACCTTGATGCCAATCTGCATCACGCACTCGAGAATCACCGGATTAACCTTGCCGGGCATGATGGATGAGCCGGCCTGTACCGCAGGCAGTTTGATCTGCCGGTTCATATGAAGCAGCCGCAGGTCGCCGCTGATTTTCAGCAGGTTGGACGCGCAGGCCTTCAGGATACCGGATACCTCGACGAACGCATCGGCATTGGCCGTCTGGTCCACCAGGTTATCCCCCCGGCTGAGGCCAAGCCCGGTGACCTCGCGAAGTTTATCGGTGGCCAGAAAGATATAGTTGCGCGGCGCAGTCAGTCCCGTACCGACCGCCGTGGCACCCAGATTGATGACGCGCAGCCGCTCTTCGCATTTGAAGGTACGCCAGCGGTCGCGGGCAAACGCCTCGGCGAAGGCACCGAACTCTGCGCCCAGTGTCAACGGAACGGCATCGACCAGCTCGGTTTTTCCGATCGTGGGAATGTGTGAAAACCGTTGCTCCAGCCGCTGAAACGTTCCCTGCAGTGATTCGATGTGCTGCGCCAGCTCCCGCAGGCCGCAGATTGCGGCCACTTTGACGGCGGTCGGATAGACATCGTTGGTGGATTGGTGCAGATTGACGTCTTCAATCGGATGAACGCTCTCCCCCGCTTTCCCGGCAATCAGTTCATTGATGAACATATTGCTCGAGGTTCCCGCTCCGCCCTGCAGGGCCGGAAGCGGACAGGGCGCATCTGATACATGATCACATGCGGAAATGATGGCATCGGCCTTTTCGGGCGCCAGGTAACCCAATTCCCGATTGGCAAGCGCGCAGGCCTTTTTAACCCGGGTCAGCGCCGTGATCAGGGATGCTGGCACAGGGTTCCCGCCGGTCGGAAAGTTTTCAAGCGCCCGCGCAGTGTGGATACCCCACGGCGCACCGGCCGGCAGGTTCATCTCTCCCAGAAAATCATGTTCGGTTCGTGTGTTCATATCAGATCCGCACATTATGTATTCCAGCCATGATTTCCTTGAGCGCGATCAAGAGTTGGAGACCTTGCTGAGCATCGATTTAACAGAGACCCCGGGTATACGCCCCAGGCGACCGGTCAGGGAGCCGAGCGAATCGGTGGTGGCATCAATCACCAGGGTAATGGCTGAACAGTTGCGTTCAGGGCACGGCACCCCGGTTCGGGCCAGGATGATTTCGCCGAATTCAGATAAAAGCGTATTTACGCCGGATGCATTTGATGCACGGTCTTCAATAATCAGACCGATAAAGCCCAGTCGCTTATCCATGATCTCCTCCGTTCCGTTCCAACGAAACCTTCAGAATTATTTTTAAGATCCCTTGTGATCCGCCACAGCCGATCACTCAGGAGCCGGAGACCCTACCCATCAGCAAATCGATAACAAGCAATATATCGCACGGCGGGATATTGATTCTCTGTCTCAACAAGCTAGGATTCCGGTCGTGATGAATCCCGTTGAAACCATAATCAATCCGTACATCCGGCTGGAGTGTGATATTCGTGAGCTGATGAGCCGGCTGTTCAGCAGCACCTGCGGCCTCTGTACGGCTTGCTGCTGCCGGGCGGATATCTGCGAAGAAACAACGCAGAGCGCCTTCCTTTCACTGCTGTTAAACAAGCAGGGCCGATCGGCTGAAACCATGGACGACCGGTACGGCTGGCTGGATATCCATGGATGCGCCCTTGAATACGGGCGCCCTCCCGTCTGCTATGCTTTTTTCTGCGACGAGCTGCTCGCCCGTCTGCCCGATGAGGAAACGCGCTGGGTGGTCCGCATACTGGGGAGATTGATTAACTACATCGGTGAAAGCGCGGTGGGCGATACACACCTTGTCGAACTCCAGACCCTCGAGGATCTTGAGGCGGCGGATCTGGCCGGGATTACCACGCGGCTCGAGGAAGCACAGGCCGTACTCGAAATTGTGGAAGAGTATGTCGAGAACGGGCACCTTGGAGCCGCTGAGCGCGATATCCTGGGGAAGATCCCGCTGGACGAATTGTAAAGCGTTATTGCTGCATCAGATCCCACTTCGGGCGTTTCCAGCTTTCGCGGAATGCGGCCTCATCGCGCTCGACAATGGTATCGCTCTTCTCGACCGCATCCAGGAACAGGACAAAACTAAACGCCCGGTCTTCGCCCATGTGTTCCACCGCCGTCTCTGCCAGCCGGTTCGGCGGCAGCAGCAGGCGCCCGTTGATCACCTCCGGCTCCAGCGGCAGACGGCCGCCCGCCTTGTAGCTCTTGTAAATCAGCTCCGAACAAACCAGCTCGTTGTCGGTGGTAAAATCAAAGTTCAGGTCGTACGGCTTGCCGTAATGAGAAAACGCCGCAAACAGCGCATCAAACTTGGCTTCCCGCGGGAGGTTCGGACGGATCACCCCCAGATAATCGCACTTCGCACTGGTCTCGAGCGACTGGAAAACAACGCCGGGGCGTATCGCTTCGAGCACCCGGATCGGACATCCTTCGCCATCCGTGGAGCGCCACTCATCGACCACTTGAGGGTACTGCTTCCGCAGCGTCGCCAGCGGATCTATCATCAGTCCATCGAAGTAGTCTGCCACCTCCTCCGGGGTGCCGATATACAACGCCACATGCGGCCAGAATCCGGGAATGCCGATATTGGTCATATGCCAGTTTCGGCGCTGGATCAGAATATCGCCCGGCTTCAGCTGTGGCTGGCAGTTCCGGAGAAGCTCCGGCGTAATCAGGTAATCCCGCCGCGCCGTGCGGACATAGCTCATCTGCACCGCCACGTTGGTCTGGATCGGCAGAATGGTTTCGAATGCCGTCCGTTCGAGCTGATCGAGTGGATTCTCGATGAAGAGATCCGCATTGAGCCCGAGCGTGTGGTAGAAACGGCTCCTGCGATCCATGAAATCATCCACGATTTCCCGGGACAGGGTCACGTCTGTCTTGACCAGTTCGCGATAGGCTGCGGCGGCATTCATCCGCAGCATGACATTGGGATGGGTGAGCCGCTGCTTCATGATAAAACAGCTGTCGGACGGAATACCTTCGCCGGCTTCGTTCAGCAGCGTCTCCATGAAATCATTGTTTCCAATCAGGCCGGCCAGCTGCAGGCAGGCATCGTACTGCGCCACATACGCCATGTATGCCAGCATGAAGGCATCGGCATGCAGTGCGGGTTCGGCCACGTAATCAATCTGGTAGAACCCATGATACTTGTCCTTCAGGAAATCATACTCCAGAAAAAGCATGACCCCGTCGCGCCAGAGGGACCGCAGCCGCAGCCGGTCCTCCGGATTCAGGCTGTTGACCTCGCGCTCGAGCAGATGCGAGCGCGCAAACTCGCGCACCAGATCGTCCGTGGCCTGGCGAAGCATCAGATAGCTGTCCAGATCCTCTTGAATGGAAGCTCTCAGCTCGGCCGGCTGCATCCCGGTCAGCGGACTTCGTTCGACCGGGAAAAGGGCCCAGGAGACATAAAAGGCCAGAAGAAGAAGCACTGCCACCATGATGTGGGGCACAAACGGTTTGGTTTTCTTTTTGATGATCAGCCGTTCTACGTGCAGCAGCCGGCGGTTAATCCGATACGAGACAATGATCGGTATCCAGCCGATGCCCAGCAGTATGAACGCGACCAGCCGGTGATACGGATAAGCCACGCGCATCCCTAAAACACCGACGGCGATAAGGATCAACAGGAGTGTAATGAGCAGGAGCCGTTTATTTTTCAACATGGTGGAAGGATATCCCAACGCCTGCAAAGATCAATGGATTATTAACGGCGGAGGAGGTGCCTATTCCTTCGGCTTGTTTTTGTTTTCCATGTCGATCTTCCACAGCTGCTTCTGGGTCTGGTAGACCGTAACAAACAGGGCAAAGGTGGCTCCGGTGAGCACGAAGGGCAGCACGCGCACAATCTCAATTCTATGGGCGAACGCTATGATGAAGGTGTTAATCGCGATAAAGATGACGCGCACCTCGGTGGGCCCGATCCCCATGTAGCTGATTTTGAATGCGCCCGTCGCAGCAAACGACAGGAAGGAGTTGACCATGAAAGCGCCGAAGAGCGCCAGGATATAGAACAGCAGGTATTTATTCTGATCCTCAACCATCAGGCCGTAGCCGATGATGATGGAGCAGAGAAAGAGATAGTCCAGGAAATGATCCATGTAGTACCCCCATTTGATCAATCCTGTATTCCGGCGCCGGCCCACTTCGCCGTCCAGCAGATCGGTGATATACTGGCCGAAGATTGCGACGGAGACCACCCACATCCACTGCACATTGAAACGGGCCAGAAAACTGAAGAAGATGATCATCGCGCACCACAACAGGGTGGTCAGAGTGAGGTGATAGGTTTCGATTGATTTCGGCACCTTCGGCACGAGCCAGTTTTTCAGGCGGTTTTCCGCATCCGCGAGGATCCATGTTCCCTCTTTTTTATCTCCGTGAAATGCCATCGGCTTCCCCTTGTTCAGGCTGGTTAAAAAATGCAAGTCCGAATATTAAAAAACGCTGCGGCCGACGAATGCAATTTTTATAAAGGAATTGTTTACAAGCCTGAATCAACTGGATAAACACGCAGGCATCACGTTGTTAAAAATGTGGGAAGCAAAAATCAGGAGAAATAAAATGGCAGCTAAGAAAACAGCAGCAAAGAAAGCCCCGGCCAAGAAGGCTGCAGCGAAGAAGGCTCCGGCCAAAAAGGCTGCAGTAAAGAAAGCTCCGGCCAAGAAGGCCCCGGCGAAGAAAGCCGCAGCAAAAAAGGCCCCGGCCAAGAAAAAAGCCACAGCTAAAAAGGCTCCGGCCAAGAAGAAAGCCGCAGCTAAAAAAGTGAAATACACGGCTGAACAGGTTTACTCGATGATCGAGCAGGCCGCCTACTTCGCCGCGGAAAACGACGGGTTCGGTAAGGACCCGGCGGAATACTGGGCGCAGGCTGAAGCCAGCATCAAAAAAATGATCAAAGGCTAATCGTCAACAGCGTCGATTGTGCAAGGCGGCTCCCGGGAGCCGCCTTTTTTTTTGCGCATTCGGCAGCAGAAGATCCGCCGGATGCATACCCCGATATACACCAACAATATGCTTCAATCAGGATCGTGATCCCTTTAGTTTAGCAACAACGCCCGACGGGTTGTTCAGACCGGCCGGTTCAGCAAACGTGAATCGAAGGTGACTCAAGTCAAATCGCGGCGAACGGCGATTTCGGGAGACGAATGACTATGGATAATGTGGACCTGCTTCAACAGTTGATGGACAATATTGAAGACAACATCTTCTTCAAGGACAGCAACTCGAAATTCATCATGATCAACCAGGCAAATGCCCGATGGTTTGGGCTGAAGGATCCCCGGGAGGCGATCGGCAAGGATGACTTCGATTTTTTTACGCATGAGCACGCGGTCCAGCAGCGGAAAGAAGAAGAATGGATTATGAGTACGGGAAAGCCCGTACTCTGCGAGGAGCAGGCCGATTCCCGGGAAAACTATCCCGCCGGATGGGGATCCGTAACCAAGCTTCCGCTGCGGGACAAGGACGGGAACATCATCGGCACGATGGGGATCGGCAGAGACATCTCCGAACTGAAGCGGAAAGAGATCGAATTGAAGCGCGCCAATGATCGGATTGCCGACGATCTGAAAATGGCCGCAAAGATCCAGCATGCATTTCTACCGCAGCGCTATCCGTCCTTCACGGATGAAGAAGGCCGCCCACAGATACAGTTCCACCACTTCTACGAAGCCGACACGGAGCTGGGCGGCGACTTCTGCTCCATCTACCGCCTGAACAGCAGACAGGCAGGCCTGCTCATCTGCGACGTCATGGGGCACGGTGTTCGCGCGGCGCTGATCACGGCCATCATCCATTCCGCCGCACAGGAGCTGGTTGGAACAGCCATGTCCCCGGGTGAATTCCTAACCGCATTGAACCAGAGGCTTCTGCCTGTGCTTCAGACGGAGGATGAGTATCTGTTTGCCACGGCGGCCTACTTTAAGGTGGATGTGCTCAGCGGCGAAACCATGGGTGCCATTGCCGGACACCCCCCGCCGTTTATCATCCAGCCGCATTCAGGCAGGGTATCGCAACTTGAAATTGACAAGGAAACCATGGGGCCGGCATTGGCTGTTGTTGCGGACTATGAATACAAATCCATCCACACGCGCCTGGAGCACGGAGATAAAGCTCTGTTTTACACCGACGGCATCTGCGAAGCAATGAATGCATCTCGCGATGAGTTTGGCGAGCGGCACCTTAAGGAAACCATCGAGAAATACTGCCAGCTTCCTGTGGATGCGCTCATTCAGCAAATCGTTGAAGTGGTGAAGGCGTATGCTGAAGACAGAAAGCCCGGCGATGACATCTGCCTGCTGGGGTTCTCGTTAGCGACCTGATCCGCGCAGTTGTCCGGTCAGGGAAAGTTCAGCTGCCGAGGTGATTTCAACATCCTGAAAGGATCCGATACACTCATCAGAAGCCTTGAGAATGCGAATAGGAAGTTTGCCCTCTGTACGGCCGGTCAGGGCCCCCTCGACACGCCTGTCCCTGCCGTCAACCAGCACCCGAAACGTCTTTCCCACCATCGCTTCATTGTGCGCATAGGACGTACGCTTAAGGATCTCGGCCAGCCGGGCCAGGCGCTCGCTCTTCTGCTGGGGCGTAATGTCATCCTCCCACCGTGCAGAACGGGCGCCGACGCGCGGTGAATACTTGGCAATGTAGGCCATGTTGAATCCCACCTTGAGCATCAGGTCCGCCGTACTCTCCAGCTGTTCATCGGTCTCGCCGCTGAAGCCAACGATGATGTCGGTGAAAATGGTGGCGGTGGGCAGCAGTTCGCGGATGTCGTCGACGATCTTTAGATAGTCTTCCACATTGTGGTTACGGTTCATGCGGCGCAGCAGTTTTTCATCCCCGCTCTGCACCGGCAGGTGGATCTGCTTCGCGAGGCAGTCGTAGTCGGCGATGGCTTCGATCACATCGCGCGTCATATCGCGGGGATGCGGCGAGGTAAAGTAGACCCAGAACTCCTTGCCGCTCGTTTTCCCGATCTCACCCACCTTGCGCAGGAGCTGGGCAAACGAGATTTCCTCGCCGGCCTTGTCGAGTCCATAGGAATTGACATTCTGCCCGAGCAGCGTGATTGATTTGACATCCCGATCGACCAGCCGCTGCACTTCCTTCAGGATCTCTTCGCTTCCACGGGAAACTTCCCGTCCACGGGTATACGGCACGGCACAGAACGAGCAGAATTTGTCGCACCCGTTCTGAATGGGCACATAAGCTTCGAATGAAGAGCTGTATTGGGGATCGACCTGCCAGAAATCGGTGCGCTCGTCCTGGCGCTCGATGGCATCGAGCAGATGGCGGGCGGAATACTCCGTGGCCACGCCGCACTGCTGCAGCATGTCGGGCAGGTCGGGCAGTTCGTTCATGCGGAAGACCAGATCAAAGAGCTTGAGAAATTTGGCCTCATCGGCCGGCAGGATACATCCGGAGACAAAGGTGACCAGTGGCTTTTCGTTTTTCCACTGGTTCCATTTGCTGATCTTGCTGTAGACCTTGTCAATGGCCTTCTGGCGGACGGAACAGGCGACCACACCGATCAGGGAGGCGTCTTCCTCCACTTCGGTCATTTCGTATCCCATACCCTCGATGACACTGCGGATTCGCTCGGAATCCGACTGGTTCATCTGGCAGCCCAATGTGACGATGCAGCACTTCATGATTTGATTTAGAGGGGAGCCGGAGCAACAGGAACTATTCCGGCGACCGGCAATCCCGCCTGAAAACTAAAAATAAACTTCGGTATGAATGTTGGCCGTCGGCAGCCCCTTTTCCTGAAGCAGATCGAACGCCTCATAGATCATGTCGCAGTTGCCGCAGAGAAAGGCCTGGGTTTCGCGTGAAAGATCGAGTGAACGCAGATAATCGGTCACCCGGCCCTTGTAATCCCCGCCCTCTTCGCGGGAGACACAGTGAAAATAGCGATCGCCGTAAAAGGCGGATTCATAGGCTTCCTCCAGCCTGGCGGTACCATGAATCAGCCGGTAATCGAGATCGGCGTACGATTCGACAAAACTGTGGTAAGGGGAAATGCCCGTGCCGGTGGCGACAAACAGCAGGGATGCTCCCCGCACATCGTCGGTCAGCTTAAAGTGCCCGTACGGCCCGCCGACACTGACGATCTCGCCCGGTGTCAGATCACAGAGCTGCTTCGAAACAAGGCCGTCTTCAACCCGGCGCACCAAGACTTCAATATGCTCGGCATCACCGCCGGAATAGACTGAATAGTCGCGGATTTCGGGATCGTCTTCAATCCCGACGCGGATATACTGCCCCGGCTCGAACGTAAGCCCATGGCGTTCAAAACGGACAACAGCGGTCGAGTCTGTAAGCTTACGCACATCCAGCACGGCGCAGCTCTTCCGTTTCTTTGTTGGCTTTAACATGACCTCAACTCCTTACTCATCAATACAGACCTGATTTGGTGCTACATGACTGAAGGTGCGCGTTTATAGAGGGCACCTATTTAAAAGTCAAATGGAACCCGAAGGTATCCTCCCCCACGTAGACCGAGCAAATGCGGACTTGTAAATCAGGCGGAAGGAATTACTTTAATCCCCTTTCAAGGAGAAGGCACCATCACGGATCATGAGACCAATCTGAAGCACTATTTTGCGCCGCACCGCGGCGCCATCGTTGCGACTTTTCTTTGCGCACTGCTCACCGTCGGCGCGAGCCTGGCCATGCCGGAAGTGATCAGCCGCATCATTGACGGGCTGGATACAGCCTCCATGTCGAGAGAAGCCCTGGGGAAGCATCTGCTCGTCTTCTTTTCCATCGGCGCCTCGTCCCTGATTTTTTCGCGCCTGTTACGGCGGATACCGCTCAAGTTATCGCACAAGATTGAGTACGCCCTCAGGAAAGATGTCTTCCATCACCTGACGCTGCTCGACCAGACCTTCTACCGCAGCATGCGGACCGGCGATCTCATGACGCGTATGTCGTCGGACATTAACATAATCCGCGATTCCATCGGTCAGGGGCTGCTGCAGGGCTCCCGCGCGCTGCTCGTCGTCATCATGGCCACCGCGGTCATGATCTGGCTGGATCCCCAACTGACGCTGATCCTCATCATGCTCTTTACACCGATGGTCTTCTCCTTCTACCTGATCCTGCGGGTGATGCGCCGACACCAGCAGGCCCTGCAGGAACATGTTTCGGAAGTCAGCAACTATTCCCAGGAAAGTTTTTCCGGGATCCGCTGCATCAAAGGGTTTGCGCTTGAGCGCCGGCGGAACGAAGCGTTTGCCGATCTGAACAAAGGTATTATCCGCAAGACGATGCGCATGCAGTCCACGCGCCAGATCCTGTTTCCTTTCATGGCATTCTGGTTCAGCCTTGGAATGATACTGATCTATGTGATCGGCGGGCGCAAAGTGGCCGAGGGGGAATTGAGCCTGGGCACCCTGCTGCAGTTTGGCTCCTACCTCCTCTACATGCAGTGGCCCCTGCTCTCCATCAGCTGGATGATGAGCCTGATGCAGCGGGGGAAGGTCAGTTGGAACCGGGTGCAGGAGGTGATCGAACGCGAACCGCAGATCGGGGAATCCCAAACCCCGCTTTCAGGCGATACGGAATTGTCTTCCGGACTGGCCTTTCGCCAGGTCGGCGTTCAATTCGGGCGGCAGACGTTTCTGGAAGAAATCAACATGGAGGTTCCGCCCGGCACCACCCTGGGCATCACCGGCCCCACGGGCAGCGGTAAAACCCTCCTGGCATCGTTGACGGCCCGTCTGCTCGACCCCACAACGGGACGCGTGGAGATCGGCGGTCAGGATATACGCACCATTCCACTCGCCCGTCTGCGCGGGATGATCGGCTATGCCACGCAGGAACCCGTACTTTTTTCACGCACCCTGGAACACAACATCGGATTCGGCGTTCAGGACCCCGACATGGCCACCGTCGGCTGGGCCGCTGAAATCGCGCACCTGCATCACGATGTTGAAGAGTTCCCTGCACAGTACCAGACCATGCTCGGCGAACGGGGCGTCACGCTCTCAGGCGGGCAGCGGCAGCGTACCGCGATCAGCCGGGCTATCGCGCGGCGGCCCGACATTCTTATCCTGGATGACGTACTTTCCGCCGTGGATACGCAGACCGAAGCGGCCATTATGGAAAAACTCCAGCCGGTCATGGCGGAGCGCACCACCCTCTTTGTCAGCCACCGGGTCTCGACACTTCGGTATGCCGACGAAATCGTGGTGATTGAAAAAGGCCGCATTACACAGCGGGGCACCCACGAGGAATTGATTGCGCAGCCCGGCTACTATGCGGACCTCAACACGATGCAGCAGCTGGAAAAACAGCTAGGAGACGAATCATGAAGATGGCCAGGCGTCTCCTTGCATATGCTAAACCCTACTGGCGCTGGCTCACGCTGGCCTTCCTGCTGATCATGTTTACGACCCTGTCGCTGAACTATCTTCCGGTCCTGATCCAGCGCATCATTGATGACGGGCTGCGCGCGACGGATGTGGCCATCGAAAAGCGGTGGGACCTGCTTATCCGGCTTGGCATTCTCTATATCTCTATTGCGGCGGCGGGTCATGGGGTGCGTTACGTGCAGGCCATGCTGACCGCATGGATCGGCCAGCGTATCATCTATGACTTGCGCCTCACCGTATTCCGGAAGGTCCTGCGCATGCATCAGGCTTATTTTGACCGAACCGCTGTCGGAACACTGATGACACGCGTGACGTCCGACATTGAACGGCTGCAGCATTTTGTTACGGAAGGTATTGTGGGTTCGCTGGCTGACCTGTTCATGATTTTCGGCATCATGGGCTATATGGTCTGGTTCAGTCCGACCCTGTCGCTCTCTATTTTTGCGATCCTGCCCGTCCTGTTCGGCTTCATGTTCTACATCAACATCCGCCTGCGCAACGCCAACCGTGATATCCGCGACCGGCAGTCGCGCCTCAACGCCCTGATTCAGGAAGACCTGACCGGCATGACCACGATTCAGCTCTTTAACCGGGAGGCCGCCGCACAGGAAGATTTCGATGAACGCAACACCCACCTGCGCTCAGCCTATTATGACGAGGTTCGCTGGTTCAGCCTCTATTTCCCCTCAATCGAGAGCGGACAGATCCTGGCCACACTGATTACGCTGGCCGTGGGAGGCTATGCCGTCATCGCCGGATCTGAAACCATCACCATCGGCATACTCGGCGCCTACATCATGTATGTCCGCAATTTCTTCCACCCGCTGGGTTCTCTGTCCGACAAGGCCGGCTCCTTCCAGATCGCCATGGCCTCCATCGAGCGCATCTTCAAACTGCTGGATAAGGAAGAACAGGTGCCCGATCCCGCCCACCCCAAATCGCCCGACTGCATTGCCGGAACGATTGCCTTCGACCAGGTCTGGTTCGCCTACAACAACGACAACTGGGTGATCCGGGATCTCTCCTTTTCGGTTGAACCGGGACAGGTCCTCGCCGTTGTCGGTGCAACCGGCGCCGGCAAGAGTACCATCATCAATCTGATCGGACGTTTTTACGACGTGCAGCAGGGGGCGGTTTCCATCGACGGAATGGACGTGCGCGAATTCGGCAAGCATGATTTAAGGGCGCGACTCGGCTACGTTTTTCAGGATCCATTCATCTTCACGGCAACGGTCGCGGACAATATCGGGCTGAACAGCCCGGGCGTATCCCGGAACGATATCATGCGGGCTGCACAAACGGTGAATGCCCACGGCTTCATCGAAGCCATGCCGGATGGCTACGACACCATGCTGAATGAACGCGGCGAGGGACTCTCACTCGGCCAGAAACAACTGTTGGTGATGGCCCGGACACTCGCGCAGGATCCGGAACTGCTCTTCGTGCTCGACGAAGCAACGGCCAGCGTTGATACCGCCACCGAGATGTTGATTCAGGATGCGCTGGGCAAGCTGATGGCCAATCGCACCAGCATTGTCATCGCGCACCGCCTCTCCACGATCCGCCATGCGGATCGCATTCTGGTGATGCGTCACGGCGAGCTGGTCGACCAGGGTTCCCACGAGGAACTGATGGAAAACGGCGGCTACTACCGCCAGCTCTATGAATTACTGCTCCACTCCCCCGACCAATAAAAAACCGTTTTAGTGCACGCATGGCATTTTATATGCTTCTCTTTTGGGGGTTATGAAACACTTCAAAAAGAGCGGCTTCACGTTGGTCGAAATCATGGTCAGCGCGGCCATTATCGGCCTGTTGGCCGCACTGTCCGTTCCGACCGTACTCGGTTCGGGCAATAAGGCCCGCGCACGGCGTTTCGCACGGGACATCAAAACCGCGGGCCATGCCTTTGTACAGTATGCCATGGAAACGGGCGAATATCCGGCAGACAAAACACCTGGTCAGATGCCGGACGGCATGTCCGAATACCTCAGCGGATTTCCATGGAACGAAGATACGGTTATAGGCGGCCAATGGGATTGGGATTTCCTGCAGTTCGGAACCCATGCAGGTGTTTCAGTCTATCAACCGGACTGGGATGACAGTCAGATGGCAGAGATCGACAGCATCATCGATGACGGAAACCTTTCCAGCGGTCAGTTTCGCAAACGCACGGCCGGCTACATCTATGTACTCGAATCGTTGTGAGGCTTTTTCAGGTCTTGAATAATTTCAGCAATTCCATAGAATAGCTCCCTATCAACGTAGGGGGTATTGCATGAGGATGATGACTGCGCTGGTTCTGCTCGTTACATCTGCGTCATACGGCGAGGAATCCATCGAACAGTTGAGGACCGAGTTCGATGCGTACAAAGCGGATACGGAAGCCCGGATCGCAGCACTGGAATCGCGCGCTGAAGAGATCACGAAAAGCACCCGTATGTCTGCGGTCGATTTTGACTACCAGGGTTATTTGCGTGCAGGATTCGGAGTTGACGGAAAGGGCAATGCACAGGTCGAATTCCGGGCGCCCAACGCGGAGTCCAAATACCGACTGGGCAACGAAGCGGAAACCTATCTGGAAACCGTGTTCATCGCGAAAACGCCCGAGGAGATTACAGGGTCGAGTGACCATAAGTTCGAAACCGTTATCCGACTGGCCTACACCGTGCCGAACTCCAACAACGCGCAGTATGACAGCACATTTTCATTGCGCGAAGCGTACGGCACCGCCGGTGGACTGTTCGGAGACAATCCCACTGCGGGATGGTGGGCCGGCCAGCGTTTCTACTCGCGCATCCAGGTCCACATGACTGATTTCTGGTACCGGGATATGTCGGGTTATGGCGGCGGCATTGAAAACGTACAGATCGGTGACAGTACCAAGATCGGCCTGGCCTGGATCGGCGGATCGATCGATAAGCTGGATTCCGACGGAACCGTGTTCGTTGATCCCGATGGTCAGCTGCGCAAGGACAGCATCGATCTTTCCATTACAGAGGTGCCTTCCCTGGGCGGAGAGTTCAGGGCCCTTCTCACCTACAGCTATTTTCATGGGGACACCCTCGCCACATCGTCGAGTACCACCAACACGCTCACGTCCAGCCATGGAGGGTCCATCAACCTGTTTCAAATCAATGAATTCGACAATGGCATCAAGAATCTGGCCGTAGCCCAGGTCGGTGCCGGTGCGGCCTACAACTTCAAGGCGCTGCTGTCCCTGCCGATCGGCTTTACCGCAGCCAACCTGCCGACCAACGGAGCAGCAATCGAGACGGGCGACTGGCAGCAGTTCCGGTTAATCGAGGATATAACCTTCGTGAACAACCGGAAAGTATCCGCTTCCGCGACAGCGGTATATCAATACACCGATCTCGGAGACGTGCCGATGAGCGAAGTGCAGTGGGCGTCGCTCGGCGTCCGGCCGGTCTACCACTTCAGCCGCAACTACTCCTTTGCCACTGAAGCCGGAGTGGACTATTCGGACCAGAAGGACGGAATGAGCGGGTCCCTGTTCAAGCTGACGTTTGCGCCCCAGGTGACCCCTGAAATGTCCGTTCTCAGCCGGCCGGCCCTCCGGGCCTTCGTCACCTTCGCCTGGTGGACAGACGGCTTTAAAGGACAGATCGGATCGCCCACCCATCTGACCGACACGCAAGGCATGTCAGCCGGCGTGCAGCTGGAGTCGTGGTGGTAGGCGACTGAAGGCGCGGCTCAGCGGCCTGGCCCGATGTTCTCCCGCCTACTCGCCGATAATCTTGACCAACGCCCGCTTGCGCCGCTTGCCATCCAGCTCATAATAGAAGATCTGTTCCCACGGCCCGAAGTCAAGTTTACCGTCCGTAATCGCCACCACCACCTCGCGGCCCATGATGGTACGCTTTAAATGGGCGTCGGCATTGTCCTCATAGCCGTTGTGGGCATACTGCTCGTAGGGTTTTTCAGGCGCCAGCTTCTCAAGCCAGCGCTCATAATCAGCGTGCAGTCCGCTTTCATTGTCATTGATGAATACCGACGCCGTGATATGCATCGCGTTCACCAGGCAGAGCCCCTCTTTGATCCCAGATTCCCGCAGACACTCATCGATCTCGGGCGTGATATGTATGATCTGTCGCCGCTGGGGCGCTTCGAACCAGAGCTCTTTACGGTATGATTTCATCCTACTTCCTCAGCGATTCAAGCGGTACCAATACTTCATTCAGATAGAGCTGCCGCACCAGATCACAATCCAGGCGATGGCCGGCCTTGTATGATTTGATTCTGCCCACAAAATGCCCTTTGTGAATCAGCGCAATCGCCGCAAGCAGGTCCAGCACGGTCCGGTGCCAGACGGCCTCGAGCGCCTTGCCTTCATGCACCAGCCGCGGCTCGTTCTTATAGCTGTTTTTTCCGGCAATCAGGACATTGTGATTATTATAGCCCAGATTGCGAACATCCGCGAACAGACGGCCGATGGTCCGGCAATACAGCACCTTGCCGTAAGAGGTATTGGTCCGGGCCACCGATGCCATGCGGCTGAGCTCCTCGCATACCGGGAAGATAATGCGCTGCTGTCCGATCGCGGTCTTGAAATCGACGGCGGCATCAATCACCAACTGCGGATTATCCAGATCATCCGGCGGGGCAAGCGTTACGAAGTCGCCGTACGATCCGCCCACCGTCACCGGCTCCTTGACCGTAACGTAAGAAACCGGCCGGTCGGTTTCAACCGTTCCGCACCGATCAAAAGCTTCCACCAGGTCCAGGCTGCCCTGATCAAAGAGCGGCGGATCCCCCGAGTCGAGCTTCACCATGACATTGTCGAGCCCCAGCGCATTGCGCATGCAGATAATGTGTTCGACCATGCGGACATAGTTGTGCGGATTTCCGCTGCGCAGCACTATATTACTGACGATCTGGCCCGTGGTCCAGACGTTGGCAATGGTCACGCGGATAGGCAGCGTTTGAGGCAGATCGACGCGATCGAGCCACCAGCCCTCCTGATCCGAGGGTTCAAGGGTAATGGTGCGGGTAGCTTTGCCCATGAAGGTTCCCGGGCCGGACACGGAGGCCGATCCCGCCAGCGTGACCTGGTTCTTCCGAAGTGGCGGAACGGCCATACCGCTCAGGTCCCAGTCCACCGGCAGCTGTTCCATGCTCTCGTACGAGGCTTTAATCGCTTCCTCGTCCCCCATCAAAATGGTTCCTGGTCCAGTCATAAATCGAATCCGTTCTGTTTTGATCTGCGTTTTTGAATGACATACATTTAGTGCCTTTGCGGCTCCAACGCAAACAAAACAAGGGGGCACTGCTTGAGGGATGGAAAGGTCATACGCTCTGCCGGGGTGGTTGGCGGTTTTACACTGCTAAGCCGGGGTCTCGGCATGCTGCGCGATATCGTGATCGGCTATTTCTTCGGCACCTCCCTGGTGGCATCGGCCTTTTTTGTTGCGTTCACCATACCGAACCTGTTCCGCCGGTTGTTCGGCGAAGGCGCCCTTTCCGCCGCGTTTATTCCCGTGTTTGTCGAAACCCGCACAAAACTCGGAGAAAAGGCGGCATGGGATATGGCCGCCCGCGTGGTGACCATGTGCACCGCAGCCCTGTCGATTCTGGCGATCATCGGCGTGGTTGTTTTTTCTATGGGTCTACTGGCGCCCGGGCTCAATGAAAAATGGGAAGTCACCTTCATGCTTTCACGCATCATGTTTCCCTATGTGGTATTTATCTGTCTCGCCGCGCTGTTCATGGCGGTGCTGAACTCGTTCAGGCATTTTGCCACTTCGGCTTTCGCCCCCTGCCTGCTTAATCTGATTCTTATTGCCGCCATGCTGGGCATCTACCCCCTGATCGGAAGCAGTGACCTTGAGCGGGTGCATGTGCTGTCCTGGGCCGTCCTTGCGGCCGGTTTTGCACAAATGACCATCCAGCTTCCGGCTCTCAAGCGCTTTGGCTGCCCGTTCAGGTTTGCCAGCCAGTGGAACGACCCCCATGTCCGCAAGATGCTTCTGCTGATGGGACCGGCCGCGCTCGGCATGGCCGTAACCCAGTTCAATGTACTCATCGACCGTCTGCTGGCCATGTGGATCGGGCCGTGGGCTCCGGCCGCCCTGTTCTACAGCGAACGCATGGTGTATTTTCCGCTGGGCATCATCGCCACGGCTATGGGCACCGTTCTGCTTCCAACCTTTTCCGCCCATGCGGCTGAAGGAAGACACGAATCGATGGGCGAAACCGTGTCTCACTCCCTGCGGCACCTGATCTTTATCATGACCCCTGCGGCTCTGGGGTTGCTGGCGCTTTCACCCGACATCCTGCAGGCCATCTTCGAATGGAGCGGCCGTTTCGATACCGAGTCCACCCTGCTCAGCGCCCGCGCACTTGCCTTCTATGCCCCCGGCCTTGTCGTTTTCAGTGCCGCCAAGGTCTTCGTGCCGGCCTTCTATTCCCTGCAGGACATGAAAACACCCGTCCGCATCGGAATCTACGTTGTTCTCCTCAACCTTATTCTGAACATCACCTTCATTCTTACCTTTCCGCTCTACTGGAGACATGCCGGAATGGCGCTGGCCACCGTCCTCGCCGAAGCAGCCGGAATGATCACACTCGGGATCCTTCTGTCACGCCGCATCGGTCAAATCCAATGGAAGGAAGCCGGCCGGACCATGCTGCGATCGCTCCTCTGCGCCGTCGCCATGGCGGCCGCCTCATGGCTGACGGCCCACCAGCTTCCCTCGGTTCTCTCGGATGAGCTGCCCGCCAAGGTTGCACAGATTATCGTTGTCAGTTCCGCCGTAGGCATCGGTGTATTCACCTACCTTTTTCTCGCTGTGCTATCCCGAGCCCCCGAGCTGCGCGAAATTAAACATGCCCTGAGAGGCAAGTAGAAAGGACACAACCATGAACGCTGCCAGCATATCCGCCCCTGCCATGATATCGACTGCACTGCTGCTTTCCCTCCTGTGCGCCGGGTGCGGCCTGACTCAGGTTCCGACGGGAGACACCGCACGCGAACCCCACATGCTGCAGCTCGAAAAACGGCCACAGGTCCATGACCCGGTCATCATTAAAGAAGGCGACACCTACACCCTCTTCTGCACCGGCGGAAAGATTCCCATGATGACCTCCACCAACCTGCTGGAATGGGAGTGGCGCGGACATGTATTCGATGAGTTCCCCGCGTGGGTCGGCCAGGAAATTCCAAAAGCCGAAGGCGCCTGGGCACCGGATATTTCCTATTTCAATGGCCTGTACCACCTCTACTATTCGCTCTCCAGCTTCGGCGTTAACGAATCGGCCATCGGACTTGCCGTCAACCAAACCCTCGATCCCGAGAGTCCGGATTACAAATGGGAGGATCGCGGCATGGTCATTCGCTCACGGCCGGGCGAAACCGACTTCAACGCCATTGATCCCAATATTGTCATCGTGGATGAGGATGAGATCTGGCTGACCTGGGGCAGTTTCTGGGGCGGCATCATGATCCGCAAAATCGACCCTGAAACCGGCAAGGCCTCGCAGGACGATGCGTCGGTCTATGCCATTGCCAGCCGCCCCCGGCTCTACGACCACCAGACACCGCCGGTTGAGGGCGCCGTCGAGGCACCAACCATCGTCCGCCACGACGGCTACTGGTATCTGTTTGCTTCCTACGACTTTTGCTGCAAGGGCACCAACAGCACTTACAACGTGCGCGTCGGACGTTCAAAAAACATCACCGGTCCCTATCTTGACCGCGACGGCACACCCATGCGCAATGACGGCGGTACGCAGGTCATCAAGGCCACAACACCTAACTGGAAAGGCCCCGGCCACCAGACCGTGTTCAGCGAAAACGGACAGGATTACCTGCTGTTTCACGCCTATGACGGCAACTCCGGCCGGCCCCGGCTGCATATTTCAACCATCGTCTGGGAGCACGGATGGCCCCGCGTCGCCGAGCTTCCCTAGAAACTTAACCGGTGCATAACGTCATGCGTGTATTCAGACTGATTCTATCCCTCTTGTTTCTTGGCGCGTTTTCCTCCGGGGCGGCTGTCAGCAGTACCGTTGCGATTAAGAGCTCTGAAATGGGACGGGAAATTCCGGCCAGACTGATTCTCCCGGATGCCTACACCGAGACAACGGATCACTTTCCGGTGCTCTATCTGCTCCACGGGGCAGGCGGTGCGTATGCATCATGGGATGAGGCAACGGATGTTGCCGCGCTGGCCGACCAGTACGGAATCATTATCCTTTGCCCCGATGGCGGAAAGACCAGCTGGTATTTTGACAGCCCGCTCGACCCAGGCTTCCAGTATGAAACCTTCGTCGCCAAAGAGTGCGTTGCGTACATGGATACGACCTACCGCACCAAGGCCGACCGGCAATACCGGGCCTTGTGCGGCTTCAGCATGGGCGGACACGGCGCCCTTTTCCTGGCCATCCGGCACCGGGATGTGTTCAGCGTGGCCGTGGTGCTCAGTGGAGGTGTCGATATTCGCCCCTTCCCCGATCACTGGGAAATCAGGAAGCGAATCGGCAGCATCGATACCCATCCCGAAAACTGGGAAAAATATACGGTCATCAATCAGGCAAAAACGCTGCAGGACGGGGAACTGGCGATCGCCCTTGACTGCGGGACAGAGGATTTTTTCCTCGAAGTGAATCGAGCCCTGCACGCCCAGCTGCTGAAAGACGGCATTGCGCATGAATATACCGAACAACCCGGCGCGCATAACTGGGCCTATTGGCGCGCGGCCATCAAACGGCAGATGCCTTTTATCGATCAGTGCTTTAAGCCATCCGCGCAACCGGCCATGACAGCACCGGAATGATGGCGGAAAATCAGGTTTATGGTTTAAACGGTTGAATCGTTCAGCGGCCTGAATAAACTGCCTTCTTTCACTTCAGGAGATCAAATGGCGGCTAAAGAAACACCCATGATGGCGCAATACCGGCAAATCCGCAGGGAACTGCCGGAGGATACCATCCTCTTTTTCCGGCTTGGCGACTTCTATGAAATGTTTTTCGACGATGCCAAAACGGCGGCTGACATTCTCGATATCACACTGACCAAGCGACACAACACGCCGATGTGCGGTGTGCCCTATCACTCGGCCTCGGGCTATCTTGAACGACTGGTGCGCGCCGGAAAAAAAGTGGCCATCTGCGAACAGGTAGAAGATCCCGCAACCGCCAAAGGCGTGGTAAAGCGTGATGTCACCCGAATCGTCACACCGGGCACCATCCTTGATGAAGTCACGCTGGAGGGGAACCAAAACAATTATCTGGCGGGCCTGTTCCGTCAAAAGACCGGCTTCGGATTGGCCATGCTCGATCTTTCAACCGGCGAATTCTGGATTGAGGAGTCGGGCGAAGTCGCGAATGTGCAGGCCAATCTCTCGCGCTACGCCCCGGCGGAGTGCATCGTGGCCGAAGAGCAGATCGATGAGCCGGCCTTCGGCGAACTGGGCCTTGAAGCGACCAACACCCTTTTGACCGCGTGTGAGGACTGGACCTTCGAAACCACCTCGGCCAATGATTTCCTGCTGCGCCATTTTGATGTGCATTCGCTGGAGGGGTTCGGATGCAGCAACATGAACGCCGCCATCGGCGCCGCCGGTGCCGTGCTCTATTATGTTAAGACCGAATTACGCCGGAATCTTTCGCACGTCCGCAACCTGCGGGTAAAGAATCCGGCGGACTACATGCTCATGGACGAGACCACGGCCACCAACCTGGAGCTCGTGGCGCCGATCAACTCCAACCGACAGGCCTATAAAGCCACCCTGCTGAACGTACTGGACTCCACCTGCACCGCCATGGGGGCACGCCTGCTCCGCGAGTGGCTGCTGCGACCCCTCAATAATCTGGAACAGGTACGGGCGCGGCATGATGCGGTGGAGCTGATGGTTAACAACCAAACGTACCTTCGCAGCCTGCGCGACGTACTGGGCGACATCAAGGATGTGGAGCGGTTGATCTCGCGCATCGGGTCAACCAGCGGAAATCCGAGGGACGTGCGTGCCATGGGCATCTCCCTTCAGCAGATGCCGATGGTCAAAGCCCTGCTCAACGGCAAAGGAACCATCCTCGAACAACTGGGCGACCGCATCACCTCACTGCCGGATCTGGTGACACTGATTGATTCCGCCCTAGTGGACGAACCGCCGATCAATCTCAAGGATGGCGGTGTCATCCGGCCAGGCTACCACACCGAGCTGGACGAGTTGCGTGAAGCGGCAACGCAGGGCCGCAAATGGCTGGCCGACTACCAGGCTTCTGAAATGGAGCGGACCGGAATAAAATCCCTTAAGGTGCGGCACAACAAAGTCTTCGGCTACTACATCGAAGTGAGCAAGGCGAACCTTGAGCTGGTCCCGGACGAATATATCCGGAAGCAGACACTGGTCAATGCCGAGCGTTTCATCACGCCGGAGTTGAAGGAGTACGAAAACAAGATTCTCGGAGCGCAGGAACGGTCTGTTGGACTGGAGCAGGAAATCTTTACCGAGATCCGGAAGCAGGCGGTTGCTCAGCTCGAAACCATCCAGCACAACGCACTGGCTATTGCACAGGTGGACGTGCTGGCCACGTTTGCTGAAAGAGCGCTCTCAAACAATTATGCGCGCCCCGGCATGACCGACAACGGCAAGATCCATATTCATGACGGCCGCCACCCCGTTGTCGAGCAGATGCCCGATGCCGAACGCTTTGTACCAAACGATACCACGCTGGATCGGGAGACCCACCAGCTGATCATCATTACCGGACCGAACATGGCCGGTAAATCAACCTATATCCGGCAGGTGGCTCTGATTACAATCATGGCCCACATGGGCTGCTTTGTTCCGGCGGCATCGGCGGAGATCGGTATCGTTGACCGCGTCTTCACCCGCGTGGGCGCAAGCGACGATCTTGCGCGCGGCCGCTCCACGTTTATGGTGGAGATGCAGGAAACGGCCAATATCCTGAACAATGCGACGCCGAAGAGCCTGATCGTGCTCGACGAAATCGGGCGGGGCACCAGCACCTTCGATGGGATCAGCATTGCATGGTCCGTGGCGGAGTTTCTCTGCAGGAATGAAGCAATGAAAGCCAAGACCCTGTTTGCCACGCACTACCACGAACTGACTGACCTCGCGCTTACCCTGCCCAACGTCCAGAACTTCAGTGTGCTTGTGAAAGAAAAAGGGCACGCCATTACCTTCCTTCGAAAAATTGTTCCGGGCGCGGCCGACAAAAGTTACGGAATCCAGGTGGCGCGGCTGGCCGGCCTGCCCGATGAAGTCATCGAACGCGCTTCTGATATTCTCACCAACCTGGAAGAAGGCGAATTTGGTGAATCCGGCCAGCCGAAGATCGCCCGGAAACGATCTCACCGTTTGAAAGCTGACATATCGCAACTGAATCTATTTTGATTTTCAACAAACCCCGAACTTGCATATTAATTGAGAATCATCCTACCTTCTTATATTGCTGAACTATCAAGGGAGAGATTATGAGTAAAAAGCCGCTGGGTTCTGTTATTCTTGTTGGACTGGGACTTTTATTTATTGCCGCCGTTGGCTTTCGCACTATCAGTACCCCGGAGATATGGACGCACCTGGCCCAGGGCCGAACGAATGCCCCGCTCTCTTTTCTGGCAAGCGACACGGTGGTCAACACGACCTGGCTTTACGACAAACTGGCTTATACCATGTGGAATGCCGGCGGTCCCAACCTCCTGATCATCCTGAACATTGCAGGCCTGCTCGCCACCTTTGTTCTGCTGCTGCAAGTGGCGAATAAATGGGGCGGATCAATCAGTCAGGGATTCGCACTGCTCATTTCCGGGCATCTCCTGTTCCAGTCGGTCGATGTCGGACCCCAGACCATCATGCTTCTGGGCATCGCGCTGACCCTCTACCTCGTCACCACCCTCAAAAATCCGGTCATCCTCTTTGCGACGCTGATTCCGGTTGAAATCCTCTGGACCAACATGCACGGATCCTTCATTTACGGTCCCCTGATCGCCATGCTCACGGCCTTCCAGACTGCGCAGCAGAACCGGGGACCGGCCGGACGCAATCGAAAGAAGAACAACACCAACCCCTCATTATACGGCATCCTGGCGGCGGCCATGCTCGTAGCCACGCTCGCCAACCCCTACGTGCTTAAGCTGCACGCACAGGTTGTGGCCAACATTAAGCTGTCCATCCCATCCTACTGGTCATCGCCCTTTATCGACTATTTCCAGATCCCCGCGCTGAAGCCGCTGATCTTTTTTGTCATGGTGCTCGGAGCAAGCGGACTGATCACCCTCAAAAAGAAACTGCCCATCACGCTGACGTCCATGGCCATCTTCGGCGCATTTCTGGTGTGGACGTCGCCTCAAATGGCTCCGTTGTTTGCGGTTCTCGCTTTTCCCTTTATGGTACTCAGCCTGACCTCGGTCAGTGAATACATCCACAACTCACTGGAAAGCATGCTCGGGAACCAGGCCAAACTGCTGATGCCCTCCACCGGGCTTGTACTTATTATTCTGATTGTCCTTTCCATTGTTCCGATTACCAGCAACTGTGCCTTTGCCAAAACCGGCAGTGCCTCCAATTTCGGGCTCGGCATAGAGGAAGAACTCTACCCCAGCGGCGCGGAAGCCATCATTGGCGATCCGGATTTCCCCGAAAAAGTCATCAACCTCGCCGTTGACGGAGGGTACCTTGCGTTCCAATACCCCGACCGGAAAATCTTTATCGACTACCGAAAAGGACGTTATGAGAAGCAGGTGCTGGAGCAGCTGAACGACATGCTGCTCGGAAGCCGCGCCGCCTACAACGACCTGATGGATGAGTACAGGCCGGAGGCGTTTATCATCAACACCCTCCATCCGTCATCGGCTCAGGGCATCATCACCCTGCTCTCCAAAGGAGTCTGGCGACTGGCCTACTTTGATGGCACCACCGCGATTCTGCTGCTGAACAAGGAAGAATACAGTTCGATTCTCAACAATACAGAGGCCCAGCAGGCCGGACTGGAACAGCTCGAAAAAGCCCGCAAAGCCTATGCCGGGCATGCGGGATCTTGCAGGGCCGGTAACCCGGCGGAGCTGATCGGTTCCGGCAAGGTGTTCCTCGCCCTGAACCGGCCAACCGAATCGAAGGCTGTCTTTGCACTGCTTCTGCAAAACAACACCCATATTCCCGGAGCATGGATCGGCATTGGCAACAGTCAGCTCTTGCTCAAGGATTTCGAGGGTGCTGTTGAATCACTCAAGACGGCGACCGAGCTGGCACCCAAGAACCTCCAGGCGTGGCTGTCCTATGCCTCAGCCTGCAAATACTACGCTGATCGAATCGGCGACGACGACAAGCGGGCCGCCATCCAGACTGAGATGAAGGCGGCGGTTGAACAGGCCAAACAGCTTGCTGAACAGAGCAAGTCGCAGCAGAAAGAGGAACCGGAAGAGAGCGATGACCCGGTTATCAAGACGGATCAAAGTCTCGAAGACATCATTCCTCCAGCTCAAACGCCGTAACCTGGTTCTGATCGGGCCGGATCTTCGGAAGAAGCATCCGGCCTTTTTCTGTCAGGCGATGCTGATCGTCGAAGAGTGCTTTATACGAGAACAGGGCCAGCCCCCGGCACCCGGAAGCTCGAATCGTTTCAATTTGATTGATCAGATCCTGAATGTCGTTGCGGCAGTTTATGCCGACCACGACCGAACGCCGAAATCCCTTTCGCCCCCCTGCCCGCCTGATCGCACGCAGGTAGCGCTCGAACGATCGGGTGCCATAGTTCATCTGTACGGCCCAATCCACCAGGCCGCTGCGCAGCCACGTGCCGGAATCCTGATAGGCATAATGCTTCCCTTCCACCGGATTGCCCAGGACACTGGCGCTCAACACACATCCGTCCGGACGCACCTCCTGCATGACGGCGGAAATTTCGGATACAAGGCGGGTTACAGAGTCGCATCTGAACCGGAGGATCTGCTCTTTGGAAATGTCTTCTCCATATTGGGCGCTCATGGCGGCCAGCGAGGCAGGATCATAGGAAAAGTCGGCATGGCGCATGAGTTCCGCCTCCGGCACATCGGGATAATGCTGGGATGCTACGATGTGATAATCATGGGGATAGCGGATGTAGTCCAGATGAATGCCGGCAACATTGTAGCGGCAAAGTTCCCGCACAATACCCGTCAAATGCGCACGCACATCCGGCCGTACGGGATTGATAAATGCATACCACCCGGATGTGGGCAGCATTTTTTTCCCCAGCGAATCCACCATGAACCAGTCCGGATGCGCCGTCCACAGCTGATGCGCCTCGGACGGGGGATCCTTCAATCCCTTCCAGCCCGGCAGCACATTCATGTAGGCATGCACGCGCAGTCCGGAGCCTTGAGCTGAATCGATCGCAAGCTGGAGCGGATCCCACCCGGGATCGGTGCCCAGCAGATCCACCTCCTCACCGGAAAGTTCGTACGCCCAGGGCTCCAGGCTGCTCTGATAGAACGCTGTTCCATTTCCACGGATCTGAAAAAAGACATCCGTAAACCCGGCCGCAGCCGTATTCGATATGATGCTCGAGACATCGTCCGGGGTGGTATAGTCAAAGCGCGTCACCCACAGTGCCCGCACCGGCGGCGGTGCCGGACCCAGCCCCCACTGTGAAAGCCAGAGCCAGATCACCATCGACGTGACGACAGCCAACAGACTCAACAGGAAAATAAAACGCTTCATACCCTTACCGGTCCAACGTAGATTCCATCGATTGGAAATTTACACTCCATGTGACATGTTCTAGTCTTTTGACCTGATTACATGAAAGGAATTTATGAAGTATAAACGTATTCTGTTGAAGATCAGTGGCGAAGCACTACAGAATAAAGACAAGGGGCTCAACCACGATCCCGAGCTGCTGGCCAAGGTAGCGGCGGAATTCAAACAGATGCTTGATATGGGTGCCGAAATCGCGGTGGTGGTTGGCGGAGGCAATATTTTCCGGGGGCTGGCAGGGGCAGACAAAGGCACGGACCGGACCACTGGTGATTACATGGGCATGCTGGCCACGGTCATCAACTCACTGGCCATTCAGAACGCGTTGGAAAGCGAAGGTATTCAAACCCGCGTCATGACGGCCATCTCCATGCCGGCCATCGCCGAACCGTTCATCCGCCGGAAAGCCATCCGGCACCTGGAGAAAGGGCGCGTGGTTATTTTCGGCGCCGGAACCGGCAATCCCTACTTCACGACCGACAGTGCCGCCGCATTGCGGGCATCGGAAATCGAAGCGGATGTCCTCATGAAAGCCACCAAGGTGGATGGCATCTATACGGCCGATCCCGTAAAGGATCCCAATGCCACCCGCTTTGAGGAAATCTCCTACCAGGATGCGCTGTCCAAGCAGCTCAAGATCATGGACGCAGCGGCTTTTTCATTGTGCATGGAAAACGATATACCTATTGTGGTGTTTAACTTTTTCAGGAACAACGGAATGGTTGAGGTGTTCACCGGCAAGGATTCCGGCACACTCGTCAACCATGGCTAACGGCAGGAGAAAAAAATGACCGACGATATTATACTGGAAGCAGAAGATAAAATGGACAAGGCCGTGCAGTTCCTACAGCAGGAACTGAGCGGGCTGCGCACCGGGAAGGCCAACCCGGCCCTTGTGGAGAACATCACGGTCGACTATTACGGCACCCCCACCCGCCTGCGTGATATTGCAAACATTTCAACGCCGGAGCCTCGGCTGATCGTGATCAATCCGTTCGATCCATCTTCACTGGGGCTGATTGAAAAAGCGATTGTCGGTGCCAACATCGGCATCACCCCCATGAACGATGGACGATTGATTCGCGTACCGATTCCGGAACTTTCGGAGGAACGCCGCAAAGACATGGTCAAGATGGCCGGGCGCACCACCGAGGACCAACGCGTCTCGGTTCGCAACATCCGCCGCGATGCAAACGACCAGATCAAAAGCCTCCAGAAAAACGGCGATATCACCGAAGACGACCGTGATGCCGCGCTGGATCAGATCCAGAAGAGCACGGATGAGCACATTAAGAAAATGGACGATATGCTCGCGGCCAAAGAAACAGACATCATGGAAGTTTAGTGTATGGGTTGTCCGCCTGTTCGTTGAACGGGGAACCTGTTGATCCTCGACAGCAAATTTGAACACTAGAGGGGGGAACGCACCATGAAACCGAAGATCCTGATAGGAATCACAGGCGGCATCGCAGCGTATAAAGCGGCCGATGTCGTCAGCCAGCTGGTTAAGACCAATTGCGATGTGCGGGTGGTCATGACGGATTCCGCGGCACGGTTTGTCGGACCGCTCACATTTTCAGCCCTGACGCAGGATAAAGTAATTACATCGATTTTTCCGGACACCAGTTCCGGAGGAAACGATGTTATTTACCCGCATCTATACCCGGCTACCGAAGCGGACGCGTTTGCCGTGCTTCCGGCTACCGCTGATGCGATTGCCAAGCTCGCCCATGGTTTCGGCGATGACATCGTCTGCTGCAGTGCCCTCTCCCTGAAGCCCGACTGCAAACGGATCTTCTGCCCGGCCATGAATGCGCAGATGTGGAATCAGCCGGTGGTGAAGGACAATGCGAAGACGCTGCTTAAGCTGGGCTGGCATCAGGTGGGCCCCGAACATGGACGATTGGCCTGTGGAACCAATGGCGTGGGCCGCATGAGCACCCCGACCGTGATCACCCAGGTCATACTGAATTCTGTGCTATAGCCCACCACGAGCCTCACCGCACACCCGCCCATGAAGAAAACGGCACTCATTTTATCCGGTCCAACGCATGAATATCTGGATCCGGTGCGCTTTATCGGCAACGCCAGCAGCGGTCGAATGGGACAGGCACTTGCGCACGAAGCCCTGCGGCACGGATATACCGTTGAATTCATCAGCGGACCGGTTGACCGATCCTGCCTGCCGCAGCTCGATGGAAACGGAAGCGTTCACCATGTAGTAAGTGCAGATGAAATGCTTTCCACGGCGGGCCCCCTGTTTCCGGAAGCCGACGTCATTGTCTTTGCCGCGGCAGTTGCCGACTATGCCCCGGCGGAAAAATACAAAGACAAGATGGCCAAAGCTGACCGGAATATGATTCTGCACCTTCGTCCTACTGCCGATATTGCTAAGACCCTCTGCTCCGCCAAAAAGCCGGATCAGGTTGCCATCGGATTTGCACTGCAGACCGCAGCGGGCGAAACGAATGCACGCAGAAAGCTGCAGGAGAAAAACCTGGATGGAATTGTGCTCAACACACCGGAAACGCTGGGAGCAGATGATGGAATTTTCAGCTTTCTCAGGGCCGGTTCCCCTGATTTCGAGCACTGGGGCCGTCTAGACAAAGCAGCCTGTTCCGAACGTATTTTCGAAGCGATTGAACAACTCGGCGCATACTGAACTGAACCATTAACGTTGCCCTCGACCCCCGATGAAAACCGGCATAGCACGAACAATGAGCATACTTGCAGTCACGGCCTGCTGCAGCGGCACAGCACGGGGTGGCGACGGCAGCTATCAGTTGGTATGGGCCGATGAGTTTGAAACCGCCGGCCGGCCAAACCCGCAAAACTGGACCTATGAGCACGGCTTTGTGAGAAACAGGGAACTCCAATGGTACCAACCTGAAAATGCATACTGCACGAATGGTTTGCTTGTCATTGAAGCGAGACGCGAACACAAAGACAATCCGGACTATGAAGCAGGAACACACGACTGGCGGCACAGCAGAAAGCAGATCGAGTACACCTCGGCCTGCCTGATCACCCGCGGTCTGCAGAGCTGGAAGTTCGGACGCTTTGAGATCAGGGCACGCATCAAAACCGAGTCCGGCCTCTGGCCGGCGATCTGGTTCCTTGGAATCAATGGGAGCTGGCCGCACAATGGTGAAATTGATCTGATGGAGTTCTATGACGGCAGCATTCTGGCCAATGCCTGCTGGGGCACGGGCGAACGTTATAAGCCGAAGTGGGACAGTATAAAAAGGCCGGTTGAAGCGTTCGGCGATCCTTCATTCGACCAGAAATTCCATATCTGGCGCATGGATTGGAGTCGGGAGTTCATCACCCTCTACGTTGACGACATCCTGCTGAACACCATCGATCTTTCGGAAGCCGTGAATCCCCATGATAAATGGGGCCCTGAACACCCCTTTCAGCAACCCCACTACCTTCTGCTGAATCTGGCTGTCGGAGGAGCAAACGGAGGGGATCCCTCCCATACGGATTTCCCGTCGAGGTATGAAATCGATTATGTGCGGGTATACCAAACAACGAATCAGCCGTGAAAAATAAAAAACTTCCGGCCACTGTAGTTGATCAGCACGGCAAAGACGATGGCGACCACTTTTGATATGCTGGTCTGGGCTCCGAAAAAGCGGATCAGGACATCCCCGGATACGGTGCTCAGCAGAAAAGCCAGCAGCGAAACGCCGAAAAACAGCGCCACTTCATGGTGCACCTTGTGTTTTCCCGCTTTGAAGACAAACAGCACATTGGTGACATAGGCGACAATGTTGGAACAGACAAAGCCGATCGCCATGCATATCCAGAAGTTTCTCAACCGGAGCGATGCCTCGATCGGTTCCAGATCAAGGCCCAGTAAGCGGGCGATGATGTCATCCGGCTCCAGGGCGGGAAAAAGCCGGATGGCGGAAAAGTTGAAGACCAGGTAGTCGACCAGAAACGCCAATCCGCCGCAGGCCACGTATTTGAAGAACTGCAGTGCAACGTTGTCTTTGTTGCGCAGTATTTTTATCAGCTTCTCCATAACGTTAAAGTATCTGAGCGGCAGTGAATAAGCAAATTCCAACTCGTATAAACACCGTGAATTCCATTTTTTTCATCGTATTCAGAGCACAGGAATGCTATACGTATCATGAAGCTTAGGAAAGGGAATGATGCTCTGCGTGGTACGCGACTTTAGGCACTTCCTCTTACCCAATGACATCAAAAAGGGAGCTTAGCTTCGGACCGGCACCCGCATGCCCTTGAACAAGGGAGGGTTCCGGAAACCGGTTTGATTTGCGCCCACTTCTATTGCTACGGTGATAGAGGCTTGCCTATACGGCGGCCAATGCGGGGTTTCCTTTCCATGCTTCGTTTTTTTCCGATCCGGCCGCAACGGTACGCTCTGGTTTTCCTGTTCAACAGGGTGCCAGAAGGACAACGATTGGTTCAATTCGCGGTTCTATTTCACGGCAAACCCCGCTATCTTACACCCATGGATCTCTTTAGCGATCAATCCGATAACAGCGCCCCGAAAGCAGGGGCCGGAACAGCACCGTTGGCTGCAAGAATGCGGCCGCAGACCCTGGAGGAAATCGTCGGCCAGGAACATATCCTCGGCCAGAGCAAACTCCTGCGACGAGCCATCGAGGCTGACCGCCTGGGAAGTATTATTCTCTACGGCCCGCCCGGGTGCGGAAAAACCACCCTGGCGGAAGTCATAGCCAAAACAACACACCGCCGCTTTGAACGCACCAGCGGCGTGCTCGCCAACGTATCCATCCTGCGGAAAATACTCGAAGGGGCATCGCACTTAAAAAAAATGAATGGACAGGAAACCATCCTGTTTATTGACGAAATACACCGCTTCAACAAATCGCAGCAGGATGTGCTGCTCCCCTATGTTGAAAACGGCGACATCATCCTGATCGGTGCCACCACCCACAATCCGTTCTTTTTTATCAATACACCGCTGAATTCCCGGTCACAGATTTTTCAACTGCAACCGCTTACGGAGCAGGAAGTTGTGGAAATCCTGCGGCGGGCATTGAACGCACCGGTCGGCTTAAACGGACTCGTGACAGCCACTGAAGATGGACTGACACATTTGGCGGCGGTCTGCGAAGGGGATGCCCGCCGGGCGCTGAATGCGCTGGAGATTGCCGCACTGACCACGCCCCCGGGAGAAAACGGCATCGTTCACCTCAACCGTCATGAAATCGAAGAGTCGGTTCAGAAGAAAGCGGTGGTCTACGACCACGATGAAGACGAACATTATGACACCATTTCAGCCTTTATCAAAAGCGTACGCGGCTCCGACCCCAACGCCGCCGTCTATTGGCTGGCCAAAATGCTCTATGCGGGTGAAGATCCCCGCTTTATTGCACGCCGGCTCATCATCCTGGCATCCGAGGATATCGGAAATGCAGATCCGCGCGGAATCACCGTGGCCGTTTCGGCCATGCAGGCTGTGGAATTCATCGGAATGCCTGAAGCGCGCATCACCCTGTCGCAGGCCACGACCTATCTTGCCTGCGCACCGAAAAGCAACGCGGCCTATCTGGCGGTTGATGCCGCACTCAATGATGTGGAAAACGGCCGAACCCTGCCGGTGCCTAAATATCTTCAGAGCGGCCCCAAGCCTGACAAGGGAAACGTAAAATACCAGTATGCCCATAATGGAAAAGCACACTTTGTGGATCAGGTTTATGTACCAACCGACAAGATCTACTATGAACCGACCGACCAGGGGTATGAGGATACCATCCGCAAGCGGATTGAATACTGGAACTCACTGAGGAAGAAACAGTGATAACCAAGCAGGAGCTCCGAAAGAGAATCCACGAGCAGCGAAGTGAACTGGACCCAAACTGGATCCGGGGGGCGAGCCAAAGCATCGTGGATAAGCTGGAAGAACTCGACGAATTCAAAAGCGCTGAATGCGTTGCACTGTATAAAGCCATTGCGGGTGAAATCAATGTAGACCGGCTGTTTTCGTCCTGCTGGAGCCTGCACAAGCGATGCTGTATTCCTGTATACAACAGCAACGCAAAGATATACGAGTTTGCTGAAATCGACATCAACACCTCCTTCAGGACCGGTAATTACGGGATTCAGGAGCCTGAAGCACCTACCCTGGTGCCGGTCGAAGAGATTGACCTGATGATTGTCCCCGGCGTTGCATTTGACCCTTCAGGCAACCGGCTGGGCCGGGGCGGCGGATACTATGACCGCCTCTTGAGCCGGTTTGCGGGAAATTCCGTGGCAGTCGCCTTCGATTTTCAGGTTTTTCCCCGGATTCCATGCGATTCGCACGATATTCCCGTGAATGCAGTGGTTACTGAAGCGAAAACCATCAAAGTTGGAAACGAACATTAGACAAACTCCTGTGTCACAGTATAAGCTGTCGCTTCAAATATAAGGGGGTCGTGCCGCCCAAATGATGCCGTTTGATTGCATCGGGCTTTCTACGGGGCGCGGCCTAACATGAAACAGGAGGTCACCGTGGAAGAACTATACGCAGGTCAAGGCGTGATTATTGGCCTTGGTTTTTTGGTGCTGGGATTCTTTTTCCATGCCTATCTCACCAAAACCAACGCTATAGCAGCCAGCAAGCAGGCCAAGGCCATTCTGGCCGAAGCCAACAAGGACGCCGATGCCATCCGGCGCGAAGCCAAGATACAGGCCAAGGATGCCGTGCTGCGTGCGCGGGAAAAAAGCGAAAAGGATTCCACGACGCAGCGCAAGGAAATCCTCGATCTTGAGAAACGGGTCGTCGAACGGGAAAAAAACCTGACGCGCAAACTCGATATGCTCAACACCAAGGAGCTCGAGCTTTCCGGTCGGATGACTGAAATCGGCGACCAGAAATCGATCCTCCATGACCGGCAGCGGGAACTCGACAAACTGATCGAAGCGGAAACCCTCCGTGTTGAACAGACCGCATCCTTATCCAAAGAGGAAGCCCGGAAAACCATCATGAGCCGGATGGAAGAGGAATTGCAGGGTGAAGCCAATGCGTTGATCCGGCATGTCCAGAAGGATGCCAAGGAGGAAGCTAAGAAGAAAGCGCGTGAAATCATTGCCACGGCCATCCAGCGCTATGCCGCTGAAACGGTCTGCGATTTAACCACCAGCTCGGTGCATCTTGAAAGCGACGACATTAAAGGACGTATTATCGGCCGCGAAGGGCGAAATATTAAGTCATTCGAGGCTGAAACCGGTGTCAATGTGCTGATTGACGAAACACCGGAAGTGGTCGTGCTTTCCTGTTATGATCCCATTCGCCGCGAAGTCGCTCGTGTTGCTTTGGAGCGCCTTATCGAAGATGGCCGAATCCATCCCGCACGCATCGAGGAAACCGTTGCCGGTGTCAGGAAGGAAATCGATGAAACGATTCGGCAGGCCGGCGAAAACGCCTTGTTTGAACTGGGCCTGACCGGTGTGGCGCCTGAACTGGTGCACACCCTGGGTAAACTTAAATTCCGCACCAGCTACAAGCAGAACGTGCTGGACCACTCCGTCGAAACCGCGCACATCATGGCATTGATGGCTGCTGAAATGGGGCTGGATCCAAAGATCGCCAAGCGCGTCGGTATTTTCCACGATATCGGTAAAGCCATAGATCATGAAATGGAAGGTGGACATGCCGTACTCGGCGCCAACCTGCTTCGCAAGCATGGCGAGGACCGGGTGGTCTGGAATGCGGTAGGCTCCCACCACGAAGATATGGAACGGGAGAGTGTTTATGCTGTTCTGTGCGATGCAGCCGACGCCCTGACAGCCGCGCGCCCGGGAGCCCGCTCGGAAACCACCGATCTCTATCTCCAACGGCTCGAACAGATCGAAAAGATCTGCAACCAGTATGCGGGCGTAAAAACCAGCTATGCCGTTCAGGCCGGCCGAGAGGTACGGATTATGGTGGAACCCGCTAAATTCAACGATCATGGCGCATCGTTGCTGGCAAAGAATATCGCCAAGGAAATCGGGAAGACCGTTAAGATTCCCGGTACGGTACGTGTAACCGTCATTCGCGAGACGCGATGCGTTGAATACGCCAAATAGGAAGGGGGTTCCATGGGCAGGATTGTTGAACTCAACCATCCGCTGGTAAAGCATCATCTGGCAACGTTACGGAATAACTCGACCCCCCCGGAGCTGTTCCGGAGCCAGATCCATCGCCTGAGCACGCTGCTCGCCTGTGAAGCAACGACTGCTCTTCCGCTTATAGAAGAAGAGATTGAAACACCGCTGGCACGAATGCGGTGCAGCAGGCTGGGCTGTCGGCTGGGGCTCATACCGATCCTGCGCGCCGGGCTTGGCATGTGTGACGCGGTACAGGACATGATTCCCGAGTCGGAAGTCTGGCATCTGGGTTTCTATCGCGATGAATCGACTCATAAACCGGTGGAGTACTACCAAAAGTTTTCCAGCAGTCCGCCGCCTATTGCATTTGTGCTCGATCCCATGCTGGCCACAGGAGGATCGGCAAGTGAGGGCATCGCCATGGTAAAAAAGTGGGGGGTTGAACGCATCTCCCTGCTCTGCATTATTGCGGCGCCCGAAGGCGTGGACAAAGTCGCGGCCACCCACCCCGACGTGGATATTTTCTGTTGCGCCATCGATGCTCACCTGAACGCAGACGCCTATATTGTCCCCGGCCTGGGCGATGCCGGCGACCGCATTTTCAACACTTTATAACGATAACCCAACCAGAAGGAGTACACCATGAAATCAACAGCCATATACCTCAGCATTGCAGCCCTGTTAATCACGGCGATAGCAAGCGTACATGCCCACTGCCAGGTTCCCTGCGGAATTTACGGCGACCAAATGCGCATTCACATGATGGAGGAGCATGTTACCACCATCGAAAAAGCGATGAAACAGATCGAAGCAGATGAAAATGAGAACCAGACGGTCCGCTGGGTGATGAACAAGGATAAGCACGCTGATGAGCTGACCGATATTGTCACATACTACTTCATGGCGCAGCGCATTAAACCCGATGCAGACCAGTACGCGGAAAAGCTGCAAACCCTGCACCAGATCATGATCTATTCCATGAAATCAAAGCAGACGACCGATCTGACCAATGTCGAAAAACTCAAGGAACTGATCCATAACTTCGAGCATCTTTATATCGGCGAAGAGGCGCACGAACACGAGCATTAATCCCGATCCAAGACAGGTGCAGTGCGCGCTTCTCGATTACGGGATGCGCGCACCCTCTCCATAAATCTCAGACCTGGCGGTTTACCCCCCTACCACCACAGGTGATAGGCAGCGTCGAGTTGGAAAGCGTTTTCAATGTGGCGGATTTCCGGCGCGTTCACACCGGGTTCGCCGATTACTTCAATGATATCAAAACGAATGTAATCCGGCCGCAGGTTTCGCTTTTTCAGATAGCCGACCGCCGCACGGGAGAGCCGCCTGCGCTTCTCTTTGTTGACAGCCGAGGCCGGCCGGCCAAATTTTTCGCTCCGGCGGGTCTTGACCTCTACAAACAGCATCGTTCCCCGCTGCTCGGCCACGATATCGATCTCATCATGCCTGCCCACGCGAACCCGCCGGCCGACAATCCTGCATCGGCGGGCTTTCAGAAAATGGACTGCCTGCTGCTCACCCCACCTGCCGGTCTGGATGTGGGACGGCTCGCCGGTGCGTATGATCCACCTCTTAAACCACCCGATCATTGTTCGAAAGGATCGATTTGTAGAGGGCGATGTAATCCTTGGCCATGTGGACTACTGAAAAATCCTGTTTCATAACCCGCTTCATCAACGGCTTCCACCGTCGCGGATTGGAATAAACATCCAGCGCACGTTCCAGGCATTGCATAAAATCATCGGCGGAATGGCCATGGAATTTAAATCCCGTCCCGCCTTTTTCAGCATAGTCGACCACGGAGTCTTCCAACCCGCCCACACCATGAACCAGCGGAATCGTCCCGTAGCGCATGCTGTAGAGTTGGTTTTGGCCACACGGCTCGAATTCGGAGGGCATCAAAAAGATGTCGACCCCTGCCTCAATCTGATGTGCAAGTCCACTCGAAAACTCGATCCATGTGCATAGCTGCCCGGGGCACTTTTCAGCCCAGCTGCTCAACGCCTCTTCATACCGGCTGTCACCAGTGCCCAGAACCACCAATTGGGCGCCGGTTGCCATAATGCGGTCCATGGATTCAATCAGGACGTCGATGCCCTTTTGCGGAACCAGGCGCGTGATGATGCCGAGCAGGGGGACTTTTACATCGACTTTGAAGCCGGCGGCCTTTTGGAGTGCCTTCTTGCACTGCTCTTTTCCACTAAGGTTGTCGACCGAATAATGTTCCACGATGTGGGGATCCGTGGACGGGTTCCAGCGGTTGTAATCGATGCCGTTCAGGATACCGTGTAAATCCTTGCTTCGATGCCGCAGTACGCCGTCCAGCCGGCATCCAAACTTTTCTGTCTTGATCTCCTCGGCATAAGTCGGGCTGACCGCATTGATGGCCGATGCCCGGACCAATCCGCCCTTGAGCATGTTGATTTCACCGTAAAACTCCAGCGTATCCATCGTGTAGCACTTGCCCGGCAGATTGGTCATGTAAAACTTTTCAGCAGGTGCCCACCCGTGATGCGCCAGGTTATGGATCGTCATCAGGGTATCTTCCTTGCCGTTGCGGAAATCCCCGTCTATGCCATGATACAGAAACATGGGAATCAGGGCGGTCTGCCAGTCGTTGCAGTGCACCAGATCCGGTTTCATATCGCAGATGTCGATCAGCTTCACCACGGCCTTCTGAAAAAAAACAAAGCGTTCGAAATTGTCGGCATAACCATGATCCAGCGTGCCGTACATGCCCTGCCGCTCGAAGAACTCTTCGCTCTGGATGAACAACGAGAGAACCCCCTCGTGTCGATGCATCCAGACCGTTCCGTAATACCACGCATTGCCCAGCGGAACATGCAGATCAATATCGCATTTTTCCAGACCGTACCGTTCCCGGTCGATCTGTTGATAAAGCGGCATAATGCTGATCACTTCCAGCCCCTGACGAACGAGCGCTTTCGGCAATGCTGCGCAAACATCTCCTAGACCCCCGGTGGATGCGAATGGTACGATCTCACTACTGACAAAAACGATTTTCATAGCGGAACATGATAGGAAGATTAACGATGAGCTTCGAGCCCCAACTTTTGCAATTTATGTCATCTCCCGGCTACCGCCCCATGAAACAGCATGAGCTGGCGAAGGCGCTCAGAGTCGACACCAAAGGAAAACGTGCCGAATTCCGCCACGATCTCTATGCCCTCGAGGCTGCCGGAAAAATCGCCCGCCTCCGTAAAAACCGATGGGGCCTGCCCGAAGTCGGTAATGAAGTCGTCGGCATCATCAAAATGATGGCCAAGGGCGGCGCCATATTCATACCGGAGCGGGAGGGCGAATCGGAAATCTACATTTCCGATCGGAATACGGGAACCGCCCTGCCCAACGACAAGGTGGCGATAGAACTGTTCCACTCCGAATATGCAGCCCAGCGCCGTGAACGCCGAGGTCAGACCGACCTGCGCGCCGAGGGCCGCGTGACCCGAGTGATTGAAAGGGCTGCGGATCGAACCGTGGGACTGCTCAAACACACCCCCTACTATTCCTATGTCATTCCCGACGCCCCCGGCTTCCGCCAGGATGTGCGCATTGATGACACGAAGAACATTCCGGAAAACCACAAAGTGGTCGTCCAACTGCAGGATTGGAACGATCCCTTCAAACCGCTCTTCGGAACCATCGTCGAAGACCTCGGGGAGATGTCCCGCCCCGGCGTCGATGTCGACAGCTTACTTGCCGGAGCCGGTATCCGCGAGGATTTCCCCGCAGACGTCGTGGCCGAAGCGGAGAAGATTTCCGGAGAAATCACCCCCGAACGGATGGCGGGGCGGCGTGACCTGCGGGATGAGGTGACCTTTACCATCGATCCCGAAACCGCCAAGGACTACGACGATGCGGTATCGCTTGAACCGCATCCTGACGGCGGCTGGCAGCTCGGCGTGCATATCGCCGATGTCTCCACCTATGTCACGCCCGGCACAAAAATCGACAAGGAAGCTTTCCGGCGCGGCAACAGCATCTATCTGGTCGACCGCGCGGTCATGATGCTCCCGCGTGAACTGACCACCAAGGTATGCAGCCTCAATCCGGAAAATGACCACCTGACCCATACGGCCATGATTCATCTAAGCGAAGAGGGTGAAATCCTTGGTTATGAAACCTTTCCTTCTGTAATCCATTCCAAAGCCCGGCTCACCTATACCCAGGTTCAAAAATTTATCGATGATCTAAGCGACCACGGCATACCGGAACAGGTCCTGCAGCGGCTTGAACACCTGTGGCCCCTGGTTCGGAAAGTGCGTGCCCTGCGCGTCGCCCATGGCTCCGTGGAGATCAACACGCCCGAAATCGAGATCAAACTCAACGAACAGGGCAAGGTGGAAAAAATGATGCCGCGCGCAGAGTCTAAAGAAGCCTACCAGCTGATTGAAGACTGCATGCTGTTGGCCAATCGAGCCGTCGCCGAAATCCTGATTGCCGCAGAAAAACCCGCCATCTACCGCGTCCACGCCGAGCCTGACGACGAACAGTGGGCCGCAATGGGAATGGAGCTGCAGGCACTCGGCATCGACGCGCTGCCTCAATCCCGTCAGGAAATCAATGCGGCTATCCATCTCGCGGCGGGCACAGCTGTCGAATACACCGCCAATCTCGCCATCCTGCGCAACTTCAAACGGGCGGAGTATTCGGGAACCCAGATCGGCCACTTCGGCCTGGCCTTCGATGACTACACCCATTTTACCTCACCGATCCGCCGCTACCCGGACCTGGTCGTCCATCGCCTGCTCAAAGCCGTCGAGCAGGGAAAGGAGTTCGGCATATCCGGGGATGAGATTGAAGAGATTGCCCGCCACTGCACCGAAACCGAACAGAAGGCCGACGAGCTGGAAAAGAAGAGTATCGAAAAGAAACGGGTGGAATACTACGCCGAGCTGATGAACACCTCCCTGACCGCCACGTTTAAGGGCTACATCGTCTCTATCAAGGGCAAGGGCATGATTGTCGAGCTGCCCGACTCGCTTCAGCGCGGCATGATCACCTTCTCCTCCGTTACCTCCGACTGGCTCGAAGCCAACGACGAGATGACCCAGGCCCGAACGCGGGCAGGAAAGGTCCTGTTTACCATAGGTGATGAAGTGGAAGTGGCTCTGGCCAAAGTCGACACGGCCCGCGGCTTTATCGACTTTGTCCTTGCCGAGCAGCTTGCAGAACCGCGCCATAAGCAACGGAAACCACGCATTCAGCCCGATCTGAAAACCGGAAACCCCCGCATCAAGGGCAAACGCCGCCGCAGACGGTAATAGGCTTGATCCTGGAAATACAAGAACGCTCAGGGCGAGGATCATCTGCGCGATTCGCCATTATTAGCTTTCACGCAGTTCAAGCAGGTATTCACAAACCTTTATCAATGTATCCTGCTTGTCCGACAGTAAACTGGCGGCATATCGCTTTTCCTCCAGTTCACTTAAATAATGCTTTAGGTTGGTGATCGAATCGGACTGGGTTCTATCGCGCAAGGTATTGATCTCCTTCCAGTTGAGACCACTTCCACGTGCAATGAACACCTTAGATGCCTTGCCATAATGATTAGCGCACCGCCGGTATAGAACATCCGAAAAGAACCGACTCTGATCGGGCTTTACCGCGTTAAAACGCTCTATAAACTCCTGCCAGCGCGCATATTCCTCTTCATAGATTTCCTTATCACGCTCGATCCGCTCGGTAGTATAGCCGTTATTGCCCGACGTGGTACTTCGGTATTTGTATCGACTCGGTTCATTGACATAGTAGCGGAAGGAGAGATAGGTAATGGCATACATGAAGACTGCATTTTCATAATCGGAAAGCTCTCTCGCTTGATCCTGATAGAGCCGTGGGGAAACAGCGGTCCAGTCTCCCGTATTCAGTCGAATGCCAAAACGACGGATCTCCTGAAAACGAGTATTCTTCGACAGCAGGTTTTCCGTGTCTTGATAGTGGGTGGCATAAGCAGCGACTCCGATTACCTCGGAATCGTTGTTAAGCATTGGGCACCCGCTGTTGCCTTCCACGAACTCGGCATCCACCTCGATCAGGTCCGGACCTACACCCAGCACCTTGCCCTCGATTTCTGTGGCCACGCCGCCGCCTGCGCTGTTTCCATATACCTTCACCGTATCACCGATTGCCGGCAGCTCCTGTTTGATAGCCAGCGCCGGAACGTCATTGGTAATCTCCAATCTCACCAGATCCAGCTTGCGACTGATTTCAAACCCAACCGGCCGAATTCGCACATTCTCCAGTGTCTTGATATCGATCGAATCCATGCAATCCAGCACATGCTGGTTGGTCACTAAGTATTTTCTACCGTCCATTTCAACCACAAAACCCGACCCGGAACCTCCTTCTGTGTTGATGATGGCGATGGACCCCATGGAAAATGCTTTTTGCGGAGCCGGAGCAGCAAAGATTTCAACTCTGGTCCATTCCGTCGTATCCGCCCCCTCCCCCATAGCGGTTTGACGAAGGATACCATCTTCGACCGATACCCTATAAACGAATGACTTCCCGACGAGATTCGCATCGCCCGACTCCACAAAATCGACGGTCTCTACAAACACGTCCCCCGGTACCACATAGCTCCCGCCGTGAAACGCAACCACCGTGTCCCCGTCGGCCGAACGACGCTTGATCGCCCAATGGCCATCCTTGATCACTTTCATTTCAATCTTATCGTCTGCTAACGTGCGTTGCCAGACCCCCTCATAATCCTCAGAAACCAGAAAACTCTTCTGCGTCATCACATCCGGATCCAGCATCGTGGAATTTTCCGCCTTCGCTGGACCGGCCAGCAGCAACGCCTGAAGACAGGAAATATAAAACGTTGTGCGCCAGAACATTCTGACGGTTACCCAAGTTAGATCAACCATCACAATTAGACCTCATTCAATTACTTTTCCCAAACGGCAATACATGAGGAAAGATTATGCATTTTCTGCTCAGCACTATTCAAGAAAAACGGTCCGCCCAAATGTTGTCGACCCAACATGTAAACCGGCCCCAAGTCGTCCAAAGTCGATAGCTATCATCAATCCGAATAAAAAGGCGCCCCCACTTCGGGGCGCCTTCAATCGGCGGCTCACTCGTCAGCCACGCCCACACAGATCCCGGTTCATTCGGAAGAACGTCCAGCAGCCGTCGCCTTGCTGCGCTCGATGGATTGCAGCGCAAGGTATTCATCGCCGAACCTGGCCAGGTGTTCCAATTCGGTATCGTACTGATCGAAGTGGCGCTCTTCGTCACCCACCAGCTCTTCGAACAGCTGCTTGGTTTTGGAATCGGCATTGGCCGCACACTCGTTGGCAAACCTGTTGTAGTCGCGGGCGCTATTCTCCTCCATCTTGGCCGCCATCTTCAGCATCTCCTTGCAGTCGTGGATTTGCTGACACTCCTGCGCGGCCTTCATTTCCACATCCCCCTTGAGGAACAGTATGCGTTCCGAAAGTTTTTCAATGTGGATCATTTCTTCCACGGCCGTTCGTTTGAACAGCCCGGCAAGCAGGTCGTAGCCCTGGTCATCGCACTGGAAATGGAAATACATATATTGATGGACTGCGGCCAGTTCGTCGGCCACGGCCTCGTTCAGCAGACTGATACTTTCTTCATGCATGATTTTCTCCCATTTGAATTCCTGCCCTTCGTGAAATCATGCTAAGCAGGAGTGCCGTTCAACACAAGAGGAAAGGCTGTAGAGCGCTGATTTGCAGCCATTGAAAACGCCTTTGCTTTCAAAGCGCAGCGTAAACGTGCCTCCGGCATCCATCGAATAAAAAAGGCGGGTCGCAGTAACCCGCCCGCACTTAAGCAATTGGAACTTATGTGTTTTTGCCAATCACCAACACGAGACAGGCCATTGATATGGCCAGCCAGATCATCGCAATGATGATGGTTCGAAGTATCTTTGGACGCTTAACCTCGTAGTCAAGTATGTAGACTCTCAGGCTGCGATCGAGTGCATTGACAGACAATACGCTCGCTACCAGCCATGCCATCATGATCAACAGTTTAACTATCATCGTTTCCTTTCGTTGGATCTTCTATTCGTACCGGTAACGCCTTGGAAACAAAGCGTTGAGTGAAGGGTCATCGTTCCTGCTCTGTATCCTGGACCACGAATGCTCTTCTTGCGGGGACTATAAAGCGGCTATGGAAGGATGTTGCAAGCAGAATTCGGTTATGGATTTGTTTGGTAAAAACAAAAATGCCCCGGATAGTCCGGGGCGTGGTCAGCATAAAGTGAAAAAAACATCAGCCAACTTTATGAATCGGTTCGGTATGGAGTGAATTCAGGAAATGCAGGGCCAACAGGCATTTATTTCGTTCAGGACAAACCATGCCGCAGTACTCCACCCGCCACTGTTCGCCCATGTTGTTGAGGTTCATTTTAGAGAATTCCTGCTCAGCTTCCTGCCAGGAAACACAACGATGCTGTTCCTTCGAAAGCTCCATGCGGTACTCATTAACCGCCTGGCGATACTGAATAATCTGCCAGTCCAGCAACTCATGGAAGCCGACACATTCCAGGCCTTCTTCCACGACTCCCAACTCTTCTGCTTGCTTACGTGTTTTCATCGTTAATCTCCCTTGTGATGATTGAAAGACATATAAGCAATATGGGTGCCAGATTGTTCGGCAGGTATACAACACCGCGTTTTCAGGAAGGAAAACGCGAAAAAAAAACGAGAATAAAGAGGCAGGCGCCTGCCGGAGGCTCATTGAGCAGCTGTCTGCCCGTCAGGAAAGACCGCTCTTTTTCGCCTTGTATAACATCCAGGCCGCCAGGGTCTTCGCGTCATCGATCTGATTACTTCGGATCATATCATCCATTTCCGCTTCCGACACCAGAACCGTCTCGATGCGCTCGTCATCATCGAATGAAGTTTCGCCCTGCTCGATCACCTCGCAATAGAAGACATCGATGCGTTCGGTGCAGTAACCCACGCTGGGATAGATCGGACCGAGCAGCTCCGCCGACCGGGTGATATAGCCGGTTTCCTCCTGCAGCTCCCGGATGGCAGTCTCCTCTTCGCTCTCTCCGTCATGATCGACATTTCCAGCACAAACCTCGAAACAGACCCGCTCCATCGGTTTACGAAACTGGCGGATAAAAGCAAGCCGACCGTCGGGCAGTCGGGGTATGATCGCGACAGCGACACCGTGTTGTACAATCTCGCGTATCGACCTTTTGCCATTTTCCAACTCGACCTCCAACACATCGACATCCAGTATAAGTCCTTCGTAGACCTTCTTCCGGGAAAGAGTTTTTTCGTACATTCACGCTTCTCCTGTTTGAACCCTCGAACAAGCTTTCTTATAGTACAGCTACTATGACGCATGCGAGAACAGAGTGGGAATCGACCGAGGAACAGCATTTGGCTCCCTATGCGAGTAAAAGTGCCAACAGTCTCGGACGCAGACATGATGAACCACCCCACCCGCTGCGCTCCTGCTTTGCACGCGATCGCGACCGAATCTTCCATAGCCGATGCTTCCGCCGACTGGAATATAAAACCCAGGTCTTTGTAAACGGCACCGCCGACCATTATCGAACCCGCCTGACGCACACCATGGAAATGTCGGCTGTCGGGCGCACACTGGCCCGTATCCTGAAAGCCAACGAAGATTTGACCGAATGCATCTGTCTTGCGCATGATATCGGGCATAGCCCGTTCGGCCACGCCGGCGAGGACATGCTTAACGACCTGATGACCGGCCATGGCGGTTTCGACCACAACCTGCAAAGCCTGCGATGCGTCGAGGTCGTGGAATCTCCATACCCCGGCTTCTCGGGCCTTAATCTGACCTGGGAAGTCCGTGCCGGCCTGCTCAAACATGAAGCCCACATCGAAGGAGCCATGCTGGACGGCCACCCCATCGGCCCGTTCCAGGCCATCGAAGCCCAGGTTGCCGATATTGCCGACGACATGACCTATCATGCCCACGATGTGGACGACGGGCTCGAAGCCGGCATTGTGACCCTGAAGCAACTGGAGACGACTGAGTTCTGGCAAATGGCGTCCCAGGCCACCAGACAACGGTACCCCGACCTTTCAGAATTTCAATTCGTACGCGCGACGATCCGCCGCATGCTGGAACTGCAGGTCATGGATGTGATTGAACACGCCCAGGCTGCATTAAATACGCTGCAGCCTCAAACCCCACGGGATATAATGAGTGCCCCTCAAAGGGTTGTTGATTTCAGCCGGGATATGCAGCGGATCCTGGACGAGTTTTCCGCATTCATGTTTGAAAATCTCTATTTCCACCATGGTGTGGCCAATGCCACGAGGGACTCGGTTGATATGATGCGGAAACTGTTCCTGCACTACATTGAACATCCCGAAACCATGGGAAGGAAAGCCCGGGCACGGATTGAACAGGAGGGCTTGTGGCGCACCGCATGCGATTATGTCGCCGGTTGCACCGACCGCTATGCCATCGAGGAATACCTCCGCTTTGGACTCGACAGCTAATTCGCAATGCTCCCTTCAGCTCTGGTCTTGATGCTCCGGGTGCGATATAATGCGCTCTATGAAAGGAGGCACGAACCCTATGAATGTTCACATCGAAACCATTGAAGTGCTTTCCAATCTCCATTCCGCGTGCCGAAAAGTACTGGACGAGGAATACGATCCCCATGCGGAGGGGGAAGAAGCTCTGGAGGCGGCCGCCATCGATTATATGACATGTCCTGAGCGCGATCAGTTTTACAGCCTGATTGATAATCTGGACCATGCTGTCCGGCAGGAGCTTGCCATCCTGATGAAGCTGGGGCGTGACAACCGAAGCGAAACGGCACAGGAGGATTTTGAACAACTGACGCGCAATGTGATTCCGGGACCGGAACTGGCCAATGAGCTGTTTGGTGAACAGCGACTGGTTGAGTACTGGGAGGCTGCTCAGCGGATGCTCGGCCTGAAATGAAAATGTGGTGCCGGGGGCGGGACTCGAACCCGCATGACCGAAGTCGCGGGATTTTGAATCCCGTGCGTCTACCAATTTCGCCACCCCGGCAGGGGGATGAAAGATTCGGAAGATACCAAACTTCCGGGCTTTGGCAACTGCTTTTAGCAACCGCACAGGTTTTAGAGGATCAACAGCCCGCAGCCCCGCCAGCCAGCAGAAGCATCTTCGCTCCTACGGAAGCGATTCCGCTTACAGCAACGCGTCGTAGTTCCCGTTTTCGCGGAGAGCAACAACCATTTTTTTAATATCCTGGGCGCGGTCCTTCGGACACACCAGGGTGACCCCCTCTGCCTGAACGACAACAAGATCCTTCACGCCTATAACCGCCGTAAGGCGATCTTTAGACAGAACGATATTGCCGGATGCATCCAAAGCTTCAACGGATCCGATATTGGTATTGCCCTTATCATCCTGCTCAAAATGGCTTTCCAGCGCCGGCCATGATCCCACATCGTCCCATGAGAACGTACCGCATGCCATGATGATGTTATCGGCTTTTTCCATCAGCGCATAATCGATAGAAATCTTTTCAAGGCCGGGATAGGCAGCATCCATGCCCTGCTCAATTTTTCCTTCCGCCGCATATCCGGTCAGCTGGTTCATCAACGTGCTCATTGCCGGACAATAGCTGTCAAAGGCCTTTTCCAATGCCGGAACCGACCAGATAAACATGCCTGAGTTCCAGTAGAAGTTGCCCGTGGCTAAATACCCGGCGGCCGTTTCCTCGTCGGGTTTTTCAACAAAGCGGCTGGCCTTCCGGAATTCCACTCCCCCGACAGTGTCAAATTCATCACCGGATTCAATATAACCGAAGCCGGTGGCCGGGAAGGTCGGCTGGATGCCGATGGTGACCAGAATATCGTTTCGTTCCGCTAAATCCATACCGCCCCTGAGCGTTGAAAAGAAGACATCCAGATCACCCATCACCTGATCGGCCGTCAGGACGGCAAACACAGCCTGCTCATCGCGGGCTTTGACCAACGCCCCGCCGCATGCAACCGCAGCTGCGGTGTCGCGACCGATCGGCTCTCCCACAATGTTTTCCGGCGGAAGCGCGGGCGCGGCCAGCCGTGTGGCTTCCACCAGATCGGCATTGGTTACAACAAAGACATTTTCCGGCGGAACCAACCCGTCAAGCCGATCAACAGCCTGGGCGATCAGCGGCTTGTCGCCCACCAATGCCAACAGTTGTTTTGGACGCTTTGACGTGCTCAGCGGCCAAAACCGCTCACCCTTACCTCCTGCCATGATTACCGCATACCGTCCTGCCATAAGTATATCCTTGTGTTTTAAGTGCTCTTACCCGTCTGCGTCTATAGGCCCTTAACCGCTTTCACCATTTCTCCCACGAATGCAGCGGCATCCGCACGCCCTTCCGGTGTATGAGGATTGTTATGAAAACGGTTCACAATGGCACTACCCACAACCACCGCATCGGCCAGCATCGCTGCATCGCGGGCCTGATCAGGAGTGCCGATACCAAACCCTAGAGCCACGGGATGGCGTGTGCGATCCTTGATCCGCTGCACGAGAGCCTGCGCACCTTCGGCTATACGGTCCTGAACGCCGGTCACTCCCTCGCGTGAAACGCAGTAGATAAAGCCACTGGCCCGTCTGACAATCTTATCAATACGCTCATCCGGTGTGGTCGGTGTGACCAGTTGTATCGCGTTCAGCCCGTTGTCTTTCATGGATTGACGGTAAGGACCCGATTCTTCGAGCGGAAGATCCAGCAGCAGGAAGCCGTCAATTCCGGCCTGCGCCGCCGCAGTCATGGACTGGTCGAAGCCGTGTGAGATAAGCGGATTCATGTATGCATAGAAAATCATCGGAATCTGACTGCGCTCACGTATTTTTGCGACACACTCCATCACGCCGTCGAAAGTAGCCCCTGCTTCCAGCGCCCGTGTGGCCGCTTCCTGATTCACGCGTCCGTCGGCCAAAGGGTCGGAAAAAGGCAGACCCAGCTCCACCAAATCGACACCGGCGTCCTCCAGACGAAGCACAATATCGACCGTATCTTCTAAACAGGGATCGCCGGCGGAGAGATAAGCGATAAACCCCTTTTTGCCTTGCTTCGCGAGTTCTGTGAATTTGCGGTCAACCCTGGTTTTCTTCATGCATTTTCCTGTGTTGAAATTGAACTCGGCATCTTACGGAAAAATGAGGGTATTGGAAGCATAACCAACAAAAAGGGCCGTGCGCAGTGCTGCACGACCCTCAACGAATCCATTCGGCCATCATGTCCTGCTGCTTGCAAAGGCAAGGTGCCTGACCCTCGCATTCCGACAGGCATCCATGACATCGACTACCCGACCGTGTTGCGCATCAGCTTCAGGTGCCAGCGTGACGACGAACTCCGATTGTTGCGCGTCCGCTATCTCGCGAAGCATAGCGACGTGTGAAACGAGTTTCTTCAGGTTACGATCATCGCTATCAAAGCGCATACCTTCGAGCATGACCATGCCGTCATTATCGATCTGTATGTAGGCATGAATAGGTACATCGGGGAGCGGTGGCCCGTTCGGCAGCGGCAGAACGAAGGCTAGACCGCCTTCCTTATTCATGATCGTTGCCGAAACCATGAAATAGATGAGCAGCAGAAAGACCACATCAATCAAAGGCGCGATCTGGTGCCTGATATTGACCTCCTGATACCTTGCCGGCTTCATCGCATAACTCCTTTCCAGGCTTTGCCTGATTATTTGAGATGCGTCATACTCTCTTCGTAAGACATATGGATTATAAACGGTGATGTGATAATTTAAAGGTAAAAAAAAGCCGTGCTCAAGAGCACGGCTTTTTCATCAACCTCTGAATCGTAAACTAGGAATCTTTTTTCGCAAAAGTCAGGTTTTTCACCTTGGCCGTTGCGCAGGCATCCATCACATCGATAATTCGCCGATGCACCGTATCCTCCTGGGGATCAAGGGTAACAAAGAAGGGCGAACGCTGCGCCTCAGCCATTTTGCGCAAGCCTACAATCTGAGTCACCAACCCATCCAGTTTTCTATCGGATGCGGAGAAGGTCATCCCTTCGAGCATCACAGAATCATCAGGATTAATACGAATGCGGGCTTCCACCGGAATTTCAATCATTTCCACCGTCGGGACGTCTGCCGGCAGCATAAAGGGAATGTCGCCCTCCTTCTTGATGATTCGCGCCGTTACAATGAAGTAGATCAGCAGCAGGAATACCACGTCAATGAGCGGCGAGATCTGAAGCTCCATTTTGGCATCATCATATTGCTCAGACAGATTCATTGGGCCCTCTCCTCGGTTGCCGCAAAGATAATATCAACGGCGCCCACCTCGGCACACGCCTTCATGATTCTCTCATTGGTCTTGTAAGGAACTTCCGCATCCGCACGAATCAGCATTCGCAATTCAGGATTGGCTTCAAACTCCTGCTGAATCTTGATCGCAAGCTCCTCAAACTCCACCTCCTGGTTACGGAAGAAAAACACCGGAGGATCGTCCTTTGTCACTGAGATCATTAGCCGGTCATCGGTTGGAGGCTTCGTGGCAGCGGCAGCCTGAGGAACCAGTACATTCGGTTTCTCATCGATGATCTGGGAGGCAACAATGAAGAAGATCAAAAGCAGGAAGACCATGTCGATCATGGGCGACATATCCATTTCAATGTCTTCGCCGGCTTCCTTTGATGCAAGTTTCATAGTCAGTACCTATTCTTGAGACCGCGCTGCCTACAGGACAGCATTCATGCCGCTATTCGCGTTCCATCTTCTCCAGTGTTTCCAGATCCATGTAGGCCACGGGCATTTTTCCGCTTTCCAACGCATCAAACAGGAAACCTACATTACGTCCCAGCGTAGCTAGTGTCTTCTGGAACCCTTTCTTGAAGAAGAAAAAGAAGAACATCGCCGGAATGGCAATGATAAGACCTGTCGCCGTCGTGATCAAAGCCTCACCGATGTTCGAGGCCAATCGAGCGGGGTCACCCATCCCGCCGGTACCCATCGTATGGAAGGCTTTAATCATACCGGAGACGGTACCCAGCAGCCCGAGCATCGGAGCACTGGCCCCGATAATCGAGAGATAATCAATGGGCTTCATCAACTTGGAGAGCTGTTCCACGGAGGCTTCTTCCACCGATTCCTTGACCTTGTCGAAATCATATCCGCCTTCTACGTCGAGACAGCGCTCAAGTCCGGCGCCGAAGGTGTTGGTGAACATGGAAGGATGCTTGCGGCAGTAGACCAGCGCTGTTTTGACCTTGTCGGCCAGCATGTGGTCCAGCAGCTGCGGCATCATCTCCGTGTGGAGCAGCATTTTGGGCCGGAGGGAAATGAAGTTCTGTATAACCAGTGCCACCATGAAGAAGGAGAAACCGCCGAGCGGCCACATGGCCCATCCACCGGTTTTGACCAATCCCCACAAGCTTATGCTTTCGGCCACATCTTCTGCCTCAACCCCCACAGTGCCGGCTTCCTGAGCCAGTACTGCTCCTGCCGCAAACAGCAGCATCATGATCAAGATTTGTTTCTTCATTCCTGTTTCCTCCGTTTACTTATTCAGAATAGTTACTTATATCTTCGCCTCAACGCAATCCAACATCGCTACTCGTCTACTGCAGCGTCGGTCTGCGCCTCTTCCCCAACATTTTCGACGGCACCTTCATCTTCCGCCTGATCAACCGTATTGGTATCATCCGACTCCTGCTCGGACAGGAAGCCGTACCCTTGCGCCCGCCTTTGAGCGCGCGCCCTGACCGCTTCAATCCTGGCGGCTTCAGCATCCGCCCTTGCTTTCGCAGCGGCATCGGCCTGCTGCTTGGCCAGCGTGTACTCTGTAAACAACCGGGCCGCATCATTGCCGACATCCGAATTGGCATAGATATTCTTCACCTGGCGCGCCGTGGCGATCGCAGAGTTGGTTAATCCCATATCCATGTACAGATGGGCATTAAGCAGTTCGGCCTGCGGCATCCAGTTCAGGTTGTTTCCATGTTCAGAAATCAGTTTAACAATCTGTTTTATTGCTTCTACGGGATTCCCTTTTGCCCGTTCCACACACGCTCCAAGATAGAGTTTTCCCGGCTCGGATGCAATCTGCTCCAGCATTTCCTGCGCATCGGCTATCCTGTCCTGACCCAGCGCGGAAAGAATGGCTATCGATTCAGCCTGTCCTTTCACCGAGGCACTTCCATTCTGGAGCAGAATTTCAGCGGCCTCGCTGGCCTTGGCCACATTATCCAATCTCAAATAGGCCTTCATTAACATGGTAAAAAGATCCTGCAGGTTGTTCTCGATCACCATGTATTGCCAGTGCTCATCCAGGGAGGGCTTCATCTCGGCCTTCAGCTTGTTGATCATGCCCATGTAGTCGCCCGTCGCAAAAAGCTGTTCCGCCCCATCCACATCATAGCGACCCACAAACGTGATCTCGCTGATCAGGCGGACCGGAACGGATTTGTTTTCGGTGCTTTTGTAGAGTTGAAAAACTATGTTTTCGCCATCTATGCGCTGAAGAAACACCGGGAATTCTTTTCCGTTTACGGCCGTAATTTTGGCCGGTATGCCGGACTGTTCCTGCGCAGACACCATCACTGAGAGAGAGATTAGTGCACAGAATGTAAGAAGAACCTTTTTCATTATGCATTTCCCTCCGCAGTCGATACATCACCGGGATCCGCCGACTCGCTATCGTCGGACTCAACCTTCCGGCTCTCCACGATCACCTCAATGTTGGTGTCCGTACCGGCGGCGATCATGGCGTCAATTTCGGCCACCACCGTCGGGCCCAGAATTTCACGGGCCCGGTCAGCAAATGTACTTTCATTTGCATATTCGTCGATCAGCATTGCTTTCAATGTGTTAATTCGCGCCTCGGCATACTCATCCCGCTCCTCTTGCGTCAGGCTCATATCTTCCGACAGTTTTCTGAGCACATTTGCCGCTGACAGATATCCTTTGGCACACCACTCACCCTGACCTTTATACTGGAAGTAGGCCCGCTGATAGTAACCGTGAGCTTCGAGCAGATTTCCGGCAACTTCCTCAACCTGGCCCAGCTGATACGTGGCCTGCGCATAGGGCAGACCGCGCCACTCCGGAACCCCCATCACGTTCTTGTTTTCCTCCCGCGCCTCCTCGATGCGTCCGAGCTCGAGCAGCACCTGGGCCTTCATAAGCTGCGCCCAATATACAGTGGCATCCGTTCCGTACTCTTCCTGAGTCTCGATGATGGTTTCAAGCGCGCCTTCAAGGTTGCCGCGATCAAGCTGTCCGGAAGCACGCAGCTTGTAGGCCGACCGCATGTAGTCCGAGTCCTCAAAATTATACTTAAAGATTCGAAGCAGCTCTTCGGCACGGGAGTAATCCTCGAGCTCGAACGAGGCCTCGCAGATCAGAGACAGGACCGGCGGTGAAGCGTCTTCCAAATCCGGAAGTTCCTTGAGCAGCTTCTTGCCCAGCTCGAGTTCGGTCTTGTCGAAGCGCGCCAGTGTCGCCTGCAACCGGAGCCGGAGGACCTCGCTATCGGTCGACTCCATCGCAATACGCAGTCGGTTCTTGATCCCTTCGCGCTGCTCTTCATTTAAGAATACGGTGCAGATCTTAACCAGCTCAGGAATCATCAGGTCGACGCCGTCCTGCCTCAACTTGTCACCATAGTCAATAACCCCTTCCATGTACCGCTCTGCCGCAGTGAGGTAATTGCCATCCTGAATCTCGGTCCGTCCAAGCCAGAAGAAGGCTTTGGCATGATCGGCCCCCTTATCACCCCATTCGGCCAGATAGACATTTACCGCTTCCCGGATATAGTCCAGTCCGTAAAACTGCTCGTCAGCCTTGAAGATATCGCACATCTTGAAGGTGGCGTACGTCGCCTGGGTCGCTTTTGTGGCGTTTTCAAATGCTCTTTTGTAATCCTGTACGGCCAGGTCCAGATTCGTTCCGCCCAGGGAACCAAGAATATCACCCCGCATGTTGCATGAATCCGGATATACCGTTGAGTTTGTTCCATAGGTATCGATTACATATGAAAAACGATCCTTCGCTTCGTCCAGACGATCCATACCGAAGAGACAGATACCGCCCTGGTAGTATGCTTCATCCAACATGGACTCATTCGGGTCGAGCGCTGAAAAATCGCGGGTATAGCGCTCAAAACATTCATATGCGCTCGCGTGATCATCCAGGCAAAGGTAGGAAAAACCGCACCAGAACAGGCTGTTTGCCTCCTGCGTCGTATCCGGATATTCCTCTATGACGTACTGGAAACGCTCTACCGCGTTGGAGTACTGCTGCAGCATCAGATCCGCCACTCCCTGCATGAAGTACAACTCGGTATCATATCGGGTCAACGTGACGTCATCAACAGGCTGGATCTGTTCGATGTAGGGCCGGATATCCTTTATATCCTGCCATTCTTTATTCCGCTGATAATGGCTGGTAAGAACATAGGCGACCAGTCGGGGGTACATTCCCATGTGATGGGCCTCAAGGTAACTGAAGGCACGCTGCTCGGCATCCTCGCGCTGGTTAACCTTGTCCATCAATAAGGCCACGGCCTCATACACTGAACGTTCGCCGATATCTCCGGCATCTTCCGCGCCATGCACGATGTCAAAATATTGTACCGCTTCCCAATAGCGTTCGACATTCTTGTAGAGCTGAGCCATCTGGAAATTGACGTAGTTTTCGTAAGGCTCCATGTTTTTCAAGGTATCCAGCAGCATCTGCAGCTCGAGCACCTCGGTCGGCTGCTCCATCTTTTCCTCTTCCTCGACATCTTCCTCAATACGCATTCCGGTTGCTAATGTTGCAACGGACGCGGAATCACTGGCTGCGCGTTCGGGATCCGGCGTACCGAAAAGCAGCGCCTCGTCGGGCGTCAACGCTTCCCCGAACTCCGGAGGCAACCCGGCATCAATCCGCAACTGTCTGATTTTCTTTTCCTGATATTCAATCACTTCTTCACGCGGAAGAATCATGCGGTACAGCGGCAGTGCGCTGTCGTATTCCCCGGCATCAAACAGTGCCGCGGCGGCCCGCAACAAGGCCAGGTTTACGCGGATGTCATACCGGGCGGGCGTCTTGTACAGTTCCGGCACCCATTCGATGATTCGATCAAAGCCCTGAACTTCAATCAGGGCATTGATCATCTGCATGATGGAATAGCCCTTGCGCTGCTCATTCTCCGTCCGTTCAACAACATAAGTAAACGGGGGAAGGCACGCTTCCATCTCGCCCAGATTGAAATAGCACTCCCCCTGCGTGAACTTCAGCATTTCCAGCTCTTCATCGGAGTACGGCAGATCCGGTTCTTCTTCCTCGCCCTGTTCCAGAAAGACGCTCTCCTGATCGCGCTCAAATGCCGAGGTGCGCTCTTCCTTATACTCCACGGGATTCTCATTATAGTAGAATGCGTTGGAAATGGCCGTCACACACGGCTCATACTGTTCCGTATCGAAAAGGCATGCGACCAGCATCTTCCGGGCCTTGCGGATGTGCTTTGCGGGCTGCAGGGAAATGTAGTCCTCCAGAACCCCGATCGCCTCATCCTTTCGGTTTTCGGAGATCAGAAGCGTGGCCAGTTTATAACGGGTATCCTGAGCGATCGCCAACACGCGCTTTGCGTTGGAGTCTTCGATCATATCAAGATATTCGTACATCAAATCAATGGCTCTGTCATACTGCTTTGTACGCAGGTTGGACATCGCACTGGATAAGATTTCGGTGGGAGTCGGGTCATCTGCGGCCCTTGCCGTCGCGCTTGAACCCAATACAACACAGGTTACCATTATGAAAGTTCGGATAGCCGAAAAACGGCCTGGTTTTTTAGTCAACATCGTCACTCGTTCCTAAAGCTGTGTAGAAAACTCCCCGTGCATATTCAGCATAGATGGTGTACAGAGATGCATGAAATCCCGACCTCCGTCAATCATTAATTCCCCGCCAGCGCTTACATCGAAAAAGCAACCCCGGAGAATTGCAAAAAACAGGCAGACCGAATGCATGCTTAATCCTGCACCAACTACACTATCCGCAAGTTGTATTTATAGAAGGTTTGACCTGATATTGAAAGTTCGAATTGTTGCAAAAACCAGAAGAATATGGCACCTCCCGACCGTTTGCATCCCGCGGGCGATGCCTGGCGACATCGCGGAACATCCGGAAATTAAACCTGATTTTCCGTCCGATCGGCCTCTTGCGTCCGAATTGCTTCTTCATGAATAAGTTGCATCAATTCCTGAACAAACGGCCCGTTCAATCCCGCTCCAATCCCCTTATTTACGCGATCGTCCAGAATAGCGCTCCAACGCTCCGGCTGCAGCGTCGATACATTCTCTGCTTTCTTCAAGGCCCCCATTTCCCTGACAATATTCATGCGCCGTGCAATAACCTCGAGAAACTGCGCATCAAGATGATCAACCTCCTCCCGCAGTGCATGCATGCGTTCCAGAAATCCGGGCCGACCGCCTTCCGCACTGGGCACCGTCAGTCCGCAGATCAAGTCATGCAGCTGGCCGGGCGTGAGCTGCTGGTCGGCATCGGACAAAGCGCTCGAAGGATTGCAATGCACTTCAATCATAAGGCCGTCAAAAAGCAGATCCATGGCCTCCTGCGCGATGACATGAATCCACTCCGCCTTGCCGCAAATATGGCTCGGATCGCATAGGATGGGCAGTTCCGGCAGCCGGCGCATCAATTCGATCGGCAGCTTCCAGGATGGCGCGTTCCGATAGCGCATTTCAAGCGGGGAACCGACGCCCCGGTGAACAGCCCCCAACTTTGAAACCCCCGCATTTGCCAGACGTTCCAGCGCCCCGATCCAGAGCGCCACGTCTGCATTCATCGGATTCTTAACCAATACCGGAATATCCGTTCCCCGCAGCGCATCGGCAATGGCCTGCACCGAAAAAGGATTGGTTGTGGTTCGTGCTCCGATCCACAAAGCATCCAGGCCGTGTTCAAGACAGGCTTCTACGTGCATGGGCTCGGCGACCTCGGTCCCAACCTTCAATCCCGTTTGTTCACGGGCATGAACCAGCCAGGCCAGCCCCTGGCCCCCTACCCCTTCAAAACTGCCGGGACGGGTACGGGGCTTCCAGATTCCCGCCCGGAAAAATCCGATCTCTTCTTTCGCAAGAGCTTGTGCAGTACTGAGCACCTGCTCCTCGCTTTCCGCGCTGCACGGCCCGGCAACCAGAAAGAAAGATCCCTGCGAAAACCCCCACTGCTTAAAGATCTCTTTCCCCATACGCACTGCTCCTTTCTTTCACATCTCGGCTTTCACCGTTCATTGTCCCACAATCATCCATGAAATGCCAGCACGGGCATGCTTCCCTGTTCAATGACGACTATTACAGGGGGACCTGTCGGCACTACTCATACTATACCTTTATTCCCGCCCCTGCAGCTATAAACAGAAGGTACCCGATACGGGGCATCCGGCGTGTCTATTCTGAGTCGGAAGCGCACGGCCATCCACATCGCACATCAAAGGTGGGCATAGGCACCGCACATCAGTAAAGGATTTCTTTCGCTAAACCTGTTGATGCAACGCCTTTCCGACAACGCCATTCACCGGTCCAAGATCTAGACACCATCTAAATTATGACACTACATCCTGTTTGCATAACATTTTCACGCCAATTGCTATATTCCTTGATGCTTAGACAAGGTTTAGTAGTATTTTTCAGAATCCATATCATAGCCGGATGCAGACGCCGCAGGGGATGGAATGCTTTTCACAACGGAATATATAGGCAAATCGAATATCGCATCACATTTTTGCCGTTGTGAGGCATGCCGCCGCCTCACCATGCTCAGCTCATATTCGACTACACGCTTCGCACAAGTACTCAACATACCGATCATCCCACTAGGCCGGGTTCGCATGGTTGATGAGTGCCCGCAGTGCGGAAACCGCGGCGTCACCTCCGCTCGCAAGCACGAAAAAGAACGCAAACGGAATCTCGCATTGATGATGGATGGCTTTGCGGAAGAGGCAGACAATCCTCAAAACTGCGCCCATGCGCTTCACACGCTTATGACCTACGACATGCAGGCGTGGTTCCATGATGTTCGCAAATCATATGGATTGCGTTTCGAGACCAACATGCAGATCCAATACCTGATTGCACAAGGACTCAGTCGCTTCGGAAGCTACAAGGAGGCCATGATCTATTGCAGGAAATCCATCGTGCTTGGTGCCGGCAAACCGGCGGAAGAATTGCTCGCCTACTGCGAGAAACTCATCGAAGCCTCGAAAAGCCCTTCGGATATCGAAGCGCTTAAGGTAAAACCCGAGTCAAGCTTTCGTGCCTACATTCCGCTGATCACCATGACCATGCTGCCTGCTATTGCTTTGATAGCCGTTGGAGTTTCCTCGTTGCGAAATTACACCGCATGGATCGTCAATGGGTCCTTGCAGACGTATACCTTTACGCTGGATGACCAGACCTACACGCTTGAACCCGGTGCAACCAGACAGGTTTCGTTACGGCTTGGAGAACATGAACTGAAGTTTAATAAAATGCCGCCGCGCCGGTTCTCCTATTCCGTTCCACTGATCAAGCAGCTGATGGACAAAAACCTTCTGGTTATCAATCCCGACGCCATGGCCTTACTAACTCTGGCACCGCAAGAAGAAACTACACACCATGCAGATAACCGCTACTCACACACCGGACAAATCAGAATTTTCCCGGGCATAGGAACCCCCGTGCATGGATTGAATCGCATTAAAGCAGATGAGCCCCGAATAAGCTCCATCAGCCTTTACCGTCCCCAAAGCCATATCGCCATGGTGAATTTGATGAACCGATTGGGGTTGAAGGATGCTGCCGTTCAATATGCCTACCGCGCGCTGAGTATGAACCCGAACTCCGAAGAGTCCGCTCAGTTGTTGACGATTGCAACCCAGTCATCCGACGATCTCACGGTGAGATCTTTTCTGCAAAAAGGACTGAATACATCTCCGGCGTTGCTGCCTTGGCATATCCATTACCAAAACTACATGCACATGCATCATCCAGAGCATAACCTCGTAAGCGAATATACCCTGCGATGCAAAACATACGCTGACGATCCTGCCAGCTTTTACCTTCTCGCCCAGGTGGTTCATGACCGCCAGACAGCTTATCGGTTTTATGAACATTCAGATAAAAACGGCGGCATGAACGGCCGGGGCTATTATGCAATTGCAAAGGATCTCTACGTGCGCGGGTCCTTCAAGGCAGCCCTGCCCTACAGCCGAAAGGCCCTGCAAATGGCGCCGGAAACACACGCCTTTCAGGCTTTGAATATGAATATTCTGCTCGCACTCCGGGACTATGAAGCGCTGCTCGGACAAAACAATGGGAAGGCAGGCTCCCAAGGACCATTGGAAGCCTCGATGCAAAGGATCCTTTACCTCACCTGCGCCGGATACCATCAGGAAGCAGACCGGGAAATCTTTGAGCTCAGCACAACAAATTCAATGGTGTTACCGCAACTAAACGCGTTGCGCTTCTATGCGGTCGGCAACAGCAGAGACTATCTCGAATGCATGGTGGATATGGGACATCCTCACGCCGAAATGGAACTTCTCCTGCATGACAATGCGATTCCTAAGGCCGACAAACTGATTTCCCTGAAGGAGGACCACCCATATTGGGAACACCTTGTACTCTATTGCGCGGCGATGAATCAGGATCTGCCGCAGATAGCAGCACGCAATTTCAATAAAGCCATCGCGGAAATCAACCCCGACTCCCGCAGCTATATCCGGGTTAAGCGCATCCTCGAAGGCAAGGTGGAAGTTACGGAAGAAGAAATCCGCTCGCTCAACATCGACCTACAAGAGAAGACCATACTCTGCGTTGCACTCGACTATCGCCATCCCGATTTACATGCGATGCTCAGTGATCTGGCACGGCTATATAATTTTACCCCGGCCTATCCTCAGTTGCTGGTAAAACACTGGATTCGTAACCTTGAAAAGACGAAGACAGCCGCATCCGACTCATAAACTGGAGCGGATGCGCCCGGCAGTTAAGCAGTCTCGCAGATCGTCGACACTCAGTTGCGGCATCTCCAACTCGGAAAATGCTGCTCCGATCGCTGCCAGCTGATGCGCATCCGAATTGCGAATAATCGGATAGTGCTGCGCCAGTTCCGGGTCGCCGTGTGCCGTGAGCTCGACCGCATCGAACGGTTCCTCCGGCAGAAATCCCAGCTGCGCAATAATGCCGAACACGTTCCGATCAATGTGTGCGGGTATGAATACGCCGCCAAGCGCATGCACCATATCGAGCAGCGCGCTTATGTCATAAGCGGATGCACTGATCAGATATTTATCGGCGAAACCCAGAATCTCATCACGCTCATCCACAATGGGCTGGTCACCAAATCGTTCGGGGCGGTTACGGATATCGGGCAGACTGTCATAAACGCGTGCACCCAGCTCGAGCGCCGCTTCAAGATCATCGAAAAGGCACAGCATGTGCGCTTCTTCCGCAGATGTCACCTCCAGGCCGTAGAGCGCTTCCATACCAAACCGGCGGCAGGCCGCATCAAAAGCAGGCAGGTTGAAGGCACAATTGTGGTCGGATAACCCGATAGCGTTCAGACCCACCTGCTTTGCCCGCTGAACAATCGCCGACGGCGACATCTCCAGCGAAGCACAGGGCGACAGGCAGCTATGGATGTGGAAATCCGCACGATAGACCATGAGTCCCTCCTACCGCGCAGGACATCCTTCCAGATGCTGGGCGATCCCGGCGGAAGCCCGAAACTGATTTATTGACGTTCTGAAGACTGCAATCCCTTCTTTTGCGGCAGCTTCAAGTACATCATCGCCCACCGGCCGGTTATTGCAGAACACGATGGCCACGACTCCTGCCAGTGTGGCCACAGCAACCGTGTTTTTATGCGCCTGTATCGTAATGAGAACGGACCCTTCATCGGCGTTGGCCATGACATCGCTCAGCAGATCGGATGTATAGCCTGCAACCACCGCGACATCTTCATACTCAGGCTGCAGACAGTTAAAGTCCCGCATGGTCTCCAGTTCACTGATTTTCATTTTGCTCCTCCTGATGCAGATAAATAATGGATTGCACCATCGTACCCATCCCCACGGCCGACTTTATCGCAAATTCGTCCGATACACGCTTTACATTCGGCAGGCCCATGCCGGCTCCGAAACCCTGCGAACGGATCCAGTCATTTGCGGTCGAAAACCCTTCCCGCATCGCTTCGTCCACGTCCTCGATGCCGGGGCCCCGGTCGTGAGAGGAAATCTTGACCCGCTTGTCATTGATGTCGAATCCGAGCATGCCGCCGATCGAATGGGCCACCAGATTGATTTCCAGCTCATAGCTCGCGACCGCCACACGTCGAAGAAGGGGAGACGGAATACCGCGCTCCTTCAGGAAACGTTTAATCTCGCTCGAGGCCTTACCGCCGTTTTCAAAATCATATCGATGAAGCTGATACACCTTGACCAGGGTCAGGGATTCCGGTTCAGGCGGCTTCTCATGCCGATCTTCCATCTCGCGCAGCTGCCGGGACAGCTCGCGGATCAGCGCCAGGTTGATGTTTCGGAACGTGATGATACCCACCAGCTCATTCTGCTTGTTGACGACCGGAAAGCGGCGGAACGGGAATTTGTTGAAGGCGGATATGGCGAAAGACATCGGCATGTCTTCCTCCAGCGTCTGAACCTCGCCGGCCATCCAGCTTGTAACGCGGTCATCCATCCCCCCCTGCTCCAGGGCATTCATCAGATCGTTCATGCTGACGACCCCCACAACCCGCTTGCTGTCTACCACCGGAACCCCCGTGATGGAATTCTGCTTCATGATGGTTTGTACATCACGCATCGTGCAGTTGCGGGAAACCGCGAACACCTTGCGGGTCATGACCTCGCTGATGCGAAGCCCATAGATCAACTCCTGGACCCGCAATGAAGACTGCAGCGGTTGCTGTGGGATGGTGTTCATCAGGGTTCTAAAAGCCGGCCAAGCCGGACACAGGATTCATATTTGGGATAACGGGTGCAAAACAGTGCGACCGCCTGATCCTTCGCCAATTCAATCATTCCCTCCGTCACGGTTTTATTGTTTGCGATCACAACCGCCTCTGATCCGACAATGCTGGCCGAACGTATCGACTGTTCCGTCGACAGTGAAGTCACCAGCAGCAGCTCATCCCGATCGCTCATCAGCACATCGCTCATCAGGTCAGATGCAAAAACCGTTTCAATGTTTATCTGCTCCCAGCCCTCCGGTCCCCACATCAGCTCCGCCCCGAGGGCGTCCACCACACGAATTAGGTCCATAGTATAATCCTCGTCGTAAAATCGAATAGTTCCGCGATAGAAGAGGTTTTCGCCCATCGGTTCAATCGAATTTGCTTCATTCGCCGGCAAAATGTAATACTCTCCACAACCATCCAAGAGGAACTGATGCTATTCTGGAGCGAACAATGGACCTGGAACTGAATCCGATTGAAGAGCGAGTGCTGGGTTGCCTCATCGAAAAGGAAATGGCGACCCCTGAATACTACCCGCTAACCCTCAACGCGTTAACCAACGCCTGCAACCAGAAGTCAAACCGTCATCCGGCCATGGCCCTCGATGAGCTGACGGTGGAGCATACACTCGACCGGCTGCGCACCCACCACAAACTGGCGGTCGAGGTAAGTAAGACGGGCAGCCGGGTGCCCAAGTACCGCCATAACATGGCGGCGCACTGGAATTTCTCGCCCGCCAAAATGGCTATTCTATGCGAGCTGTTTATTCGCGGTCCACAGACACCGGGCGACCTGCGTGCACATGCCTCGCGCCTCCATCCACTGGCCGATGCCCGCGAAGTTGAAGATATTCTCCAAGGTCTTGCGGATCACCCGCAGGGACCGTTTGTGCTACACCTGCCACGCGAGCCCGGCAAACGGGAACGGCGCTGGGGACATCTCTTTGCCGGTGATCCAATGGAACATGCAAACCCCAATGAGAGCGGGGAACCGGAACCGGCTTCCGCGGAGAAGGACGACCGGATCAACATCCTGGAAAACGAAATCCTCACGCTCCGGAAGGAACTTGACGATCTGAAATCGGCCTTTGAATCCTTCAAAGCGCACTTTGAGTGAATGCCGGAAGACGCCTGACCGCCATCACGGCGCCTTCAGATGCCTGAATTTCCCAACCGCTCAATAACCGATTACTGGACTTCTCCCGCCCGGGCGAGGGCATCCCTGACCTGCTGGGTGATAACACCCCATTGCTTGTCCGCAATCTGCTGCTTCGTCGCCAGCCAGGAGCCGCCGACCGCGCTGACGATCGGCATGGACAGGTAGTCCAGCATGTTATCGAGGCTCACGCCGCCGGTTGGACAAAACTGCACACCGAGCGGCCCGTATGGCGCACCCAGATTCTTCAGCATGGACACACCGCCGGCTGCGCCGGCCGGGAAAAACTTGAGCAGCTTGCACCCCAGTCCCAGCCCAGCTTCGATTTCCGAAGGGGTCATCACGCCGGGAATAAACAGAGTGTCATTTTCCTGGAAGAAACTAACGGTGTCCGGATTGAGTCCCGGTGCCAGGCCGAAGCTGACGCCGGTATCGATGCACATCTGCGCCTGCTCCGGTGTTACCACCGTGCCCGCACCCACCATCATTTCCGGAAACGATTTTTTGATGCGTGCCAGCGCCTCCGGGGCCGCGGCCGTGCGGCAGGTCACTTCGATCACATCCATCCCGCCTTTAAGCAGGGCTTCCGCCAACGGCTCTGCATCGTTGGCATCATCAATCACGATGACCGGAATCACCGGCCGTTTCAGAAGTTCGTTCAACATGCTTAATCTCCTTATCGATCCACGCGGGCGCCGGCGCCGGCGACAATCTTTTCCACTTCCGCGAGTGAAGCCATGGTGGTGTCACCGGGAGTGGTCATAGCCAGCGCACCGTGCGCCGCGCCATACTCTATGGCCTTTTCCGGATCCTGCAGCACCATCATGCCGTAAATAAAGCCGGAGGCAAAACTGTCCCCTCCTCCAACGCGATCCATGATTTCGAGCTCGGGCCGATGAGTCGCCGTGTAAAACTCGCCGTCCACCCAGCACATGGCGCCCCAGTCGTTGACCGTCGCAGTCTTCACCCCCCGCATGGTGGTGGCCGTCGCCTTGAAGTTCGGAAACGCCTTCACGGCCGTATTGATCATGTTCTTAAAAGCACTGACTTCAAGGTCGGTCAGGTTTTCATCAGCCCCTTCAACTTCAAAACCGAGACAGGCGGTGAAGTCCTCCTCATTCCCGATCATCACGTCGACATACCGGGCAATCTCCCGATTGATCTCCCGGCACTTTTCAAGGCCGCCGAATCCCTTCCAAAGCGAGGGCCGATAGTTAAGATCGTACGAGACAATGGTTCCATGTTTCTTGGCGGTCTTGGCCGCTTCGATCACCACGTCACCGGTGGTTTCCGACAGGGCTGCATAAATGCCGCCGGTATGGAACCAGCGAACCCCAAGGGTTCCGAAAATGTAATCCCAGTCAATATCGCCGACCTTCACCTGGGAAGCCGCCGTGTTCCCGCGATCGGAGCAGCCCACCGCACCGCGGATTCCGAAACCGCGCTCGGTAAAGTTAAGGCCGTTGCGCACCGTACGCCCGATCCCGTCATAGTCCACCCACTTAATGAGCGAGGTATCAACCCCACCCTGCAGAATAAAATCCTCCATGAGCAGACCGACTTCGTTCCTGGCAAACGCCGTTACGACGGCCGCGCGCTGACCGAAGCAGCGTCGCAGGCCGCGCGCCACGTTATATTCGCCGCCGCCCTCCCAGGCACGGAACTGCCGGGCCGTGCGGATACGGCCTTCGCCGGGATCCAGGCGCAGCATCACTTCGCCAAGCGATACAATATCGTATGTGCAATCCTCTGGGGCTCTCACTTTCAAATCCATCTCTCACTCCTTGTTGAAAAATCCGGAACAATCATACGCGTCCCGGGCAAAATGTGAACTGGTATTTTTTCCGGCACAGGATAACCGGTAAACCGAATCAACCGTAATCAGCCCCCATGCTAGAGAGGCGCGCCGTTTTGGCAATCGAAAGGATCACGCCTATATTGTACAATATCGACATCTCCCGCCGCATTCGTTCCCGGAGGGTGCCTAACCCGTCGTATCCCGGGACCAAGAAGCAAGGAATGCCGCAGCGGCCGAAAGATTCTGTTCTGCCTGCCCGGAAAGATACTCGCCGAACGCGTTGAATGCGTACCCGCGAATAGCCATGGCATAAGCCCGGGGTCGTGCATCGAACAGCTGTTCCGCCAGACCGAGCAGTGACTCGGCGGTAATGCTGTGACTGGAAAATCCAACCACGGGATCCCCGGGGGTCATCGGCTTGAATTCGAACGGCTCGACGGCGTCAACCGATGCATCGGCAAATACCACCACATCGTATTTCGAGATCAGCTCCGCATCCTCGATGTTAAGTTGATAGTTGGACTCCACCGCCACATCCGGCAGGTTCATCGCCTGCACCTGCTCGGCAAATGCAGGTCCCAGGCCATCATCCAGCCGCCCCGGGTTTCCGTATCCTATAACCAGCGTGTTCATCCCATGTATGGTAGCCACGAACAAACACGGATGAACACCGAAAAATAATCCGAGTTATCCGCCTTGCCGGGCGCCCGATATCACATTCGGGATTCAGTCGCGTACGCGGCGGTCGAGGGTGTTGCCGGCGGCATCCTCGAGCTCGACAATGAGCGGCATCTGCCCCATGGCATGAGTTGCGCACGACAGGCAGGGATCATAGGCCCGGATCGCGACTTCCACACGATTCAGCAGGCCTTCGGTAATCTCCGCGCCGGAGAGATATTTTCGTGCCACCTTTTCCACCGATAGATTCATCGGGGTATTATTACTGGTGGTGGAAACAATCAGATTCGCCATGGTTACCTGATCGTTCTCATCCACCTTGTAGTGATGGAACAGCGTTCCGCGCGGGGCCTCAAGCAGACCCACCGATTCTTCGCGCCGCTCGCCATTGAGCACGAGATCCTTCCCCTGCAGGTCGGGATCGTTGAGCAGCTCGCGGATTTTTTCACCGGCGTGCAGCAGTTCAACCTGCCGGGCCCAATGATAGGCCATCGTAATGTTGTTCGGCTTGCCGCCAGTGATGGAGAGAAAATCCAGCCGGGCGGCTTCGGCCTCGGGCGTGTCGATAAAGTCGCAGGCATTGATGCGCGCCAACGGCCCCACGCGGTACCATCCGTTTTCGGGACCGAGTGTGGAAATGAACGGAAATTTCATGTAGGACCAGGGCTTCACCTCTTCCGCGATATACTTGAAATACTCCTGGTAATCGACCTGATCAAACAGCTGGTTTCCCCGGTAGTCGATCGCCCGGAGATTGCCGTGGTAAAGATCCATGGCGCCGTCTTCCCGGATGAGACTGACATGGTTTGAATCGAAGGAACCGAATTCGACCAGTTCGTCTATGTGGTGCAGGGTGTAATCCTTGGCAATCTGCAGTGCAGAACGACACCACTCGAGCATTTGGTCAATATCCTTCAGGAAGCCATCGCGCTCCTCGATGCTGAGGTTTTTATTGATGCCGCCGGGAATCGCCCCCGTACCGTGAATTTTTTTACCGGCTGTCGCCTTAATGATTTCCTGGCCATATTTGCGCATCATTACGCCCTGCACTGCCAGGTCCGGAAACTTCTTCGCCACGCCGATTACGTTTCGTTCGGCGGGATCAGCATCAAAACCGAACAGAAGGTCGGGCGAAACCAGATGAAAGAAGTGCAGTGCATGACTCTGGAAAATCTGTCCGTAGTGCATCAGGCGACGCATCTTTTCCGCCGTCGGTGTGAGTTGATCAACACCGACAATGCCATCCATGGCCTTGGCCGAGGCGAGATGATGACTGACCGGACATATTCCACAAAGTCGTTGCACCAGCACCGGGATCTCCCAATACGGCCGGCCCTGAATAAACCGTTCAAAGCCGCGGAACTCCACAATGTGCAGCCGCGCCTGATTCACCTGCCCGTCTTCATCGAGATGGATAGTCACCTTGCCGTGGCCCTCCACACGCGTCACCGGCTCAATCGTGATCTTCCTTGTGCTCATCGCAAATCTCCTAATCGTATTTCAGAAGTTCATACGGCAGCTCCACCGGCCTTCCGTTCAGCAAGGCGGTCAGCGCAGCCCACAACGTGTCGGCAGAAGGCGGGCACCCCGGCAGGAAATAATCGATCTTCACGACTTCGTGGGCGGGATAGACCTTATCGAGCAACAGGGGAAGCTCCGGATCCTGCGGCACGATGCCTCTCGGATTATAAACCGTGATGCCATCCCGATAGGCTTCGTTAATGCATTCCTCGAGCGGAATGTTATTTCTCATGGCGGGAATCCCCCCCATGGTGGCACAATCCCCGAATGAGATCAGAATCTCACAGTTTTCGCGAAACTCGTGCAGGACGTGGACATTTTCTTCGTTGCAGCAGCCGCCCTCGACCAACCCGATCGCACACCGTTGCGAAATGTGTTTGATGTCGTCCACCGGTGACCGGTCAAAGTCGACCAGCTCTATCAGGTCAAGGATCCGATCATCGAGATCGAGCAACGACATGTGGCAACCGAAGCACCCGGCCAGCGATGTGGTAGCAACCCGTGGTTTACTCATGGCCGCACCTCCTCGATTCCCGAACCGATTGGATTGTGGTCGTATAACCGCTCCCCGATCGGTTTTTCAAAACCGATCCGTTTCTTGATGATACATCCGACGGGACAGATGTCTGCGGCCTTGTCGGTTACGGCCATATCGGTATCACCGAGCGCCTGTTCGCCGTTCACACCGATTTTACGCGAAAACCCTCGCCCGATCGACTGGAACACATTCTTGCCGTCGAGCTCCTTCGAGGCCCGCACACAGCGCGCGCACATGACGCATCGGTTATGATCCAGCATAATATCCGGATGCGAGGCATCGATCTCCTTTTCCGGAAACTGGAAGGGATATTGCGGCGCTGTAATACCGAAACGATAGGCCAGCGCCTGCAGCTCACAGTTTCCACTCTTTTCGCAGAACATGCAGAAGTGGTTGCCTTCCACAAACATCATGTCGACGATATTACGGCGATGCTGCATCAACTCCGGGGTTTCGTTTTCGATGACCATGCTATCCATGACCGGTTTGACGCAGGCGGCCTGGGGGCGGCCGTCCACTTTTACGGTGCAGATCCGGCAGCTGCCGATCGGTTTCAGATCGGGATGCGAACAGAGGCGCGGAATGTAGATGCCGGCCTCATCCGCCGCTTCAAGAATCGTTTGTCCGCGTTTTGCTTCGATTTCCTCGCCGTCGATTGTGATTATTACGGTGTTTTCCATATCATCCTCCTAGGCGTGAAAGATTTCCGATCTGCGGCCGGCAATCGCACTGGCCTGCTCAACGGCCTTCATGATGTGGAACGACCTGTTCAGTCCGCTCTTGTCGTCTCTGACCAATGCATTGTATACAGGCCGGAAGTTCGCGAGCGTGGAGAGTACGGGATTGGGTGACGTCTGCCCCAGGCCGCACCGACTCATGAACTTGACGCTCTCTCCCAGCTTCTGGAGATACTCAAGGTCGCTTTTCGTCCCTTCACCTTCACGAACCCGCTCGAGCCGGTTTTTCAGCAGCACGTTTCCGACCCGGCACGGCACGCAGTAACCACAGCTTTCATCAACGAAGAATTCCATGAAAGCGCTGGCCACTTCCAGGATGTCACGCTGGTTACTGAACACCATGACTGATCCTCCCGTGGACAACTCTTCATAGCTGATCCCCAGATCAAACTGGGCCGGCCCTACCATCTGGCCCGATGGACCGCCGACGCAAACGCAGGCCACGTCCTCGGCACCCGCGCGAGTCAACACATCACGGAGCTTCGTACCAAAGGGTACTTCATAGATACCCGGTCGTTCGCAGTCGCCGCAGATACTGAGTAACTTGGTTCCCGAGCTGCGCTGCGTCCCGATGGTGTCAAACCAGCCGGGCCCCTTATCCATGATACGCGCAGCACAGCAATAGGTTTCCACATTGTTCACGGCTGTAGGCGAAACCATGTAACCTTTCACCACCGGAAACGGGGTCCGGTCGGTGGGATCACCGCGCGTGCCTTCGCAGGAACTGATGAGTGACGTCTCTTCTCCACAGACATACGCTCCCGCACCCATCTGTATGCGGACATCAAAATTAAATCCTTCGTGTCCGAGAATCCCGTTGCCAAGCAGGTTTGCATCGCGCCGTTTGTTCATCCTGTCTTCAAGAAATTCGCGCAGATAGGCATATTCTCCACGCAGATAGATGATGCCGGTCTCAGCCCTGATGGCATAGGCCGCCACGGTCATGCCTTCAAGCACCAGATCAGCGCGCTCCGTCAAAAGCACACGATCCTTGAAGGTCCCCGGTTCCCCCTCGTCGGCATTGCAGAGTATGAATTTTTCGTCTCCCTCTGATTGCCGTGTCAGTTCCCATTTCAATCCCGTCAGGAACCCGGCGCCTCCCCGCCCGCGGAGACCGGACGTCTTGACATCTTCGATCACTTCTTCCGGCGTCTGGGTAAGGGCCTTGCGCAAACCGGCTTCCTTGCGATAGTCCGAAAGAATGACCGGCCCGCACTCGCGAATATTGTTGTTAACCATGGCCTGAACCAGGATATCAGCATTGTTACCATCGCCCGTCTCGGTTACCAATGCCTGCGGTTCCGGATCATTCCGAAGCTGCTTCACGATCGCCGGAATCTTTTCAGGTGAAAGGTGGGTGACCACCGTGTCGTTGACCATCATGGCTGGTGCCTGATCGCTCATGCCGATGCAGGGTGTTTTTTCCAGCGTGATGGTGCCATCCGGCGTTGTTTCACCAAAATCAATATCGAGTGCCTTGCGGAGCGCTTCAGCGACCTCGTCTCCCCCCTGAAAACGATCGATAATGTCATCGCATAGCCGGATGACGACTTCACCCTTTTTCTGGTCGGACAGAAACGCGTAGAAGGAGACCACGCTTTCCACCTCGACGCGATGGGTGTTGGCCTCCGCCGCGATCTGTTCAAACGCTTCACGCGGCACATGCCCGAACGTCTCCTGCACCTCCCGGACGATATCCATCAACCGCGTGCGGTCATTTCCATATCTACCGCAGATTTCCTGTATCGTGGTTCCCAAGTCACTCATGGCCTTGCTCCTCTCGAATCGGCAACACCTGCGCCGCCTATACGATATATTTATATCGATTTGACCCCTTGAACAAGCAATGAATCAAATTTACCTACGGAATTTCGGTATTTATATCTGATCCGATTATCGGAACCGTACGGGCCGGCAGCCTGTCGCTCACCGGCTCATGGGCTGCACGTCAGTCGTGGTGTCTGATTTCGGACAGCGCACTCATCAGTCCAATGACCGCGGTGTCTGTTCTCAGTATGCGTTTGCCCATGCTGAAACATTCAAAGCCATGATCCTGAAGATGGTGGAGTTCATAGGATGACCATCCCCCCTCCGGCCCTACGGCCAGCACCAGGTGTGGATTGGGATGGCCGGACCGGACCAGCTCACCCAGCCTCTTTTCTCCGGAGGGATCGGCCAGCAGCTTGCGGCTATCGGCAAACAGCCCATCCAATTCATCTTCGACAAAGGGTTTGAAGAGCGGCCGGATAAGGACTTCCGGCAAATGCGTGCAGCGCGCCTGCTGGAGCCCTTCCATCAACAACGGAGTGTAAAAATCAGTTTCGAGCACATGGCTGTCAAAATAGTATCGTTCCACCTTTTCGGCCCGCAGCAGGATGATGCGCCCCACCCCCAACGCGGCCAATTGCGCCCAAAGTCGTTTCATCACTTTCGGGCGCGGCATCGCCAGCAGCAGGTCAAGATTCGCTTTCGGCGGCAATTCCTTTTCAAACTCGCATTTCAAGACGACACGGTCCGACCCCAGTTCCTCGACCGAACCCGAGCCCAACGGCCCGTTCAGAAGACCGATGCGCAGGGTCTTTCCTTTCCCGGCCTTCAACACTTCACGGATATGTGTTGCACGGTTGCCGAACAGCAGACAGCGGCTGTCCGTACCCACTTCTGCGGCCTCTATTAAAATCATGTTCATTGCACATAGCATGAAACATCATCGCCCATCCCGCAATCCTTTAATCCGTGACGCCAATTCTTGATGTTTGAGCCGGCGATCGCCATATTGACGCGCATGAAGATTCTACTTTGCAACGATGACGGCATTCATGCACCTGGTATTGCTGAACTGCATCAGGCCATCAGCCACCTGGGCGAACTGCATGTATGCGCCCCCGCCACTGAACGCAGTGCCGCCGGACATGCTATCACCATCTACGACCCCATCCGCACGATGCCGGTTGAGAAGGGAAACGGGCTTTCAGGCATTGCGGTGGATGGAACACCGGCTGACTGCGTTAAACTTGCAGTCAGCTTTCTACATAAGGACAACCCGCCGGACCTGGTGGTCAGCGGTATCAACCTGGGTTCTAACACCGGCATTAGCGTGCTCTATTCCGGCACCGTATCCGCAGCCAGCGAAGCCGCCATCCTCGGCGTGCCCGCCATCGCGTTCTCTCTCTGCACCTACCAGGATCCGCACTGGGAGACCGCAGCCCGGGTCGCGGCGGAGATTGTGGCCAAGGTGGCCGCTAACCCCCTGCCGGACGGCGTCCTGCTGAACGTCAACATTCCCAATCTTCCGTATGATCTGCTCAAGGGTATGCGGGCCGGACAGATGGGCCGCTCCCGTTTCATTGAAAAATTCACGGAGCACCGCGACCCGCGCGGCAACTATTATTACTGGCTCGACGGCGACATGAAGCTGCTTGATGACAATACCGAGACCGATGAACGCCTGGTAAACGAGGGCTATGTGGCCCTCACCCCGATCCATATCGACCTCACCGCTAACCATTGCCTTGCACAGGTGGGAAGCTGGAACGTGGAGTTCTGATCAGAAGCCGGGTCGGCCGTTCATTACCCCGGCCTGCACCGCACGTATTCGGCGTCAGTACAGCTGAACCTCGTAGAAGCCATGGTCTTCGATTGTATGCAGCGTATCCGTGTAGCTGTTTTGTGGATAGAGGTTGGTCGCAATCGGCTGGAATCCATTTGTCAGATTGGAGGTCCATCGAATCTCTGAGTTCAACGAGGGATGCACCGTCCATTCAATGATCACCTGTGAGCTCGAAGCAACCATGTTGGTGATGGAGCAGGATACGACAGGCACGTTTCCCCATTCATATGCACCCATGTCAACGATCGCGTCGCTGATGCGGGGATTTCCATCCAGATCCACACCGGTTGTCACATATGAATTCATCCCTGCATTGATACAGGGAGACCCGGACAGAAGGTGGTAATTGTCATTGGCTTCATCAACAAACAGCGGAGCATTGGTGATGTTTCCGTTCGCGCCATGCGTTGCGTCCGGCGAGCAGGAAAAGCTGAGCAGCGTGGAATTGAAATTGGGACCGATGGTCGCCATGTTATCCCACAGGATGCTGTTATTTGCCGAACCGGATTCAATCCCGCCGCCCCTCCCAGAGGTGTTATCGACGAGGGTACAGTTGTTCGCGGTTCCGCCATACATGCCGCCGCCGCGACTGTTGGCATGGTTGCCGTAGATGAGACAGCTGTTGGCCGGAGTCTGATACATCCCGCCACCATAGGAGCTTGCATTGTTTCCGCTTAAGATGCAGTTATTGGCCGTGCCCTGCGACATCCCGCCGCCAGACCCGGACGTTACGCTGTTCCCGCTAATGATGCAGTTATCCGCCGTAGTAAAATACAATCCGCCCCCGGCCCCAAAGCCCGCGCTGTTGCTGATGATAGTGCAGTTGCTGGCGATGCCGGATGCCATTCCGCCCCCGTAGTAGTCGGCGCTGTTGCTGATGACCGTGCAGTTGTAAGCCGACCCGCCATGGATCCCGCCGCCGAACTGAGCGTGATTGAGACTGATCGTGCAATGACGGACCGTTCCCTGGCGTACGCCTCCACCATTATAGCCGATGTTCCCGATGATGAGACAGTTCGTGATGACGGGCATGCTTCCCGTGCAATGGATTCCCCCACCATCAACAAGAGCCGTTCCGCCATTCGTGATCGTTAACCCGCTGATTACGGATGCGTGGTTCCCCAGATTAAAACAGCGGACACTGCCCTGACCATCGACAATGGTCGATGATGGACCGTTTACGCTGCGTATAGTCATATTGGTCTCAACCAGGATTTCCGCGGAGAGGAGATAGTGCCCATTCGTCACCATGACGGTATCGCCGCCAACCGCTTCATCCACCGCATCCTGAATCGTCGTGGCTGCCGTTGCCCAGCTGGTATATGGCGGGGATGGCGCCGGACTGGCGGGATTCACATAGCGCGTCGCAGCCATCGATATTGAGGCATGTAAACTCAACCAGCATGCCCCTAAAATAATGCGCGGGATTTTCGGTTTCATTTCATACCTCCGTATTCCCTATCCATTGTCACAATGGATTTTATGAGGATATGATGAATCCAGCTCATTCTTTTAAGGAATAATAACGGTCGGCTCCTGAAGGGAGGAATTTATTTTCAGGCCGTTATCATCAGGTCATCTGCCCCTCTTCAATGGACAGGCCCGGTCTCGCATAATGCAATGGAGGTAGGATGAGAGCTTAGCACGATCAATGGCATGAGGGTTGTCGGAGCTGGATCCGTGTTACGGCATATGGAATAACTGGTCCAGGACCGCCGGCAGTTCCCCATCCGCATCGTACCGCTCCAAGGTGCGGTTGCAGACGTCGGAAAAATGGTTGAGCAGCGCGTCGCGCACCGGCTCCATCGGCGGGCAGTCTTCTCCGAGGATGGTCCGCATGGTCGCGACCGGTTCACCGACGAGACCGCACGGAACAATGGTATCGAAGCCCATCAGGTCGTTACAGACGTTAAAGCTCATGCCGTGAAACGACACCCACTTCTTGAGCCGGAATCCGATAGCGGCGATCTTGCCGGCGTCGGTCCAGGCGCCGGACTTGCCTTCGCGCCGGAATCCCTTGATGCCATAGTCTCCCAGGGTTCGGATGGCGATCTCCTCGAGGTTGCTCAGATAGCCGTGCGAGTCGGCCTCGTTGCCGCCGAGATAGAGAATCGGATAGAGCACCCATTGCCCCGGTCCATGAAAAGTGACGTCACCGCCGCGCTCGGCATGAAATACATCGATACCCAGTTCGCGGTATTCCGCTTCGGTCTTGAGCAGATAGTTGTCGCGCCCGCGATTGCCGAGGGTGACGACGGGCGTATGCTGCAGGATCAAAACGGTGTCGGGAATCCGGTTTTCCTGGCGCGCCTTCAGCAGACGACGCTGAATATCCAGCCCCAGCTGATAGGGAACCGGATCATTAAAACTGACGGACCATGCATTCATACACGTAACCTACATGGCAGGCTGGAGGCCTGCGATACAACATAAAAAAAGGAGGATCGTCATCCTCCTTTGAAGCTCCCGAACCGTTGAATTAATCCGCCGGGCAGAGATCCTCGTAGGATTCGGGATCCAGCAGTGCGTCTACATCGGACTCGTCGACCACCTTCAGCTTGAAGAGCCAACCCTTGCCAAAGGCATCGTTGTTGATCAACTCAGGGCTGTCTTCGAGCTCGGCGTTCACTTCAACCACTTCGCCGGCGATCGGGGCATAGACATCAGCGGCCGCCTTTACGGATTCCACGACAGCGGCTTCATCGCCCCCGCTGAAATCAGTACCGACTTCAGGCAGTTCAACAAAGGTCAGATCGGAAAGCTGGCTTTGGGCAAAATCAGTAATACCGATGGTTGCGATGCCATCTTCGAGGGAAACCCATTCATGGGTCTTGGTGTAGAACAGATCCTGTGGAATCGACATGGTTTTTCTCCTGTTAACGATCTGAAAAAATGGAGGTGCGGAGCGGATTCGAACCGCTGTTCATGGATTTGCAATCCAGTGCCTAACCACTTGGCTACCGCACCTTTTGTTCCCAAAAGCGGTCTTCAATGTAATGATGTGCCCCATGCTTTCAAACAAAAACATCTGAAAAATGATGATAAAAATGCAAGCGTCTCAACGGCAGTCTTCTACACGACCAGAACTGCGTTATCAATGAGCCTTGTTTGGCCGATTCTCACCGCAAGCGCAGCCAGATTCGCTGCCTCGACGCGGTCCAGGGCGGTCAGCGTTTCATCATTCATAAGTTCGATATAATCGATCTCTGCTTCCGGCTCGCGTTCAATCAATTCCTGCATCGACTGCTTAATCTTCGACACATCGCGTTCGCCTTCATCAACCAGCGTTTGCGCAAGCGCCAGTGAACGCCGCAGACACAGCGCGCTCTGGCGCTGCGCATCGGTAAGATATTTGTTGCGCGAGCTCATGGCCAGGCCGTCGGGCTCCCGGACGATCGGCCCGCGTATGATCTCCACGGGAAAATTAAGATCGCGCACCATGCGTTCAATGATGCGCAGCTGCTGGGCATCCTTTTCACCGAACACCGCAAGGTCGGGCTGCACGATGTTGAACAGCTTGGCCACTACCGTGCAAACGCCTCGGAAATGCCCCGGCCGTGAAGCCCCGCACAGCACAGCGGACAGCGTGGATTCATCCACCCATACGCTGGCGTCGACCGCATACATGCTTCCCGGCTCGGGATAAAACACGACATCCACCCCCTCCTGCCCGCAGAGTGCTTCATCGCGCTCAAAATCGCGCGGATACGCATCCAGGTCCTCGTTCGGGCCAAACTGAGTGGGGTTGACGAAAATGCTGGCCACCAGAATATCGCATTTTTCACGTGCGATGCGCATGAGGGAGAGATGCCCCTCATGAAGAAAGCCCATGGTCGGGACAAAACCGATGATCCGCCCGGCACGCTTCTGTTCCAAGGCATACTGCTGCATCGCGGCTGGAGTGGAAATAATGACCATGCTAGTAGCTTTGCTCTGCGGAAGGAAAGGCCCCCGACTCGACTTCGGATTTATACGCCGCAAGCGCCTCCGTGATGAGCGGATTCAGGGTGGCGAATTTTTTCACAAACTTCGGCACGGGTCGATCGCTGATTCCAAGCAGGTCGGTAAAGACCAGCACCTGGCCGTCGCAGCCTGCACCGGCACCGATTCCGATGGTTGGAATGGACAGCGACCTGGATATGGTTTCACCCAGCTCGGCGGGCACGCACTCAAGCACCAGAGCGAAGGCTCCGGCCTGCTCTACCGCCATGGCATCGTCCATAAGCCGCCGCGCCTGTTCGGACGTCCTGCCCTGAACCTTGTAACCGCCCATCTCCTTGATACTTTGCGGAGTCAGGCCGATATGACCCAGCACGGGAATGCCGTTTTTCACCAGGGCTTCGATCAGCTCGGCACGCATCGCCCCGCCTTCGATTTTAACCGCGTCGGCATGCGCCTCCTTGATGAACCGGCCGGCATTCTCGAGGCCCATCGACACAGAGGGCTGGTACGACATAAACGGCATGTCGGCGATCACCAGCGCATGCTGCACGCCGCGGGAGACCGCGGCCGTATGATGAAGCATTTCCTCCAGGCTCACCGGCAGAGTTGTTTCATAGCCCAGCACGGTCATGCCCAGCGAGTCACCCACCAGTACAGCCGGAATGTTCGATCCGTCCACCAACGATGCCGTCAGCGCATCATACGCCGTGACCATCGCAATTTTCTGCTGCCCCTTGAGCGCTTTAAGTTTTACTGCCGTCCATTTCATGATTGATCCGTATTGTTAATCGCAGGAAGTCCCCTGTCCGTATTCCTGATGCGCAACACCTCAAACGCGGTGCAGACGAGGCCTCCTACCACCGCTCGTCAAAAACGCTTAATCCATCATCCGGAGGCAACGCGCGCAGCACATCCGAAACAGGTTTTTTGGCCTCGGGGAGCACCATCTCCGGACGCACATCATTGAGCGGCTGCACGACGAAGCGCCGCTCGGCCCAGCGCGGATGAGGCACCTCGAGGCCGCCGCTGTCAATAATCTGATCGCCGGCATAAATAATGTCAATGTCGATGGGTCGCGGTGCATTGCGGTCTTCATCGTTTCGCTCGCGGCCAAGCATGTGTTCGATCTTGCCGATATAGGAGAGCCAGCTTTCCAGGGGCAGCTCGCTCTCCACGACCACCACCGAATTGAGATAGGCCATATCCTGGTACTCCGGTTTCACATCCACCGGCGTGGTTTCATAGATCGGCGACTGGTCCACAAACCGGGTACGCGGTGCGGAAAGCAGCAGGTTTTTCGCCTGCATCAGCAGTCGTTTCCGATTGTATAGATTGGAACCTAGGCTAAACCCGATTTCCATAGTCTATCTCCCCTTCATAAACCTTATCAGCATTTCCCATCAGCGTGGTGATTCCCTGTTGTTGATCAATTACCAGATCATAACCGCTTGCGCAATGCACGGCAACGGGCAAAGACACCCAACCGTGCCGGGCCGCCAGAACCGCCACGGCCGCCGCGCCGGTACCGCACGCCAGGGTTTCCGCTTCAACGCCGCGTTCGTAGGTGCGCACCGTCAAACTTCCGTCCGGTTCAACCCTGGCAAAGTTTGCATTGGTGCCGTTCGGAGAAAACCGGTCGTGGTGCCGGACGGTCTTTCCCATCTGCCGGAGGTCAACACCATTGACATCATCCGCCCACATCACCACATGAGGAACCCCTGTATTTACATAATCTGCAGACCAGGCCAATCCCAGGTCCAGACCGAGCTCGAGGTCAGCCGGCTCAGTCAGTGAAATTCTGACCTGCTGCTCCCCCAGTACCTCGGCATGTACGATACCGGCCAGCGTTTCAATCGTCATCACGGCAGGGGCCGCACCGAGATCAAATCCCATGCGTGCGAAGCATCGTGCGCCGTTGCCGCACATGTCAACCTCCCCGCCGTCCGGATTAATGAACCGCATCCGGAGATCGGCTGCGCTGGAAGGCTGCAGGAGAATAATGCCATCACTGCCGATGCCCGTCCGGCGTTCACAGATCCCGCGGATAAACGCCTGGTCTTCCGCCGGAAACGACATTGCACGATCATCGACCACAATGAAGTCGTTGCCGGCGCCATGCATTTTTGTGAACGGGATTTTCATGCGAAGAAGGAGTGTGCCAAAACCGTCCGCTTTCTGAAATCAAAAAGGGCCGCCCTGCGGCGACCCTTTCCGTATGGCATGAAGACACCGTTCACCCGCAGAGTGCGAGCAGCACACCGGCCGCAACGGCGGAGCCGATCACACCGGCAACATTCGGGCCCATGGCGTGCATGAGCAGAAAATTGTGCGGATTGTTTTCCAGCCCCACCTTGTTGGACACGCGAGCGGCCATCGGCACAGCGGATACGCCGGCCGAGCCGATCAACGGATTGATCTTGTCCTTGCTGAGCACGTTCATCAGCTTGGCGAGGATTACACCCATGGCGGTGCCGATAATAAAAGCACCCAAACCGAGCCCGAGAATACCCAGCGTCTGCACATTAAGGAATTTGTCGGCGGCCAGCTTGGAGCCGACGGCTGTGCCCAGCAGGATCGTGACAATATTGATCAGCGAATTCTGAGCCGTATCGGACAGGCGATCCACAACGCATGATTCCTTCATCAGGTTACCGAGCATGAGCATACCGATCAGCGGCGTGGCCGACGGCAGCAGCAGCAGGCAGATCAACAGAACCAGGAGCGGGAAAATGATTTTCTCGGCCTTGGAAACGTGGCGCAGCTGCTTCATCTCAATGGCGCGCTCTTCCTTGGTCGTGAGCAAACGCATGATAGGCGGCTGAATGATCGGCACCAGTGCCATATAGGAATAAGCCGCCACGGCAATCGCCCCCAGCAGGTTTGGCGACAGCCGTGAAGCCAGGAAGATGGCGGTCGGACCATCAGCTCCGCCGATGATACCGATGGCGGCGGCATCCTGCATCGTAAACAGGCCGCCCATGGCCATGGCGCCCATCAGCGCGCAGAAGATTCCGAACTGCGCGGCAGCACCCAGCAGGGCCGTCTTCGGATTGGCCAGCAGCGGCCCGAAGTCGGTCATCGCCCCGACCCCCATGAAAATAAGGAGCGGGAACACACCGGATTGCACACCGACGGTGTAGAAGTAGTAGAGGAAGCCGCCCGGCTGCCCGGGGACCGGACCTTCCGCAATACCGGCCACCGGAATGTTCGTCAGGATTGCACCAAAACCGATCGGCAGCAGCAGCAGCGGCTCGAAACCCTTCTTGATCGCAAGAAAGATCAGCAGCAGGCCGACCAGAATCATGATAAACTGGCCAAGACCTTCAGGTAGCAGACGGGATGGCGTGAAGCCTTCTTCCTCCGCAGCCTCAACCTGTTGCGTCAGGTCTTCAATCAGCTGCTCGTCCACACCGTGCGCCTTATGGATCGACTCCATCGCACCATGAAAATGGCCTGCCGAAATCTCGGCGGCAACGGTCTTGACCAACGCATCCTCGTACGCCGCGGCCCGTTCTTCCGGGGTCAGCGGATTAATAAAGCGGTAGATGCCGGTCTCGTGCCACAGCTTCTTGAAGCCCGCGGCAATCGATATTTTCTTTTCGGTCTTCACGCCTTCCATCGCTGTGCCGGCCTCTTCGGCCTGTGCAGCAACGGCTCCGCCGATAACGGCGGCGACGATCAGCCCCATGGTAATGAATTTCTTCATGTCGATAAATCTCCGTTCGCTATTGCGACTTAGTTGATGGATGCCATGGCTTCGCCGGCCGACACCTGATCGCCGGAACCAACCGCGATCGAAGAGACCGTTCCGCTGGCGGAAGCCTTAACGTCCACTTCCATCTTCATCGCTTCGACCACGAAGAGGACATCACCTTCATTTACATGATCACCGACATCGACACTTACCTTGATCACCTTGGCGTTCATCGGAGCGGTGACTTCGATGGAGTCGGCCGATTCGTGTGAGACCTTTTCCGATCCGCCGGCGGCCTTTCCGCCATCCGTTACGCCGATATCGTAGTCGGCCCCGTTGACGGTCGCCTTGTCGCCCTTGATGGCAACCGCATAGGTTTTGCCGTTGACCGTGACGCTGTATTCACCGTCTCCACCAGGCGCAGCAGCAGGTTCGTCCTTCGGCATGAGCGATTTCTTGCGCACGCCATTGACCTTGGCCTTGCCAAGCAGGAAGTCGATACCCTTCTGCTTGCAGCAGGATGCGATAAAGACGTTTTCATCGCAGTGGTCGTCGATGCCCGCTTCGGTGAGCATTTTCTTGGCGGCGTCCACGCCCTTGTTCGGGTCGGCGTCGTTGAGATCGACCGGGTTTTCGGTGGTCGGTTCCAGCCCCATCTTTTCAGAGGCGAGCTTGACAAGTTCCGGATCGGGTTCGCAGGGGGTTTTACCGAAATACCCGAGCACCATTTTGCCATAGCCCTCGGCAAACTTTTCCCAGGGGCCGAACATGACGTTATTGAACGCCTGCTGGAAATAAAACTGCGACACCGGCGTTACCGACGTCGCAAAGCCGCCGCGACGGACCACCTCACCCATGGCCTTGATGCAGTCTTCGTATTTGTCCATCAGATTGTTGTCACGCATCATCTGGGTGTTGGCGGTCAGCGCGCCGCCGGGCATCGGCGACCACGGAATCATCGGCTCAACGGCCAGGGCTTCCGGCGGAATGACGTAGTCTTCCATGCATTCCTTGAAGACGGTGGCGGCGTGCATCATTTTATCAATATCCACGTCGAGTTCGTAGTCTTCACCGCGGAGTGCATGCCACAGGGTGGCGACATCCGGCTGGCAGGTGCCGCCGGAGGCCGGGGCCAGCGAGCAGTCAACCTGATCAGCGCCGGCCTTGATGGCGGCGATATAGCAAATGGTGCCGGTTCCGGCGGTTTCATGGGAGTGGAACGAGATCTTGGTATCGCCGGGCAGAATCTTGCGGGCGGCCAGAATCGTGTCGTACACCTTTTTCGGAGCCGATGTTCCGGAAGCGTCCTTGAAGCAGACACTGGTGAACGGAATTTCGGCGTCCAGGATGTCCTGGAGGGTTTTCATGTAAAAGTCAACATCGTGGGCCCCGGTGCAACCAGGGGGAAGCTCCATCATCGTGACCACGACTTCATGGTTGAGCCCGTGATTAATGATGGATTTACCGGAGTCGATCAGGTTGTTGACATCGTTGAGCGCGTCAAAGTTACGGATGGTGGTCATGCCGTGCTTTTTGAACATCTTTGCATGCAGGTCAATGATGTCGCGCGACTGCGAGTCGAGGCTCACCACATTGATTCCGCGGGCGAGGGTCTGCAGGTCGGCATCCGGCCCCACGGTTGCGCGGAACTTGTCCATCATATCAAAGGCCGATTCGTTGCAGTAGAAGAACGGAGCCTGGAAGCGTGCGCCGCCACCGGCTTCGAAGTGAGTTTGACCCGCTTCCGCACAGACCTTGACGGCCGGAAGAAAGTCTTCGGTAAGCACCCGGGCGCCGTAGACCGACTGGAAGCCGTCACGGAACGCGGTATTCATAATATGGATGGTTTTCTTTGCCACGGTATATTTCTCCTGGTTGAGTTATTTAAAGGGTTAGATCAGCCGCGTTTGGCCTTGATGGCCGCCAGCGCGACCGCGACCGCTGCCATGGGATCCGCACCGCCGGACTTGGCTGGAGCAGTTTCCTCCGGAAAGAGGTGGGCGAATTTTCGAAAGAAAGCCGCCGAGCAGTTCATAGCGACAATCATCAATACGAGGAAGGCGAATACGGTGGCCATGCCGATCACCATCAGGACAACACCTTGCATCAGAAGTTCCATCTTTTTTTATCTCCTTGATTTGGTAAAATGAGCGTCTTGTATACGGAAATTGAAAAGGCATGACTAGTGAAAAAGCCCCATTTTTATTAGGGATTCTTAATAAAACACAGTCTAAATAGAGTGCGATGAATACGATGGATTTTGAGACCGAGTGGCATGATCGGGTCGGTTCGACCAATACCGCATTACGTGAACGCTTCTATGCCCAAAACAGGACCAAATCCGGGCTGATTATTGCCGCCCGGGAGCAGACCAGCGGACGCGGACGGCAGAAACGAAGGTGGGCATCTTCGCCGGACACCAATCTTTGCTTTTCCCTCTTTCTCGAAACCCGGACGCCTCTTATTCAGGTACCATCCCTGACGATGGCGGCTGCATTGGCGGTAAACGACCTCCTGAACGCGAAGGGAATCCGGGCCACCCCCAAATGGCCTAACGACGTGCTCGTCGGCAAAAAAAAGATATGCGGCATCCTGTCCGAACGGGTCGAACATGGCAGCCGATGCGGAATTATCGTCGGCATCGGCCTTAATGTTAACATGTCGGGAGAGGAAGCCGCCGCCATCGACCGCCCCGCCACCTCGATGCTCATTGAAAGCGGCCGGAGCTATAATCCGGCCGAGGTGCTGTCGGACCTCCTGCCACAGCTGGACTTCTGGCTGACGCGCTGTGCAGCGGGCGGGTTCGAAGCCATTCGTACCGTCTGGACCGAAAAGGCCGGCCCGATCGGAAAACCGCTCAGCGTGCATGACGGAGATATCCTCAAGAGCGGAACCCTGGCTGGCTTCGGTGAGCACGGCGAGCTGCAGCTCAAAACAGATGCGGGCATCGAAATCATCTGGTCGGGAGACGTCCATTGAACATGAACACAAAAACGGCCAAACTGCGTTCAGCGGCATCGATCTACGGGCTCTTTCTATCCATGGTCCTTCTGAATGGATGCACATCCGGAAAGGTGTACCGTCTGCCGCCGGGGCCGCCGGAAACGGTAAGCATGGAAACCACCGGGTACTGCGCGTGCGGAAAATGCTGCGGCTGGAAGCGCAACTGGAAGTTCCAACCGGTGGTTGCATACGGGCCGAATGAGGGACAACCCAAGAAGGTCGGCATTACAGCTGCCGGCACCATGGCTGATTGGGGCACCATTGCGGCCGACACACGCTACTATCCCTTCGGTACCATCATGTATGTGCCGGACTATGGCTGGGGGCGCGTCGAGGACATCGGCGGGGCCATCAAGGGCATGCACATCGATCTCTTTTTCCCTTCGCACCGCCAGGCGTTGAAATGGGGCCGTGAATGGAAAGAGGTCAAGATCTGGAAACCGGCGCGATATCGGTGATCAGTACAGGCCCATACACGCCGGTGTTTAAGCGCGCGGGAGGGTTGCTTTTCCCCGCCGCTCACCTATAGTAAGCCGCTTTTTGAGGAATCGTAATGGGAATACCACGCCTAGTCAGAGTTAATGAACTGCTTAAACGCGAGATTGCGGAAGACCTGTACCGCAACTTCTCCATGTCCGACTTCGATGCGTCGGCACTGACGGTCACGCGCGTTGAGTGCACGCCGGATCTGCGGGATGCCAATGTGTTTGTGTCCATCTTCGGACACGAAAACGAGCGCAAGGGCATGATCGCCTATCTGAACCGGCACCGGCAGGAAATCGTCCGCATGATGGTCAAGCGGGTGAAGCTGAAGTACACGCCGCGCCTCCACTTCCAGCTCGACGAGTCCATCGAGGGCGGCGACAACATTCTCTCCATCCTCGCCGAAATGGAACGTGAAAACCCCGATGCTTTCAAGGACGACGATCAGACCGATGAGAAATCGTAGACGCCGCGCCCCCGACCCGTACGACGGCCTCCTGCTCGTCGACAAGCCCAGCGACTGGACCTCGAGCGACGTCGTCGTAAAGATCCGGAACCATTTCAAATTCAGCAAGGTCGGCCACGGGGGAACGCTCGACCCCATGGCCACCGGCCTGCTGGTCCTTCTTATCGGAAAAGGGACCAAACTGTCCAACCGTGTCATGACCGGCGATAAAACCTATGAAGGTACCATCCGCCTCGGTGTCACCACCAACACACAGGATGCCGAAGGCGAAATTGTGGAAGAAAAAGATGCTGCGCACATTACCCGCGAGCAGGTTGAGGCGGTTATTCAGCAGAAGTTTATCGGGGATATTGAACAGATTCCGCCAATGGTTTCCGCGATCAAGAAGGATGGCGTTCCGCTCTACAAAATGGCGCGCAAAGGTCAGGAGATCGAGCGAGAGCCGCGCAGCATACACATATTCAGCTTCGAACTGCTGACGTTTAATAACCCGCTCGCAACCTTCCGGGTAAAGAGCACCAAGGGCACCTATGTCCGCACGCTTGCACACGACCTCGGCAACGCGCTCGGGGTCGGCGGTAGCCTCGATGCCCTGCGCCGCACCGCATCCGGACCACTGACCGTTGACAAGGCCCATACAATGGAAGAGATTCTCGCCTGTGACCGGGAAAACATCGGCGAAAAAATCATCCATCTGGCGGATATGGTTTCATGAAGATTATTCACTCACTCGAAGACTTCAGTGACAGCACGACACCGGTCATCCTTGCCGCGGGCTGCTTTGATGGCCTGCACATCGGTCACACGGCCGTTATCAAGGTGGCCATCGAGCGCGCACGCGCCATCGGCGGCGAAGCCTGGGTCTTCACGTTCGACCCCCATCCCGCCAAGGTGCTCAGTCCTGACCATGCGCCGCCCTTGATCTTTACCACATCGCAACAATCGCGCCACCTGCAGGAAATGGGGGTCGACGGATGCATCCTCCAGCCCTTCACCCTGGAATTCATGAAGCAGGAGCCGGAAGCCTTCTTTGACCATCTGTGCGACAGCATCCCCGAGCTGGCAGGCATCTCGGTCGGGGAGGACTGGTCGTTCGGACGCAACCGCTCAGGCAACGCCGAGCTGCTGACGAGACTGTGCGCAGAGCGGAACATCTACTTTTCCGCCCACCCCCCGATCTGCTGGGATGACAAGCGCGTATCGAGCACCCGCATCCGCGAAGCGATCAGGTTAGGACGGATGGCTGACGCCACGGCCATGCTTGGACGCCCGGTGAGTTCGATCGGCAAGGTGGTACACGGCAAGAAGATCGGACGCGGGCTGGGCTACCCAACCGCCAACATTGATCCGGAAAACGATATGCTTCCCCCACGCGGGATCTATGCCTCCAGATTGCGGGTCGGCCACCATTTTTATGATGCTGCCGCCTATATCGGTCATCGCGAAACCTTTCATCAGAATGAACCCCAGGTGCTCGAGGTCTACCTGCTCGATGAACAAGGGATCGACCTGTACGACCAGCAGGTGGAAGTAAACTATATCCAGTTTATCCGCAGCGATCAGGTTTTCGAGGATGCCGATGCACTCAAACAGCAGATCGCAGATGATATCGAAGCCATCCGCGCGGTGCTTGACTGAGCGGGTCTCGAAGCGACGCAGAAGCCGCTATGGCAAATTGACGTTTTTCCGCTGCGTGGTATTCTTCCTTCTGAAGGAGTACCTATGAAACCACGCATAAGCATGATTACCCTCGGCGTACGCGATCTTGCGGTATCCATTGCATTCTACGAGCAGGGACTGGGCCTTCCCCGTATGGAATCGCCGCCGGAAGTCGCCTTCTTTACCCTCAACGGCACCTGGCTCGGCCTCTACGGTCGCGAAGCGCTGGCCGAGGATGCGCAGGTTTCCCATGATGGCGAAGGTTTCGAGGGTTTCGCCCTTTCACATAACGTGGCATCTGAAGCAGAAGTCGATGAACTGATGGCCCAGGCGGTCGCCGCGGGCGGTACGCTGGTCAAGCAGCCGCAAAAAGTGTTCTGGGGCGGGTACAGCGGCTATTTCGCCGATCCCGACGGCCACTTGTGGGAAATCGCACACAATCCCCACTTCTGGGTCGGCCCGTCTGACCTGGAGGAATCATCAATCGAAGACACGTAAAAGCATGAAGGAGAAAATATGCCTGCCGTATTGTTTGTCCGCGCAAAATCGAAACTCGATGAAGAAGCATTGGCGGCACGGCTGCTCGAGCGCCGGCCAAAGTTCCTGGAGGTACCGGGTTTGATCCAGAAGATCTATGGCCGCGACCCCGATACAGGCCATGTCTGCGGCATCTATTTCTTCGAGTCGCATGAGGCGCTGAAAGCGTTCAGCGAAACCGACCTCGCCAAGACGATCCCCTCCGCCTACGAGGTCGCCGAAATCCGCAAGGAGGTCTATGACGTCCTTTATCCCCTGCATCCCGGGCGCGGTCCGTTTGCGGCGGAGTGACCATCCCCGCGGCGACGTAAAGCCGGAAATCGTTTAGGTTATATCTTCCCACAACCACGGCAGAGGAGTACGCTGTCCCGCGTCGAAAGACATACAAGGGAGAGGAGGCTTCCATGCCCATTACGAACCAGGAATCCGGGACCAACATCCACGAGATCGCCGATGGCATCTTCCGCATCAACACGCCGGTTCAGATCCCCGGCGCCGGCGGCTTTTCCTTCAACCAATACCTGATCGTCGACGAGGACCCCCTGTTGTTCCATGCCGGCCTGCGCGGCATGTTTCCGCTCGTCTCCGAGGCGGTCGCCAGCGTAATGCCGGTTGAAAAGCTGCGCTATATCGCCTTTTCCCACGTAGAGGCCGACGAGTGCGCCGCCCTGAACCAATGGTTGTCCGCAGCACCGCGGTCCGAACCCGTCTGCGGCTCTGTGGCTGCGATGGTATCGATCTCCGACATGGCCGACCGGCCGCCCAAGGCACTCGCCGACAACGAATCCCTCGCTATCGGGAAACACACCCTGCGCTGGTTCGACACCCCGCATCTGCCGCATGCGTGGGAGTGCGGCTTCATGATGGACGAAACCACATCCACCCTGCTGTGCGGTGACCTCTTTACCCAGGGCGGCTCCAGGAACCCGCCCATCACGGAGGACGACATTCTTGGGCCGAGCGAAGCCTTCCGCCAGAAGATGGACTATTTTTCGCACACCAAAAACGCCCGCGGCATGCTCGATCGCCTGGCGGCCGCCAATCCGACCACCCTCGCCTGCATGCACGGCAGCGCCTGGAAAGGCGACGGGGCTGCCCTGCTGAGCGCCCTCGCTGATGCGCTGGAGGCATAAATCGGCCAATACACGAAAGGCCCATGCCGGCTCCGCTTTTATCCGCAAGTGGAGCCGCGCTGCCGTCCGCCCGCCGGAGACAGAAGAAAGCATGGCGCACAAACAGCAATATCATAGCGCATTCAGGCACACACATTCTTAGAGGCGCTCCATACTTGACGCGAGGAGCGTGTTTGTCTAGGTTCCCGTCTTCATAAGCCCCTTATGAAAGCGGGCTTTTTTTGTGGTTGTCTGAAAAAAGGCGAACAGATGCGGATCTTCCGATAACCCACCAGCGATAAACAACAACCGGAGAATAGCATGTCGAAGACAGTGTTGATCGGGTCGCAGTGGGGCGACGAGGGCAAGGGAAAGATCATTGACGTATTGACCGCCAACGCGGACTGGGTCATTCGCTACCAGGGCGGCAACAACGCCGGCCACACCGTGGAGATCGGCGACCAGAAATATGTACTTCACCTCACCCCTTCGGGCATCCTGCGCGAAGCGTGCAAATGTGTGATCGGAAACGGTCTGGTGGTCGATATCATCGGCCTGATGAGCGAGCTGAAGGAGCTGGTTGACCGCGGCATCAAACTCGACAACCGCCTCTTCATTTCCGACCGCGCCCACATGGTCCTGCAATACCACAAGGAGCTCGACGGCGCCAAGGAGGGCAAAGCCGAAGCGGGCAAGAAGATCGGCACCACCAAGCGCGGTATCGGGCCGGCCTACTCGGACAAGGCCGACCGAACAGGGCTGCGCCTCGGCGACATCCTTGAAGACGATTTCCTCGACATGGTGAAGACCCAGGCCCAAACCAAGAATGAGACCTTAAAAAACATGGGCGCTGAAGCGCTGGATATCGACACGCTGGTGACGCAGGTCAAGGAAGCGGCTGACTATCTGCGCCCGTTTATCTGCGACACGATACCGCTTCTGCACGAAGCCATTCAGAACGATGATGAAATCCTGTTCGAAGGCGCGCAGGGCGTTATGCTCGACGTCGATTTCGGTACGTATCCCTTTGTGACCTCTTCCAGCACGGGAGCCGGCGGCGCCCCGGCCGGATCCGGCGTTCCCCCGAATGCCATCGACCGGGTGATCGGCATCGTCAAAGCCTATACTACCCGGGTCGGTGAAGGCCCCTTCCCGACCGAACTGAAAGACGAGATGGGGATGCATATTGCGGAGGTCGGCCACGAATTCGGTGCCACGACCGGTCGGCCGCGCCGCTGCGGATGGTTTGACGCGGTTATCGCCCGCTACTCCGCCATGGTCGGCGGCATCAATGAATGGGCGCTGATGAAACTGGACGTGCTCGATGCCGTGGAAACGATCAAGGTCTGCGTGGCCTATGAAGTCGATGGGGAACGCATCACCAGCGTGCCGGCCAGCATTCGCAAGCTGGAGCGCTGCAAGCCGGTCTACGAAGAGTTCAAGGGATGGAACTGCCCGACCACCGGCTGCACCAGCTGGGACGAGCTGCCCGAACAGGCGAAGAAATACGTGGAATATCTCGAAGGCCTGACCGGTGTCAAAGTCTCGATTCTCTCCGTTGGTCCGAAGCGGGAAAGCACCCTGATACTGGATCGTTGATCCAGTTTTAGGTTTCAAGTGGTTAAGTGTTAAGTGTACAAGTTGATCTGAAAAAGGGCCTTAAAACCTAAATCTTAGCACTTATTACGGCTTATATGAGCGTTGACCTACAGAGCCTGGAGAAGATTCCGCGTCACGTCGCCCTGATTATGGACGGCAACGGGCGCTGGGCACAGGATCGTGGGTTATCGCGCATTGAGGGCCACAAGGAAGGCGCCCAGTCGGTACGCGCGGTATTGCGGGCTGCCGCTGAAGCGGGCGTGGAGTTTATTACGGTCTACGCCTTCAGCACGGAAAACTGGAAACGGCCGCCGCAGGAGATCGACGGGCTCATGAAACTGCTGGTCGGCTCGCTTAATGCCTATGAGCAGGAACTGCACGACAACAACATACGCCTGCGGGTCATGGGCCAGTTCGAACGACTGCCCCTGCCCGTGCGCATGCGCCTGCAGAAAACCATCGATGCCACGAAGGACTACACTGACCACACCTTCATCATCGCCCTGAGCTACGGGTCACGAACGGAAATCGCCGATGCCGCCCGGCAGATCGCGGAAAAAGTGAAAAACGGAACGCTCGATTCCAGGAAGATCGACGAACAAACCGTGGCGGATCACCTCTATCTTCCGGATGTGCCCGACCCGGAACTGATGATTCGTACCAGCGGTGAACTGCGACTGAGCAACTTTTTATTGTGGCAACTTTCCTATTCCGAGTTTTACATTACCGATACGTACTGGCCCGATTTTCGCGAGGAACAGTTTTTCGAAGCCCTGGAGGCATACAACCATCGTGACCGGCGCTATGGCGGCGTGAAGAAAAGGTAACGGAATTTTCCATGGATAAAAAACGGATCATCATCGGACTGTCGATCGCCACCGTGCTTGTCATTCTCCTGAGCGTGGTGCCCAGCGGCAAACTGGTCTGCCTCATCACCCTGCTGGCGATTGGCGGCGTGGCCACCTGGGAGTTTTTCAACCTGCTGACGGCGGGAGGCCTGACGGCATCGAAAAAATGGGGCACCGCGGCCGGCCTCGTATTCGTGACCGCAACGTGGTTTTACATGCGCGATATCAAGTCCGTCGGCTTCATGACGCAGGAGCTGCCGCCCGACACCGTGCTGTGGTCGGTCATGCTGATTGCCGTGGTTTCCATCTTTTTCCGTATTTTGGCCTACCCCAACATGCGCGAAGGACTGAACAATGCACTGGGCACGCTGCTCGGCCTTATGTATGTCCCGTTCCTCTGGAGTTTCTTCATCCGCGTTTTCCTCAGCGGCAACCTTGAAAAACCGGCATGGGCCGCCTTTTATCTGCTGCTGTGCACCAAGATGTCCGACTCCGGCGGATATTTTATTGGAACACGCTTCGGCAAAACCAAACTGGCCCCGGTGATCTCGCCCAAGAAAAGCTGGGAGGGTCTGGGTGGCGGAGTGCTGTTCTGTCTGGCCGCCAATGTCGTTTGGCTCGTTGTTTCCGGCGGCAGGCTGGGCAGTTTTGAGTTCGGACTGGGTGATGCGATCGCTTTGGCCCTTCTTATTCCGATCGTCGGCACCGCCGGCGACCTGGTGGAGTCCATGTTCAAGCGAGCCGTGGACATCAAGGATTCCAACACGATGGTCTACGGCCTCGGCGGCATCCTGGACATGATCGACAGCGTACTGTTTACCGCCCCCCTGCTCTATATCTACATGAAATTCGCCCTTGCCAATTAACCCTCAGAGTTCCGTTCCAGCTTTCATAATCACGATTCACCAAAGGTAATCCATGCTCGAAATTCTCTACATAGTTATCATGATGCTCTTTCTCTTCGGCATCACCATTTTTGTCCACGAATGGGGCCATTTCATTGTCGCCCGCAAACTGGGCCTGGTGGCCGAAACGTTTTCAATCGGCATGGGGCCGGCCCTCTGGCAGAAGGAGATCAACGGCGTCGTCTACAAGATCGGCGCATTCCCCATCGGCGGTTATGTTTCCCTGCCCCAGCTTGACCCCGAGGGCATGGAAAAAGTCCAGGGCGGAAGCGAGGCCGACCGGGAGGCTCTGCCCGATGTATCCCCCTGGAAAAAAATTGCGGTCTCCGTTGCCGGCCCGTTGTGCAACATTCTGTTTGCTGTTCCGCTGGCATTGCTTGTCACCCTGGCTGAACCGCCGCCAAGCAACACCGCCGTCGGATGGGTGGCGACCAACTCCACGGCCTATGCCGAAGGGCTTCGTGCCGGAGATGTCATCCTGAAGGTGAATGATACCGTCATCGAAGACTGGTACGGCATCGTCTCCGAAGATCTTCTCACCAAGGATGCCGGCACCTTTGATCTCACCTACCGCTCGGGTGCGCAAACCAACGTGCTCACCCTGGATTCAGAGGCCTCACTGGAGGATATGGCGCCGGCAATGCTGCCTCTGCTCGCATCCGTTTCGGCAAACGCTCCGGCAGGTGCGGCCGGCCTCAAGACAGGCGATCTGGTCACCCGCATCGGCGACCGGGAAATCCACTGGTGGCACGAGCTGGCGGAAACACTCCAGGACTATAAGGACGTGGATACCACCATAACCGTCGAGCGCGACGGCGAATCGCTCACCCTGGATATCACCCCCGAATATAACAAGGATTATGAAAAGGTCATGATCGGCGTCTCCCCCGGGGATCCGGGCATGCTGGCGTGGACCATGGAGGGCAATGCGTTTACGCAGCTCAAATCCGACGGCCTGAAGATTTTCCGTCTGCTCAAGGCGTTAACCAATCGCGATGAAGCCGGGAACGCGGCCAAGGCGCTGGGCGGCCCTATAACCATTTTCGCCATGATCTGGTTTGCCCTGAAACTCGGATTCTTCTACGCCATCGGCCTGATGCGATTCATCAACATCAACCTGGCGGTGCTCAATCTGCTTCCGATTCCGGTACTGGACGGCGGCCACATCTGCTTCGCGTTGTGGGAAGGCATCACCCGCCGCAAGGTGCATCCGCGGGTCGTGGCTGTGCTGGTCAATCTCTTCGCGATTCTGCTGATCAGCGCGATGGTGTATCTCTCGTGGCGCGATTCCGACCGCCTATGGAATGTGAGCCGGTTTTTCAAAAAAGAGCAGGTCGAGCAGGTGCAGCCGCCGTCGCAGACGAACAGCCCCGCGCAGGAAGTGGAATCCGAATAGCGAAACGGATCCGCATTCGACATTTTCGGGTTCAATCCGATAGTGTGTCTCCATGAAACGGGTCTACAGGAAGCAGTCCATATTCGACCTCAAGCAGCTGGGCACCGTGCTGTTCGCCGCGTTTGTTGTATTTATTGCCTTCAGGATACTCACGCCTCCCAGCGAAGAGATGCAACAGGTTCCTTCACCTGATGGCCAACGGGAAGCCCGCCTGCGCCGCTATTACTACTTTGACAACCAGCCGTCATACAAAATCTACTGCCGCGAAGCCGGAAAACCCGCCTGGCGGGGGCTTTACCATCTGCCTGCCTATACCAATATCCCGCCGGAAACTGCCGCCCCATCGATCGCGTGGACCGATGACTCAAAACGACTCGACTTCTTCATGAACGGGACATCCATCTGGCACCACATATTCGAACGAGACTGATGCCCCCGATAAATCGAAATCACGCATAAAAACCGTGTCCAACCGTGCTTATATGTGGTTATCTGTAGTCAATTTCATTTCGGACAATACACAGGGAGAAGCCGATGAAGAAAATTCTGATAGCGTTGGCGCTGCTCATCGTTGGAATTCAGTTTATCCCCGCGAAGCGGACGAATCCTGCTGTGATTTACGATTTTGACGGCCCCGCGGAAGTGAAGGCGATCCTGAAAAGAAGCTGCTATGACTGTCACTCGTACGAAACAGACTGGCCGTGGTACAGTCATGTGGCACCTATGTCATGGATGGTGGCGCATCATGTCAATGACGGCCGGAAACACCTCAACTTTTCCGACTGGGAAATGCTCGGAAAAATGAGCTGGATGCGAACCGAGATCTACAAAGAGGTTGCTGAGGGCGAAATGCCCCTGAAGTCCTATCTCTGGCTGCATCCCGGCGCAAGGCTCACCCCTGAGGAACGGGCAATTCTTCAGGGATGGGCTGTAAAATAGGTGCGCAGACCAAACGGAGCCGAAAGGCGCGAAATTTGGCGTAGATAAGGGTTGCGCGGGTCAAAGGGGATGTGTAGGTTTTCCGCCTGATTTTGCAACCAACTAGATCCGAAGAGGTTTGTCATGAGAATTAGAAGAGCAATGCGCAAGAAGCCCCTGCGCCGTCCCGTCAAGAAGCCACGCCTGAAGCGCCGTCGTGTGCTGGAGCAGAAAAAACGCCTGGTCGGTGCCGGCTACACGGAAGAACAACTGGTGCACATGAACACCAAGGACATCCGGGCTGCAATCCGCGAAACGGGTGCCTAACATACGGCTCAGATGCTTGAAAAACGCTCCTTAAGGGGCGTTTTTCTGTATCAGGACTCGGAGGAAACGCAATGGGTAATATTGTTCTGGTTGGATTTATGGGCTCGGGAAAGACGACGGTCGGAAAGATCCTGTCCCAGAAAACCGGCATGCCGCTGATCGACATGGACACCATTATTGCAGAACGGGCGGGGAAATCCATCAATGCAATCTTTGCCGATGAGGGCGAGGCACACTTCCGAATGCTGGAGCGTGAACTGGTCAGGGAACTGGCCCAAACGGACGGCCATATTATCTCCACCGGAGGCGGTATCGTTCTCAACCCTGACAACATCGCCGACTTCGAGAAAACCGGACTGGTCGTCTGCCTGCTGGCCGATGCGGAAACCGTGCTCGACCGGGTCCGGCACGACTCCTCCCGGCCGCTGCTCGCCGGCGACAAGGAAGCAAAGATCGTCGAGCTACTGGAACACCGCAAAACACTCTACGAGTCCATCACCCACAAAATCGACACCAGCGGACGCCCTTCGCCAGAGCCGACAGCCGAGGAAATTATCGATCTGTACCGCTCAAACAATTCTTGAAATTGCGGTTCAAATCACCACAATGACCGTCTGTTTTTTTATATATCGAGGAGCAAATGATGAGTAGCGAGAAGCAACATTCCCCCCAGCATAAGGATCTGCTGAAGAAAAAGGAACTCGAACAGCACGAAGTCAAGGAAGTGCTCAATGTATTCCGCAAATACGGCGTTCCCGTGCTGATCGGGATCCTGGTGGTTTGCGGCATATTTCTGTTTGACCGCTACCTGAAAGCATCAAAGGTTGCCAAGGAAGCCAAGGCGGATGCCGCGTTGATGAGTGCGTACGGCCCGGCTGACCTGGAAGAGATTGTCGATAAGTATGGCTCAACCTCTACCGCACCCATCGCAATGATGAACCTGGCCATGAGCCGGTTTTCGGATGGCGACTACGATGGCGCCCAGGCAACGTATACCGAATTCCTGAAAAAATACGGCAAGCATGAAATGGCGCTTCAAGCCGAGCTAAACGGGATTACCTGCCGGGAAGCCAAGGGCGAGTTGAGCGAGGCCCACCTGCTCTATGGCGAATTTGCCAGCCAGCACGAAGACTCCTATCTCGCTCCCGTAGCGCTGTCCTATCAGGCGCGCTGCCTGGAAGAGATGGGTAACAACGCTGAAGCCAAGCGCGCCTATGAAGATCTCATCGTCGCCTACCCGGGCAGCAGCTGGGCTCAATTGGCGGAAACCAAGCTGACGGTGATCAACAGCAGGCTGTAATCCGTTACCGCATCCAGTGAAATGCGAAAATGAAAAAGCGGCTCATTGAGCCGCTTTTGTTATTTGGAACGCATCCGGGCATTCCTCTTCTTTTTCCAACGCCGATAGGCCCCGCCAAGGGCCAGAAAAACACCCAGTACCACCAGCATCGGCAGGACATCGTTGGGCACGTCCCATGGAGGCGGGCATATTGGCGTAAAATCAGCGCCGGTTTCCATAACGATCGTCCGAAAGCTATGCGACCTCTACCAGTTCCAGTTCAAAGTTGAGGTTCTGGCCGGCCAGTTGATGGTTGGCATCAATGGTGATATTTTCTTCGCCGACTTCCGTCACGGTGACGGGCACCGGCTGGCCCTGAGGTCCCTGCATCTGAAGGCCCATGCCCACTTCAGGCTCAAGCCCTTCGGGAAGCTGGCTGCGTTCAAACTGCATGACCAGATCTTCGCGGCGTTCGCCGTAGGCTTCCACCGCGGGAATATGAATAGTCTTCTTGTCGCCGACTTCCATATCGGCGACACCCTTTTCAAATCCGGGGATCACCATGCCGGCTCCCATTTCAAATTCAAGCGGATCCCGTCCGGCCGAGGAGTCGAACTGCGTTCCGTCATCAAGTGTTCCGGTATAGTGGATTTTTACTTTCTTGCCGTCTTCAATCATGAAAATTCCTTTCGCTTTAGTTGATTCATAAGGAAAGCACCTTACAGACCTCTCTCTTGATATCAACCCCTAACCCCATCGCATTCCAGAACCACCCTACACCATACAGGTCTTTTACGCGTCGACAGTCGTATTTTCAACGCATATATTTACCGGACTGGAGGTTATATGAAATTCTGCACACTTCTTATGCCCGTTGCCGCCCTGCTGCTTATAACCGGATGTGTCCGCATCCGGGTTGCAAACAAGCAGGCTGCCCCCTACCCGTTTTCAGAAATCGCAACCTACCAGTGGATTGATGCCGCTGACGACATTCTTGCTCAGGAGGATACGCTACTTGACCGGTCGCTGCAGCAGGCCATCAACAATGAGCTGGCGGCCCGGGGCTGGAAGGAAGTGCGGCAGAGCAGCAATGCCACGGTACAGGTAACCTATTATCTTTCGCTTTCGAGAGGCCAGGTCATCTCGGACACAGGACCTGACCATGAAAGGGAGTTTTCCGGAGGAATGATTTTCGACCGCGCGGAACAGGCCTGGAGCTTTGAGGAGCAGATACCGGACCAGGTCGTTTATGAGGTCGAAACGTGCACGGCTCACGTACTGCTGTACGACACTGGCTCGGGAACATGCATCTGGCACGAAACCGCTGAAACAGAAATTGACCGGTCCGTGACGCCTGAAAAGCTTGATGCACTCTATCAGGAAATCGCCCGCAAACTCATCCACGAGCTTCCGCGATAGAGATCCATGAGCTTCCTGTACGGCATGCTTATCCTTCTGATGACCGCCGCCATCGTCAAGGCCCGGTCCCGTTACAACCACCGCCAGCTCATGAACAGGCCTCCCCCGGAGAGCTGGATAGGTATCCTGGATAAGAACCTGCCCATGCTGTCCAGGCTTTCCATGGAACAGAAACGACGTCTGTTTGGAATGATGCAGCTGTTTATTGCAGACATAAAGTTCGAGGGATGCGGCGGGCTGGAAATCACCGAGGAAATCAAGGTCACCGTTGCAGCCCAGGCCTGCCTGCTGCTGATCGGCCATGAAACCAGGGTCTATCCCAAACTGAAGAGTGTGCTGCTCTACCCCCACACCTACCAAAGCGGCCGTAAAGGCATGTTTGGAGGCGACAATGGCCAGGGGGCCCGGCTCGGGGAATCATGGTCAGTCGGCGTGGTGGTGTTGGCATGGGACAGCGTATTGGGCGGAGCAAAGAACATTGCCGATGGCAACAACGTAACCCTTCATGAATTCGCCCACCAGCTGGACCAGGAAGACGGAAGGGCCGACGGTGCACCGGTTCTTTCTGAGCGTTCAGCCTACGTGGACTGGGCCCGCATTTTTCAGCAGGAATACAAAACGCTTGTTGAAAAAACCCGCCGGGGCCGGAAAAGCACCATGGACCGCTATGGCGCTACCAATCCGGCCGAATTCTTTGCGGTCGCCACTGAGACCTTTTTTGAACAGCCCCGCCAGTTGAAAAAGAAACACCCGGAACTGTATGAAGAACTGCAATCCTACTATCAGCTCGATCCGTCCGAATGGTCACATCCGGCTAAGGCGTAATATTGGAAATCGGAGAAGAATCAATGGCCCATGCAGAATTCATTGCCATAGCGCAACCGCATGAAACCATACAGGCAAGCCTTATCCAGGGCGCCCTGGAGAATGAAGGAATACCCGCTTACGTGAGCAACGAAAACTTTGCTGCGGCTCGCGGCAGCATCGGCATCGGCATCAGCGAGATGGCGGTTATGGTCCCCGAGGACCAAGCGGAACAGGCGATTGAAATTATCAAGGGGCTTGGGCTCGAATAATGGAAGGATCATCATCCACGTTGCCGTCGGCGGCCTGTCCGCTACAGGCTGCGGCATTCGATCTGCCGGATCAGGTTATTAAAAATAAAATGATGAAACGGCAGGAAAATATACCAATAGGTATGCCCCCACAGTCCCTTGGTCTGATAGTACGCCGTGACGGAGAGCCTGTTCTTATCCCCGGTAATCGAATCGACACGGAATTCGAGCCAGGCATAGCCTGGTACCTTCATCTCGGCCCGCAGTAAAAGTTGACGACCGTTTCTGATCTCCTCGACCCGCCAGAAATCAACCACGTCATTAACCCGCAGCGTGGAGGCACTGCGCCGGCCACGCGTGGTACCTACGCCGCGCAGCAGACGGTCCATGCCACCGCGGATGCGCCAAAGGAACGTGCTATGAAACCAGCCTTTCTTCCCCCCGATATGAGTAATCGACTTGAAGAGTGCATCGGCTGATTTGTTAGTCACCAGCGAGTAGGAGCTGGTATAGGTCGGGGATCCTTCGATTTCACGGAGCTTGATCGCCAATTCATAATCAGGCGGATAACTGTCGGACCACCGGGTGTGTACGGCATCCTGTTCCTCGCGCGAAAGCGCCAGAACCAGCGCCTCCTTGTAGGAAATGCGGCGGAAGGGAAGCAACTCGAGGATTTTATTCTCCTCACATATCACATCGTGCGTGACGCTCTCCATCAGGCACCAGGTGATTGCGGCAGGGACAGGCGTGAGCAGACTGGTGATGTAGGAATAGAAGTGAATGCTCGATATCGGCGAGGGAATAAACACCCTTTTCTTCCCGAGAATATCCACATGCGTCTTCAGCATCTCTTCGTAGGTCATGATATCCGCGCCGCCGATATCGTAGGTATGATCCGCCGATTCCGGAATCTCCAGCACACCCACCAGCGATTTAATCACATCGCGAAGACTGATGGGTTGGCACTTGGTTTTCGCCCACTTCGGCACAAAAAAAAGCGGTATACGGCGCACCAGATGATTGATCATTTCATACGATGCACTGCCCGATCCGATGATAATCGCCGCGCGCAGGATGGTCGTCGGCACATCGCCCGTGCGAAATTCCTCCGCCACCTTGGCCCGGCTTGCTAGATGCGGAGACAATGTGGTCCGGGAGTCACCCAGCCCGCCCAGATAAATGATACGGCGAACGCCCTGCTGCACGGCGGCCTCTTTGAAGTTGCGCGCCGCCCTGATATCGGCGTCCTCAAAGCGATGCATCCCGATCAGCATCGAATGAATGAGATAATAGACCGTATCGATATCCTTGAGCGCATGGGCGACCGCTTCCCCGTCCAGGGCATCGGCCACCACGACCTCGGCATCCGGCCAGCGTTCCTGATGTTCAGGCGATTCCGCACGAACCATGACGCGGACCTTGTAGCCTCTTGCAAGGAGCTCGGGAACAAGCCGCCCGCCGATATAACCCGTTGCTCCCGCAACCAGTACGGTGCCGATTTCCGCTCCGGGCCGGGTGGGCAGGCTGTCGCACAGCATCTCTTCTCTTTCCGCAGTCACATTATCTGATCCATTTGATCATCTTTTACAGGATTGAGACATCATTTACAAGTGCACTAAACAGCCACAAACCACCGACTTATCCGTTTGATTATTTAAGAAGTCTGCCAGACCGCGGACATACCCTATGCAAGGATTTGGCGCGATGAAAAGGAACCTGATCACAGCGTGGCTCGCAGTGATCAATAAAACTGAGCTCGGCGCCGCCCGCCTCTACACGCTTTTTACTGAACGCTAGCCGGATTATTTCGAGTGCTGACCGCAACTGCACCTCAAAGAAAAAAGCCATACAAACCTGCTGAGGGCGTCGCTTGATTCCTTTACCCGCCGGGGATAGCTGTCGGCAGATATTCTGGCGGCATCCATGGATGAGATTCACCACAACCGCTTCATGGGAAAACATGCTGACTCGGCCATCGAATCAGAGTTTCAACGGCGGAACCGTCATGACAAGGACCTTGGACAGCGCATCCGCGATGATGAACGCGGACGCGAACTGAATGCTCAGACTGTGAAACGCGGTTCGATAAATACCGGCGGATGCATGTAAAGCGGCTCAAAGGTCTCAGACGGGATATTCCGCTCCACGCGATCAAATACCAGCCGTCCCAGTTCACCGGCTGTTGGATAGACTGAACAGGCTCCTTCCACCGTTCGAAATCCGCTCAAAACAGCTTCCAGTCGCTCGTGTTCCGCACTAAGAACCAGTGCATTCGACGGGATGAAATCCTGTAGTTCATCGGGAGCAAGCAGCACAAATTCCTTCTCCAGTTCTCCGCCGGCAAACACGCCGGCCCAGACCTGATTCCGGCGGGCATCCCCTACCACGGCAACGCATTCGTTTGCATAACGCGCGGCCAGAGCAGCGCCGCTATTAAGTGCGTAGACCGGTTTGCCTGCCGGAGCCGCCAGTGAGTTGATCACAGAAAAGCCAATGCGCATACCGGAAAAAGCACCCGGACCACGCCCTGTTGCGAAAAGGTCAATCCGTTCCCATTCCACACTCATGGCGTCCATGGCATCGAACAACTGCTGGCGGTTCTTGAAGTTTTCCTCCCAGCTTTGCTCCGCCACCACCACGCCGTCATCGGTTAAAGCGATACTGCCCATCCGCGAGCTCAGCTCTATCGAAAAAATCCTCATGATTCATTCTCCCTGAATATTCGGAACGTTCGCGTTTCAGTATGCTCGTCGACCTCAATCCGGATATGCAGAAGATCAGGTGGCAAGAGCCCTTCGGCGCGCTCCGCCCACTCGATGGCCGTAATGCCATTGGCGTCGAAATATTCCTCCAGACCCAGTCCAAGCGCTTCGGTCGGCCCGGAAAGCCGGTACAGGTCAATGTGATGCAGCGGCAGTCGTCCCTCGTATTCCCCGATCAACGTATAGGTGGGGCTGGTGATCGGCTCATCAATGCCCAGCGCCGCTGCCAAGCCCTGAATAAAGCAGGTCTTTCCGGCGCCAAGGTCGCCGTGTAAGGCGATCACGGATCCGCGTCCCAGTTTGTCAGCCAGCTCGGCTGCAAGCGCCCAGGTTTCTTCCGGACTGTTTGTTTTAACTACGCGCATATTGATACGTTCTCCAAAGGCGCGGGAAAATTACCCGCACTCTTCCTATATTTAAAGTTTGGATTGGCGGGAAGTTTGGCGCAGCAGGCGCCGTTTATTGGGCAAAGGCAATGGTTATACCCAGCGGCACACTGGCCACCTCCATACCGTCCGCGTAAACCGCAACGGCCTGAATGCGGGCCGGACCTTCGCCGACCAGCTGTTCATCGAGTGTCAGGGTGACGTCTTCTTCATATTCCTTTTCATCGAGGACGCGTTCGCCGCAAACCAGCCGCACGCGCTCAGGAGTCTGGAGACCGCCCAGCTTGATCTTTAAGCTGTGCGTGTATGCTCCGTTCTTCAGAATCGTTGCCGTATCGATGGCGACGGAACGCCCGGTCTTGTTCACCAGGATCGGTTTATCCACCGAGGCACCGAATTCGACCTGATACTTTGGCCAGGCAATCGCGCGCAGCTCGTGGTAGCCGTCGGAAACTTTTGACACCGACACCCAGACCGACGGTTTACTCGAAACATCCTGCAACGGCCTGCCGTCGAGAAGGAATGTGTACAGATATTCGGCGTTCCGCACGCGGGATTCCGCTGATGCCATATAGGTAAAGTCGTCCGTGATGGTTTCCATCCCCAAGAGTTTGGTCCGCACAACCGGCGCATAGGGGCGCGCCAGCGGATCCCCCAGCAGCAAGATCTGAAGCGGACAGGCGATAGACTGGTAAAAACTCTCCAGCATGGTGCACCCCGAGGTGTAGTGAACGTAGAACCGAGCCGACGGAAACTTATTGGGATTTGAATACGGCTCGACTACTGCACCTGCCGATGCCGTGGCGCCGGCTTTAAGCCATTCCGTCATTTTGGTCTGCCGCTTCTGAAATTCAGCACTCCAGCTGGTCAGATGTTCGGCCATGGCGCCGGGTGCAAAGGACTCAATGGAGGCCGGATCAACCGTTTCCGCTCCTGACAACACCCCCATGACATTCTCCTCTCCCGAAGGAAAATTCGTCGTTACAGAGGCCGAAATGCCGCGATCCTTGAGTTCGTTCACCGCAGGGTAAAACTGCCATTCGCGGCAGGTGGAACGCACATCGTCGCTCATCACAAAATAGATCCCGCGGTGTACGCCGCGGTAATCCGATTTCACCCCGCGCTGTATGGTATCGAGCACGGTCTGCACATCGTTTCCATTTTCACCGATGTAGCCCAGCATCATATTCGGAAGGGGTATCTCGTTTTGCAGTCCACGCTTCAAGTAGGCCACCTCATCCGGCACATCGGCCTCTTCTCCCAACCCCGTCTTGAACATGCGCAGCGACAAGGATGCCAGACTGCGCTGTATTCGTTCATTGGGACCCATAAACAGCTTGGATAAATATTTTCCATCTTCGACCAGACTCAGTCCCGGCACCCTGTTCCGCAGAAAAGTCAGACCGCAAACCGACATTTGTCTGCGATCTTTCGGGTCGGTCTTCACGCGAATGGGGAAGTCGACCGAATACACCCACGCGAGAATCCGGTCCTCCAGCCCCCGTTTCTGTACGGCGGCATTGGCCGGCTCCCAGATCAGTTCGGTAAACGCTTCAGGGCTGACCGTGGCGGTTCCGCCATACGCACTTTCCGGTACGTCCAGATAGACCACGTTATATGGCGGAATGCCCCGGGCGGCCACAAACGCATTGGCCACTTTCATCGATGCCTGCGACTGCCTATTGACCAGCAACAGCACTTCGTGCGGCATCTGCGCCCATGCAGACATTGATATACACACACCCACCAACACGCCATAACGTTTCAACATATACGCTCTCCAAGTAATGGCCTCGAAATATGATGTCTCAGAGCAACGAATTCAACCCGTTGCAGGAAAAAGCTTTTTTACGATATGCATCCCCATTTTATGGAGGGGCCTGCTGATGCCGGGAAGCAGACTTCTGTTCCGAAGGAATGATCCACAGGCCGGAGCGTGCTGAAAACCTCCGCCATCAATCCCGGTGTTCCCGGAATACAATGGCTTGGAAGACTTGAAACTCGCATCCTTCATGCCAGGCATCCGGAGCCAGGCCTGCTTTCAGCGCAAGATGTGAGAGCGTTTCTTCAAGATCCCACTGCTGCTCGGTGGCCACCTGCGGCAGAAAGACCGCTGAATGGGATCCCTTGTAGAGCACAATGCCGTCTTTTCCAATATGTATATCCTCATATGAACCGACCCGGTGCGGAGCCGTCAAAGCCGATATCTCGATCTCGATCTCAGGCAGTTCATCCTCGCGCAGGCGGGGAAACCGGGGATCGTGGAACGCGGCATTTACCGCCTGCTCCCTGACGGCTTCAACGAGTGCCCGGCGCGGAACGATTTCCCCGATACATCCCCGCAATTGACCGTGCTTGCGCAACGTAACAAATGCACCCATGACTTCCTGCATAGCGGCAGTGCTTGCAAGGCTGCGTTCCGGCTCGTTCTCCCGCAGCCGCTCCGCAATGCAATGGCGCGCGAGCCGCAGCAGTCCAAGCTTATCGGAGGACGCCAGTTCACGTTCGTTTTCGCATTGAAGCTGATCGGAAGATTTCCCGGACCATTGCCCCGTGACGGCGGCTGAGACATAGCTGACACAATGCAACCAGTCCCCGGTCAGGTTGCCGGAGGTGTCGTATTTGAGCAGTCGAACCTCGGACTGTTCGGAAAGCATGGACAGCACAACGGCGATGGGACTGCGGCCGCAGATGGTGGCACGGGTCTCCTGCACATATTGCAGAAAACCGGACAGATCCTTTTGCTCGATCAGCCGGAAGGCACCCATATCGAGTGCTTCCAGATTCGCCTTAATGTCATCCCTGAAGGGCACGTAGTTAAAGCCGTTTCCATAGTGGGTAAAGTCTGAGCTAACCACGATGAGGGTGTCGGCATCCATATTCTCCAGCAGCGCTGCACCAATTTCCCGCGCACTGCGTTCGCCGAGCTCTCCGCAAACGATCGGCAGCAGTTTAAAGTCACCAAGCGCCCGCTGAAGAAACGGCAGTTCGATCTGAACGCTGTGTTCGTGGAAGTGAGCGTGCGTGTGCGATTGGAAGAGCCGGTCATCCCACAGTCGTTCGGCAAGGGCGCGATCCATCTCTATTCTCCCCAGCGGTGTTTCAACGGCATTCACATCGGGGATACTGACCGCATCCATCATCGGCATACGGTGGCTGGGCCCGATGACAATCACCCGGGAATAGGTTTGCCCGACAATCTGTTTAACGGCGTGCGCCGCGACCATTCCGGAGTAGCGGTAGCCCGCATGAGGCAGCAGCAGCGCGGCAATTCTGCCCTCGATGCGCATATCGACAGCATCCAGATAAACATCGATTTCCCGTGCAAGGCGTTTTGGATCACCGACGTACCAAACGCCCGCCAGCTCAGACTTCAGGACTCTTGCATCAGCACACATAAAGTATTGCCTTCCAGCTAACTGCAACAGAGTATACTCTGAAATCCAGGCGTGCAATAATCCATTGCCTCAAATCTTTCGGTTGCGTTGTTTACAGGCGCATTCTAAGCTCTGCACATGGATGTCAAAACGATCATTCAGCTGGCAGGAGCCCTGGGATTGATCTATTTTCTGCTCAATCTATACGCATGGCTGATCTCCGATAAACTTCTTTTTCTGCCGCGCGAATCAAGCTACCGCCATCTGCCGTATGAGGTCCGGATTGAGACGGGTGATGGTGATCAGATCACCGCCGTCTATCTGAAGCATCCCCGGCCAAAGTGCACGCTGCTGCTGAGTCACGGCAATGCGGAAGACCTGGGCAATGTCGTCCCGTTCATGCAGCAGTTCCATGAACGCGGCTGCTCGGTGCTGATGTACGACTACCGGGGCTACGGCACCAGTGACGGGCATCCATCAACGGCGAATGCAAAAAAAGATGTGACTGCCGCTTATGAATGGCTGGTCCACGAAATGAGGGTTGATCCGAAAACCATTGTCTCCCATGGGCGTTCACTGGGCGGGGGGGTGGCCGTTTGGCTGGCCGCGAACCGCACGGTGGGGGGCGTGATCACCGAAATATCATTCGCATCGGCATTCCGCGTGAAGACCCGCAGGAAACTGCTCCTCTTCGATAAGTTTGACAGCCTCAGATCGATCCGCAATGTTAACTGTCCCGTTCTCGTCATTCACGGAACGGATGACGAGATCATCCCGTTATGGCACGGGCAGCGGGTCTACGATGCCGCTCCTGAACCCAAGAGGCACCTCTGGATTGAAGGCGGCAGACACAACAACTATGCCTATGTCGAAGAAGAGAACTATTTCGACACGGTCATCCGCTTTATCGACGAGCTGGTACAGGGACAAACGTCCGGCTAAACCAGCACCCCGAAATACGTCACCACGAGATCGTCATTACCCGTATTGATGATCTCATGAACATCGCCGGGTTCCACGACCACCGCCGTGCCGGAAGAAAAGACGTAAGCCACATCGTTGATGCGGATCTCGCCGCAACCCGACTCCACGGTAAACACTTCGGCCATGTCGTTGTGCAGATGGCTTCCGGCCTTTTCGCCGGGCGGAAAAACCGCACGGGCATAGTTTGTAATCGGCCCCAGCTCACCATTGGAGAGGATTTCCCGTTTGCGAATCCGGTCATTGTGCGATACGCCCTTTTCCGGCAGTTCGTCGATGCGGATCCGTTTCATTGCTCATACTCCTTTACCATGGATTCCAGCCACAGAATCTTCTTGGCCTGCAGCATGGGGCTGGGATGGGCATTCAGCAGAGGATGCACATCCGAAGACACCGTACAGACAGGCTCCCGCTCCAGACATTTCATACACTGATCCGCCAACGGCACCAGACCCACATCCTGCCCCCACCCCAGCATAATCGGTGACCGGTTCCTCCGTCTCAGCGCATGCACCCGCTCGTCAGTGCGTTCAGGGCAGAACATGCTGTGAACATGCCCTCCGATGATTCCCGCAAGATTCTCTACCTTCTGCAGAAAGCTGCCGGACTTGGGATCGCGCAGATCAGACAGGTTGAGCACGCGTATATGCTTCCAATCCCTCCGGACAGCTATTCGCATCACCTGATACTGCGTATTGTCCGGCTGGGTGAGCACCAGTTCCTTGCGCATGGATGCACCGGCCCGGGGATATTCGATCTCCTCATCGATATGGAAGATGTCCTTGGGATGCGACGAGCCGGGATTCATCATGATGACGACGGCGTCGGGGGTCATTTCCGATAGGTCCGAGGGATTCTCCTGGGGAATAGAGGTATCCACAATCTCAAGTACACTTCTGCACTTCGCCCGCTCGCCATCCATGAGCACGAGTTCATAAAAATGCCCGTAACACGTAAAGCGCTTCTTCAGTTCCGCTGCGTATAGAAATTCCATGTCCATGTTATCATCAGTGATTTAAAAACGTCATGATAGGCCTAATCGCCGGAAAAAGGACAGCAATTTTAGACTTTGTGCAGAACAGTCGGCCATTTATCTTAATCGCATTGAACCGGTAGGGGTATTCCCATGCATTATGTCATTGATGTCCTCGCAATCATCATTCTTCTGTTTTTCTTCCTTTCCGGTTGGCGCAGGGGGCTCCTGTTGTCGACCCTTGGTGTTGGCCGGGTTGTTCTGGCCTACAGCATGGCCTATTTTCTGGGCCGCTATCTTGGATCGTGGCTGGGTGAGATGCTCTATCGCCCACGCATCGTCATGATTCCCGTGACAGCAGGCCTGACCTTCGCGCTGGTCTCCTTCGGTTTCCACATCACCATGTTGAAGATACGGGCAACACACCAGGCGAGAGAAGAACAGGAGGAGCACTACCACCTTCCGTACCATCGGTGCCTGCTCGGCGGCCTGATCAGCATGGCGGCCGGACTGCTGTCGATGGTTTTCATCTTTTGGCTGGGCGATCTGCTGCTGACCGGCGTTTCCGGACGCGGAGTGCCCGGCGCCGACCGCTCGGTATTCGGCCGCTTTGCCAGACGGGCAACCTACGAAGGGGTCTACCTGGTGACGGCCCGTGAGGGCCGGGAGTCGCAGGCGGCGGCGATGGCGCGGGTGATCAGCAATCCGGCCCAGGGCCTCAGTCACCTGCAGCGGGTGCTCGAGGCGGATTCCGTGCGGCAGCTGCTGATGGATCGGCAGCTCCCGGAAGACCTGCTCAGCGGCGATGCGGAACGCATTCAGCAGAATGCATCCATGCAGCGGCTTTTCAACGACGATGCAACCCGCACGGAGCTGATCGAACTCGGCGTCATATCCCGCCGGGAAACGCAGGCGAGTTTCTGCAATAAACTTTCCCGGTTTGGTCGAAACGAAAATATACAGGCCAGCATCCAGGACCTGAAGGCCCGCGACATGCTGCGGACCGACAGGATGCTCGAGCTTATTCGAGACCCGGAATTCGATATAATCGTGGCCGAAGTCGTCAAATAATGCCCGCGGGCAGGGCCCGGGATTCAGACATCGGCACAGGCGGACTTAAGCATGCCGAAAAGTGTCCTGAATACGATTCGTTTACATGCTGTGTGATGGTCAGTGAAACCACCTATTCATCCGGCCGAACGCGTCCGCGCAGTTTCTTCTTATCGCCCTGGCGGGACTTTGCATCCAGCATGCGGGCTTTAGCCCTTCGGGAACGTCGGCGTTTCTGGCGGCGGATCTTTTCGACGGCCTGCTGCCTGGCGCTTTTTTCGCCGAGTACATTCTCCTCGATCCGCTCGCACAGTTCGCGGCGCGCCCAATAGCGGTTATCGGCCTGCGACCGGGTCTGCTGACAGCGGATCTCGATTCCGGTGGGTGGATGGATCAGCTGCACACAGGACGAGGTTTTGTTAATTTTCTGCCCGCCCTTGCCGGAACCGCGAATAAAGTTTTCCTGGAGCTCCTCCTCCAGGATCCCGAGCTGCTGCATGCGTGATCGCAGCTTATCCTGTTTTTCCTGCGTGATCATGATAAGCATCCTATTCGATCCTGCAGTGCTTTCGCAATTGATTTAACATTCGCACGTCATAATATGCACCAATGGAAACACCGCATATCACTGAATTGATTCTAGGCGTGCTGGGCATGGTTCTGCTGCTGGGCAACATTATTGCCATTGTACTGCTGATCCAGAATCATCGCCGGCATCCGGCTGACCCGCAAAAGCTCACACAACGCCTGACCCGGCGTGCCTGGTCGTCCGGCCAGGTTGGCCGGGTTGCCGGGGCGTTCATTGGCTTGATGCTGTTTCTGCCGCTCCTGGGCCTGCTCGTGCCGGAACAATATGAATCCACAGCCCAGCTGTTTATCGTCCTGCTGTTCGCCGGTCTGCAAATACTCGTGCTCCTGCATTTCGGACGCGTGCGCCAGTCCTCGTGGAAGAAGGATTTCGCACTGGGCCGACGTGAACTCAGCATACTGCTGGTGGTTCCGATCTTCTATTTTGCCATTATCGTACCCATTGGCGTCGTGTCAGCCGCATACGACACGCTGCTGCGATATCTCTGGGGGATTGAAGCCGATCTGCAGGAAGCCGCATGGCTGATTGCCGAGTCTTCATCCTGGGCCAGGCTGGGCTACATTGCACTGGCTGTACTGATAGCCCCGTTTTACGAAGAGCTGATTTTCCGGGGTGTGTTATTCCCGTTTCTGCTGCAACGCATGGGCCTCCTGCTGGCCGCATCAACGACTTCGCTTCTCTTTGCGGCCATCCACCTGCATCTGCAGTCGGCCGCAGCCATATTCATGCTGTCGATTGCGCTATGCCTGGCATACTGGAGAACCGGATCGCTGTGGGCCAGCATCGGACTGCACGCCCTATTCAACAGCGTTAGCATCATCGTTCTTTGCAATACCGTTGGGGCATAGACACTCAGCGGTAGGTCGTCAGGCCGGCAATGGCGGCTCCCACCACGGGCGCATCCTCTACGTGGATACAACGAATATGAAGGCCGCGCACCCTGAGCATCTCCTCCAGATAGCGCTGAACCTGATCGGCCAACCCATAGGTCTTATAGTAGGTTGAACCGTCAATATTAATACAAACCGGCCGCGCGGGATCCTGCCCCGCCCCGCTTTTCACCACGGCCGCAAGAATGTTTACTGCGGTGAACAAGGCGGCACGGTCCACAACCGCTGAAAAAACCGTTTTCATGATTTCGCGGTCGGCATCGGTGAACACGGCCGAGCCTAGTACGTCGATGTCGCGCCCGTTGTCCGCCGCCAGGTTATCGATGTGAATCGTGGAGAGATCCTTCATGATCGAAAGAGCCGCTCCTCCGGCATCCGAGAATACCCCATCGGAGGCCAGTTCCTGCAGCAGGGCCAGCGTAATCGATCCCATATAGACGCCTGAAATGCTTTTCTCGAACACATGGCCGCCGGGGTTCTGGCTGGCCTCATCCAGCTCGATATCCGATGGACCGCGCCTGAATGCGGCAAACCCGCCTGATTCAACGTTGATGACCTGGGATCCCTCGCCGAGATATCCATCGAGCTTCCCGATATTTGTGTTACTTTCGACGTATGCCGTATTGGTTCCGGTTCCAAGAATAAAACCGACATAGGATGATGCATTAAACGCCTGCCCCTCTGCCAGACCCGCCAGCAGACAGGCAACCGTATCATTTAGGAGCACCACCTTCTTGCCCGGGATTCCCCGTGCTTCCAGCGTGCGGATCAGTCCTTCTCCCACATGCGTGCCGACCAGCTCCGGAATCTTGATTTCCTTGGTCCAGTGCAGAAGCCGTCCATCGAATTGCGGGGTGATGGCGGCCGGATACGAAAAGCAGAATCCGATATGATCGAACCGATCTTTCATCGGCTCCAATGCATCCGCCAGCACGGTGTAAAACTCCGCCGCGGTAACTTCATGATCCCGACCCGGCATCGGTTGCTTACTGAAACCGGCCAATTCCACCCCACCCTGATCGTTGAACTGCACCGTACAAATGCGGAGGTTGGTGCCGCCGGCATCGATCACGGCCACGGGCTTGTTAACCGGCACTTCCCCTTCCGTATCAACATAGGCCGGAATCATGGCCAGTGAGCTCGCTTCACCATCGAGGCCCTTCTGCATTTCATCCAGGAAACCGGAAAGCAGGCGGTCGGCGTCATACGCCGCTGCCGTCACCATCCGCTCCTTCAGCCAGGCATGGATATCCATCTCATCTCCTCCTTGTAACGCACCAATTCAAACACGCTCTCCTGCTGCGGTTCAAGAGCGCTATTCCCTCATCTGGTGAACCTGTTCAATAAATGCGTGCGAATAGTAGGCTTCAACCTCACGCCCATTGCGCTGCATGACCATTTTCATGTATTCGTTCCGAAACCGCTGTTCATCCGGCAACCCCTTCAGCACATAGGCATCGAATTCCGGATCCTCGCCGCAGAGCAGGATGTCGGGATTCCACGCATAAAAAACCTCCCGATTGAACGCCGTGTGGTTTTTGTAGCCGGTGCGTGAGCCCGGTGCATGAGCCATCGCGGTTGCATTCAATCCCATAAGGTCCATCACCGTGCCCGGGTAGGCAAACTTTACGCCGCCGGCCGTGATGACCGCCACACTGGGCTGCGGGAGCATATCATCGAACATGGCCGTCAAGGCCGCGCCTGCTTCACGCCCGTTGCCGGCGATACGGAACTCGTGCCTGAGGAATGAAGTGAGCGGAAACAGAATCCATCCACACAGGACCAGAGCCAGCAGAACCGCACGGCCTTTTGCGGGTTTCACCCGGCCAAAAAGCGCCGGCCATTCCGTGGATGCAAGCAGGCACAACAGCGGCCAAAGCGGCTGATAAAAACGGCTTCCACCAAAATGATCCCCTCCCACCAGCACGGGAATGCCTATGCCGGGCAGCAGGCACAGCGCGATGAGCGTGGGCCGATCCAGGCCCTCACGCCAGCGGCGTAAGCCACGAATCAAGATCCACGCCCAGGTCGCCGTCACGAATAACACCGCCGGATTACTGAACAGGTGCTTGATCAGATAGCCCGCCCCGTTCCAGAGGTTGACAGACAGACTGGTCGAAACTTTGGCATAGAAGGTATTGGGAAGAGGATACCCAAAATAGCTGATTCTGAAGGCCACCAGGGCAGCGAGCGTTCCCGCAAAGACTGTGCCGGGCAGCAGCATGCTTTTAAGCCCCCGTCTCCATTCCCGGCCTTCAGTATTTTTCCACCCGAACACCAGCAGCAGCCACAGGCCCCACAGCATCGATTCCGGACGGGTCAGCACAAGCAGGGGCAGCAATAGCGTGAAGACCTGCCTGCGGCTCTCGGTAAGCTCAAGAATCAGCACGGTCAACAGAAGACACCACAAACCGGTTTCCATTAAGGTAACCTGACACCAGGCAAACCATGCCGGGACCGCAAGCAGCAGCAGCACGAATAGAATCGGCGTTCGCGAGCGCCGGAGACATATCCCTACCGTCACGGAACCCAGCAGTAGATTCAGGAGGTAGAGTGGTATTTCCACCTGTTGGGTAAAACAAAAGAATGCAGAGCATATCAATGTCCAGAGCAGCGACGTGAAACCTTCCACGCGCTCGCCGCCCATGTTGTAGACAAACCCATGCCCCTCCGCAAAATGGCGGGCATAGACAAAAAAGATATCGGCGTCATCGATTCCCGTTGAAGGACTGCCCAGCAGCAGCCACGCCGGCAGGCTGCCGGCCGCCACCACAAGAAGGGCGATAGCCATAGAGTGGATGGTTTGTCTATTCATTGTGGTATGGGTGGCCCTCAACGACGGTGAACGCCCGGTAGATTCCTTCCAGCAAAACAATGCGCGCAACACCGCCGGCCATCACCAGCGACGAAAGCGACCATACGGCATCGGCCTTCTCCCGCACAGCATCGGCCAGCCCGAGTGCACCGCCGACAACGATGACTATTCGCCGCCTACCGGAGAGCGGATGGTCGCCAGCCCGCGAGGCCTTGAGCAATCCGGCAAGTTCCATGGTTTGGATGGGCTTGCCGCGCTCGTCGCAGGCGACAAGATAGTCGTTGTTCTTCAGCAACTTGAAGATGCGCCCGGCCTCGGCCTGCCGGGTCTGCCCGGGTGTACGTGAGGACACTTTCTCATCCTTGTACTCCACCACCTCTACACCAAACGACTTCAAGCGTTTGATATATTCCTCCTGAGCGGAGGCCAACGCCTTGGGTTTGATCTTTCCGGGTAGCAGCACACACGTTTTCATGGCTCCGCTTTATGCCCTATTCCTGAATCCGAAAAAAGGAAAAGCCGGACCCCAAATTGGAGTCCGGCCCCATATGCTCAATGATACGATCACGCTGCGCTGTTACGCTTTAGCCCCCACCTTCCCGATCACTTCCTTGGCCGTCGCCACGATACCGGCAACATCGGACAGATTCGAAGGAATGATCATAGTATTGTTTTCCTTGGCCAGGTTGCCGAACTCGCCGATGTACTGCTCGGCTATGCGCAGATTGACGGCATCCTCGCCGCCTTCGGCCTGGATCGCCTTGGCGATCGCCTCAATGCCTTCGGCTGTTGCCATGGCCACGGCACGGATTTCGGCGGCGCGCCCGTCGGCTTCATTAATCCGCTTCATCTTCTCCCCTTCGGACCGGGCGATGGCCGCCTGCTTTTCTCCGTCGGCCTCATTGATCGCCGCCTGGCGTTCCCCCTCGGATTCGGCGATGGTGGCGCGTTTTTCGCGCTCGGCACGCATCTGCTTTTCCATCGCGTCCTTGATACTCTGCGGCGGGGTAATGTTCTTCACCTCATACCGGGTAACTTTGACGCCCCAGGGGTCCGATGCGGCATCCACTGCGGATACAATGGCGCCGTTAATGGAGTCGCGCTCCTCGAAGGTCTTGTCAAGGTCGAGCTTGCCGATCACCGAACGCATGGTGGTCTGCGCAAGCTGCGAGGATGCGAAGGTATAGTTGTTGATCCCGTAGGAAGCGTTTTTCGGATCCATCACCTGCATGTAGAGGATGCCGTCCACCTCCACCGAGATGTTGTCCTTGGTGATGCACATCTGGGGCGGCACATCCACCGCCTGCTCTTTCAGCGTGTGCCTGTAGGCCACCTTGTCGATAAACGGAACCAGGATATGCATCCCGGCCTCCAGCGTTTTGCTGTATTTACCCAGGCGTTCAACAATGTATGCGTGCCGCTGCGGCACAATCTGCATCGTCTTCGCAATTGCGATGATGATGAACGCAACAATGATTCCAAGTATGATCAATCCACCCATTTTTACATCCTCCCTATTTAGCTTCAACCACCAGTGTCAGACTCCGCTGACGCACTACAACCACATTTTGACCGACCTCCAGCTCTTCTTCAGACTCCGCCTTCCAGTCTGTTCCGTGCAGCTTCACCTTGCCGGCCCGGCCCGGAGCGATGGCCTCCGTAACGGTTCCTTCAGCCCCTTCCAGTGTTTCCGAGAGGGCATCGCCGGATGCCGCTGAGGTGCGCCCCATGAAGATCGGCTTGAGCAGGCGCCGAAGCGCAAACAATGAAACCAATGAGGCAACCGCAAAGATGGACAACTGCACCGTCAGCGGCATTGACGGAATCAACCAGGCCAGAAAGGCCGTAATCAGGGCGCCCAGCCCGAAGAAAAAGAGAATCAGCCCAGGAACCGCGAATTCACAGATCATCAGGATAATTCCCGCAAGAGCCCACCAGAACGCAAGACTAAACATTTCAACCTCCTTTGGATTGTTCCGAGCTGATCCTCGGACGCCTTATCCATGGTTGGGAAGCTAGAGCAAAACCGCTCGCGTTTCGATTATAAAAACCCGTGACCTTTGCAACGGATTCGAAGAGCAAAAAGAAAAGCCGGATCCATGTAAGGAACCGGCCTGCAGGCGCAAAGTATGTGCTACACGCCGCTGTAGGCTTCAAAGCCGCCATCGACAGGAACGACAATACCGGTTACGAACCGGGCTGCATCGGAAATGAGATAGTGGATCGTGCCGTACACTTCTTGCTGTTCACCGAATCGGCGGAAGGGAGTTTTGTTAATCACCTGCTGTCCGCGTTCGGTATAGGAACCGTCCGCATTGGTCAGCAGCGCCCGGTTCTGGCTGCTGATAAAGAAGCCGGGCGCAATGGCGTTAACGCGGACTTTATCGCCATATTTTATGGCCATCTCGGTGGCCATCCAGCGCGTGAAGTTATCAATCGCGGCCTTGGCGTTGGAGTATCCCAGCACGCGGGTCAGCGTCTGCTTCGACGACATCGAGGAAAAGTTTACCACACAGCCTTTACCCTGCTGCTTGAAAGCTTTGGCAAATGCCATGGTGGGCATCACCGTGCCCTTGAGATTGAGATCGAGTACTTTGGAATAATCCTCCGGATCCAGATCAAAAACATCCTGATCCGGCCCAATGGTGGCTCCGGGCATATTCCCACCCGCACCGTTGATTAAAACATCGATCCTGCCGCAATCTTTCAGCAGCTGTTCGCGGATATCATCCAACGCTTCATGATCAAGGATGTCGCAGACAAAACCGCTGCATTTATCCGAAATGGAACGCGCCTTCGCCAAGGCGGCATCGACCTTTTCCTGTGAACGCCCCAGGTACGCGACATATGCGCCCTGCTCCTGTAAATAGGCTGCGGCTCCTCCGGCCAGCACCCCCGTGGAACCGGTCACCACAACGACCTGATCCTGAATATCAAAAAGGTTTCCCATGATCATCTCCTTTAAATCTCAAAGGTTTAAAAAAGACCATATCCGCCTATTCATTGCAAGTGGATCCATCGGTCCAATCATACTTTCAACGCCATTTGACTTTACCCCGCCCCCCCCATCAGCAACGTTTAGAGACATGATAAAGCAGACGAGATGGATTTACATATCCGCGGGATTCCTGTTGGTCGGGCTGGCCGTTCTGGGCATCGTCCTTCCATTGCTGCCGACCACCCCCCTGCTGCTGCTGGCTGCAGCCTGTTTTGCGCAGTCGTCCGAAAAGTGTCACCGCTGGCTGACCGAACACCGGATCTTCGGTCCCATCATCATGAACTGGCGGGAAAACCGCTGTATGCCAAGGCGGGCCAAACGGATCGCCCTCTTCACCATTGTACTCTTCGGGGGCTACGCCATTGGATTTGCTCCGATGCATCCATACATCCGGCTCGCCGGCGCTGTCCTGATTCTCACGGGCCTTGTGACGGTGCTGCGGATTCCGGTCTGTGAAAACCGTGAATGAGCAGCTGCCTCATTCATCACCGCTGATCATGGGAACAAAACGGACAAAGATATCGGGAATCTCCCGGAATTCGCCATCCTTTTTTTCAAGCACAACCAGCTGCTGCAGCGCTGACCCCACGGGAAGGATCATTCGTCCGCCATCCTTGAGCTGCTCTTTCAGAGCGGCCGGTATATCCGCGGGTGCGCAGGTTACAATGATCGCATCGAAAGGGGCTTTCTCCGGCCACCCCCTGTATCCATCGCCGCATTGAAGGTGAACCTTCCGGTAGCCCTCAGCAGCCAAGGCACGCTTTGCATGTTCGGCAAGTTCGGGCACGATCTCGATGCTGTAGACCTCTGCACCCATCTCCGCGAGCACCGCAGCCTGGTACCCGGAACCCGTTCCGATTTCCAGAATTCTCATACCCGGCATTACTTCTATTCGCTGGGTCATGTAGGCCACGATAAACGGCTGCGAGATGGTCTGCCCGTATCCGATCGGGCATGGATGATCGCCGTATGGATCAACGTGATCGCGCAGCTCTTCAGGAATGAAGACATGCCGCCGCACCCTCGACATTGCTTCGATTACGCGTGCATCCTGTATTCTGTATCGACGCAAATCAGCGATCATCGCTTTATGTTCCGCGTCCATCGACTCGCTCCCTCCGCTGCAGGAGCTGACCAGCACTGCGAGCAGCAATACCTTACGAAGCTCTCTGCTTGGCCACCACGCTGTTGACTTTGTCATCAAGCGATTGCTCCCGGTCGTTGCGGGTTCCCAACTTGATATTGGTATGGATCCGTGGAGCACCCATGCCGTGCACTTTCTCGTGGCACTCCCGGATCGCGGCAAATACGTCGTCCCATTCACCTTCGATGTTCGTTCCATTGGCATGCAGCTGGGTCGTGAGACCCGGACGGTTCAGAATATCTTCGCAGGCGGCTACATATGTTGAAAGGGATACGCCGACACCAATTGGAACCAGGGTTAGATCTACAATAACCTTCATACTTTGTCCTCCTCTTGCGCCCAGACGGCTTTATGCCATTTTCGCACAGAATTAACCAGAAAAACCTCTTCAGCAGTGCGGATCTCTTCAAGGGTAACGATGCCCTCTTCAATCTCGCCGATTTTCAACAGGTAGCCTCTGAAGGTTCCCGCCAGCAGACCGCACGCAACCGGCGGCGTGATCAGCTTTCCATTTTTCCGAATCACCACGTTGGTGATGCACCCTTCCGTCACCTCGCCCTTTTCGTTCCAGAGAATCACATCGTCACAATTGGGATAATCGGCTTTTGCCTGCTCATATACAGCGCGTTGGGTCGTTTTGTGGAACAGGAACAGATCCTGCGAATCAACGGGTTGTCTTGCAAGGGCGACTGATAAAGAAGCCGCGCCTGCGTTACGCTGCAGTGGAAACGACTCAATGGTTGAATCTCCGTCCCGCGACAGCAGAAGCCGAATGCGTTGCGGTATTTCATCAAACCCGCTCGCAATCCGGTCAAGTTCCGACTGTACGGCAAACACATCCAACGGAACGTCAAAATACGCGGCGGACTTCCCCAGGCGCTGCAGGTGTTCGTTCAGCAGAAAGATACCGGTCTCCGGCTCCCACAGCATCGTTTCAAGCAGTTGAAAATCAGGGCGCGGCTGGGTCAGCACACGGGCCTTGGTCAAGGTTTCCTGATATTCCGCCTCGGCGTCCGAATCCCACACAATCCCCCCACCCACACCGTACTCCAGTGTACCGCGCGTCCGATCAACCAATGCAGTTCTGATGGCTACATTGAAGCAGGATTCGCCCTGCGGCGTCACAAACCCGACACTGCCGGTATAAATCTTTCGTGGTGTCGTTTCCAGCTCGTTGATGATCTCCATGGTTTTGGCCTTGGGCGCCCCGGTGATTGAAGCGCACGGAAACAACGATTCAAATATCGAGCAAAGGCCGGGTTCACCAACCGCTGTGCCGGAGGCCACAGCGGGTTTGAAGGCACTTCCCCCAGGCCCCCGGCGGTCCTCTGCGGTGCAAACCCGATTGAGTCCCTGGGCAAGACTTCCAACCACCGTGGAGGTCATCTGCCAGACCGTGGGGTATTTTTCGACATCGTATCGGCTGACCGTCTCCACGCTGCCCGGCTCGGCAATCCGGCCGATGTCGTTACGGATCATGTCCACGATCATGATGTTTTCCGCACGATCCTTTTCCGAATTCCGCAGGGCTTCAGCCTGCTGCCAGTCCTCTTCAAATGTGCGGCCTCGCCGAGCGGTTCCTTTCATCGGCCGCGAAACGATCTGCCCGCCGCCTGTATGGAAGAAGAGTTCCGGCGAAGCGGAACATATGGCATAGTCACCCACATCGACGAAGGCGGCATAGTCGGTCTTCTGCCCCATAACCAGCTCATAGAAAAACGCCCACGCATCTCCGGCAAACGAGCTGCTCAGGCGATAGGTGTAGTTCACCTGATAGGTTGCCCCCTCAGCAATCCGCTCCTTGATGGCACCGATGGTCCGGGTGAACTCGTTCTTTGATACCGAGGGCTTCAGCTCACCCACCTCGAACGATGCCGTTGGCGCCTCCTCGATCTGATCCCAGACATCCGGTGCCGGAAACAGCCCCAGGCACATCAAAGGAAACCCTTCCAAGGATCGGGTCTTCAAGGCGGCATCGAAGGCGGGCGCCGCCTCATAGGAAAAAAAGCCGGCGACATACAATCCCGATTGCTCGGCCTCGCGCAGCAGAGGAAGCACTTCCCCGACCTGCTCTGCGCGAAGAATCTTTTCCGGACGGCTGAACTGAAGCCATCTTCCTGCATGTTTTAGAATAACTTTCACACAATCGAATTCTTCCCGCGCTGCGGCGCTCTGATGTCGGAAAACATCACATATTTGCCTTGCTCAACAAAGCCGTATATCGGCAAATAGTGATTCTATGACTTCCCCTTCAGAAAAGCTTATTCAAGGTACCATTTTCAACATACAGCGGTTTTCTTTACATGACGGTCCCGGCATCCGTACGACCGCATTTCTGAAAGGCTGCCCGCTGCATTGTCGCTGGTGCCACAACCCGGAAAGTATCCATCCCGAGCCCGAATTGATGCGGAAAGGAGACGGTACGGAAATCGTAGGACGCGTGATGACCGCTGAAGCCGTAGCCGCAGAGCTGATGCGTGACCGCGTTTTCTACGAGGAGTCGGGCGGAGGCGTTACCCTTTCAGGAGGCGATCCGCTGTTCCAACCTGAATTCGCAATTGATCTCCTTCGGCGCTGCAAAGCCGAAAAACTGCACACCACCCTGGATACCTGTGGATTCGTGGAGTCCAATGTGCTTCTGGCCGCCGCAGATTGTACCGATCTCTTTCTGTACGATCTGAAGCATCCGGACTCAGCCAAACATGAGGAATATACGGGCGCCCCTAACGAGCTGATTATCGAAAACCTCCGCATGCTCTGCGCTGCCGGACATGAGATCCTGGTCCGTCAGCCGATCATCCCCGGCTTTAACGATGATGCCGCCACCGTGGAAGCCACGGGACGCCTGTTGGAATCCTGCGGAGTGCACCGATTGGAGCTGCTCGAATACCACACGCTGGGCGCCAGCAAACGCGAAAAACTGATGCGAAACATGCCCGATCCGCAAATAGGTACCACAATTCCTAATCAAATGCTTGAAATAAAAAAAATTCTAGGCAATTTTTCATTCGAAACAATTTTTGGACCATAACTCATGAATACACGCGTTGCTCAGCTGCGCAAAGACAGCCTGGAGGCCGTCCCGCATATTTCGATGGAGCGGGCCCGACTCGAGACTGAAATCTACAAAGAGTTCGGCGATTCCCTGCCGATCCCCGTTTTACGCGCCCGCGTATTCGAAAAGATCATGGCCGGGAAAAAAATCGCGATTGCCGATGGCGAGCTCATCGTTGGCGAGCGCGGTGAATGCGCCGGCGCCGTCCCGACCTTCCCCGAGCTGTGCTGCCATACCATGGACGATCTCGATATCATGAACCGCCGCGAAAAGATCTATTACAAGGTTTCCGACGAGGCGAAGGATTATCATGAATCGGTCATCATTCCGTTCTGGGAAAGACGCGCCCTGCGCAATCAGATCGTCGATTCCATGACCGACGAATGGCGCGAATGCTATGCCGCCGGCATCTTTACTGAATTTATGGAGCAGCGCGGTCCCGGTCACACGGTTGCTGACGAAAAAATCTACAACAAGGGCTTCCGCGACTTCCAGCAGGACATTCTCGACGCCATGAACGCCGTCGGCGACGATCCGGCGAAGAAGGCTGAACTCGAAGCGATGATGATTACCTCTGAGGCAATCATTAACCTGGGCCGCCGCTATGCCGAGCTGGCCGAACAGATGGCCGGCGACGAAGCCGATTCCGTGCGCAGAGCCGAACTGGAAGCGATTGCGAAAGTCTGCCGGCGCGTACCTGCAGAAAAACCGACCACGTTCCATGAAGCATTGCAGATGTACTGGTTCGTTCACGTCGGCGTGATTACCGAAATGAACAACTGGGATGCCTTCAACCCCGGCCGCCTCGACCAGCATCTGGCACCGTTTTACCGCGCCGGAATCAATGAAGGGTCGCTCGACGAAGAATCTGCAAAGGAATTGCTGCAATGCCTGTGGGTTAAGTTCAACAACCACCCCGCCCCGCCGAAGGTCGGCGTCACCCTCAAGGAAAGCGGCACCTACACCGACTTTGCCAACATTAACAGCGGCGGCCTGACGGCCGACGGCGAGGACGGCGTAAACGAGATCACCTGGATGGTGCTCGATGTGATCGATGAAATGCGCCTTCTTCAGCCGAGCTCCAACGTGCAGGTCAGCCGCAAGAATCCCGACGACTTCGTCAAGCGCGCGGCCAGGATTGTGCGCAAGGGCTGGGGCCAACCGTCATTCTTCAACGCGGATGCGGTAGTCGAGGAAATGGTCCGCATGGGCAAGAGCATCGAGGATGCGCGCTGCGGCGGCACCAGCGGCTGCGTGGAGACCGGAGCCTTCGGCAAGGAATCCTACATCCTGACCGGATATTTCAACCTGCCGAAAGTCCTGGAAGTTGCGCTGAACAACGGCACCGACCCGATGACCGGCAGGAAGATAGGTGTTGAGGCTCCGTTTAACAGCTACGAAGAACTCTTCGAGGCCTTCAGGCGGCAACTGCACCACTTCATAGAGATCAAGATCGCCGGCAACAGCACGATCGAAAAGCTCTATGCCGAGCAGATGCCCGTTCCGTTCCTCTCCACCATTATTTCCGACTGCATCCAGAACGGAAAGGACTATAATGCCGGCGGGGCGCGCTACAACACGATGTATATCCAGGGGGTTGGCATCGGCACGATGACCGACAGCCTTTGCGCCATCCGCAGACATGTCTTTGAAGAGCGGAATTTCACGATGGAAGAACTGCTCGGAGCGCTGTCCGACAATTTCGAGGGGCACCCGGAACTCCATGACAAGCTGTTCAGCCAGTCGCCCAAATACGGCAACGATGATGACGAAGCCGACGCGGTGATGCGCGCCGTCTTCGATGCCTTCCACGACGAGGTGACCGGACGCCCCTGCGTCAAGGGCGGAAAATATGCGATCAACATGCTGCCGACCACCTGCCACGTATATTTCGGCTCTGTGATCGGCGCCACGCCATGCGGTCGCAAAGCCCGCATGCCGCTCCCTGAAGGGATTTCACCGTCCAAAGGGGCCGATCGTAAAGGGCCGACGGCCGTGATTCAGTCCGCCGCCAAGATGGGACACCTGGATACCGGCGGCACCCTGCTCAACCAGAAGTTTACACCGCAGGTCATGGCGGGCAGCCGCGGCATTGATAATCTCAGTGCACTGGTGCGGGCCTATTTCCGGATGGACGGCCACCACATCCAGTTCAACGTGATCGACAAGCAGACCCTGCTTGATGCGCAAAAACACCCGGAGGAATATTCCGACCTGATTGTGCGCGTGGCCGGATACAGTGATTATTTCAACAACCTCGATAAGGTGCTGCAGGATGAAATCATCGCCCGGACCGAGCAGGATTTTGGATAAAACCTGGAGAGGGCCAGCTCGATATCGCGCCTGATAAAGCGGACTCCAGGGGTGTTTTTACCCAAAAACAACGCCATCTTACATCGCGTAGAGCACGCAAAGCACTTCTTCCTGCTCATGGTGCGTGTTTAGTTTTTCTGCAAAGCCTTCAGGGGATCGTCCAGCGTTCGCCCTCTCTACTCCGCCAGCACAATCAAGGCCACACCGGCAAGGATCAGGAGCAATACCCAGGCTTTTTTGCGCTTGTTGACCTCGCGAAATACCAGGGCACCGACGGTGAACGAAATGATTACGTTGCATCGGCGAAGGATCGACAGGATGATGATCAGCGACTCTGAATCCGCAACTCCAATGAAATAGGCAAAATCAGCGATGTAGAGCAGAATACCGATCAACGGGATGCTCCAGCGCCAGGTAAACGGTGTACTTCTCTTCCGTTGCGGCCACCACAGAGCCAGGAAATAGACGGTGAAGATTGCTGCCAGGTAAATCGTGAACCAGACCTGCACCTGTACCGGCGTATAGCCCATCCGCTGAATCAGCCATTTGTCATAAAGCGTGCTGCTGGTACCGATCAACGTGGCAAGAAAGATGAAAAGGATCCATTTGCTTCGATGGAAGTGGATGCCCTCTTCCCGACCGAGGATCGAAAATGCAAAATAGCCGGCGAACACGATGGCCATGCCGATCCATTGCAGCGCACCGGGAGATTCATGAAACAGGATGATCGCCCCGATAATGGTCCACAACGGCCCCGAAGCTCGTATGGGCGACACAATGGAGATGGGCAGATGCTTGAGGGCAAAATAGGCGAGCACCCAGGATGTGCTGATGATGACCGACTTAATGAAGATCAATCCATGGCCCCGTGAGCTTATCGGCTCAACCAGCAGATGAACGGCGGCCATGGCCTCCGGAAACCACAGTGATCCGAGCAGCAGCGGACCGGCAATCAGGGCACCGGCCAGATTGGATAAAAACAGCACAGGAAGGACGGCGTTGTCATGCAGTGCATGCTTCTTACAGACGTCGTAGACGCCTAGAAAAAACATTGAAATCAAACCCAGCCAAATCCACATGCGATCATCCATTTATCCATTGAAAACCCGCGTTTATCAGATGCGAATCGCGGACAATAGCGCCTTGCGTTTGCATTGCAAATCAAATACGGTCCCCTCCCTTTGAACAGGAGAATACTCACATGAAAACCGGAATAATTGGATGGCGCGGCATGGTCGGCTCAGTGCTGATGGAGCGCATGCGCGCGGAAAACGACTTTGAACATATTGATCCTGTATTCTTCACGACCTCGCAGGCCGGACAGGCTGCTCCCAATGTCGGCAAGGGTGATTCCACGCTGATTGACGCCTACGACCTGGATGCGCTGATGGAGACGGAGGCGATCATCACCTGCCAGGGCGGCGGCTATACTGAAAACCTACACCCGCAGCTTCGGGAAAAGGGATGGAACGGCTACTGGATTGATGCGGCATCCACCCTGCGCATGGCAGAGGATGCCACCATTATTCTCGACCCGGTCAACCGCCCGGTCATCGATCAGGCATTGGCTGGCGGAAAGAAAGACTTCATCGGCGGTAACTGTACCGTAAGCCTAATGCTCATGGGGATCGGCGGCCTGTTCAAGTCCGGCCTCGTTGAATGGGTCAGCTCCATGACCTATCAGGCGGCCTCCGGTGCTGGCGCCCAGAACATGCGCGAGCTGCTGAGCCAGAAGGGGCATCTGTTTGATGCGGCAGCCGAAGACCTGAAGAACCCGGCTTCCGCGATTCTGGATATTGATCGCAAGGTGAGCGAAGCCCTGCGGAGCGATGCCATGCCGACCGAGCAGTTTGGCGCCCCGCTGGCCGGCTCGCTGCTGCCGTGGATCGACCGGCTGGTCGATGATGGCCAGACCCGCGAAGAGTGGAAGGGCTATGCCGAAACCAACAAGATCCTGCAGAATGATCCGAGTATTCCGATAGACGGCATCTGCGTCCGCGTCGGCGCCATGCGCAGCCATAGCCAGGCGCTGACCATTAAGCTGACCCGGGATGTGTCGACCGAAGAAATCGAAGCGATCCTGCGCAACGACAACGAATGGGTTGACGTCGTTCCGAACAACAAGGAAGAGACGCTGAATCGGCTGACGCCGGCGGCCATATCCGGCACGCTGACCGTACCGGTCGGCCGCATCCGCAAGATGAAGATGGGGCCGGAATACCTTGCCGCCTTCACGGTCGGCGACCAGCTCCTTTGGGGGGCCGCCGAACCGCTCCGCCGGATGCTCCGCATCCTGCTGGAACAATAGTTTCGGCTGAGGTCTGCATGCAGCCCCCGCGCCTGATCGCGGGGGGTTATTTTTTTCCTGCGAGCTCGTGCCCCAGCGCGATGATCTTCCCGGCCAGTCCAGAATCCGTTGCATAGATCATACCGCGATGGTTCATATAGGTCGAATCCGGACGGTTCAGGTCCAGCGGACCGCCAAAACTGTCGACGGCAACGGCACCGGCCTCCTGCGCTATGCAGGCCGTAGCCGCATAGTCCCAAAGACTGCCCCCTCCATCTTCCGGCTTCGGGAACTTTAGATAACAGGCCGGCGCTCGCTCCATGACCCAGCATGCGCACATGGCCGCCCCGCCCTGAAACTGCGGTTCCACGCCATCCAATCCCAGTTCCCGGGCGATGACATCGAGTCCGGCCATGATTTCATCAAAGCGGGAATGATGGACAAAACCGTTGTCGCTCACCAGCGAAAGCCTATTTCGCTGGCCGGAAGCATTCACCCGGAACGGCTCGCCGTTTCGAAATGCACCAAGCCCGGAAACCGCATGATACAGCACCTCTTCCACCGGGTCATAAACCACCCCGACAAGCGGCTTTCCGGAGCGGGCGGTGAGACCGATCGAAACGGCATAGCCGGGGGTTCCCTCCACAAAACACAGCGTTCCATCCATGGGATCGATGCACCAGAACGCGTCCTTTTCCAGCCGCGCCGGATCATCCGGCTGCTCCTCCGAAAGCAGGGCCAGGTCAAATTGGCCGCAGGAAGAACCGAGTATATCCAGGATCGCCGCCTGGCTCATGAAATCGACTTCCGTCACCACCTCGGAAGCACGGCTTGGCGCGTTGGCCTTGGTTTTTACATCAACCTTTTTTCCCGCATGTTCCGCAATCAGCGCACCGGCATTGCGCACCGCTGAAATGGCAAGCTCCGAAAGCTCTGTCAAATGTTCCGTTGTCAGTTTCATGGCACTCCGTCAAGGTTGGCGACGACGTTCCTCGCCAGCCGCTCGCTATAATCGTTGATCTTCCAATGTCCGGGACTCCACCCTTTCAGAAACCGGTGGAAGTCCGTCCATGCCACGGGATAGAGCGTTCGCCAATCGCGCTCAACGGTTTCGGCATCCAGACACGGCTTCAGGTTATGGAGTGCCGCCCGCAGGAGATCGAAATAAGTGTCCAGCAGTTCCGCCTCCCTGCGTTCGCACTGTTCTTCATCCAGGCAGCTCCCGATAAAATATGCAACATCCTTCATCCCGCAGCCGCCGCCGACATACTGGAAGTCGACCGCCGCAACACGGCTCCCATCCGGCGAAAAGCAGAAATTCGCCAGCTTGGCATCGCCATGCACCAGCGTCTGGAACGGTGAATTCCCGAGGTGCTGATCAATGGCCTCCGCCGCATTTCTCAGGGCGGGATCCTCCCGACCCAGAATCACCAGTTCATCGGGCCGTGTTTCCAGATGCCAGTAGGTTCCTGTGTTCCATAAACCGTCCGGCACCTCCCCCATAAACGTGGCATGAAAATGAGCCAGCCAGGAGAGGCATGCTTTCAACACCCGGTCGGTCACCTTTCGCCGACGGCCGACAAAGCCGGCGGCATCCAGATCCTCCAGCACCAGTAAAAACTCCTCCCCATCCGAATCCAGCGCGAGGCAATGCGGTACCCGGCAGGAATCTCCACAGCGGGCGCTCCAGCGTTCATACCAGGCCGCCTCCACCTCGTAGGACTTCACCTTTCGGGCGTGGGAAATGTCCGTATTCCAACCTCGGGGGTGATTCTGATCGGTTGGCCAGTGTACATGTTTAATGACCACACTGCCGCAGGACCCCCCATCCAACTGCAGCCGGGCAATTTTTCCGTATCCGCTCCACAGCTGCTGGATCGTTTCCTGTCCGACAAGGGCATCCGCCCCTGTACACCTCAGAATGGTTGAAATAAATCGTTCCTGCATGAGGTTCCCTGATGCACAAAACGCAGAGCCGACTAAATGAACTCTGCGTTTTGCTATACGATACTGACCTGGTCTACACGCCGTAGAGCGTTTCCTTAAACGGCTGAACCAGGTCATCCAGTTCAACTGAAACCAAGCCGTCGATTTTCAAATTCTTCCGGTCGACTACGGTACCGATTTTCCGCATCGCTGTCCCGCTGAACAAGGCTTCAAGCTCTGCGGCATTTTCCGGCGCAACCGTAACAACGAAGCGGCTGTTGGACTCGGAAAAGAGGGCGACATCGCCATCAACACCCAGATCCGAAAGATCGACATCGGCACCGAGCTGTCCGCCGACGCAGGCCAGCGCCAATGAGACAGCAAGACCACCCTTGGTCGGTGTGGTGGCCGACTTCAACAGTCCGGCATCGGTCGCCTTGTTCATGGCCCGATAGATCTTCAGCGCGGTTTCGCCGTCAACAATCGGAACGTTGCCGCCGTAACTCTCAGGCGAGCCCTGAGCTTCCGCCAGCATGCGGAAGTAGGCCGAGGCTCCGAGCTCATCGCGGGTTTCGCCGATTATGTAGATAATGTCGCCCGCATCCTTGAACGGCATGGTGACCGCCTTGCTGACGTCATCGATCTGCCCCAGCGAGGAGATCAGCAGCGTCGGCGGAATCGAGATTTTTTTACCGCCGCGCGTGGAGTCATTTTTGCACGAATCCTTGCCGGAGACCGCCGGGGTTTTGTAGAGCGTGGTGTAGTCGTAGAGCGCCTTGTTAGAGCGCACCAGCTGGGCCATCTTGTACGCGCCATCGGGTGTCTTGTCCGACTCGACCGGATCGGGCCAGCAAAAGTTGTCGAGAATCGCGATGCGGTCCATGTCGCCGCCAACGGCAACAATGCGGCGTACGGCTTCGTCGATAACCGACGCGGTCATATGGTAGGTGTCGATATCCGAAAACCACGGATTGATCCCTTCAGCCAGGACTGCGCCGCGGTCGTCATCGTACTCGACGCGCATCACGGTGGCGTCGGACGGTACATCGGCGTTGACGCCGACATAGGGTTTCACGACGCTCAGGCCCTTCACTTCGCCGTCATAGATGCGGCTCTTGTATTCACGCGAACAAATGTTCAGGTCGCCCATCAGCCTGGTCAGCGTTTCGGAATAGTCAGTCTGTTTTTCGACGCTTGGCGCCGGAATGGTCGGCTTGTTCCATACCCCCGGCATCACAAGTGTCGGGCACCCGGTTTCATAGAGAAAGTCCATGTCGAGGCTGGCGATGACTTTCCCATCATATTTGACGGTAAAATAGCCGGAATTATTGAAGCGCCCCATGAAGGCCACCTCGACATCGCGTTGTTTGGCCAGCTTTTCGAATGCCTCGCGGCATTCGGGCTGAACGGCAAGCGTCATACGTTCCTGCGCCTCGGACACGAGAATTTCCCATGGCTGCAGGCCTTCATACTTAAGCGGAGCATCCTTGAGCTCGCATTCGCACCCCCCTGAATATTTACCCATTTCCCCGAATGAGCAGGAGATGCCGCCGGCACCGTTGTCGGTGATGCAGCGGTATAGACCGAGATCGCGCGCCTCGACCAGAAATTCATACAGCTTGCGCTGGGTCAGCGGGTCGCCGATCTGCACCGCCTGAGCCGGCGACTCTGTACGCAGCTCTTCCGAAGAGAAGGTCGCGCCGTGGATACCGTCCTTGCCGATGCGCCCACCGCACATAACGGTCCAGTCACCCACCTCCACTTCCTTCCGTTCGGATGGCGCCCCGGTTACCTCAACCGGAATCTTGCCGAGTGTGCCGCAGTAGACCAGCGGTTTGCCGAGATAGCGTTCATCGAAGCATTCGAAGCCGCGGCTGTACGGAATGCCGGACTGATTGCCGCCGTCAATGACGCCTTCGTGCACTCCATCGCGAATACGGCGCGGGTGCATCAGGCCTTCAGGAACCTGTTTGTCGTAGAAGGGCGAACCCAGGCAGTAGCCCCATACGTTCGAAACCAGCTCGGCGGCCATGCCGGTCCCCATCGGATCGCGGTTGACGCCGACGATTCCCGTCATCGAGCCGCCGTACGGATCGAGTGCGGAGGGTGAGTTATGCGTCTCGACTTTGTAGACGATATGCTGCTTGTCGTCGAACTTCACGATGCCGGCGTTGTCGGTGAAAACGGAAACCAGCCAGTCAATCGATTCTTCCACCTTCTTGGTGGAGGCCTTGACATAGGTTTTGTAGAGCGAGTTGATCGTTTCGGTTTCGCCGGTTTCCTCGTCCGTATAATTGACGGTTCCTGCAAAAATCTTGTGCGAACAGTGCTCCGACCAGGTTTGGGCGATGCATTCGAGCTCGATATCGGTGGGCCATTCGGGCAGGCCCAGCTCGGCGCGGTGCGCCTTGACACCCTCTTGCAGATAGTGGTTGCGGATGGCGCGCATCTCGTCGAGAGAAAGCGACAGAATGCCGTCACTGGAAATCTTCATCAGCGCCGCATCATCATCGGGCAGTTCGATAGTGCTGACCTTGATTTCGGGGTGATCATCAAAGATCGGCGCCGTCAGATCCGGCTCGGCGGCCAGCCATTCGTCCCGGGAAAAGACGGAAATCGTTTGGATCAGTGTATTGGCCAGCAGATCCTTGCCCAGGTGCTCGACATCTTCGCGGGAGAGGCTGCCGGAGAGGAAATACTGGATGCAGGTGTAAACCTGCTCCTCCCATTCCAGCTCGCGGCCCACGATATCTTTCAGCGCGCCGCGGGCCGTACGGCCCACATTATCAGTCACGCCGGGCTTGAAGCCCACTTCCAGCAGCCAATCAAAGGACTCCGGTGCCGGCAGGCGGCCCATGGCTGATTCAGCCACGACCGGATCAGCGAAGGTTTTCTGCACCGTAGCGGCAGTCGCATCATCAATATTGGCCACCACTTTGTAGACGTCGCGCGTGCGGCACTCCGCAATATTAAGCTTCAGAGCGCCTTGAGCCCGATGGATTACACCACGTCCGCGCGCATCCGGCACGCCATCCTTCAAACCGATTTCTATCCTGTAGATCATGTTGATTTTCCCTCATTCCAATGCGTTGAAAAAGATGGCGGCGAGCATAGCGGGAAACCATCCGGAATGGCACACAGAAATCATAAAAAGAAAAATCCCGCCGGATCGGCGGGACTCTGGGACGTTCGAACAGTAAAAACCTATTCTACGGGCTGCGACTCCAGCCCTTCAGGCATGGTTTCTGTCGAGATAGGATCCAGATCGGCAGGAACCGGTTGAGGTGCTTGCTGCATCTGCTGCATCTGCTGCATCTGCATCATCATCACCGCCTGCCCCGCCTTGGCGAGGAGGGAACCCGGGACATTGACACTCCACATCACCGCGCCATCTTCAGTGAATCCGGCCGAGGTCACGGGATCAGCGCCCTGAAGAATAGCGACGAGCTGCGGAAGCGGGTTGTTCGGATCCTTCGGCATAACCGAGTTCAGGCCGGCCATGTATTCGGCTACATCAACATCACAATAATAGTTTCCACCGGCAGGGAATTCGCTTCGTGCCTTTAGAGGTTCCGGGTTGAAATCCGCATCCTTGACCCGGTCAATCAGGGTTTCGATCTTGCCCCCCCCCATGGCATACAGCAAGACCCCGTCGCAGATAGCATAATCATACAGCATGTTAGCGAGATCCATATTCATGGCTTCCACGGCGCCCTGCTGCTCTTCAGGCATGGTCACCCCCACCTTGAACTGATGAATGGAAACCCCTTTATACTCCCGGGAATTTTCCTTGCTCTCGAACGTTATCGGCATGCCCATAGATTTATAAAGTTCCATAACCGGCGCCATATCCGCATCCAACGTTCTGAACTTTTCCATGGCGGCCGCTTCATCCTTGATGTCCATCACGCAATTAACGTTGATGAAATTATCGCCGCCATAGCTGACCGTCTGGCTGAACGAGCCGCCGTAGATATCCATCCACGTCTTCATGCTGGCGTTCAGTTTGGTGATCACTTCAGAATCAATGCCCATGGATTTAACGACATCGTCAAGTTCTTCGCAGAAAAATGTCGAAAGGGCTTCGGGATTGGCGATCACGGAATCTACAGCGATGGCATAATCACCCAGCAAACCCGAGGTTATATTGGGGTCCGCCTGGTTTACCTTAGGCGCGTTAAGAAGCGTGGCCAACCGCGAATCCGGGACGGCCACAAAGGATTGACTGATGCGCAGCGAGCCGGACTGCGGAGCCAGCACCAGCTCCGTGGATTCACACTGGCGCGCCAGGGATATGAGAAACATCATCTCGCCTTGCAGAATCTGGGTCAGGCTCTGGATCATGGAGGGGTCCACTTCCGGAGACTGCATCATACTCATGCCCATCATCATAGGCATCATCTGCATCATGCCGTCCACCTGCGCCTGGTTTGTGGCATACAACTCGGCAGGCCGGGCCGAAACCCGCAGGGTCGGACTGCGTTTTGCCAGCAGCGTCTCCTTAACGGCCGCGACAAGCTCCACCCCCTTGTCGATCGGCGCAGCAGCATCCTTGGCAATCACCAGCACGCCATCCACATACCGCGACGGCACGCCTTGCTGGGATAATGTGGCCGTGTAGGCAGGAACCTGCTCTTCATTAACCTCTACATAGGCAAATACATTCGCCGGATCAAGTGCCACGATCGCAAGCCCCTTGCCGGGGGCAATGCCGCTCAGCCCGGGATCATTAAGCTGCATGCCCAGCATATTTTTTATCATCACCCCGTTGGCCATGGGCGACACCTGCGCCGCAACACTTCCGATCCCATCAATCAGGCCATGCAGGTCCGAAACCGTGACCGAAATCATCGCGTCAGGCATGACCGTGGGCCTTTCAATGGTCGATGCATTCACCCATCCTGAAACAGAAACACTGATTGCCAGTGCGATTCCCAACCCCGATCTAACCTTCATATTGACCTCCTTAAGTCACGTTTTTCTACCGGCCTGCAAACTGTTAAACCATTACAATATACTTTAATGATTACCATAGTCTATTCTCATTTAGCGCGCCGGCATGCAATATGTTTACGCAAACTTAATCGGTTGATGCCCCGGAACGCTCAGTTCATTAATGATGCTTGTCTTTGAATGATTGGTTACTTATGTTGTCTTTGTTTCAACATGGAGATATTGAAATGGATAAACTGACCTCTTTCGCAGCCATCTGCCTGCTGGCCATCGGCACCGGGTATGCTCAAACCGATGCAACAATCAGTCCAGCAGAACCTGCAAACGCACCAGCCCCGGATATGACCCCTGCGCAGCCCGCATCCATTTCGGTCAAGGACATGCTGGTTTCCGGACCGACCCAGCTCAAGCTGCATGCTCTGGCCATGATTTCCCAGGGTAACATTCCGGATGAGATCGATGATTCCTATCTGCCGGGCCTCAAAGCATGCGCCCGGGATGAAGCGATTCCGCTGCGGAGCGTCGCCGCCCAGATACTGGGGCAAAGTTTTATTCAGGGTAAGGACAACCCGAATCCGGAAGCCGTAATCCTCCTTATCGAACTGGCCCGGGATGAAGCCTCTTATGTGAGCTATAACGCCGTGTACTACGGAATCAGCCAGATCCGGAACAAGTCGGACGAGATTATCAACCTCCTGATTTCAACGGCATGCAAACAACGCGAACAGACGCTGAGCGAGCGCATCGCAGATGCGCTTAAACCGGATCTTGATCGCGTCACCGCGTTACTCGACCAGAAACTCGAAGAAGGAAATGACATCGCCATCTATGAAATTTATGAGGACCTGACAGGCAGAAAACCGGGCAACACGGAAAAATATCAGGATATGCCTTCCAGTCTGCCGCGTCTGTTTATCTTCAAGATCACAGGTGCGGACTCAGCAGCGTATGAGTCTGAACTGCGCAGGGCGTTGCAGGCCGCGGGCATTGAAAACCCGAATGTTGTATTGTCAGGAAAGGGTGAAAATACCGTAGCCTTGCTGAGAACGTATATTACCCGGGATCGCCTCGCCGTCCGGGAAAACTTTACCGATCATCCGGACTTCAAGCTCATCCAGGCCATATGGCTCACACCGGAGCTGGAAATCCAGATGCAGGCCCGACAGAACCGGTAAAGGGCCCGGTTGATCAGCCCTGCACCTAGAAATTGCTTTCCACCATAGGCCTGAAGGTTAAGTCGTGAACCACCACGTCCTCCGGTGCGGTAATGCACTGGACAATCATCTTAGCGGCTGACTCCACCGACAGGTATTCAGGGCGATCTTCCGGCCGGAAATCGGTATCGACGCCGCCGGGATACACTGCCGTAACCTTTACATTAACTGACCGGGCCTCCTTAATCAGACATTTCGTAAAACCCATGAAGCCGTATTTCATCGCGCTATAGATTGAATAGTTCGGCTGAGCGGTCTTGGCGATGGTGCTGACCACATTCACGATATGTCCGCTGTTCCGGCTCCCCATTTCCCTGAGCGCCGCTCGGCAGAGCAGCATCGGCGCGCGTAAATTGACGGCATACTGCAGTTCCCAATCAGCCAGGCCGATTTCCTTCACCGGTGCCTTCCGATTGTTCAGCCCGGCATTGTTGATCAGAATCTCAATCCGGCCCAGCGCGGCCTGCGCCTGCTCGTAGATGTCAACAACCTGCTCCGGGTCGGTGAGATCCGCCGTCGCGCCGGAACAACCCGTTTCCGCCTTCAGCGATTCCAGTAATGTTTCATCACGGCCGGTTGCAAACACCGGATAGCCGAGCTCCGTCAGCTGTTTCACCAGTGCGCGGCCGATTCCCCGCGTTGCGCCGGTAACGAAAACATTTCCTGTCATGCTTCTCCTCCTTGAATCTGAATAAAGCTTCCTCGCGGCATCCCGGTTTTTTGTATGGCGTTTCGATGCATACTAGACGAACAGGTAAATCAACACAATGCGGTCGGGTCTGCAACGGTGTATCCTGGAAACCGGATCAGGCCGGCGTTCCTTTACTCCCGCCGTTTGCGCGGCTGCGGTTTTCGCCCTTCGCCGGAAGCGGAACGGATGCTGACTTTGCGGCCGTCGAGTTTCAGGCTTTGCATACCTGCACGTATGGCGCCGGCGGCCTCCTTGGACACTTCAAAAAAGGAGGTGTCGCGGCCAAGATCAATGGCCCCGATCTGATTGGATTTCAGGTTGCAGTTTTCGCAGACCAGCCGGACGATCGCACCGGCGTTGACCCGGTGAACGCGGCCCACATTAATGGAAAAGCGCTTGGTGTCGTAGGCCTGCATGCGGCGGTTTCGTTTTGCGTTTTCGGACCGCTGCTGTCCCGGCTGCCGTTCGCGGCGCGGTTTGGATTTGGCGTTGATATCCTCGGCGTCGCGATAGTAGTCGAGGAAGTGGTTGAACTCGGCGGCGACAAAGCGCTTGATGATCTCCTTCTTGTCGAGATGGCATAGTGCTTCGAAGGCCGGCGGAAGATAATCGCGGATCTCCTCTTCATTCACATCCACCTCCACGACGCGATGAATCAGGGCCAGGAGCTGGTTTTCGCAAATCGCCCGCGCGTCGGGCACCTTTTCCAGCCGGATGCGGATATTGTTGCGGCGCTCCAGCTCGGCAATGCGCCGGCGTTCATGCATATTGATCAGCGCAATCGATACGCCCGACTTACCGGCGCGGGCCGTTCGCCCGGAACGGTGGGTATAGGCCGCCACTTCATCCGACAGCTTGTAGTGGATCACATGCGTGATATCATCGACATCGATCCCGCGCGCCGCAACATCGGTGGCCACGAGAACCTGCACGGTTTTCTGCCGGAACTTGCGCATGACATAATCGCGCTGCGACTGCGAGAGGTCGCCGTGAATGGCATCGGCAGAATAGCCGTCGGCCATCAGCTTTTCAGCCACCTGCTGCGTCTCGGCGCGGGTACGGCAAAAGACCAGCCCATAGATTTCCGGGAGATAGTCCAGAATACGTTTCAGAGCGGTATAGCGATCCTTTTCGTGAACCATGAAGCAGAAGTGTTCAATGTTGGCTGCAGCCTCATTGCGCCCGCCGACTGATATTTCAACGGGATCGTGCTGGTAATTCTGCGCAATGCGCGCCACGCCCTTGGCCATGGTGGCGGAAAAAAGCCAGGTTACGCGCTGCTCCGGTGCTGTTTCCAGAATGGCGTCGAGTTCGTCCTTGAAACCCATATTGAGCATTTCATCGGCTTCATCAAGCACGACCATGGAAACCTGATCCAGCTTGGCGGCCCGGCGTTCAATCAGGTCGAGCAAACGACCCGGGGTAGCCACGATGATCTGCGCGCCGTGCTTGAGCTCGCGAATCTGCGTGGAAATATTGGAACCGCCGTACACAGCCGCAATCCTCAGGCCGGGGCGATGCTTCGAGAAATTACGCAGGTCGCCTGCAATCTGGAGGCAGAGTTCACGCGTCGGGCTGAGCACCACGGCCTGCGGGAACGCGCAATCCGGATCAATCCGTTCGAGCAGCGGCAGCCCGAACGCCGCGGTTTTTCCGGTACCGGTTGAAGCCAGTCCGACAAAATCACGCCGGCCCTCGAGCAAAACGGGAATGGCCTGCTCCTGAATCGGGGTGGGTGTTTCAAATCCGAGTGATTGAATGGATTTGAGCGTTTCGGGGCTTAGCCCCATTTCATTGAATTTCATGATATCCTTGCTCAGCACGGCGGCTGGCTGTTAGCAGGGCGGAAACGGTCAACAGTCTTCCCGCCGCGGCCGAAAGGCTTCATCCATTCCAGCCCTGCAGTTTCGAAGCCATGTCTCCCGCGCCCATCGCAAGAAATCGACCCCGAATGAACGGAACACCATATCGCGGTTCCGCTTAACGAACGGGCATGTATACGCAAATCAGACCGCGATGCAAGTAGAAGCGGAAACAGATATATCCGCCAACAGGGGCTAGGGATGGATCCAGCGGAATGCGGCCGCCGCGGTTGCGATGCCCGTGAGGCATCCCATGAGCACTTCCAACCGGGTGTGCCCCAGCAGTTCCTTCAGCTTGTTTTCAGACAAGTGGTGCTCGTGCAGGAGCTCATCCACGATCTGGTTCAACAGCCTGGCCTGCTCGCCCGCTGCTTTTCGGACGCTCTGCGCATCAAACATCACGACAATGGCAAATGCACAACCCAATGCGAATAAGGATGAGTCAAATCCTTCGCAAAGGCCAAGCGAAGTAGCCAGCGCGCTGGCCATGGCCGAATGCGCACTGGGCATGCCGCCGGTACTGACCATATAGCTGAAGTCCAAACGCCGGGTTTCGATGAAGCTGCAGACCATCTTAACGGATTGCGCGACAATCCAACCCAGGAGGGCGGCCCAGAACGCAGGATGAAAAGCATCAAAATTCACAGAAGCATCTCCTTGGTGACGTCTCGATATATAGGATGAATGCAGGTTAATTTCAAATCGTTAGCGCCGCCGACTGCCTCATCATTTTGATGAGGAAAACGGGTTGAGCGTCCATTCGGGCTTATCAAAGGTTCCGGTCAGGTTCACTTCGAACAGCTTCAGCAGCGGGTCGGTGAAAAAGCGAAGGACCCTTGAAACTTCATTATCACTGAGCATCTGGACCTGCACGAATGCATCGAATCCATTCTGAACCGAATAGCTCCCATACCCCTTCGCGCTGATTAAATGCCCATCGAAATAGGCATCTTTGCTGTGAATGACTCCATCCTTCAATTCAAAGTTTCCGTTCAGCCGATTAATGGAGAACATCTTGAACGATGGAAGCACCACGCGCATAGCGCTGGAGAAACCGTGAAACAGCGGCAGATCGGCCAGCTGACCATCACGAATACGTATATAGCCGCTACCATTGGCCGAATGAAAGAAACTCCGGGTGAAGTCCGCCGTTGCCTGAAGAACGCCTGAAAGCTTGCCGCTGGCGGTATGTTCGCCGCCCGGGAAAAGATAGGCCAGGCAGTCATTGAAAGCGGCATCATTCACCTTAACATCGACCTGGTACGGAATATTGGTTTGAGAAGGATCCAGGTGCAGGGTGAAGGAACCCGTCCCTCCTCCACCATAAACATTGAAAGTTGCATTCCGGAATGCAATGGCATCCCCTTCGCCGGATACCCGGACCGTTACGTCATCCAGCGCCGCCATCGGCAGATCCACCCGGTCTGCTGCAACATCGACCGAAAAGGAAGTGGACTGCATCCGGCGCCAATCCACGACCCCCTGACCGCTGATCCGGGTTGCCCCGGTAACGTGGACAGCCCGACTGAAGATCCCATGGCGGGGATAGATCACGTTCTCCAGTGTTGCGGGGTTAACGCTGGACCTCCCATCGAATCCGGCAACCCCTCTGCGGAAATCCAGCGTGGCAGTCCCGTTGATGTAATCATTGCCCTGCTTTGCAATGATACGATCCAGACAGAGTGTGCCTTCGGCATAGTCGGCCGAAGCACTGACCGATGAAAAAGGCACATCATGGAACCGCATATTTTCGGCGGTTCCCTGTATCTTCAGGAAAAAGCTGCTCCAGTCCTCATAGCACGCCCCCAGTTCCAGCTGGCACTGAGGAGCGGGACCGTCAAAGGCAAACCTGGAAATGATGTTTGTCGCGATGTGAACCCTGGACAAGGGCCCCAGCAGCAGGCTCGGGTCGCATGCACCCTTCGCCTCAACACCAAACTCACGGCGGTCGGGATCCCAAAAACAGGAACCGGATACCGTTCCACCCCGGAGACCGCTTCCCACCTCATCCGCACGATACTCCTGTCCCAGGACTTCACCCTCTAATTTATGCAGATCCAGCCGGCTTCCGTTTCGGTCCACCCGTCCCTTGAAATCGCTGACGGTAAGCCCCTGGAACGTTAACTCCTCAATGGCAAACGATCCTTCGATCTTGCGAAACAGATCGGCCGGCGCTGCCGGTCCGAATTTCAGCTCAAACACTGGAAAAGATCCGACCTGAATCTGCTGGCCCGTCAGGAAGTGCACAACGGTATTCGGCAGCAACAGGAACAGTCGTGTCGAGGTAATGCTGTTCAAGACGGCCCCCTCGACTTCATTTCTACCCCAGTCGTAGGCGCCTTCAACACCCAGCTGGGCTTGTTCTCTATACAGAACGGCGTGATTGAGGGCCACCCGTGTGTTTTCGTACAGAAGAGCTGCATCCGCACCGCTGAACGGCATATTCCGGAAGCTGAACGCTCCGGTTTCAACAGTCAGCGTAACTCGATTGGAGATCACATGCTCAGCATCCAGATGAAAATCGATATCCACCGCGATCTGTTCATCGAGATCGAGCGCTTGCACCGCCTCTTCGAACCGGGCGTACAACTCCGGTTCAATCCGGAATGGGAGAGAGTCTTTATCGCTAATCGAAGGTCGAGTTGTCCCGCCGGTTGTATCAAAGAACCAGGTACCATTCAGCTGCAGGGTCGTGTCACCCCACAGAATCATCCCGTCCCGAATGACAATGCCATCCGACCGTTTTCCGAGCTGCATCGACAGGTGCTCCACCTGCCTCAATCCACTATCCGCGGGAAGACCCATGCACCACTGGACCGAAGGATTAAGCCTGATATCATTGGCCTTTATAGCATATCCGGCAATCGGGTGGCCGCCTTCAGCGGCCACTTTGGTCTTACGCACATACACCTCATCGGCATAGATTATCGGATCCAGATCGTCAGGATGCGCGCTGTAGTACCGCACGTGTACTGCCCGCCATCCATAGAGTGACAGCTGAACCTTCTCGACATCGACGGGGATCCCGGATGCATTGACTTGCTGAATAATCCTTCGAAGAATCGGCTCCGGGAGGCCCACCAGATTGAGGTATGTCACGGCGCCGAGCATGACCGCCAGAATAATGCATATGAAGCACACCAGCCTGCGCATAACCCGATAGGCCGTGATGCTCAACCGCGGAATAAGCCTTCGCCCGGTCATTGACTTAGCATCGAGCCTTCCGGCTTGCTCACCAGGTCCGACTCGAGAATTTCAACCGTTGCCGGATCCAGGTAAAAGACCACGTCTCGTCCCTTCACCATGGAATAGTAGCCCTCTGTGGATTCATGTCCGATGAGCAGTACCCGTCCCAGCTGATCGGCATTCGACAAACCCACATAAAGCTCGACCGATGGATCATCCAAACCATAGATGGCGGAGTCCCGTGGATTGTAATCGATATACTCTGCGGTCTGGAGCGAACATAAGCGGTTGATCACCCGGTTGACGGAACTCTCGTCTACATGCGCATTACCACTGGACCCAACAGCACCGAATGTTCCATCAGCCAACCGCTCCACCACCTGCTGTTCTCCGCCGGAGCGCTGCAGCATGAGCTTGCTGATGTCATTGCGGGCCAGACTCCAGATCCGTTTGTCCTTATAGACCAGCGGATCGATAATCGAGTTCGGAACGATGGGTAAATTGATTTGGTGAATGGCTCTATCCTGATTCAGCCGGATGAGCAATCCGTCCTGAGCGCCCCCGCGCGCCAATACTTCAACCCGGTTGGTCGTGGCTCCATCTCCGGAAATAAATTCCAGGGTCCACTCCGTTACCGCCGTCCCCGCGGCCAGGTCGTAATCTGTGATCACTGCTTTTCCCCACAAATCAATCAGCTCTGCAACCGCCTCACGGTCTGCATCCCAGACCACCGGATTGGTAATCTTCCACTCGCCCTGATCGTCCATGGATAGGTCGAGCTGCTCATTGTTATACTGCAGCCGGATCGCCGTAATTTTGCCGGGATCCATCGTCAGCACTCGGGCATCACGGAACGGATTTTCCGGAAGAACGAAAAACTTGAGAACCGCTTCCTTCAGCGCAAAAACCGATGTGTCATCGGCACGTCGGGCATACAGCAGCCCCGGTCGTCCCGGTATGGAATCTCCGATAATCAGGGCGCTCGAAACCCCATCCGACGCACTCAGGGATATCTGCCGGGTGCCGCTCTGAAGGCCGTACGCGGATAAATCCGACACATTTTCAGCAATAAAATCTTCAATCCTGATCTCGAGCAGATTCTGGATGTATTGAACGACTTCGTAGGGATCCGCCGCCGCCTCGATCGGCTGCTGAATCCGCCAGGAGCCCGAGGCTTCCTTCACAATACGAACAAAGCCGCTGTCACCGCGGATCTCCAGGCTCCTGACACCTGCAGCATCGCCTGTAAACAGGGTTCTGTTGCGCAAATCGCCGGGTTTTTCCGGAATCATATCCCAGAAGGAGCGATGAATGGTGTAGATTTCATCCTTCCCCTTTTCCCGGACATAGACCTCCATCTCCGTCGGGGTGATTCGGCCGATTTCCCATGTGGTGCGGCCGCGGTTGTCAACGGCGGTGACCTCCATGGTCGGAGGGTTGAATCCATATTCCGAAGCATCAATGCCTCTCAGCTTCAGCTGCTTGGCCGTAATGGTGGTTCCCTTGCCCAGGGAATCCAGGTCCACAATCAGCTTCAGCAACAATGCCAGGTCCGCACGGCCCTTGTTGCCTTCACTGTCACCCACCATCCAGACCCCGCTCTCCTTCTCACACTCGACGATGGAATTTGTGCTTTCGAAGCGCAGCAGGGTCAGCGCCGACGGGTTGAGGTCGAATACCTTGATCTGGTCGTACACGCGTTGAGGAGTACGCTTGCGCCAGTTCTCCTGTACAACGATAAACAATCCAACCAGCAGGATGCTGATCAGCAGAAATCGTATGGATCGATCCTTTATGAACACTATTTTCTCCTTCGGGACCAGACGATCAATCCCAGCATGACCGCGATACCGGGTATGGCGGCGAGATTGATCCACCCCAATCTGCGGAAGATCTTCCGGGTCAGCCCCAATTTCACTTCCTCGATGGGCTTGGGCGCAATCGCCAGGGCCTCGTCCCGATCCAGCAGCCAGTTCAACGCACACATGAACAGATCGGCATTGCCCCCGACCATCGATCCGTTGCTGACAAAATCCGAATCGCCGAACACCACCATTTTTGCCGGATCGATTTGTACGTCCAGTTCATTCCTCACCGCACCCCGCTCCACCGCCACCCCCAGCGAGATGGGTCCGCGGACATCGCCCGTATCTTCATCAAACTGCGGTGACGATACCGTCAACTGGGTTTCCGACCAGCTTCGGTCGGATGTTCTGAAGAGCGGCATAACGGTCAGCAAATCGTTGGGCATGACGATATTCCCCTGCTCATCCATGGGCGGCTCAACCGATCGGGGAAGGATAAACTGGGCGATGGCATCCCGCCGCATGCGCAGGCTGATCGGATGCTCATAGTATTCCTGAATGTGGACATCGCTGCCGCGCAGGGTATTGGCCGGATCCAGTACTATGTCATTCCGGAGCAGCACGCCCCAACGCTGAAGCATCTCTTCCAGGCCCGTCTCCTTCACGGCATCCAACAGCACAAACAGGCGACCGCTTCGGCTCAGGTACTCCTCAATCATCTCCACTTCAACGGAACTCATCTTGTGCACAGGGCCGGCAATGATCAGAACCGCCGCATCGGACGGAATGTCCTCTTCACCGCTCAGCAGCAGTTCATCCGTCTCGATGTTGTCGCGTTCAATAATCGTCTTAATATCGCTGTAGCCAACCTTCGGATCAAAACTTGTCACCCGGTGTTCTCCATGCCCGGCCAGGAAATACGCCTTTGGCGTTTCACCTTCAACCAGGGCATGAATGGCGCTCGAAAAGGCCTGCTCGCCCTTGAACGCCGTCAAAACCGGATTCGTTTGCCGGGGCATCACCTGCATTTCAGCCAGATCAGATTGATACAGCGCCTTGCTCTTGCCATCTATTTCAAAAACAACCACCTGCGCCGGGGTGATTCCATACTGGGTTCCCAGTTTTTCCGCTCGCGCCGGATCCCGCAGCGGATCGACCCATTCAACCCGAATATTCCGGCAGCGGTACTGATATTCTTCCAGAAGGTTTTCGATGTCGTCATACAGCATGTGTTCCTGCTGAAAGAACACCGTGATTTTCACCTCCTGCTCCAGCTGATCCAGGAGTGACAATGTCTTTTCGGACAACTTATAGTAGTTCCGGTCGCTGACATCAAAGCGCACCCGGTTTCGCAGTGTCGCCACGCCGATCAGCAGCACCAGAATCAAGCCAAGCAACACCGCAACAACCGCACTGAACCTATTTCTAAACTGTTTCATCTGCTCTCTTCTCAACTTAGCTGCGAAGCTATCCTCGGCGGCCATCGACAATCTTGATGGCGACAAAAAGAACCCATGCCGTATTGCAGAGGTACATTACAATAATCGGACTATCCAGTATGCCTCGCGCAAAATCCATCATATGTACAAAGGACGAATAGTACTGGCCAATGACGCGCACCGAGCTGGCCTGGGAGTTGGCGGCCATGAATGCCAGCACGAGTGTCCCCCCGAACAGCAGGGCGAAAGACGAAATGGCCGCAACAATCTGATTGGATGTGATCGTCGACATGCAGAGTCCGATCGCAATGTAGAGGCTGCCCACCAGCACAATGCCGAGGCCCGCCGTCCAGAGCGATCCGATATCGGGAAAACCCAGCACCTCCGGAGGACACAGATAGATCAGCGTGGCAATATAGGCCAGGACAGGAAGCCACAGCACGACATAGAACACCAGCGCACCGAAAAACTTTGCGAGCACAAGTTCGGGGACGCGGACCGATGTGGTCAGCAGGGCCTCCAGCGTGCCCAGCTTCCGCTCCTCGGCAAAGAGCCGCATGGTGATCAGCGGCACGACAAACGGCACCGCAAACGACAACACCAGGCCGCCGAAGATCCCCTGTGTTGCAAATATAAGCGACTCCCCGTCGGCCATCTGGATCAGTAACCAAATAAAGTTCCCGCCGGTCAGCACCCAGAAGAAAAACATCACCACATATGCAATCGGAGACAGAAAATAGCCCCACAACTCTCTTTTCAAAAGGCTCAGGAACACACTCACTGTTTTGCCCCTCCGTCCCTGGTGAGCTGTACAAATGCATCCTCCAGCGAATGCTGCTGCTCACTCAGCTCCCGCAACACCCAGCCCTCCGCCACAGCCAGGTTGAACAGCTCGACCCGCATGGCGGGCGAGTCCGCTTCAATCTCCAGCCAGAGCCACCCATCGGCCAGTTCATTTGCATTGCGCACATCCATTCCGGCCAGTTCACCCACCTTGGCCACGGCCGCGTCTTTATCCGCCATAATTTCCATTTCGATAATCGAACAGGCGTGAAGTTTGCGGTGCAGGTTCTCTTCCGTATCCGATACCACGATCCGGCCGTCACTGATGATCAGGATGCGTTCGCAGATGGCCTCGACCTCCTGCAGAATATGGGTGGAAAGCAGGATGGTATGGCGCTCGGCCAGCCGGGTGATGAGCTCCCGCACCTGTCGGATCTGAAACGGATCAAGCCCGACCGTGGGTTCATCCAGAATCAGCAGGTCGGGGTCATGCACCAGCGTATCAGCAAGACCAACGCGCTGGCGGAATCCTTTGGAAAGCTGGCCGATAATCCGTTTGCCCACGTCCGTCAGTCCGCACTGCTCCTTGACTTCGTTAATCTTCGCCTTGCGTGCGGCCGGTTTAACCCCCTTCAGCTCGGCGCGGAAACGGAGGTATTCATCCACTCGCATCTCAGGATAAAGCGGACAGCTTTCCGGCAGGTAGCCGATGCGTTTCCGTACTTCCTGCGGCTGGTCAGACACATCAAATCCGGCCACCTCAATCGTTCCGGAATCCATCGGAAGGTAGCCGGCCAGCATGCGCATGGTCGTTGTTTTTCCATCCCCGTTCGGCCCCAGGAAACCAACGATTTCACCCCGGTTGACCTCAAACGAAATGTCATCGACGGCCAGCCGAGCAGGATATTTTTTTGTTACTCCAGAAACCTTGATCATCCAGTCAATCCTCTGAGTTAGCGCGGCATTATGCCCGAACCCGAAAGTGAGTCAAGCAGGCGAATCCGCTCCATGCCGCCGATGCGGCATCCACAAACGCCGTCATTCCACCCCGTTCAGGATTTCCCCGATTCCATCCAGAAAGGCCAGCATCTCCGGCGCCGTTCCGATGGTCACGCGCAGATAATCCTTCGTGCGTTCGTCATTTCCAAAGTAGCGCACGATAATATTTTTGGCCCGCAACGCCTTGAACAACGTCTCCGCCGGCATGGCCAGCGGCTTGATCCATACAAAGTTGGACTGCGAGGCGCAGACCTCAAATCCCAGTTCTTCCAGCTTTTCGGCGACCATTTTCCGGGTTTCGACAATGGCCTGCACATTGGCCTTCATGGTGTTTTGGTCGAGGATCGCCACGCGGGCAATTTCCTGCGTGAGGTAATTGACGTTATACGAATCCTTGATCTTGTACATGGCCCCGATCAGGTCGGCCTGTCCCACGCAATAGCCTAGCCGGATGCCGGCCAGCGAATAGGATTTTGAAAGTGTGCGGGCAACCAGCACATTGCCGTGATCGAGCGCCAGATCCATGCAGTTGTCATCGGCAAAATCCGCATACGCCTCGTCGATGAGCACGACTCCGTCAAAGGCCTTCACGAATCCCCGGATCAACTCCTTTCCGTAGGTCAGGCTCGTCGGCGCATTCGGATGAGTCAGAAAAAAGAGCGAAGCGGAATAGTCATCCGGCATGTTCCATCCGAAGGCGGCATCCAGCGGAACCGGCCGCTTCTCCGCATCCTCGATATCCGCCAGAATCGGATAGAGGGAATAGGATGGATCAAAATATCCGACCGAACCGTCGCGCTCCACAAACGCACGTATGCTGAGGGCAAGCACCTCGTCCGATCCGTTGCCGACAAATACGTTTTCCACATCGCAACCGTGCAGCTCAGCAATCACCCGGCGCAGCTCCAGGCAGACCGGATCGGGATAGCGCGACAACACTGCGATATCGACCATCGACAGGATATCCTGCACATCCGGGGAAGGCAGGTACGGGTTTTCGTTGGTATTCAGCTTGATGATGCCCTCGCCCTTCGGCTGTTCGCCGGGCACGTAGCCGGACATGGCCTGCACCGATTTTCTAATCAAATTATTCATAGATACTTTCTAGTCTTCAAAACGGATTGTAGCGGAACGCGCATGACCGTCGAGCGTTTCGATGCGACCAAAGGCTTCAACCACCGGCAGCGTCTCCTGCAGATCTTCCCGCGTAAACTGGATCAGGCTGATGCGGCGGCGGAAATCCTCAACCGTCAGACCGGAGAAATAAGCCGCCGTCCCGCCGGTCGGCAGTACATGACTCGGCCCTGCCGCAAAGTCGCCCACCGACTCCGGCGTCCACTCGCCGATAAACAGGGCTCCGGCATTAACCACCTTGTCCGCCCATTTGGAAGGATTCTTGACGATCAGTTCCATGTGTTCCGGAGCAAACAGGTTGCACAGCTTCATGCCGTCCGAGAGATCCTTCACCACCACCAGCAGCATTCCGTTGGCCAGCACCTTGTTGATCGGCTCGGAGCGGGAAAGCTCCGCGGCCTGCCTGAGCACTTCAGCCCGAACGGCCTCCGCCTGCTTTTGCGAAGTGGTCACCAGCAGCGACTTTTCTGAACCGGTTCCGTGCTCCGCCTGCGAGAGCAGGTCGGCGGCAACGTGCGCCGGATTTGCTGAGGTATCGCACAGCACCGCTATCTCGCTGGGACCGGCCACCATGTCGAGCGCCACATCGCCGTATACCTGGCGCTTGGCGGCCGTTACGTAGGGACCGCCCGGCCCGACAATCTTGCGCACCTTGGCAATCGACTTTGTGCCGTAGGCCATCGCGCCGATGGCGTGTACACCGCCGACTTTATAGATTTCCGTCGCACCGGCCAGATTGAGTGCATAAATGATATACGGGTTCAGCTTCCCGGCCGCATCGGCCGGTGAACACGCCACCAGTTCCTTGACCCCCGCCACCTTGGCCAGTGTCAGCGTCATCAGGGCGGTGGACGCCAGCGGCGCCGCGCCGCCGGGAATATAGGCTCCTACGCGGTCGTAGGCCACGAACCGCTCGCCGAGCATGCCGCCCCGGGGCGTATCCATCTTCCAATCCCCGCGCAGGCCGTTTTTCGAAAACGCCACAATGCGCCGGTGCGCCTCTCCGGCTGCTATTTTAAAATCATCATCAACCAGCGCATCGGCTTCGGCGATCTCCTCGGCCGTTACTCGAATTCGGCGCGTTGAAACATTGGAACCGTCGAACCGGCGCGCGCATTCAATGACCGCCTTGTCGCCGCGCTCTTTCACGTCAGCCAGAATGGTGGCGGCCGCTTCCATCGCCCGATCCTCCACGGACGGGCGAAGAAGATAATCTTCGACCTTCTTGTATTTTTTGTCAGTGCCCCACTTGACGATGGGAGCCAAATTCCTGCTCATGTCTAAATCCTCTTGTTGTGCAAAGCCTGCAAAATCTACCTGTAAACGGGCCTAATTCAACCCTTATTTCCCAATGCAGAAGCGCGAGAAAATATTATCCAGCAGCTCTTCGTGGTAGACCCGCCCGGTCACCTGGCCGAGATATTCCAGGGCCGAGCGCAGATGTTCACTGGCCAGCACCGCATTCTCCTCGACATTTATATTCAGAAACTCCCGAGCATGTTTTGCTTCGGAATGGGCTTTGACCAGCAACTGCCGGTGACGTTCGGAAATAACCGCATGCGGCGGTGCCTGCAGGTCGGCGCCTCTTTCGAGGGTTTCCGCCATGGCCCGTTTCAGCGCCTCAATACCGGTTCCTTCCAGCAGGCTGGCCTCAATGCCTTTGATCCCCTCAACCCGATTTCCCTGATCCACCTTGTTGAGCAGCACCACACTCTTTTCGGGAATCAGCTTTTCAAGCCGGATGCGATCCTCTTCATGTAATGGCTGGGAGGCATCCACCAGATAGATCGCCAAATGGGCTTCCAGGCCGTGTGCCTCTGCACGCCGGATCCCCTCGGCCTCGATCTCGCAATCGGTTTCCCGCAGGCCGGCGGTATCCACGATGCGCAACGGAATGCCGTCGAGCACAAATCCCTCCTCAATGGTATCGCGGGTCGTACCGGCCGTGCTCGATACAATGGCACGGTTGAACCCCAGCAGGGCATTCAACAAGGTCGACTTCCCGGCATTGGGCCGGCCCAGGATCACGACGCGAGCACCTTCGCGCAGCAGGCGGCCCTCGTCCCAGGTATCCAGCAGCTCGTCCAGCGAAAGAAAGGTCCGGTCGAGCAGCTCAGCAATCCCCGAAAACACATCATCCGGCAACTCATCCTCCACAAAATCCAGCGTGGTTTCCAGATTGGCCGCCACCTCCAGAAACGCATCATAAATGGAATCAAACTTTTTACTGAGCCGGCCCTCCATCTGTTCCATGGCGGCGCTCGCCGCGCGATCGGAACGGGCACGGATCAGATCGAAGATACCCTCGGCCTGAACCAGATCGATGCGCCCGTTCAGGAAAGCGCGCTTGGTAAACTCACCCGGCTCAGCCATCCGTGCCCCGCATTCGAGGGCGCGGCGCAGAATGCGGCGCATGCCTACCGCGCCGCCGTGCCCCTGGATTTCCACCACATCCTCGCAGGTGTAGCTCTTCGGCGCGCGCATCACCAATGCAAGCCCGGTATCGATCTCATCCCCCTCTGCATCGGTCACCTTGCCGTACGCAAAGGTTCCGTGCTCCCGCCGGGATACGGGTGATTTATCCAGGGGTGAAAAAAGCGCATCGGCAATATCCCATACATCCGGACCGGAAATGCGGACGATGCCCACCCCGCCCTCACCGGGCGGCGTTGCGATCGCCGCAATGGTATCTGCTTCGTAGAGCGTCATAAGCTGTTTCCGTTCAGGGCCTGTAGTATTGCATCGCTTCCGGCAGATACCGTTGAATCTGGGCAATGCGCCGTTCGTCGGAAGGGTGTGTGCTGAGCAGCTCGATCGGCTGTCCGGCGCCGGATGCGCTCATGCGTTGCCAGAAGCCGACGGCCGCATGCGGGTCGTATCCGGCCATCGCCATGAAGATCAGTCCCAGCCGATCCGCCTCGCTCTCATGCAGCCGGGAATATGGAAGAATGCCGGCAACCTGGCTGCCGATTCCGTACACCTGCATGATTGCATCGTGGTACTCGGAATCCTTGTAAACGGAAGAGAAGAGAATGCCGCCCCCCTGCTGAAGCAGTTGATGGCTGACCCGCTCGGTGCCATGGCCGACTACCGCGTGGGCGATCTCATGCCCCATCACCACGGCGATCCCAGTCTCATCTTTCGTATAGGGCAGGATGCCGGTATAAAACGCCACTTTTCCTCCCGGCATGCACCAGGCGTTAGGCTCATCCTTATCGATCAGGTTAAACTCCCAGTTAAAACCTTCGAGCAGATTCGATTGCCCCTCAGCCGCAAAATAGCGCTCAACAGCGGCGGATACGCGCCGACCTACCCGCCGGACCTGCTCGACCTCTCGTTGATTGGTTGAAAGCGGACCTTCGGCGATCACCTCCCGATAGCTCGCTCTGCTCTGCGCGATCATGGTCGTCTCTGAAATAATCTTCAGCTGTTTGCGACCCGTAATCGGAACCGTCGAGCATCCACTCGTCACCAACATCGCCATCAGGCAACCCGAAATAACCCAATTTTTCACTTCAAACTCCTTGTATTGACTGAAAGCCAGATTAGCTTTTGCGGCTCCAAAAAGCTATCGCGATATCGGTTGGATTTGACCGGAGGGCTGTTTTTGGTTTGCCTCAGGGAAGCTGTGGCGTATTTTGTGAACGTCCATCATTCAAAGGCAGGAACACATGAATAAAGCCAACCGGATTCCCGCGCGCATTGCCGAGGCATTGCAGAAATTCCCCCCGTTCTCCATGCTGCCCGCGCCCACGGTCGCCTCGCTGGCCGAAAAGGCGCAGGTCAAAGTGCTGGTCAAGGGTGACTATGTCTGGAAACAGGGCGATCCGCCCTCCGGCGAAGTGCTCTTTCTGGCCATGGGACGGGTGGAATACCACCGGTCGGATAGCGGACTGGAAGAGCTGGTGGATGTCCGTGATGTCGGTGATGTCCTTGGCCTGTCGGCACTCCACGAAGGCGAATCCTATCGTGTTTCGGCCGAGATCAAAGAAGACAGCATCCTCTATGTCATGCCCTGGTCCGATCTGCAGTTCATCCTGGAGGTGAACGACCAGGCTCGAAACTATGTCCGCCGGCATCTCTTCTGGGGCACACGGGTCGGCCGGACCGTACCCAACATGGATTTTGACAGCGAAGGCACCCGCAGCATACTGGAAGGCAAGCTCGGCGGAGCTCAGGTCATCCAGCCCCGCCCGCTGGACCGGCTGCTTACGTGTCCGCCCGACACACCGATCCGCACGGCAGCTGAAATGATGGCACAGCGTAACCTATCCTCTATTCTTGCCATCGACAGCGATGGACTTCCGCTGGGCTTTGTTACGAACATGCAGCTGGTTCGCGAAGTCGTCGTCGGCAACACCAAAGCATCCAGGTCCGTTGCGCGTATAATGCAGGGCCCGGTCGTGACCGTTGCTCCGAATACAAATACCATGGCGGTCTCGCTGACCATGCTGCACGAGCGGATTGCCCATGTCTGCGTCACGGAAGACGGCACGCCCAACAGCAAGGCGCTGGATGTCTGCACCCCGAAGGACCTGATCTCGCTGAGCGGTCAGCATCCGGTAGGCATTGCCAGAAGCATTCAGAGGGCCCGTTCTTCGGCCCGGTTAAGGGAACTTTGCGACGACATCGAGGTGGTCGCCCGCACCTACCTCGAAGCCGGCATATCCGGGATCGTGATGGGCCAGATTTGCGCCCAGCTCTTCGATACACTTGTTGGCCGGATGATTGAAATGGCGGAAGAATCGCTGGCGGAAAAAGGCACCATGCTTCCCGATATCCCCTGGGCATGGATGGCGGTCGGCAGCGACGGCCGGCGGGAACAGGTGCTTCGAACCGATATGGATAATGCCCTCGTTTTCAAAAGCTCGGGCCAAGCTGATGTCGACGAAAAGAACCGTGGCATCTTTCTGCACATGGCGACACAGGTGATCAACCTGATGGTTGAGGCCGGCTTTTCACGGTGTCAGGGAGGCGTCATGGCCTCGAACCCCCGCTGGTGCCGGACCGACCGGGAATGGATCGAGGAAATCCAGGATGTTAGTCGACTGGCCTTCGACGACAACCTGCTCCGGGCTTTGGTGCTCTACGACCTGCGCCACGTGGCGGGCGACCGTGACATTTGCGCCAGGGTCCGCCATGTCGTCTTTGATATTGCCACCACCGCCAATCGCAAAGGTTCATTGCGCAATCTGGCGGAAATGGTCGTCGCCACCCCCCCGCCGCTCAACTTTCGCGGCAAGTTTATCGTCGAGAAAAAAGGGCTCAACGAAGGCGAGTTCGACATCAAGAAACGCGGCCTGACCCCGCTGCGCGATGCTGCACGCGTCTTTGCCCTGCATTACGGCCTAAGAAATCACCACTCAACCGGCGGGCGCTGGCAGGAACTGGCAGCCACCCGTCCGGAGCTGGAGGAGGTGGCCAACCTGGCCCGCAGCGGGTATGATCTGCTGCTGCGTTTCCGAACCCTGACCGGACTGCGTCGTGGAGACGACGGCCGCTTCGTGGATCCTGAAACGCTCGACCGGCTCGAACAGGAGCAGTTGGCGAACGTATTCGATGTCCAGCGCCTGGTGCAGAATACCGTCCGGCGTCACTTCAATCTGGAAATCCAGAAATGATTGCATTCAAGCACAATAAACATCCCGACTTCGTAAAGCACTATCTGGAACATACGAAACGGTCGCTGGTGCGAAAGAAGCCGATAAATGAAATACGGCTGATCGCCCTCGATACGGAGTGCAGCGGGTTTGAAGTGGGTCGCGACCGACTGCTGTCGGTCGGAATAATTGAAATCGATCTGGGCAGCATTCAGCTTGATACAAGCTACGAGTGGCTGGTCTACCAGCCCAACATTGTCGCCAACAAAGCGACCGAAATCCACGGCATTCTTCCATCCGATACGTTGAAGGGAATCCCGGAGAGGGAAATGCTTGCCGAACTGCTTCCGCAGATAGCCGGGGCACTCATCGTGGGTCATCAAACCTGGTTCGATGCGTTGATGCTCAACGATGCGCTGATGCGAAACTTCGGCATCCGCTTCTGCAACCCGACCATTGATGTCGGTCCGATGGCGATGAGCGAGTTGCATCCTTTCCGTAAAACCGGATATATCAACCAGCGGCCACCCTCACTCGAGGATCTTTGCGCCCACTTCGGTCTGCCGCAGCATGACCGGCACACGGCGGAGGGCGATGCCTACATCGCTGCAGAGCTCTTTCTGCTGATGTGCGGCCATATTCGCCGGCGAAAAGGTCAAATCACCCGCAAGGATATTCCCATTCGGAAACTGTGACCTGCAATCAGTCGAGCGTGTTCACCAGCAGGCCTGAACGCAGCTTGGGCTCAAACCACGTGCTCTTCGGCGGCATCAGCATGCCGGCGTCGGCCACGGAGAACAACTGCTCCATCGAGGTCGGATACATGGAGAACGCGAGCACGGCGCGCCCCCCGTCAACCCACCTTTCCAGCTCGTCGGTGCCTTTGATCCCGCCGATAAAGTCAATATCGTTGCTCTCGCGCGGATCGGCAATATTGAGGATCGGAGCCAGCACTTCATTCTGCAGAATGCTCACATCAAGGGCGGCCACCGGATCAGTCGCCTCGGGCATCTGCTTCGGAGTGAGCGTGCTCCACTGTCCATCGATATACATGCAGATTTCACCGGCCTTACGGGGAAGCTTCAGGCCGTTGGGTTCGACCATAAACTTCTCGTTGAGGGCGGCGTGGAACGCTTCCTTCGTTGCGGGCAGCGTCAGGATCACCCGGTTGTACGCCAGAATCTTAAGTTCGCTTTCCGGGAACATGACCGCGAGGAAATAGTTGTAGGGTTCCTCGCCGGTATGGTTTGGATTGGCCTCGCGCCGCATGGCCCCCACCTTGGCGGCCGATGCGGAACGATGATGTCCGTCGGCCACATAAGCCGCCGGTATTTCGCCGAATGCCGCTTCGAGCCCTCCGGCGTTTTCAAACTTCCATACGGTATGGATTACGCCGTCTTCGGCGGAAAACCGGTAGAGGGGTTCCGTTGCTTTCGCTGCATCGACCATCGCATTGATTTCCTCGTTGTCGCGATAGGCCAGGAAAACCGGGCCGGTGTTGGCATTCTGGGTGTCCACATACCGGATGCGGTCCTCCTCCTTCACCCTGCGCGTCTTTTCATGAATTTTGATTTTTCCGGTTTCATAGTCCTCCACATGGCAGGTGGCCACGATTCCGTACTGGACGTGGTCGCCCATCTGCTGGCTGTAGAGATAGATGGATGGCTCGGTCTCGCGCACCAGAATTCCGTCATCCATCAGACGCTGGAGGTTGGTTTTCGCCTGCGCATAGACCGCATCGCTGTAGGGATCCGTACCGTCCGGGAGATCAATCTCTGCGCGTACCACATGGAGGAAGCTGTCGGGATTTCCCGCCGCCAGCGCCGCCGCCTGTTGAGTATCCACCACATCGTACGGAACCGATGCCACGCTTTCCGCCTTGCCCGGTGCCGGACGCCACGCCTTGAATGCCTTAACTTTCATGAAAATGCTCCTTGGGTCTAAAATGAAGGGGCGCACTCTAATGCGCCCCTCTCCCATTGTCAAAAGCCCGTATGTTAAAAACCTATTCCTGCTCCGGCCGGGGGGTACGCCTCATGAGATCGATCACCGCCTGGCGCGGATCCTTGCCCTCGTGAACCACGGCATTGACCTCTTCGGTAATCGGAACGGAAACCCCCTTTTCTTCGGCCAGCTCCTTGGCGGCCTGGCAATTCCACACGCCCTCGGCCACCATCTTCATGCCCGCCATGATCTCTTCCAGCGTTTCGCCCTTGCCAAGCCGCTCCCCGACACCGCGATTACGGCTATGACGGCTCATGCAGGTCACCATCAGGTCGCCGATGCCGCTGAGTCCCATGAAGGTTTCCGGCTTGGCGCCGAGCGCAGCCCCAAGCCTTGAAATTTCGGCGATCCCGCGCGTCATGAGTGCAGCTTTTGTATTATCGCCATAGCCCATGCCATCGCCGATGCCCGCGGCCACGGCGATCACATTCTTGAGCGCTCCGCCCAGCTCCACGCCGATTACGTCATCCAGGGTATATACGCGAAAGGCATCATTCACGAACAGGTGCTGGATCTTCTCGGCCATGGCATGGTCTTCGGCGGCGACGGCCACGGCACACGGAACCCCGCGCGCCACCTCTTCGGCATGGCTGGGTCCGGACAGAACGGCCACTTCGTGGTGCAGGATTTTTCCGGCCACCTCGCTCATGCGTTCATGAGTCTGCTCGTCGAGTCCCTTGGTGGCACTCACGACCAGCGCCTCAGCAGGAATATGCGGTTCGAACGCTTCGACCGTGGCCTTGTAGAATCGGGAAGGAACCACCAGCACCACCAGTCCGGCATCCTTGACCGCTGCTGCGTGATCCGAGGTCCAATGAATGGACGCGGGAATTTCGACCCCCGGCAGATAGGTCTTGTTTTCCCCGGCAGCCTTCAGTTCCTCCAGATAGTCAGGAAACGGACCCCATACCGTCGTATCATGACCGTTTCGGTCCAACACCATGGCCAGCGCCGTGCCCCATCCTCCATCGCCGATTACAGCCACCTTCATTATGCCGTCTCCTTCTTTTTACCAAACCGGTTTTCCGTACCGTTGAGCAGGCGTCTGATATTGGCTCGATGCAGCCAGATCACCAGCAACGCAAGAACCGTCAGTGCAATATTGATAACGAGTCCCTTGTCGATAATCCAGACCGCCACGGCTACAGCAACGGCGGCTGCGATGGAGGAGAGCGAGACAATCCGTGAGAGCACCATGCAGATGACCCAGCAGGAAAACCCGATACCCACCGCCGCCGGCGCCACCCCCAGCAGCATGCCGGCGCTCGTAGCAACACCTTTACCGCCCTTGAACCTGAGATAGACCGGAAAGCTGTGGCCTAGAATGGCCACCATGCCGAACAGAACGCCCCATTCGGCTTCCAGGCCGGCAATGCGCGGAAATACAAACGCGGGAACGAAGCCCTTGAGCGCATCGAGCGTAAACGTAAAGATTCCCCACCCTTTGCCGATCACACGAAACACATTGGTCGCACCGATGTTGCCGCTGCCGTGCGCGCGAATATCCACCCCGCGCGATTTGGCTACCAGCAGGCCGAACGGAACAGCTCCGAACAGATAGGCCACTATACTCAGAACAATCTTATCCATATCAGTCTCCAAACAGCCTGCGGCCAAGGCCCTTCAATTCGTTCTTGAGCGCCTCGCTCTCCCCGACTTCCTCCACCTGCTTTCCGAGCGCCTCCACCGCCGCATCCGACAGGCTTTCCGGCGGATCTTCGGCGCCGGCCTCTCCAGCCGCGGCGCCCCTGAGGAAGGCCGTCAGCAGCGACTGTGAGTTTCCACCCACTGCACCGAGCAGGGCGCCGGCCAAATCGATGGAGGGTTCCTCGAGCGTTCCCTCAACCGGCACCGCAAAACGTAACGATTCAATCGACCCCATGCCACCCAATTTATCCGCCAGCTTGTCCTCCAGCCGGATGTCCTTGAGGTTGAGCGCAAACGAAGAACGCTCAAACCGGTTTTCGCGGCAATACAACTGGGGATCAAAACCGAAAGGCGCCGAACGGATGCCAATTTTATCATAGGCTTCCTCCAGCAGTTCCGGATCGATTTCCATGATCCGCCCGGTCAGGTCGAACGACAAGGCCTCTGGATCGGTTACCGGAGCCAGTTCCAGCCGAAGATCAGTGACGAAGCCGGTCTTGTCATCACCCAGCGCACCTTCAAGTAAAACCTCGCCCCATTCAGCGGAGGGGTCATGCTGTGTACTCAGGTTCCTTCCGGTCAACTCCAACTGAAGCGCAACGTCGATATCATCCAGCTTCATATCCACATAGCGCAGGCGCGCCTGGCACGCGAGCGTTTCGATCAGGATTTCCGGCAGGGTTTTCGGCTCTGCGACCGGCCGGCTTTCCTGCGGCGCAGGCGGCTCGGCGGGTTTGGCCGGCTCGGGCATCGGCTCTGCGCTCGGTTCAGTCGGCGGCTCAGGCCGCTCTTTCTGCAGCCTGTCGATGTTAAGATCGCCGGCCTCGTTGCGAACCACATTAATACGCGCATCGTTCACACGGAGGTTTTTCACACGGACCAGCTTGTTTTTCAGCAGGGAGAGCACGTCCACTTCAAGCGAAGCCTTTTTAACCGAAGCAAAATTTTCGAGCCGGAACCCTTCCGGATTCCGGATCGCTATGCCCTTAAGATAGAGGCGCCCGTTCGGCACATTGAGGGACAACCGCTTGACGCGGACATCGATGCCGGTCTCCTGTCTGACCCGCGGAAGCACCACTTCGCGCATGGCTTTCGTCAATCCATATTGCAGAAACAGGTGAAACCCCAGCAGGATCACCATGCCCAGACCAAATATCGCCCCCACTACCTTGTATGTCGTCTTCATGCATCTCCCGATTACATGTTACGATACAGAACCTGATCCAATATTCCACGGAACGTTAGTAGAAAAGTACAACCGCTATCTGCGTCATCTGCGGGCAACGCATCTTATGGCCAAATTAAGTCGTCCGCAAAAATTGCGCTGCGCGCCGCAAATCCCTATCTTTTGCGGCATGACGCTGTTTTCCAAAAAATTCACCATCATCGTCGCCTGTCGCGCCAACATCACGCGCAGCGCTTACCTGCATGCGTACATGGAGCATTATATCAGGACGCACATGCCCTATGCCCGCAAGAAGCTCCGCATCCTCTCTGCCGGGGTTGAGGCTCGCTCCGGCGCCTCAGCCAGTCAGGTGGTCAAGCACGTTGCCCGCATGCACGGATTCCACCTCAGGCATCACAGCTCGGACCCCTTCACCCGCAGGCTCGTAAAGCAGGCCGACGTCATCCTCGTTATGGAGCAGTGGCAGAAGGACGCCCTGCTCGACCGGTTCAAGCAGGCCGAAGGCAAAACCTACCTCCTGATGGAATACCTCTGGCACGATGACCCCGCAGAGATCCGGGATATTCCGGACCCCACCGGTCAGGACACCGCTGACTACGAGGAATTCATTGACGTCGCCCACGCCGAAGTTGACCGGATATTCCGCGAGCTGGGACGGGAAGGTATTATCTGATACAGGTAGTGAGACAAAAGCAGAGGATGATCATGAAGGGCGTTGCATATACGATATTGGGTTTGGCACTTATGGTGAGTGTACAAACGGTCTCGGCCGGGAAAGCTGAATTGACGATCGGATTGATCGGCGACTCCACTGTGGCCACTAAGTATGGCTGGGGCCCGGCTTTCGCCGAACGCTTCAACGATGACGTCGAGGTGCTCCACTATGCCAAAAACGGCGCCACCCTCGAATCGCTGTCCGACAGACTGGACGAGCTCGCCGCACTCAAACCCGACTATGTCCTGATTCAGTTCGGGCACAACGACCAGAAAAAATACGATACCGCCGTCTATCGCGGAAACTCGAATCCTATGTCGACCGGATCAGGGCGGCCGGCGGCAGGCCCGTTATTCTGAGCTCGGTTACCCGCCGCAACTTTGATGAAAACGGAAAGATCAAGCCGCGCGAGGACGGGGTAAAGGTGAATCTCTCCTATTATGCCGAGGCCGCCCGGGCCGTTGCTGAAGAAAACGACCTGCCCTTCATCGACCTCTATACCATCAGTGTAGCGCATCACAATAAAATCGGACCGGAAACCAGTGCCGCCTATAACTATCACGAAACCGATACGACGCATTTCAGCCCCGATGGTGCGGCTGCGATTGCTGAGCTCATCATTGCGGAGCTCCAGCGGGTCGTCCCCGAACTGGCCGGGTACGTGCAGTAACTCCGCCGGCACGGGTGGCCCTATCCGCTCCGACCGGATTACCAACTGACATGGTGTCCATGCTTTCGCCTGATCCATGGGGTTAAGACGGCACCGGACGGAACGGTCATCCTTCTCAGCAAGACCTTATCAAAACATGTAATAAAGTTATTTTGCTTGAAAATAATTCCTACCGGGAACAATAAATAGTTCACATGTTGGATGGGGAGTGTTCCAGCTTAATCGACTGCTTTATCAGGAGAATAAAATGATAAGAATACTTACTGTTATAATGGGTGCGGGAGTTTTGTTCGTTAGTACTTCATCCGCTGATGTATCCTCCGTAAATGTAGTTGGTTACACGCGCGGGAATATGCACCCCGGAGAGAACCTGATCAGCACGGCATTCGATAATGCACCCAATCAAATAAGCATGCTTATTCAGGACGCTCCCGAGGGAACCACCCTCTCGTTATGGGACTCGTCTTTAAACTCATATGCTCAGACATCAACCTATTCCGGAGGAGCATGGTCGATTGATTTCACACTGCCGGTCGGAACCGGAGCCATGCTGAATACACCCGTTGCATTCACCAACATCTGGGCAGGGAGTGTGCTGAACGGTGACGGGGATATCTGGAACGGTTCTGATCCGATGGAACATCCCTCTGCTTTCAGCGGTGATGACGGGACGTATCTTATGGGTTTGATCGTCCCTGTGGGACCCCGCATAGGAGAAGACGTGTTCCTATGGACACTTGGAAGGGCACCGAACGCAGGTGAAAAAGTCACAACCCTGGACGCCCAAACACAGAGTTATACAACAACCACTTACCTGGGCTCAGGTATATGGGACAACGGCATACCTGAACTGGACCTGGCCGAATCGGCATTCTTCACCATTCCCGAACCGTCTTCCGCCGGTTTGTTTATCAGCGCAACACTGATGCTCATCACGTTCCGCAGGAAACAAAACAAAATGTATAGAAGAACATAAGCGGTCAAACCCGTCGACTGAGGCTGACGCCTGCAGCCAGCCTCACTTCCGGCATAGACCGTCAGGGAGTAATCCATGGAGACACTCAGACTCGATGTATTCGGAAAGCTAATGACGGCCCGGTTTGACGGGCATGGCTGGAAGCTCTCTATCCCAGGCGATGAAGGCAAGAGCCGGCCAGTCCCCAACCTGGTCGTTCCATCGGATGTGATTACGGAGACGCAACTGATCGAATTCCTTAGTGACCTGTATCACGAATCATCCTCACCGAATAAACCCGCAGTTGTCGTTTTGAACCAAATATAATATAGTTTCATTCGCTAGCACATGGACCTTGGATAATCACACTGGAACAACGATGAAACCAGAAGAACTAAAGGCCCTTCAGAGCCCGTTAAAAAGGCAGTACCGTGAAAAACCTGAATCGGCAGTCGTCACCCTCCGTGCCGAAGCACGAATATCCGAAGGCATCAGCTGCAGAGTCGATACAGGAAAGGCGCTGATCGAGGCCGGGCTTCATCCCGCAACAGGAGGAACCGGCACCCAGGTGTGTTCCGGTGACATGCTGCTGGAAGCCCTGGTGGCTTGTGCCGGCGTCACACTGGCAGCGGTTTCGACCGCCATGGGCATCGTCGTTGCGGATGCCATCGTCTCGGCCGAGGGATCGCTTGATTTCCGGGGAACCCTGGCCGTGGACCAGGAAGCGCCCGTGGGTTTCTGCTCGATCCGACTGAATTTCGATATCCGGACCGACGCGCCTGAAGATCAGGTGGACAAGCTGATCGAGTTGACGGAACGCTACTGCGTCGTGCTGCAAACCCTGACCAATGGGGCAAAGGTTGATGTCGGGCGGACCATCAATAGCTAACGTGCTGCACACCCGGATAAACAAGAGGTGAATGACTGGAAACGGGGTTCCGGCCGAGTCGTCCATTCCCCGGCTTTCCAGCCCTGGTCATCGACCCGCTTCATCTGAAAATATTCTAACCTGGCTGAGCACCATGCCCGGATCAAGCAGGTACAGCCTGACGGTATGCCGGGATCCCCTCCTCAGCTCATGCCGGGTTCGCCCCATGGAAAATCCGTTAAGGACATTATCCGCCCAGGTACGCGACTTTGAGGCGGTGTTGATATCCTGAACCTGAATGGGTCCGCCATCAACACTGACGGCATAGCGCAGCCCCATGCCCTCGTTGATGCGATGGGTCGGCAGAAATCGGCATTCGATGCTGCATTGATCCGCATCACGTTCAAACGTATAGGAGATCGAAGGCGCACGCGTGAAGTCACGCTCCCGAATGGATGGCCTTTCGTATGGAAACACCGCCATGGCATGAGATTCAATCCCCAGACCTTCAATAGGTTTCCACTGCCCTGCGGCACCATCGTCCAGATCGGAGTATTCATGGGCGGCAAAGATAAAATCAGGAACCTCGGCCGTGCTTGGAGGAACCGTACCCGGTTCCATTAAAACCACCCTGCGGATGACCGGGCCCGGTTCACGGTGTGAAACAACGAGCTCATTGCGGCCTTTCTTCAGCTCAACCTCCATGATCCGGATCCATCTGTAGTCGGTTCCGGTCGGATGGTCGTTGCTGGTGGTTTTTTTGCTGTTGAAGGATACAAACCAGGAGTCATGGTCGGTGTCGGGACACCGGGCAAGAAAATAGAGATCCGCTTTTTGCGATGTCTTCGAGGTAAACTTTATCGTTGCCGTGGAATCCGTATCGTCCTCGTGAACAGCAGAGCCGGAAGCCACGATCCCGTTATCCGCAAGTTTCATATCTCCTTTACACTGCGCATCGTCAACTCGCAGCTCAAGCACCGGTGATGCATCCCCCTTGTGATCCCCGCCACGGTTTACCTCGGGCCTGCCGAAGACCGGTCGTTTTCTCGGAGCGGAATCCATGATACCTTCCCATTTCCCGCCGGCAACCTTCCGGTTGTAGTGCTCGGTCAGCTCCTGGATTTCGTCATAGGAGGCCAGGGCCTGATCCGCATCGCCCATGGCAGCATACGTCCACTTCCGGTTCATCAGATCGGCGCCCTTGACCGGATACAGAACCAGCTCAAAGAAAGCATCACGATACCCTGCATCGACCCGTGAATAGATGGCGGAAGCCGCGTCCGATATGGTTTTGAAATCCGCCAGACGCTGTTCGTTTTCTGCATCCGAAAAGAGCACCCGGTTCATATGCTCCGGTCGGGCCTGCTGGGTGAGGCGGTAGTATTCCCTGAATATCTTTGCTATGGCGGCCGCATGCTCATCACCGAAGGTCTCTGCCGCCCAGCTCTCCAGACAATCCATGGCCCGGTCCACCGGCCAGCTTTCAATGTCGTAGGCCAGTCGCAGTGCAAACTCCATCTCAAGTTCGCAGGGCTTGATATCACCCACATTGAACACCCAGAGCCGGTTCGCGCCATAGGCATAGGCTTTGCCCATTTCATAGGCGATTTTAGCCGGCGAGGTGGAGGCCAGCCAAAGGTAATCCTCCGGCGCCCCCCAGTAGGACATATGATAGTAGATACCGGATCCTCCCGCGCGCCGGCGCTCCCCGGGTGTGGAGAGATTGCGGATATAACCGTGGTTGTCGTCGGGCCAGACAATCGTAATATCATCCGGCAGATCCATCCCCAGCTTATAAATATCCAGCACCTCCTTGTAGGGACAGAAAATCTGGGGAACCGAGGAAGGATCATCGGAAACAAATTCGGAAATGATCTTTCTCTGATCTTTGATCACGCGCTCCAGAATATCCAGTTTGTCCTCTTTGGTACGGCCGCCGGGAACCCCGGAATCATGAATACCGCGCATGCCCACCGTATAGACATTTTCAAACTGCCCGTTCTGCGCGACACGCTCCTCCCAATAATCATACACGCCGTCGGGATTGCTTTCATAGTTCCACGCCCCCCTCGCGTCCTTGTCCCACTCGGTCACGTTATTGCGCAGCATCGGCTCGCAGTGGGAAGCGCCCATGACAATGGCATAGCGATCCGCTACAACCTTGTTCTCGGGATAGATGTTGAATGCCTGCGTGCAGGGATGCATGGCCGGCCAGATATAGTTGGCCTTCAGGCGCAGCAGCAGCTCGAACACCCGGGCATAGGTGTTGGGGCCGATGTCCCTGATATCCGGGTCCATGTGCTTCGCCGCCCACGGCTGCAGCCCCCAGTCTTCATCATTGATAAAGATACCGCGGTACTTTACCGACGGAGGGCCCTGCACCAGGGCTTTCCGGCTTACATGAAGCTGATCTTTCCTGACGGACGGCACATCGGCCCACCAGTACCACGGCGAGACTCCGATCGATTCCGAAAGGGTAAAGACGCCGTACGCCGTTCCGCGGCGATCGCTTCCGGCAATCACCAGAATTTCATCGACGCCGTTGCCGGGTCCGTCAATCGTCGCAATGACAAATGACTCCCATTTGCCGCGAATCGCGGATACATCCAGTTTTCCCGAATCCACCAACGCATCAATAAAACGGCTGTGGCCAATGGTTCCGACGAGAACCGCCGCGTTGCCGGCCGAAGGAAACGCGCTGCGCACCTGCGGCTTCCGTCCGGTTACGCGTTCAATGTCCTCCGCGAGCAGATTCGCCGCAATCACCGCGACCTCGGCATCGGATTCATCGATGACGATATCGGCCACCTGATCACCCACCAGGGCAAGCGTCTCACTGCCGGGCCTGTCCGTCGTCACGATCAGCGGCACACTCCCTGCCGCCGAGAGCCGGCACAGCACGAAAAGAAAAATATAAATAACCCGGATTCGCTTCAAGTCACTCCACGATTTGAATAAGCACTTCCCTGCGCAGCCGATCCACATCGTCCAGTTTCAGATAGCCGGACTTGAGATTCAGCGCATTGGCCGCACCGCAGGCCATGCCGTCAATCAGGATTTCCTGATGAACGCACCCTCTGGACAGCGCCAGGGCAATGCCGGCCATTACCGCATCGCCGCTGCCCACCGGGTTGACGGCTCGAATCGCCGGCGGGGTGATTTCCAGGGTCTGCAGTTCATCCACATAAAATGCGCTTTTCGCGCCGCGGGTCACCAACACCGACCTTGCACCCAGTCCGATCAGCTGCAGGCAGGCATCGATCAGATTCTCTCCACCCATGGTCTGCACCAGTTCCACATGGTTGATCTTGACCATGTAGGGATTATACCTGAGTGCCGACAGCAATGGCTTGCCGGGAGCATCAATCAGCAGCCGGCCGCCCTGCTCCGCGACTATCGCGGCGATCTGTCCATACGCATCAACCGGAGCGCCTGCCGGAAGCTTTCCGGAAACAGGCACAACTGCGCCGGCCAGTTCCAATGAGCGAAACAAGGCCAGCATCGCGCTCCATTCACTGTCATCAATGGCGGGCATCTCCTCCACCAGTTCAGTCGTTTCCGGGTTTCCGGCCTCAACCAGGGTCTGGCAAATCCGTGTCTCACCCCGGGTGGTCACGTTTTCGAAGGCCACACCTTCCTCACTCAGCATGGTTTCGAGCAATGCCCCGTTCGATCCGCCGGCAAAACCCACCAGCAGGCAGTCGCCGCCCAGCTGATTGACCATGCGGGCGGTGTTGGCCCCCTTGCCGCCTATGCCTATGCTCACCCGCGCTGCCCGGTTGACCGCCCCCTTCTCCACATGTTGAAATTCAAGAATGCGCTGCACGCAGGGCGTGAACCCGCAGCAGACAATCGGCTTCTTCGGTATGCTCATGATGAATACCAATTAATCGTTTTTTTGCCCAAATTGATAGTAGACAAACCAAAATATTTCGGTACTTTAGTCGCTCCTTTATCGGAAACGGTGGGGTTGCGGAGCGGTCAAACGCAGCAGACTGTAAATCTGCCCTCTACGAGTTCGATGGTTCGAATCCATCCCCCACCACCATTTTA
>JBNKVA010000018.1:0-17393 GCA_050298955.1 Pontiella sp.
GTTCCAGGATATTCTTAATGGCGCGGAGGTAATTATCATCCCGGCCAAGGTTGAGCTTCTCGTCCAGATATTCCTTGACCGCTTGCGCGAGGGAGATATCCAAGGTGGCCAGATTTCCGGCTTCAGCTTCGCAGACAGTCAAAACGCGCTTCGGGGATCCCAGCAGATCAATGCAGTGCCGCATGATCTGGGCCTCCATCGTCGAAATCTCCAGAGCAGCCAGGCCTTCCCGCTTTTCCTTCTTCACCAGCTCATCAAAGAAGGCGTCCCGGTCGGATTCGAACTCGAAAAACTTATAGCTTGGCTTTTTCCAGTGGCCCCACTTTACTCCGTACTGGTTGGCACGGTCCTTCCGATCGTATTTCTTAACCGCCATTATTCCCTCTCTGGTTGCAGTTTGGTTGCTGTTTCAACTGCAACCAAACGTAACGAGACCCAACGAAACGATACATTATTACGAAGAAAATAATGCGGTTTCAGGCAATAATAGCAAGGAAAACCCTGCAAATAGGCACAATTCTCCCCGAAGGAAGAAAGGATATTGGCGGAGAGAGAGGGATTCGAACCCCCGGAGGCTTGCACCTCTCCGGTTTTCAAGACCGGCGCCTTAAACCACTCGACCATCTCTCCGTGTGGAAGAAACGCGGAATGTATAAATCCGCTCTTTTTAACGCAAGACCAATCTCGCTCAAAGCGAATCCGATTACCGCTAAGTCTTTTGGTTTGAGCGTTCAAAGCCGGTCATGATACACCCTTGATCATGTTATCCAACGCCACAATGAAGCCATCGACCCGCGCATGGGTGGCGCTGACGATTCTGGCACTCTCGCCACCACTCGTACAGGCTGATGCGGTTCCGGTTTTCCGCGTGGCCGCCGCAGGCACCAACCCGGCTGCCACAGGACTTTCCTGGGCACAGGCGTTCAACAGCCTGCAGGAGGGAATCGACGCCGCATTCCAGGCCGGCGGTGGCGAAGTCTGGGTAAAGGCCGGCGTCTATAAACCGGTCGACACAGGCCGGACCGCCACGTTTGAACTCAAGCCGGGTGTGCGACTGTACGGCGGGTTCCGGGGAGAGGAAACGGCTTGTGCGGAACGCAACCCAAAAGCGAACCGCACCATTCTGAACGGCGATATCGGCAGTCCCGGAAACGAATCCGATAACTGCTACCATGTTCTGACGGGCGCTACCGACACCCGCGTCGATGGATTTATCATAACGCGGGGCAATGCCGTCGGTCTGAAACAAAATGGCGTTGGCGGCGGCATCACCATCCCCGCCGGCACGCGGAAAATGTTTATCGCCAACTGTACTTTCGAAAAGAATATTGCCGGTTGGCAGGGCGGTGCCATCTATGGGGAACGCATCGAACTGACGGCGACCAATTGCGCCTTTTTCTCAAACGCGGCAGCGGGAGGCGGTGGTATTGCTGTACGGGGAGCCTCTCGTCTCACCCTGGCGGATAACGTGTTTTCAGCCAATACCGGCCAACGTGCCGGCGGGGCCATCAGCCTTGAAGATGAAACATCGGCAGATATCACAAACTGCCGTTTTACGTTCAATACATCGGGTGGTGACGGCGGTGCAATATTCATGAGCGTGATCGAAAAAACGGATGTTGCGCTGAACTTGCTGCAATGCACATTCAATGGCAACAAAGCCGCGGGCACGGGCGGTGCCGTCATCCTTGCCGGGGCCTTTTCGCCTGTAGTGCAGGACTGCGGTTTTATCCGCAACATGGGTTTTGAAGGCACGGGCGGACTGGCGCTGCAAAATGGAGTCCAGGCATTGGTTCAGGACTGTTCTTTCAAGCAAAACCGCGGCGAGCCCGACCGGCCGGATCTGTTCCACGATGACCTCTCGCACGCCTTCCACAATATGGAGGATCTCCAGGCGGCGCTCAAACCCGTAGAGGAAAGCGACGAGCCCCAGCCCCTGCGAAAGCTTGCGGATGTACAGGTCTACAGCCCGCAGCACGAACAAACCGCCTTGCAGTCCATCGTCGCGCATAAGCCCTATACCCTGCTGGTGCTCGGTGACCTGACGGACCCGGTCTTTATCGAAAACTACCGCAACATAGAAGCCATCGCCAGCGACTTCAAAGGGCTGAATGTTCAATGCTTCTATATCTACCGGGCGCTCACCCACCCTGAAAACAACGGATACCTCCGGCCCTATATTCATCAGGAACGGGCACGGCAGGTTCAGCAGGCGCAAAACCTGCTCATGACCGATCAAACGTGGCTTTACGACTGCATGGACAACCAGACCCTGAACGCCTTGACGGACGGCAATGATGAAAGTGTTTTCATCTACTCTTCCGATGGGGGCGAATGGTTCAGGGGATCCCTGGTCGATGCGCAATCGATACGCAGCGCCTTAGCCCAATTGGTCGGGCAGCCTTCCACAAAAGCCGAACCCGGCCGCTTCCACTCGCCCAGAATACCGGCCAAAGACCTCGGCAAACCGGACCTGCTGGACCGCGTTCACTTTAATCCCGACTCCGAAACGTTCTCCCCGCTGCGCATCACTCCCCAGGCATCGCGAACGCCGTTTTACGCAAAACTAAGAGCGGAGGGCGACCGGAACCTGCTCGAGACAGGTAACGGGCGGCTCTACATCGGATTCCATGTCGATCCGCTGTACAGGATGAAATGGGACAACAGTGCGGATCCGCTCGAGTATGAAATCCAGTCGCCGGTCGGCCTGGTTGGTCCCAGCACGGGTGAGGCCCCCGAAATCAGAATTCAAGCGCATGATATCGAACCGCGGGAATTCGTCCTTAATGCACGCCAGCTCGACCTGTCCAAACCCCTTCAGCTTCGGGTACGTTATACGGTGTATTCAACCGATCTGGATAAAAGCATCGAAGTAACGCAGCTATATGCGATCCATATTGAGAAGGACCCCTATGGCGGAAAAGTGTTCCGGCGCCAGATCGCCCATACCGATCCGCCCAGGAGAGACCGAACCCCCGTCCCTGCCGCGCTGCGCCACCTTGACGGTAACCGGGACGGAAGACTGAGCCGGGCGGAACTGACCGGCAACCTCTGGAGCAGGTTCCCGGATATGGATACAAATCGGGACGGCTACCTCAGCGAGGAAGAATATACGTCCTATCTCAATACCCGATAAACATTTATACATCCCTCATGCGTCCGGTAGCATGCCCAGCCCCCGAAGCCATTGCCGGCAGGCTTCCGGCCACGCGGATGTAGCTTCGATATCCGGTGCCATCCCCACGCCGTGGCGGCCCTTGCGATAGACATGCAGCTCGGCCGGAACGCCCGCCTTGCGCAAGGCGAGATAGAACATCACGCTGTTTTCAGCGGGCACACCCGTATCCTCGTCCGTATGGAACAGAAACGTCGGGGGCGTTTCACTCGTGACCTGCTTTTCATTGGACAGGCTTCGTATAAGCTCTTCGGAAGGCGTATCCCCGATCAGATTGCGTTGCGAGCCCTTATGGGTATACGGTTGGTCGAATGCAATCACGGGATAGCAGAGAATCATGAAATCAGGCCTGCTGCTGACCCGCTCGATGGGATCCCCGGCCTCCGGATTTCCGGGGTCAAAGTGTGTGCCTGCCGTAGAGGCCAGATGGCCGCCGGCTGAAAAGCCCATGATCCCGATGCGGGCGGGATTGATCTCCAGCTCATTCGCGCGGGCCCGTACGATGCGAACCGCCCGCTGGGCATCCATCAACGGCACGGGATGCTGATATCCTCCCCTGCCCATTCGGTATTCCAGCACAACCCCCGTAATGCCCATTGAATTCATCCATTCGGCGATATCGCGCCCTTCGTGCCCCATAGCCAAATGGCCATAACCGCCACCCGGACAAATAACGACTGCTGTTCCATTTGGTTTTTCGGGCGCGTAGATCGTAATCGCCGGCATATCCTTTTCCGGATCGTTCCCCTTGGCTTCCGGAGCGCCCTCCGGCCATAGCAGTTCCCGCTGCGGTGCGCCGGCCCAAGTCAGGCCGCAAGACATCAAGACCGCCACCACCAGCCCCGCAAGTATCCTGCTCCGACGTTTTCCGAATCTTATAGACATTCCACACTCCTTTACTGCCGGTTTCATCCACTGCTCATACGCCCCCCAGCAGACCCAGGGTAAGCCCCTTGATTTCCGCCAGGTTTTTCATACGCCCATACAGGCTGTATCCGGGATAATTGTCCTTACCCACATCACCGAGTATCTGGTGACCGTGGTCCGGACGGACAGGAACAATCCATTCCTCCCCACCTTCGGACTCGCGGCGACGCCCTTCGTTAATCAAAGCCTTCACCACGGCGACCATGTCGATATCGCCTTCAAAAAACGTTTCCTCCTGAAAATTCAGGCCGGCATCCCGTACGACGTTGCGCAGATGAACAAAATGAATTGAAGGCGCCACGGCTGCGACAATACCCGGAAGATCGTTAAAGTGGCCTACGCCCAGGGACCCGGTGCAGAGCGTGATGCCGTTTGAAGGGGAATCAACCATTCTGATGATATCCCGAAGGTCGTCGATCGTGCTCACTATGCGCGGCAGTCCCAGCAGGTTCCATGGCGGATCATCGGGATGAACAGCCAGTTTAATGCCGCATGCTTCCGCCACGGGAACCACTTCATGGAGAAATGCACTGAGATGGCTTTTAAGCCGATCGCGATCAATATTGCGGTATACATCGAGCAGATGCCGGAATTCCTGCGGGGTGTAGGTCTGCATCGAACCGGGCAAACCGTACAGGACCGTATCCTGCAGCTTCTTACGACCGTCGGCGTCAAGCTCCTTGAAAAACGCTTCGGCGGCAGTCCGCACCTCATCGGAGTAATCGTTCCCGGCACCTTCCCTTCGAAGTACAAACAGGTCGAAGGCGGCAAACACATGCAGCTGGAATCCGGACGTGTAGGAGCCGTCATCGAACGTAAGCTGCAGATCAGTACGCGACCAGTCGAGAACAGGCATGAAGTTGTAGCAGACCGTCTTTATCCCGCACTCCGCCAGATTACGAAGCGAACGCTTGTAGTTCCGGATATGCAGTTCATAGTCATCGCTGTGCCGCTTGATATCCTCACTCACGGGCAGGCTCTCAACAACCGACCACGTCAAACCGGCCGCTTCGATGATCCGCTTGCGCTCCTGAATTCCGTCGAGAGGCCAAACCTCACCCACTGGAATCTGATGCAGCGCCGTGACAACGCCTGTTGCACCAGCCTGCCGGATCTCATCCAGCCGGATACGATCGGCAGGCCCGAACCAACGCCATGAATACATGAACCGCATCTGCCGCACTCCCTCGACTTATCGATCCAATACGAACGGCTTGCCGTTTATCTCGACATCGTCCAACTCGATTTCCGTAACGGTGTCGCTGACATCAAATGCAGCGTTTTGGACCGTCACGTCTACATCCTTAAGTGTGATTCGGCCGAACTGCGTCATCGCATTACCCTGGATAATGCCCAGCGAACCGATGGTTCCCTCAATATCAGCGACTGTTATATCGCCCACAAACGATGCGGGCTCCGGCTGTCCCTGAAGATCAAAATACTGAGTCCATTTTTTGATCTGGAACAACTGGGTCTTATCGCTGTCTATGGAAATATCCTGGAAGGTAAAATTCTCGTACCGCTGCGGTGTGTCAGGACGGAGCTTGAAGCGTACGATCGGCATCTTCCCTTTGACCACGCAATCTTCCACAATGACGTCACGGATAATCGTAGCCTCACTGCCGCAGGTGACCATGCCGTGACCGCGCATGAATACGCAGTCGGACACCCGGATATTGCTGACCGGCAGGCTGGTTTTATCCTGCATCGCAAACGGTCCTTTTGTACCTTTCAGTGCAATACAGTCATCGTTGACGGAAAAATAGCAGTCGCGGATCACGACATGCTGAGAGCTGTCGACATCCACCCCGTCGGAGCTGGGCGGCTTTTCATCATCGGGCACCACAAAACGGACGCCTTCCACCACGACCTTCCGGCAGTTGTAGATATGCAGGCTCCAGAACTGGGCATCCTTGAAGGTGACATCGCGAACGGTTACGTTCTTGGAATTTTCGATCAGGCAGAGTCTTGCGCGGGCCACGGCAAGGTTTCTGAACTCTGAATCACCGGCGCGCCGCTCCCAGAACACGTCCCAGATCGGCTTGCCGGCGCCGTCCAGCGTGCCCTCGCCATCAATCACCAAACCATCGCATCCATCGGCATTGATCAGGGCCGGATTGAATTTTTCCTCGAAATGCCCTTCGATCCGCGTCCGCTGTTCCGGAAAGTTTTCCATGTCGGTTGAACACTGCAGCACCGCATCTTCATCGAGGTGCAGATTGACGCCCGGCTTCAGAAACAGGGCTCCGCTCACAAACACACCTTCAGGAATCACAACGGTTCCACCGCCCTGATCATACGCGGCGTCTATAGCGGATTGAATGGCCTTTGTATTCAGCGTTTCACCGCCGCCGTCCGCACCAAACTCAGTGATCCTGAATCCGCCGGCTCCCGCTGTTGCGGCCAACAGAACCAGCAGACCGGCAAGTATCGGTTTCATCATGTGTTCTCTCCCTCGGGTGTCTGTCTATTGTTTATAGATAATGGTGTGATGTCCGGAGCCAATGCCGTCGACCACCACATAGTTGCCTTCAACGGTTCCCCTCATCGGCTTACCATCCACGTGCACTACAGGATCTGGCGAACGTCCTTTGGGCACGGCCACGCGGGCCGTCATGTTGACCGGCAGTTCCAGCTGCATGCCGTACATGCTCGATGAGCTCTTCCAGGATACCGATACCGAACCGCGGTCCGTCAGTATGTTTCCCCCGGCCGAGCCCAGCCTGCCGCCAAAATCGAGCGGTTTGATCAGCACCTTCTCATACTGCGGCTCGAGCGGACGGATCCCGAGAATGTAACGCACATAGCCCTCCAGCCCTGATGCACCCCATGCATGCGACTGGCTGTTGCCGGTGGTGTCCGCATCCCAGGCTTCCCAGGTACAGGTAGCACCGCGCTTGAGGCATTGCGCCCACCCGTTCCAGTCCGGATCAGTAAACAATCTGATCAGATGCTCGCCCTCGTCCGCTTCACCGATGGCGCGGATCAGCCAAGGCAGGGTCACCATGCCGACGCTCATTTCCTGCGCCTTTACCACGTCAAGTACCTTTGCTCGCGCAGCCTCGGGCACGATACCCAAAGCGAGTGGAAGCATATTGGCGTGCTGTGATACGTGGGAGCTCTTTGATCCGCTGCTGTTCAGGCCGTCTACATAGACCCCGGAGTTTTTGCGCAGTTTCGAATTTACCGCCTGTTTCAAAGCAGCGGCCCGCCGGCGATAAAGATCTTCGTCGGCACTCTTTCCCAGCACCCCGGCCATCTTCGAAACCACGTCGAAATCCGCATACGCCCAGCCATTGATCACCGTACGCATCGCCGTCATGTCGTAGCCGAAACGCATGGTGGCCGGCCAGTCGACGATGCCGTACTGGTAGGGCCCGGATCCCCCGGATAGATTACAGATCAGGCCGGATTCCTCATCAAGATGCCGATACACATATTCAGTGATCGACTTCAGCCGGTCATAGTTGGCCGTTAGAAATCCGAGATCACCGGTCTCCATATAGTAGTTCCATACCCAGACGGGATAGGACTGGGTGAAGTCCGGAATATCGCGTGCGCCGTCGTTGTTGGGATAGACCGCATTCAAACGACCCAGTCCCGGCCAGTGCTGCTCCATCGATTGCAGATACTCATGCAGTGCACGCTGTGTCAGCAACCGCTCGTTCATCACAGGCATGGCCACGGTGCTTTGAATAACCACGTCTCCAAGGAACCCGCCCTTCTCCCGGGTTGGTGTGTCTACAAACTCTTCCTGAGCACAGGTAAGCAGTGAATGCTTCATCAATGCCCAGACCGCATTCAAGGTATCGTCCGGAGATTCGAACGAAGAGGCGGAGACATCCATGACGCTGTGCCTCACCACGAAGGAAAAGTTTTCCTTCGTTACCGGCATGGGAGCATTCTCGATTTCGAAGTAGCGCATACCCAGGTATTCCACCGGCTCATAAACAAAGTCTTCGCCGCTGAGAACAGCGTAATAGCGCATGTCGGTGGATTGGTTCTGAGCGGTATCAATAGCGTCGTCTTCCTCGACGGCATACCCCCCCAGCATCTGCACCGTCTCACCAGCCGATCCTCCTGAAAAGCGGATGCGCGGGACACCGGCATAAACCTTTCCCAGATCAATCAGGTAACCTCCGCCCTTCCTGGCGGTTATCGAGGCCGGCGTGATCTCGTCTTCTTCGATTCGCGTCAGGTCCGGAGTCAACGTCCCCGTCCAGGGCGCCGTCGGGTGGGACCCGATCACGGTTGCATATGCCCATTCGGAATCGTCAAACGATGGTGCATTCCAGTTCGGCTGCAGTTTCCGTGCATCGATTTTTTCAATATATCCCACGCCCTCACCCCGGTTTCGGTGCGGCGGATTGGCATCCCACGCTTCGGCACGGGACTGCCGCCAGCTTCCGTCGGTCCCGATCGCGGCCGTGGTCCCATCGGCAAAATGAACGATCGTCTTCATGATCACGCCGCGTTCACTGGCCGGTCGTCCCTGCCCTCCTCCAAACCAATGGTTGAAGATGGCAAAGAGGTTGGATTCACCGCTCTTCAGTAGCGAGGTGATATCGTAGGCATTGTAATACTGGTATTGCGGATAATGGTAGGCAGGCCCCTTGCCCACCAGATCTCCGTTTACATAAAGAGCGTATTTGTGCGTGCCGGATATATAGACGGTCGCCCGCTCTATCCCTTTTTCCGGAAGTTCAACCATCCGTCGATAGTACGTGTAGTCGTCCGCGTCCGATGTCTCGCGCCGTATCCAGTTGGCCCCTGCCCACCCGGCATGGTCCAGCAGGCCGACCGTAAAGGAAGCCGGTTCGGACCAGGCTCCGGCATGACCGTCCCTGTCCCATGTCTGCACTTTCCAGAAATAGCAGCGGTCGCTCTCCAATCCGGCACCGGCATAGGCCACGTGGTTCTGCAGACGGCTTTTGACCGCTCCGGTATCCCAGATATCGGCGGCATCTGCATTTAGTGTATTCAGGGACGACGCAACCACAATTCGGTATGCGGTCTGGATCTCGTTGGCATCCGCGTCATTTACATACCATCCGAAATAAGGCGTGTCGCCGATTCCCACAGGGTTAACGGCATCGCAGACCCGCAGGTGGGTCGGAGCAGACGGCGGCTCTGCCGCAACCTCGGCACAACCAAAGACCGCACCCAGAGCCAATATCAGCCCATAGCGCCTCGCCGCTCTGCTCATGCACCGCTCTCCGTCATCAGTTTCCTTCCGGCTTATCAGCCCCGGCCTCCAGACTTGCCGGAATGGCCAGACGATCCGGATCATCCGGTTTCGCAGGATCAAACGCCTCCACCTCCGCCCGCAGATGCTTAGCCAGTTCAGGAAGCTCCGCCTTGATCCCTTCCACCACGCAACGAGCCAGCTCGTAGGCACCGTATACATTGTGATGGGTATCGTCGTTCAGCGCCTTATCCTGACCGGGGAAGGTGTTGGCCGGATAATGAACAAATGCCCCCTTGGAGGCGTCCTTGCCCAGGGCCGCATAAAACTTCAGGCTCATGGCGTGGAGGTCGATCACCGGCACATGCTGCTCCTGCCCCACCTGGCGCATGGCTTCCGCATAATCCGTCAGCGTTTCTGTCGGCTTTCCGCCGCTCCACCGCCGCCGCTCCATGGGCGTGACCAAGACGGGATGGGCCTTTTTTTCGCGCACCTTGGCTATGTAATCCACCAGCTCCTGCTTGTAGGTCGTAAACGGACCGGAGCCCTCGCGCTTGTCCTTCTGGTCATTATGGCCGAACTGAATAAAGAGATAGTCGCCGGGCTGGATCGTGCTGAGAATTTTTTCAAACCGCTTTTCCCTGAGGAAGCTGAAGAGCGCCCGGCCGGATTCGGCATGGTTGGCAACCGCCACACCGGGATCGAAAAAGCTCGGCAGCATCTGGCCCCAGCCGCTCCAGGGTTCATTGCGCTGATCCGTCACCGTTGAGTCGCCGGCTATGTAGACCGTAACCGCGTCCGGTGCCGGATCAATCCGGACGGCCTCGACCCCGCTGATCTCCGGCAGGAACTCAAGGGTCAGCAGATCATCCCAGTGTGCAATCATGGAGGGCGCTGATTCGCGATTGTTGAGTTTAACCCGATCATTACCGCCAATATCCGGTCGCCGCACATTGACCGTGAACTGCCGGACTTTCCCGTCTGCATGGTTCAGGTTCTTCAACATGAGCCGGCGCGCCTCGGCCTTGACCGTCGCGGCCGCGGCCGTGGCGGCATCGTGATAGGCTACGCTGACAGTATAGTTCCCTTCCGGCAGACGAACCGCAAACTGATTGGGCCGCTCCTGAAGCCAACCGTAGCCCCGCTCTTCCAGGTATTCCCTGGGCGGCGTGGCACGCTTGAACCCGTCCGGCAGCGATCCTTCACCGAAGAAATACCTATGGTCCGCCGGTGTTCCCGTACATGCGGCTGTAACCAGAACAGCACCCATGAAGCAGATTCGCGAGATCGTCTTGCCCATTATATTCTCCTGTTCCCCCCGGATTCCGGGACGAGGCTACAACTCAATGCCAAAGTAGTCCACGGCATTATGGAAACAGATATTTTCAACCATCTGTCCGAGCAGTTCTATGTCGGCCGGGATCTCTCCATTCTCCACATCGTTGCCGAGCAGGTTGCATAATATCCTTCGGAAGTATTCATGGCGCGGGTAGGAAAGGAAACTACGCGAATCGGTCAGCATGCCGATAAAGCGGCTGAGCAGTCCAAGTGCAGAAAGCGCATTCATCTGCTTTTCCATCCCATCCTTCTGATCGAGGAACCACCAGCCGGAGCCAAACTGCATCTTCCCGGGAAAGGAGCCGTCCTGGTAATTGCCGATCATCGTCGCCAGCAGCTCGTTGTCGCTCGGGTTGAGATTATACAGGATGGTCCTGGCCAACTGGTTGGAGCTGTCCAAACGATCCAGCAGTTTAATGAGTCCGGGGCCCTGCTGATGATCCGCAATCGAATCAAAACCGGTATCCGGTCCAAGCGATTTAAACAGGCGGGTATTGTTGTTGCGGAATGCACCGACATGGAACTGTTGCGCCCAGCCGCGATGATGGTTCATCATTCCGACTTCCTGAAGGAATGCCAGCAGAAATGCATCCGCCTCCTCCTTCGAAGCATGTTTCCCTTTCATCACCTTGTGGAAGATGTCGTCGAGCTGGGTGCCGGATGCATCCGCAACCGGAACATAATCGAGCCCATGGTCGGATAGCCGGCAGCCGATGGAGTGAAAATATTCATGCCGTTTGTCCACGGCCTCCACCAGCATCTCAAAGCTGCGGATCGCCATGCCCGAGGCCGTCTCGAGTGCTGCAACGTAGCTTTGAAAGGATGCCGGATCCGAAAGGTTGGCGGCTTTGTCGGGCCGGAACGTCGGCAGCACCCTGACCTCAAAGCCCTCGTCGGCAATCTGCCTGTGGTATTCGAGCGAGTCGACCGGGTCATCCGTTGTGCACACAAGCCTGACGTTCATCTTGCGCATCAGATTGCGAGCGGAATATTCCGGTGTCTGCAGCTTTGCCGTGCATGTGTCATAGATTGCATCGGCGGTATCCGGGGCCAACAGCTGATCGACATCAAAGTAGCGTTGCAGCTCAAGATGTGTCCAGTGATAGAGCGGATTCCGGATGGTATGCGGAACCGTTTCGGCCCATTTCCTGAACTTCTCTTCCCATGAAGCCGATCCCGTGCAGTACGATTCATCCACCCCGTTGGTGCGCATGGCACGCCATTTGTAATGGTCTCCGCCCAGCCAGATCTCCCCCAGGTTCGCATACTGTTTATCCTCGGCGATCTCCTGCGGCGGAAGGTGACAGTGGTAGTCAAAGATCGGCATCTTTGACGCATGTTCATGATAGAGCTTCTTTGCCGTTTTTGTCTGAAGGAGAAAATCCTTCCCCATGAATTCTTTCATAACAGCACCTGTGCGTTGTCCTTATCCGAAGATCGGAATGATATGGCGGTTGAGCAGGTTGTCCGACACATTGCGTCCGATGATCCCGGCGTGCTTATCCAATGCATCGAAATATTCATCGCCCAGTTCATAGGCCACCTTATAGGCGACGTGAATTAGCTGCCGGAAGCTCGGATTATATGCCGCACAGCCCGGATCATGCCGCAGGGCACCAACGAATGCGGCGCTATCCCATCCCTCGACCGTTTCGGCCGATGGAAGCTGATCGGGATCAATGTCGATCACCGTCGCATAGGGTGCCGCAAGCTCATCATAGCGATCCAGAGCCCGCGCATAGATTTTTTTTGCCACCGCCAGGCCGTCGCCGCCCGCTTCCCCCAGTCCGATCATTTCTTCGAGCCAGGTCGTGCCGGCCGTCTTGACGTGCAGGCCCACATCAAATTTTTTCAGCACGCGGTTGATCGGCGCATAGATCGAAAATTTATCACTGCCGGAATGCATGCTCAGGCGCAGGGAATCCTTCAGCCCAAACGTATTGGAAGCAAACTTCAGCGCAGCCACATCCTGCTCAAACTCGCGTTCAAACTGTGCAGTATCACCGACATAGTCCACCCCTTTGTTGAACCGTCCGCTGAATTTAGGTGCTATCGTATCGACCGGGATGCCTTCCCGGGCGATCATGCCCAGGATAAAGAGCATTTCCACCGGACTTTGCGGATCATCGGTTTCATCCATGGAGACTTCCACGATGAATGCGCCGGACTTGCGTTCCTCGATGTGCCGGTAGATTCGTCCGGCCTCCTTAACGGCGTACAGATACTTTTCGGCGATCCGGCGGATCTCAGCTACCGATACCACCAGTGCATCCGGCAGACCGGGAAGCATAATCTCTCCCGCCAGGTCAGACATCGACAGCACAATATCCTGGATATCGGCCGCATTGGCCGCCTTGCCGATATAGTCCGCGACATCGATGGTGAAAAAGTCCGACACATCGATAAATCCATCCACATTGGGCAGGGATATATGGTCTGCGTCGACAAAATAGGATCGGGTCCATCCCAGTGCTTTGACAGCAGCATCCGCTTCGGTACGGACCGAAGCCGGCTCCGTATGAACGGTTGTATGCTCCCGGTGCGATTTGTTCCAGACCGGAGACACCTCAATCCCGCATTCTGCAGCGGACATGTAGGCCCTTAACTGCGCTTCGCCCTGGCGGCCAAAACGGTCGCCGCATCCCAATGTATATTTTACTTTATTCTTCATAGCCCTCTCGATTCAACAAGTGATGTACACCTACGGATCATCTCATCAGATGACCGGAATTGGAACCACTATTTCATAGCCAAGTGCATTGACTCAATCGTTTAAAACAGGTAATTCATGCAAGCACGCTTGATCCGGGGCATGCGGGCACAAGTACGTGTATCCGCGCTCATAAAGAACGCTTCAGGAAACGAAAATCAGGAGATATTCATAACGAACGCGCACACTCTTTGATAGAATTAAATGCGTTCCGGCACTGTTTGAAACAGGTCCATTAACAAAAAATCAAACCGTCACCAGGACGAAAAGGTTTGTACAATGTTTAATTACCATCGACCCGTGCTGCCGGCCGCAGCCGCGCTATTTGCTGTTTTAACCCTGGGCTGCTCAGCCCAGGCGGTCGGCACAACCCAGGAACCACACCCCGGCCAGTACAGAGACGAGTGGATTGATCTGAACAAGAATGGCGAAAAGGATGTGTACGAGGATCCCCTGCAACCGATTGACGCCCGGGTCGAGGATCTGCTCTCGCAGATGACCATCGAAGAGAAAACCATGCAGCTGGTCACCCTCTACGGCTGGAAGCGCGTACTGCAGGATCCACTCCCCACCCCCGAATGGAAGAATGAGATATGGAAAGACGGACTGGGTAACATTGATGAGCATATCAACGGCAACCGTTATCGTGGGCTTGACTGGCCACCCTCCACGCATGTTGAAGCACTGAATGAGGTTCAGCGCTGGTTTATCGAGGAAACCCGGCTCGGCATTCCCGTCGACTTTACCGAAGAGGGTATTCGCGGACTCGCGCACACCCGAGCCACCTGCTTTCCCTCCCAGCTGGGCATGGGAGCCACGTGGAACCGGGATCTGGTGCGCGAAGTCGGCCGCACCACAGGCGCCGAAGGAATGGCCCTCGGATATTCCCACATCTATTCCCCCATCATGGACGTGCCGCGCGATCCGCGCTGGGGCCGCACGGTGGAATGCTACAGCGAATCCCCCTTCCTCGTCACCGAACTGGCCATCCAGCAGGCCCTCGGCCTGCAGGAAGCGGGTATCGGCATTACACCCAAGCACTTTGGTGTCTATTCGATACCCAACGGCGGCCGCGACGGCGTCTCCCGCACAGACCCCCACGTGGCACCCCGTGAAATGGAGCAGATCCACCTCTGGCCCTGGGAACGGCTGATGCAGGAGATCAACCTCACCGGCGTCATGAGTTCATACAACGACTGGGACGGCGAAGCTGTTTCCGGCAGCTCCAACTTCCTGATTGAAATCCTGCGTGAGCGCATGGGCTTCAACGGCTATGTGGTTTCCGACTCCGACGCCGTCGTATTCATGGAAAGCAAGCATCGCGTGGAATCCGATTACCAAGGTGCGGTCCGGCGCTTTATCCAATCCGGCGGCAACATCCGCACCACCTTCACACATCCGAAGGTTTTCATAGAACCCCTGCGCAAGTCGGTCGCGGACGGTGAGCTCCCCTTGAGCGTGATCGACGATCGCGTCCGCGATGTCCTGCGCGTCAAGTACCGGCTGGGCCTGTTTGACCATCCCTATCGCGACCCGGCAGCGGCCGACAAAGCGATTGCCACGAAAGAGGGTCAAGCCCGGTCCTTGAAGGCCGCCCGCGAGTGCATTGTGCTGCTTAAAAACGACGACAACACGCTTCCGCTGGATCGGGACAGCATGAAACGCATCCTGGTCACCGGCCCCAATGCGAAGGAGGAAAAGATTTGTCAGAGCCGTTACGGCCCGCAGCATGGCAACGTCATCAATGTACTCGAAGGCATCGAGGCCCTGACGGGCGGCGATATCGAAATCATCTACCGGGAAGGCTCGGCACACTTTGATAAGGGCTGGCCCTATAATGAGGTCATGGATACCGATCCATCGGAAGCAGCCCTGGCCGGGATCTCCGAAGCGGTTGATGCCGCGGCGGGATGCGACCTCATTGTGGCCGTATTGGGCGATGACGACTCGATGATCGGAGAAAGCCGTTCGCGCTCCAGCCTGGACCTGCCGCCGGTACAGCGCAGACTGGTGCGCGCGCTGCAGGCCACCGGCAAGCCGGTCGTGGTTGTACTGCTCTCCGGCCGACCGGTTGGCATCAACTGGATCGAGGCCCACTGTCCCGCCATTCTTGAGGGATGGTTTGGTGGCGAATTCATGGGGCAGGCCGTGGCTGAAGCCCTGTTCGGCGAGATTAACCCCGGCGGCAAGCTCCCGGTCACATTCCCGCGTTCAGTCGGCCAGATTCCGCTCAACTTTCCGCACAAACCCTCCGCGTTTGCCGACCAGGGTAAGGGCATGGATCCCAACGGCGCCGGCGAAAGCCGGCTCATCACCCCGCTCTACCCGTTCGGCTATGGGCTCAGCTACACCACCTTTGAATACACCAACCTGACCATTGAGCCGAAAACCCTGACGGCCGATCAGACGGTCACTGTAACAGCCACCGTCAAGAATACAGGCGCCCGCGCCGGCGACGAAATCATCCAGCTGTATGTCGGCGACCGCGTCAGCACGGTCACCACCTACGACAAGGTGCTGCGGGGATTCGAGCGGATCCATCTCGAGCCCGGAGAGGCTGAAATCGTCTCGTTTAACCTCGACCCGAAACGGGATCTGTGGCTGATTGACCTGGCGCGCAAGCGCGCAGTGGAACCGGGATTCTTCGACATTGAAGTCGCGGCCTCATCGGAAGATTCCAGGCTGTCCGGGTCATTTGAAATCACGGGCGAACCCCTGATCGTAGGCGACAGTTTCTGGAACGTCTTTTCCGATTAATATAAATCGTCTTGAACTTGAACTGCCGGCATCGCCCCCAAGGAGCCCTTGACGAACCCGGCGCAGATTGAGATCTGCTTATCCCGGTACAGCCGCAGTGAAACAGACCTGCCGAACTGATGATCAGACTGACCGATTGAGGCAGAATGGCGCACCCGGAGAGACTCGAACTCCCAACCGACTGGTTCGAAGCCAGTTGCGCTATCCAATTGCGCCACGGGTGCGATAGAGAAGATGTTCATTGGTAGCGGTTTTCAGCCTCAGGGTAAAGCGGTTTTGAGCATCTGGCCGTAAATCAAATTTTTTTTCGAATCGAGGGTTGGAGGCTCTTGTTTGTTCCACTATATTCCCGCCTTTCCCAACATGAGAAAGGAAAAGGATTTATGAATAAACTGGTTATTGGGCTGCCCAAGGGCAGCTTGCAGGAATCGACATACGCCTTGTTCAAGAAGGCTGGGTTCTCGATCAAGGGCGGTTCGCGCTCTTATTTTCCGTCAATTGACGACGACGAGATCGAAATTCGCATTCTCCGCGCCCAGGAAATGAGCCGTTATGTCGAACACGGCATGCTGGATGCCGGCATCGCCGGACTGGACTGGATCGAAGCCAACGGTTCGGATGTCGTTGACCTGTGCAGCCTCGTCTATTCCAAGCAGAGCAAACGCCCGGTGCGCTGGGTGCTGGCGGTACCGAACGATTCGGATATTCAGTCCGTGAAGGATCTGGAAGGCAAGCGCATCGCCACCGAAGGCGTAGGCATCGTCGAACGCTGGCTGGAACGCAACGGCGTGAAGGCCGAAGTCGAATTTTCCTGGGGCGCCACCGAGGTCAAGGTTCCGGATTTTGTGGATGCCATCGTCGACATCACTGAAACCGGCAGCTCGCTGCGGGCCAACAACCTGCGCATCGCGGATACGCTGATGGAATCATACACCAAGTTTTTCTGCTCCAAAGATGCGTGGGCCGATGAATGGAAAAAGCAGAAGCTCGAAAAGATTGCCCTTCTGCTGAAGGCCGCCCTGGATGCCGCCGACAAGGTATTGCTGAAACTCAATGTGCAGGCCGACAACCTCGAGAAGGTGAAGGATCTCCTGCCGGCCCTGCATTCGCCCACCATAAACTCACTGACCGACGACGGGTGGTATGCCATCGAAACCGTGGTGGATGAATCGGTGGTGCGCGAAATCATTCCCGATCTGAAGGCCAATGGTGCAGAAGGAATTATTGAAATTAACTTGAACAAAGTAGTGGCATAACTATTGTAGTTGCCCTTTTGAGACGAAACCGGAGATTAACATGGG
>JBNKVA010000019.1:0-93223 GCA_050298955.1 Pontiella sp.
TGCGGGCGCAGGGTATGCGATCCCGGTGATGGATTCGGTCCTGCTGACGCCTGAGGCCTCCATCCTGAATACCCTCTACAGTCGCGGCAGTTACTCGGAAAGTGTTACCGCACTTCCGGAGAATCTGAATCATGATTCCTACGATGAGTGGTCGCACCTGTCGCAATTGGGTGCAACGCTTTCCATGATTCGTAAGATTGACCTCAACGAATGGCAGATGGGCCTGCTGCCTGAAGTGCGTGCACACTGGTTGCATGAGTTCAATCCCAACGTGGATCCGGAAAAGGTCTCGTTGTCAACCGGCGGCTGGGGCATGACGCCTATTGCCCGGGAAGAAGACCTGTACAAGGTGGGCGCGGGTATCCGCGTCTCCCAGTGGGCTGATTTTACAACCGAACTGGGGCTTGATTTTGACGGGATCTACGGCAGTGACGGCTATGATTCCTTCCTGGTCAGCGGCCATTTTATTCACCGCTTCTAAGAGACTGGCGGTTTAGGTCCTGAGTATCCCCTCTGTTTTCAGAGGGGATTTTTTTGTGTCTGTGAAGGAGACGCAGCGGGGAGGGTGGATCCGTGTTAAGCGGGCCCCTGTGCCATTAGGATCGGTACAGAACGGGGAGTACGCTGTGTTGACCCGGGTTGAAACAATACAGCCTGGCGGGCGCTACAGAGGCGTAGCGATGCCGGCGGTGGACGGGCGCCATAAGGAGGTCGGTCGGTCCGGCATCGAGACTTCCAGCCGGATGTGACCCAGCCCGTCGAGGCGCAGCTGCGACTCCACCGTGCGCAATGCGGTTTCGGGGGTATTGCAATCGGAGCTTAGATGCGCCAGAAACACCTGTTCCAGTCCTTCGGATGCGCTGTCGGAGATCAGGCGTGCAGCATCCATATTGGAAAGATGCCCCTGCCGGCTGCGAATGCGCTGTTTCAGGGGCCATGGCCTTGGCGCTTCCCGCAGGAGATCCTCGTCATGATTGGATTCCACGATGATCGCCTGGCAGCCTTTCAGTTTTTCACGAACCAGCGAGGTGGCCATGCCCAGGTCGGTAACCATGCCGACACAGCTGCGCGCCGTATGCATCCGGAATCCGACCGGCTCGTATGCATCGTGAGGAACGGAAAACGGATCAATCGCAATATCCCCGATCGTAAAGGGGGCCCCGGTTTGGAAAATCCTGGCTGATATTTCATCGGATTTGGGCTGCCGCATGATGCCCCTGAGCGTGCCGGCATTGGTATAGATGGGTATGCCGTGGCGCTTCTGGAGAACACGCAGTCCGGCGACATGATCGCCATGCTCATGCGATACGCAGATGCCGTTAATGCTTTCGGGGATCACCCCCAGCTGATCCAGGCGCAGGGCAATCTGCTTCGCGCTGAGCCCTGCATCGATCAGCAGCCGTGTTGTGGATGAGGCGACATAGATGGCATTTCCCGTGCTGCCGCTGCCTAGAATACATACCTGCAAATCCATCACATACCTCGTTGAATGCCGTACATAATAGGCGACCGGGGAGTGATGAAAACAACTTTTATCGGATTATTGGCAAAGGCGGTGCCGGTGGTGTGCATGCTGCGGCTGAATGCCGGCGTTCAGGAGTGATAGCCTTTCTCCGCAAACCGCACCGCATCGGTTTGTTTGCAGTAAAGTTGGCTTGAGATATGCATGTGAAAGCGTACATTTCTAGGCATGTCAAAGCCCGGTCTAGTATTAAGTCAGGAAATGAAGATGCAGCAGGTGCTCGCACCGCATCTTTTTCAATCCCTTGAAATTCTGCAAATGCCGCTGCTGGACCTCCAGCAGATGATCAAGCAGGAGCTCTCTGAAAACCCCACGCTGGAAGCCACCCAGGATCAGCCCGACGCTCAGATCGAGATTGAGCAGGGGACCAAGGATGTCGAACGCGAGGAGTTCGACAACGAGTTCGAGAAGCTGGCGGCCCTGGGTGAAGAGTGGGGCGACAATTATTACGAAAACCGTCCATCTGTCGGCAGCGCCGATGCCGAGGAAAAATACCAATACATGATGGACTCGCTCTCCGAAGCCTCTTCCCTGCACGATCAGCTGATGGAACAGCTTTCGCTTTCGGGGCTGACGGATTATGAAAAGAAGATCGCGGAGATCGTCATTGGCAACATTGATGATGATGGTTACCTCCAGCTGGATGTTGAAGATCTCCTGGCGTTGCCCAATTTTCCGGCTGAAACACTCGATAAGATTCTGGATGCCATTCACGACTTTGATCCTGCCGGGGTCGGTGCGCGGGATCTGCGGGAATGCCTGCTGCTGCAGCTGAAGCGGGCGGGCCGGGAGGATTCGCAGGAATACCAGCTGGTGTCCAATCATCTGGACCAGCTCGGCCGGCATAAGTACGATGAGATTGCGCGGGCGATGGGTTTGACGCTTGACCGGGTCAAGGAGCTGGCTGCCTCCATCGGGAAGCTGGACCCGAAGCCGGGACGGAATTTCAGCGAGGAGCGCATCGAATACGTAACGCCCGAAATCATCGTCGAGAAAAAGGACGGCGAATACGTCATCACCCAGAACCGCAAGCCCTATCCAAATCTGTTTATCAGCCAGAAATACCTGCGGATGCTCAAGGACCCAAACTCTTCCAAGGAGGTAAAGTCCTACATCCGGGAAAAAATTGCCAAGTCAAAGCAGTTTATTCAGAGCATTGATCAGCGCATGGACACCATCTACCGCATCGCGGTGGAAATTGTCCGCATACAGCGTGAATTTTTCGATCATGGGGTATCCAGGCTGAAACCCCTTAACATGAAGACCATCGCGGAAATCCTCGAGGTGCATGAAACGACCATCAGCCGGGCCACCGCCGGTAAATACATGCAGACGCCCCGCGGCCTGTACAGCATGAAGTATTTCTTCAAACCGGGCGTCGCCACGGCCAGCGGGGAAGCCATTTCCAATGAAAGCGTCAAGGCGGCCCTGGCTGACATCGTGGCCGACGAAGATAAAAAGAAACCCTATTCCGATGCCAAGCTGGTCAAGCTGCTGGAAGAGCAGGGTATAAAAATCGCCCGGCGTACCGTTGCTAAATACCGCGACCAGCTGCGCATCCTGCCTTCGCACCTGCGAAAGATTCATTGATCGGCAAACGCGTTTCTCCCCGATTCAAGGCTGCCTCGCGGTCGAGCATAAAGAGCCGTTCGCGCCTTAGCCTTAGCCGTTCGCGCCTTACGCCTCTTTCATCTTTTTGCGCAGGTTGCGAATGCCGGTCTGTGCGATGACCAGCAGGTTGCTGGTTGTCCAGTACAGGACCAGGCCTGAAGGCATGCTGTAGAAGAAGAACAGCATCATGATCGGCATCATGACCATCATCATTTTCTGCTGCTGCTGCTGCTCCGGTGTGGCCGCGGCGGTCGGGGAGGTCAGTTTCTGCTGCCAGATCATGGAGGCGGCCATGACAATCGGAAGAATGTTGAGGGCGCCCACCAAAGGCATCCTGCCCATCAGCAGGTTTTCCGGGGTGCTCAGGTCGGCGATCCACAGGAAGCCGGCATAGCGCAGTTCAATGGCATTGCGCAGCACGGTGAACAGGGCGATGAATACCGGCAGCTGCACAAACATGGGCAGACAGCCGCCCATCATGCCCATGGGATTGAATCCGTGCTCCTGATAGACCTTCATGGTCTCCTGCTGCAGCCGCTTGGGATTGTTTTTGTACTGCGCCTGCAGGGCTTTGAGCTTGGGCTGGACCACCTGCATTTTTTCGGAGTTTTCCCGCATCTTTTCCGTGCTCTTGTGCGTGAGCGGCCAGAACAGGATACGGACCAGCAGGGTCAGCAGAATGATGGCTACCCCATAGTTGTGGAAGAATCCGTAAAACAGGTTGAGGGTCCACAGCAGGCCTTTGCGCGTGGGTTCCATCATCCAGTTCAGGAACGACCAGAAGCCGATGGTTTCAAACTCCATCACGCCTTCCATGTTGTTGCCAACGGCCTTGAGTTCGGAATACTTCTTGGGCCCGATGTAGAATTCGTAATCCAGAGCATAGGCATCACCTGCCGCGATGCCGGTCGGCTGAAAAGCCAGGGCGGCAGCGATGTCGTGCGGTACGATGCCCTTCTGGTTCACATCCCGCGAGGAACCAATCTCCATGGTCGCCACCGGTTCTTCCAGACGGATGATCTGGGTGAAAAACTTGTTTTTGGCCGCAACCCAGTCGACGATCTGGCCCCGCATCTCTTCGGGCACGGTATCCAGTGCCGCCGGCTTGTCTTCATTCTTGTAGAGTTTATTCAGTTTGCGGCCCCAGTAATTGATGCCGCCGTCCGTGGTATAGGTGTCTACACCCAGCAGGCTCACGCCTTTCATGGCCTGCATATCGGCCGGATTCTGCATGCGGCCGGTCTGGATACGGAAGGCCGGAAGATTGCAGTTCGTAGCGGGATTCGCGATAAAGCGGTCCCGGATATTCAGGAGAAAGCCGTCGCCCAGGGTGATGGAGCGTTCAAAGACACAGTCGTCAAGCTGCCGGGTCAAGGTGGCGCTTCGGCCATCCGCTGCGACGTTAAGGTGGAGGGATTTCGTGGCTTCCAGGCCGTTGATACCCCGGTAGGTCATGGCGGGGGTATTCGTGAAGCTCAGCACCACCGGGGGGCTGTCTTCCCGGTTGAGTTCCGGGTAATCCAGCATGGTGGCCGATTTGATGCCGCCGCCCAGCGAAGTCAGCTCCACCTGGACCTTGTCATTCGTCAGCACCGCGACCACTTCCTCTTCCGCCGGCTCAACCACCTCAGGCACCGCGATGGGCTGTTCCTCCTGCGCCGCGATGACGGCCGCCTGGTCCGTGCTGTCCGGTTCGGCGGCCTGTTCGACCGCGTTGGTCTGCGCCGGAGCCGGTTCGGTTGCAAATTTGGGGGCCAGGAGGGTCCGGTCGATGAACAGCCAGAGCGGGATCATCAGGATCAACAGGATAATGGGCAGCAAATCTTTTTTATTCATCTCTATCTCTTCTTGGTCAGATTATGTTCAGGCTCGGGAACCGGGTCGAATCCTCCCGGATGAAACGGGTGACACTTGCAGATTCTTTTTATCCCCAGCCAAAGACCGTGAACCATACCATGTTGGTTCAGGGCATCAATGCAATATTGGGAGCAGGTCGGGCGGAAACGGCAGCGCGGACCAAGCCATGGGCTGATCAGCTGCTGGTACAGCCTGACCAGGATAATCGCCGCCTGCGCGGGAATTCTGCTGATTCGTTTAAGCATCATCGATCAACAGCTCCGTTCGGGCACCCTCTGCAGCTTCTTCGGAGATCAACTGCGCCTTTTCGGCCAGGGCAATCAGCTCACGCAGGATCTCATTCCATTCGGCATCCAGTATAGCCCGCCGTCCAACGAGAATGATGTCGTAAGCGCCTGAGAGGTAGGGGCGGAGCCGGCGATAGGCCTCGCGCAACCGGCGGCGGGCACGGTTCCGCTTATTGGCCCGCAGGTGGACTTTTTTACTCGTGATCACGCCGAGGCGAAGGGCGGCTTCTTCGCCGCTGCGCCGCCACAGCACCATATAGCGGCCAACCCACTTGCGGTTCTGGGAAAAGGTTTCGGAAAAAAGCGCGGAACGTACCAGTCGGCGCCGTTTGGGTAGAGAACAGTCAAGCCCGCTGGTCGGCGGGCTTGAGTCGATCGAATGGTCCGACTCCCTCTGGCGGGGCTTCGGCATATTGCAACAACCTGTAGTTAAACAGCAGTCAGGCGCTTGCGGCCCTTCTGACGGCGACGCTTCAGGATTGCACGTCCATCGGCCGTTTTCATGCGCTTACGAAAACCGCACTTGCGGGCCCGTTTCAGCTTGGAAGGATTATATGTACGTTTCATCGGTTAAATTCCCTTTGTGTTCTAAAAAGCACGCTAAACTACCAACAATTCGCAGGTTGTCAAACCCATTTGATCCGATTTTATCCGGTCGGGCGTTGCATTCGCTGCGGTTCTTCGCCACGATGCGCGGACTATGAAAAAAGAAATTAATCTCAGCGGCGGAATCGATCTGGACCATGTGGTGAACAATGCGGAAAAACGCATCGACGGGCGCAAGCCCGATGAGCTGCGGCCGGTCCGCTTTACCAAGGATTTTATCACCTCGGCCAAGGGATCCGTGCTGGTGGAAATGGGCAGCACCCGCGTGATCTGCACCGCCAGCGTGGATGAAAACGTGCCCGGCTGGATGCGCTTCCAGAATGTGCCCGGCGGCTGGGTGACGGCGGAATACAGCATGCTGCCCGGGGCCACGCAGGACCGCACCCAGCGCGAGTCAACCAAAGGCAAAATCGGCGGCCGCACCATGGAGATTCAGCGGCTGATCGGCCGCTCCCTGCGCGCGGTGGTCGACCTGCAGAAGCTGGGCCGGCGCCAGATCTACCTGGACTGCGATGTGATCCAGGCCGACGGAGGAACCCGTACGGCTTCGATCACCGGGGCCTATGTCGCCCTCAAGCTGGCCGTAAACCGGTTGATGAAAGAGGGCCTGATCAAGCAGGATCCCGTAATTGAAGGACTGGCGGCCATCAGCGTGGGGATCAATAAGCAGGTGCCGATCCTGGATTTATGCTATCTGGAGGATTCTTCCGCCGAAGTGGATGCCAACTTTGTGATGACCGAGTCCGGCAAGATTATCGAGGTTCAGGGCACGGCTGAGGGCGCCCCCTTCAGCAAGGACGAACTGATGCAGATGATGGAGCTGGCCGAGAAGGGCATCGGCGAGCTGATTGACCTGCAGAAGGCCACGATCGGCTAAAACGCATGGAGGGACGGGCGCGGTCCCGTCCCCGGACGACCCGGCGGTCGTTCCTCCAGTTAGTCGTCAAACTGATGGCGGACAATATCGGCTTCCACCATGTAGATGACATCTTCGGCAATGTTGCAGGCATGGTCGCCGATGCGTTCGAGGCGGTGGGTGACCGCGAGCAGGGTAATCAAGGCCTCGGCATGCTCCGGCTCGCGCTGGAGGGCTTTGACGATCTCCTGCTTCATTTCTGACTTCATGGCATTGATTTCCTCGTCGTCCCGGAGGACTTCCCGGGCCAGGTAGGCGTCAATGTTCAGCAGGGAATCAAGGCTCTTGCGCACAATCGCCTTGGCCAGATAGGTCATTTGGTGCAGGTCCAGCGGAATTCTGGGTTTTGCCGCTTTATGGACATAAATACCGTTTTTGGCGATGTCGGCCGCGAGGTCGCCGATGCGCTCGAGGTCGCTGTTCATTTTCATGACGGCAATGATAAAGCGGAGGTCGATTGCAACCGGCTGGTACAGGGCCAGCGCCTTGAGGCACTCCTCTTCCACTTCCACTTCGAGATCGTCAATGACGTGATCGTCCTCAATCACCTTCCTGGCCAGCTCATCATCCTTTTCCTGAAAGGATTTGACCGCCAGTTCGAGGTTTTCATCCACCCGCGCGCTCAGCGTGTAGATCAGTTTCTTGAGCCGATCGAGTTCCTTTTCCAAATGCTTTGCCATAACAGTCTCCTTAACCGAATCGACCGGTAATATAGTTCTCCGTCTGCGGGTTTTCCGGATTGGTGAACAGTCGCTTCGTATTTCCGAATTCTACCAGCACACCTTCATACATAAAAGCGGTAAGGTCCGATACGCGTGCGGCCTGCTGCATGTTGTGGGTCACGATGATGATCGTATAATCCTTCCGGAGCTCGCCGATCAGGTCCTCAATCTTGGCGGTGGCCTTGGGATCCAGCGCGGAGGTCGGCTCGTCCATCAGCAGGATTTCCGGTTTAATGGCCAGGGCCCGGGCAATGCAGAGGCGCTGCTGCTGGCCGCCCGACATCCCCAGGGCATTCGTGCTGAGGCGGTCTTTCACTTCATCCCAGATGGCGGCCTGCCGCAGGCTGGTTTCGACGATTTCACTCAGGGTCTGCTTGTTTTTGATGCCCTGCAGGCGCGGACCGTACGCCACATTGTCAAAGATGGATTTGGGGAAGACATTCGGTTTCTGGAACACCATGCCCACGCGGGAGCGCAGCGTTACAACGTCGATGTTGCGATCATAAATGTTGTGTCCGTCGAAAATCATTGCACCCGAAGCATGGGTGGACGGGATCAGGTCGTTCATGCGGTTGATGGAACGCAGCAGCGTACTCTTGCCGCAGCCGCTGGGGCCGATCATCGCCGTAACCCGTCGTTTTGGAATTTCCATGCTGACCTTCCGCACGGCTTCGAAGTCGCCGTAGAACATGGAAAAGTCCCGGGCCTCGATATGAGCTCCGCCGGATGGCGACTCATCGTCGTGCTCGGCAAACTGGTCAAATTTTCTCAGGGTGATGTCTTCGCTCATATCAGCCTCTCAGTTTCTTCGAAATGCGTGCGCGCATGATGATGGCCATCAGGTTCAGCAGCAGTACGATGGCCACCAGTGTGAATACCATGCCGTACTGCACGTGCCGGATCTCATCCACGGCTTCGTGTTCGGTACACAGGTTGTAAATATTCCAGGGAAGGGCGGGGGTGGGCTGGTTCAGGGTTTCCCAAATCTTGAGCGGCGCGCCCACGCTGACGGCCGCCGTAAAGATGATCGGCGCGGTTTCGCCGGCTGCGCGACCCATGCTGATGACAACGCCGGTCAGGATGCCCGGAAGGGCGGCGGGTAGAATCACGGTCAGGACCGTGCGCCAACGCCCGGCTCCCAGGCCGAAGGCCGCTTCCTTATAGGCGCGCGGAACGGCAAGAATCGCTTCCTCGGAGGATCGGATGATCGTCGGCAGAATCAGCAGCGAAAGGGTGAGTGATCCGGCCAGCACGCTCTTGGAGTCGGAAACCTGAATCGTGTTCAGGAAAAAGGCCAGGCCGAAGAGGCCGAATACAATACTCGGCACACCCGCCAGTGTGCTGATGCAGATGCGCAGGAAGCTGACCACCCGTCCCTCCTTCGAATATTCGCAGAGATAAATGGCTGCGATCACGCCCATCGGAATGGCAAAAATCATGGCGCCGAGGGTGAGGTAGATGGTCCCGAGCACTTCCGGCCAGATGCCGCCGAAGATATGCGAGTCCTTTGAGGTGTCCGTGATAAACTGCCAGTAAAAGGTGGTCTTCGGGCGGAGCATCGCCTTGATGTTTCTCTCCATGTATTCAAAGAGCGGCTCGATCTCCGTGCCCTTGAACTGATCGACACGCGGGGTTTCCACGAGCACACCGAGTGCATCAGGGTTGGAATAGTCCCACGTTTCGGAATAGAGGACCTCATGAAGCTTGACCTGGGCGCGGTCCCAGCGCGTCTGGCCATACCGCTGGCGGATCAGGACCGGCATGCGCTGCCCGGGTGACGGTCCGAGCAGAACTTTGATCGCATCCTCCAGTTCCTTGTAGGGAGCGCTGCGGCTCTCATCCATGTCGGAGAGCTGCTCCTTCAGCATCTTTTCCTGGGCATCCAGTTCGTCTCTCCGGGCATCCAGGGTCTCGATGAGGGCTTCATCGCGGGGATCGGCCTTCTTCAGCTCGCGGATGCGGGACCGCAGTTCCCGGTCCTCGGCCCTGGCCTGATCGATTTGAGCCTCGAGTTCAGCAGTCATCACCTCCGTGGCGGCTTCGTACGCGGCCATCATTGCATAGACCGGTGCGCGGGCTTCGGTCGCCAGCTTCATCTCCGCATTGAAGGCGTCCGGATTTCCACGATCAAACTGCTCGAGCATGACGCGCCGATGTTCAATGGTACCCTTGAAAATAAAGGCTTTCGATCCGCGCCAGATGATCGGCGCGAGGATCAGCACCAGCGCCACGGCCATGACGGCAATGGCGATCAGCCCGAAGCCGGAAAAGGCCTTGTCCAGTACTTTACGCGTTTGCAGGCTCATCCTATTTCCCCAGCTTCTTGCGCGATCGGTTGACGATGATTTCGTTAATCAGGTTCATGATGAATGAGGAGGCGAGCAGACAGAGCGCCAGTGCAAACAGCACGTGAAAACGGGACGATCCGGTCACGTGATCCGCCTCGCCCATGTCGCCGGCGATGGTGGCCGTGAGCGTCCGGACGGGCTGCAGCACGTTGTACCACGGATCGGGAATACGGGCAGCATTACCGGACGCCATCCAGACCACCATGGTTTCGCCGATGGCGCGCATGATGCCCAGGATAACGGCGGCGAGAATACCGCTCATCGAGGCCGGGATAATGGTTTTGATAATCGTTTCCGCACGGGTGGCGCCCAGGGCGTAGGAGCCCTCGCGCAGCTCACGCCCGGCCGCCTGCAGGGCATCCTCGGAGACACTGACCACGGTGGGGAGCGCCATGATGCCGAGTATGATGGAAACGTTCAGGGCATTGGTGCCGCTCGTAATTTCAATGCCGCCGAGCTGGCCGGCAACCCGTTGGATAAAGATGAATGCAGCAGCGCCGAGCACGGGAAAAACGAGCAGGCCCAGAAGTTTGGGATTGGTCCCGGTTGCGCGAAGCCTGTCGATAATCAGATCACCGATGACCACCACCAGCAGGGCCATGATCGGACCGAGAACCAGCCATGCGCCGATACCCAGGATCGTGCCGCCTTCGTTCTGCAGGAGAGGGGCGAAGACCACCAGCGCAAAAAAGCCGTAGGCAACCGAGGGAATAGCGGCCAGGATTTCAATGATCGGTTTGACAATCTGGCGCATTTTGAACGGGAGCAGGTCGCTCAGGCAGACTGCGGCGGAAATGCCCAGCGGAACAGCAACCAGAACCGCACCCAGCGTGACCAGTCCCGAGCCCACAAAAAGCGGAAGGGCGCCAAATTCGGCGGGATGGCCGGACGGATACCAGTGCTTGCTGGTGAAAAGCTCCTTGATGCCTTCTAACTTGAAAAACGGAAATGCATCCTTGCAGATAAAATAGAAGATGAAAAACACGGCGAAGGTGGAGAGCGACGTGATCAGAAACAGGATGCCCTGGCCCATCCAGTCACCGATGCGCCGGCGTATGCTTGCCGCATCGCTCATTACCAGGCTTTTGTTAGTCGATTCGTTCATAAATCGGGCATTCCTTGAAAACGCCGAGCATCGTGTCTGCGAATTGTTAGGATAGTATTAGAGGCCGGTTAATGTTGGATGATGTTGGCTGTGCGAAGACCGGCTTGAGGGGGGTAAAAAAGAGGCGTGACCGTGCCGGGTCACGCCTCATTCGGCTTGTCATTCGACCGGCCGCGATCAGTAGGCGGTCACCGGAACAAAACCGATTTCCTCGACCATTTCCTGCCCGTCTTCGGTCAGGTGGATGGTCACGAACTGGTAGACCGGGCTGCCGAGCTTGGGGTAGCCGTTGGTGTACATGAACAGCGGTCGGGCAATCGGATATTCGCCGGACTGTACGGTTTCCTGCGAAGGATAGATGCCGTTGACCTTCAGCGCCTTGACGGTCTTGTCGACAAATCCGAGGCCGGCGTATCCGATGGCGTTCGGGGTGCTCTGTACGCGCTGGCGAACCGCACCGTTGGAGCCGACATATTCGCAGCTTTCATGAATCTTCTGCTTGCTCATGACCAGGCCTTCAAAGGTTTCATAGGTACCGCTGTTGGTGTCGCGGGAGATGAATACGATGGGGGCATCTGCGCCGCCGACGTCTTTCCAGTTCGTGATTTCGCCGAGGTAGATCCTGCGGACCTGCTCGATGGTCAGATCCTGAACCGGATTGGAGGGGTGCACAAGAATCGGGAGTCCGTCGAGCGCAACCACGTGCGCAACCGGCGCAATACCCTTGTCGGCACAGGCCTTGAACTCGGAATCCTTCATCGGACGGGACATGTCGCCGATGTCGCAGGTGCCGTTGAGAATGCCCTTGGCACCGTTGCCGCTGCCGGATTCGGATACGGTTACGTTCACTTCGGGATTTGCGGCCATGTAATATTCGGCAAAGGCCTTGGCAATCGGTCCCACGGTGGTGGAGCCGTCGATGACGATCTTGTCTTCAGCGGAGGCGATGCCCACGGTGGCGGCCACGGCTGCAATAGCGATCATGTTCTTCATATATACTCTCCTTGGTTGTTGTTTTGCTAACAGGTGTTTCTTAAATCGCTAACGAATCTGGAACCTATGCGTTAGGTCATTGTGTTTGAATTATTAGGAAGCGGTTAGAAGTGACCGGTCCCGAAAACAAAAAAGGCGCTCAAGAGAGCGCCTTTAAAGGATTGAATCTGTTGGTTTTAGAACTTGGCGATCAGATCCAGATGAAGCGTGTTGACGGCATTGCCGGAGGTTTTCTGCTCGCCGGCAATATAGGTGACGCCTGCCTGCAGGTTTTTGTACAGGTTGTATTTGCCCTTAACGCGAAACCCTTTGACATCTGTACCGCCGCCGGCAAAGTCGGAATCCGTGAAAGGATCCGGAGCTGCGTTGGCATCCAGATCGCGATAACCGAGCTTGGCCTCCCAGTCGCCTTTCTTGGCATCACCGAACTTGACACCCACGCAGATGCCCTGGTTGTCGCTGCTCTCTTCCGTATTATTTACATAGTCGCCGTAAACCTTGAAGGGCACCGGCAGAAGATCCTTGAAGCCCACTTCCGAGAAGAGCTGCATGATGGTGTAATCGACCGGGGCTCCGTAATCGATGGCATTGTAGTAGGCAAACAGTGATCCGCCGACGGTCAGCTTGGTGTTTTCTCCGAGCGGCTGTGCAACACCGAGCTGGATGCTGGCGAGGTCCAGGTCATTCGCCAGTGCATCATCTTCCACTTTAAAGTAGCCGGCACTGGTAAATACGCCAAGGGTGTCATACTCCGCCGAGTAGGTGTAAACAATACCCTCAGGGTTGACGTCGCTGTCCCAGATGAGGTCGGTGACGACCTTCCACGGATATTTCATCTTACCCAGTGTCGCGGCTCCATACCGGCCGTCTTTCGGTGCAATCGTCAGGTAGGCGAGGTCCAGATAGATACCCTTGCTTTCCCACTCATCGCCGATGGTTTCATTGCCTGAATTGGCACTTTGTCCTGTTCGTATACGCAGACCTGCTTTGGTCGCATCATTAACGTCCGCATAGGCGCCCAGACGTGCCCGGATGCGTTGACGGTTTTCGTCTACAGCACCGTCATCATCATTGATGTTTTCATAGCGGTAGCGCAGATCGCCACTGATGGTAACCTTGCCCGACCAACTGGACTGCTTGCTCTGCGCTTCCAGGGCCGCCAGACGCTCCTCGATGCTCAGGGCCGGTGCGGCCTCGACCTCTTCGCTGCTGACGGCCGAAACCGCCACCGGTGTATCCATGGCTTCCTCTGCCGCAAACCCTGCGACCGCTGAAACCGCCAATGCGGCTGCCATACTTCCGATCATTTTCTTCTTCATCTCTTCATCCTCCATTTGGGGGTTTGTCAGGCATTCGTGCATCCGGTTCCCCCGATGACACCCACCTGTTTAACGGAAGAGGTTAAAAACACACCCTTATATTGTCCAATGGTTTCAGGTGCATTCTTGAAACATGGGCTCTCTTCCAAAACATGCACAGATAATGGCGGTTCGCGTGTTAGGAAAAGATTAGAGCATCGTTAAATATTAGTAATGGGTGAGTGGTTAATTTTTATCGTGTGTGTAAAAAAAAGACCCATCGCGCCTGAGGCGGATGGGTCCGGTCACTCCTTAGCGTCGGCGGCTATTTTTCGCCGGAAACCACTTCGGAAATATTCAGGGCGTGGTCCTTCATGCGGCGGTAAAAGTTAAGTATATCGGTGAAGGCCAGGCTGAAGAAGGGGGAGACTTCTTCCCGCTGCAGCCGTTCCAGATGCTGGCGGCGGTATTCCTTCATCAGTTCACCGATGGCAACGCCTTCAGTCGTGGCCCAGGTCAGGTCCTGTTTGTTGTCCGCCTTCATATTCTTGTCGATGCGCACAATATAGGCCGCCACCCGGTCGTGCAGGTCGAGCAGTTTGTCCTTGGCCGGGCCGTCGAGCGGCAGGCTGTTCTGCTCCATCTTCTTGATGCCCTTAAGCACATTGACAATGTAGTCGCTGAGCGATTCATACTCGTCGGCCACACGCATCTGCTTATGGGCCTTGCCGGTAATTTCGTGCGGAACCTGGCCCGATACCATGTTGCTGAGGAACATGAAGATTTCTTTCTGGACGTTGTCGAGGATCTCTTCGCGCCGGAAAAGCTTGTTGGTCAACCGGGAATCGCCCGCACCCTCTTCCAGGCAGGTACGCAGCTGTCCCATCATTCCTTCCACGCTGTCAGCCATGAAATCCAGCTGTCCCTTGGACTGGACAATGCCGAGGGCCGGCGTATCCAGCATGCGGACATCGAGATAGGTGAGGTGTCCGACCTCCTTGGCCGCTTTGTCGGGCACCAGCCGGGTGACCATCTTGGCCAGCAACGGCGCGAACGGAAGGAAGACGATGACGTTGGTGACGTTGAAGGTGGTGTGGGTCAGGGCAATGCCGGCTGTAATAATCTGGCCATACTCAGCTTCCTCCATGGCGGTGATATCCAGATGCATCGGATTAAAACCGGTGCGGGAGGCAATCAGGTTGGACAGGGCGGGTAGAACCAGCGGGAAGAGGGCGATAAACCATGTTGTCCCGAGGACGTTGAAGAAAAAATGCGCGCACGCAGCGCGCTTGGCCGCGGTCGTGGTTCCGATCGAGGCCAGCAGGGCGGTCACGGTGGTCCCGATATTTTCACCCATCACCAGTGCGGCTGCGGTGGGATAGTCGATGACCCCGGTGGAGGCCAGGCCGATCGTAATGCCCAGCGTTGCCGAGGAAGATTGCACGATCATGGTGAGAATCATACCGACAGCCGCACACTTGATCACATTCAGGTAGGAGATGCCTCCATCTGCCGTGATGACGTCAAAGGCATGGAACCAGGCTTTAAACTCCTCCATGGAACGCAGGGGCTTGAACCCGTCTTTCATCAGGTGCAGGCCATAGAAGACCATGCCGATGCCCATCACGGTCATGCCGATATAGCGGACGCGTTCGTTCTTGGAAAAGAGAAAGAAAAAGGCGGCGACGGCCAGTATGGGCAGCCCGTATTTCCCGATTTTAAGGACCAGAATCCAGCCGGTGATCGTGGTTCCGATATTCGCCCCGAAAATCACGCCGATCGCCTGCATGAGGGTCATGATGCTGGAGTTGACGAATCCCACCACCATCACTGTTGTCACCGAGCTGGATTGGACCAGGCAGGTAACCAGAACGCCGACCACAACCCCCATGACGCGGTTGTTGGTGATGGCGCTGATCATTTTACGCATCCGGTCGCCGGAAATAGCCTGCAGGCCTTCCGACATATATTTCATGCCCAGCAGGAAAATTGCGAGACCACCGATTACATCGGTGGCAATCTTAAAGAACTCAGCTACATGCATGCTTTATCCCCTTCGTTGATTGGTTACAAAAAAGCGGGGGGACGCTAACAGAATGCTAATATCGATATCCACTAAATAATGTGGTTATGGCGAATATGTATTCGATCCTATCAGGCGGATGGTTTGTCCCAGGGCAAGCGCGTCCTCCCTATAGGCCGGTAATGCACTTCGGTAAATGGTTTTGACTTGTTTAAGTCGCTCCGGCTTAATGAATTTTAATGAACGGGGAGCGCTGGCTATGGAGAATGCCGATAAGCAAAAGAAATCGATGATCACTACCGGCCTGTTTGCACTGCTCCCGATCCTGCTGTTTATCCTGCTTGTTACCGAGATCTTTCAGTTGCTGGTGGCACTGGCTACGCCCATTGCCGCAGCCCTTTTCCCGAAAGACCTGCTGGAGGCGATCGGTAATGAGGTACTGGTCGCACTGGTTCTGCTGCTGATCGCTTCCTTGCTGCTGGGTCTCCTGTCGCGCTCCGGCATTGGGCGAACCCTGGGTGCGTGGATCGAAGGGCATACCCTGGGTCGGTTTCCGCTGTATCGTGCCGTGAAACGCCTGATGCTGGGATTCACCGATGCCGACAGCTCGGTGGCTATCGTCCCCGGAATGCTTAATTCCGGGGACGGGGAACAGGATCTCGTCTATATCATTGAAGACCATGGCAACGGCAAGCTGACCATCATGCTGCCCTGGGCTCCGGCTGCCTTCGCCGGCAGCATCAAAATCGTCGCTGCTGCCCGGGTGGAACGGGTGAATTCCAATATCGGTGAGTATTCCAAGGTGCTCAGCCAATGGGGACTGGGCATGCCCGAAATACTCGCACGCAAACAGGAGCAGGGAGATGTCTAGGCCTTCTCGGGAAAAGCCCTGACTGCAGGATGTGCAGGCCGGATTTCATACACGGATCTGACGGATGGATCCGTGCGCGGCGGTGAGATGGCCATCTATTCCATCGGTCTGAACTGCTACATGACGAAACGGCACCGGTTGATGATCGACGGCGGAATGGCGGATGTGAATAATAGCAGCAACGGTAATGGAAGTGTGTTTATCATCCAGACCCGCCTGCAGCTTGAATTCTAACGTAAACGGAAGGGAACGCGACATGAAGGGATGGAGAGAGACTGCAGCCTATGTTGGATTGTCCATCATACTGACGGGTTGTTCGACATTGAAGATGGATACGTGGAGCGATCCCGAACTCAGTGAGCGGCCGCTGGGCAAAGTGATGGTGCTGGCCATCGCCGAGCAGCCGACCACCTGCCGCCTGTTTGAAGGTCACTTTGTCGAACAGCTCAAGGCCAAGGGGATTGCGGCGACGGTCGGCCACAACGTACTTCCCACCAATGATCAGTTGACCAGAGAGCAGCTCGACGCGGCATTGAAAGAGGGCGGATATGATTCCCTGATCCTCACGCGCCTGCTCGATGAATCGGTCCGCAATCAGGTGGTGCATGCGGGGTACACCACATCCTATCCGGTCGGATATCATCACTATTATGACTATTATTCGTATGGCGTGATCGAGCCGGTGACCTATGTCGACAGCATCATGGAATACCGCCTTGAAACCAATGTGTTTGATGTGCCAAGCGGCAGGATGGTCTGGGGCGGAATCATGTCGGTGTACGACACGTCGTCTGCAAAGAAGAACATCAAGAAGGTGGTTAATGGTGTCATCCAGGATCTGGAGAAGAAGCAGCTGCTCTAGTCTGCTGCACAAGGCTGGCGCATGTACCATTTCATGTGTCGCTTTTCCACCGCTCGGCAAATTGGATCGCACAACCAACGCAACGCGGTAGGGACGGCTCGCCGTGCCGTCCGCGGCGCTTTCGCCGAAAGCGCCCTACCTTCTGTTTCCGTCAAACAAAACCGAACAGAGTCAGGCCGCTGACCGAACCGGGCACAAACGGTTCTTCGTGGAGCGCACCCTCTCCGGAAGCGGTCTCTGGTGTAAGTCCAATCCGGACTCTCGCTCCTGGAACGCTTTCATCCAGTTGGTTCCACCTTACCTTGGCTTCACCAGAGGGGCAGGATAAGTGTTGCTGCATGTGAGTCGGCCGTGCGGGTGTAGTAACACTCAATCCCGAAGGGGAAAGCGTATTGTCTGCGGTGCCATGAGCTTCTACTTCACATCCGGGTTAAGCGGCAGGGTGATGATAAACGTGCTGCCCGCTCCGAGCTTGCTCTCCACGCGGATGGAACCGCGGTGGGCCTGCACGATATGCTTCACAATGGAGAGCCCCAGGCCCGTTCCGCCCAGCTTGCGGCTGCGGGCGGTATCGACGCGGTAAAAGCGTTCGAAGAGCCGGTCAAGGTGCTTATGTTCGATGCCGAAGCCCTCGTCTTTAACATAAATGACCGCCTGGTCATTCTGTGTTTCGGCCATCACCAGTATTTTTTTTCCGGGCTCAGAATATTTGACCCCGTTGATGATCAGGTTCACCAGGGCCTGCTCCAGCAGGGGGGCATTGATCGAAAGGGTGAGGTCGGACGGACAGACCATATCGATGTTGATCTGCTTCTTGTTGGCCTGCAGCTGACAGAGATAGATGGCCGATTCAATCGTGGATGCAAGATTCGTCGACTCGGTCATCACGCGGCCTTCTTTCTGCTCCAGCCGGGAAAGAGTCAGCAGATCGTCAATGATGGCATTCAGGCGGCCGGCCTGCTGGTTGATGATATCCAGAAACCGCTTCGTCTCAGGGTCATGGTTCCAGTCGTCGGACAGCAAGGTTTCCACGAAGCCTTTGATGGAGGTGATGGGGGTCTTCAGCTCGTGGGAAACATTGGCAACAAAGTCGGAGCGCACCGTTTCAAGGTGGCGGAGCTGGGTGACATCCCGCAGAACGATCAGGGCGCCAATGGAACTGCCCTCCGCATTGCGCAGCACGGTTCCGCTGGCATGAATCTGTTTTTCCACGCTGCCGGCCAGCGTCAGGTCGCGCGCGTTGGCCTTCTGGGAGCCCAGAACGGATTTGATGAATTCCTGCAGGTTGGCATGGCGGACGACCTGTTGGATCATCTGCCGCTTGGCCTCTTTTCGATTTACGCCCAGAATTTCACCGGCCACGCGGTTCATATGGATGATGCGTTCCTTTTTATCTATGGCCAGCACACCATCCGCCATGCTGGTCAGTACGGCTTCCTGTTCGCTGCGCTGCTCGCTGAGGGTTGAAAGCGTTTTGCTCAGCTGATCCGACATGGAGTTGAGCGAGGCCCCCAGCTGATCCATCTCATAGGCTTTCTGTGCGGGAATGCGGTGCTGGAAGTCCCCTTCTGCAAATTGGCGGGCCGCCTGTCCCATGCCCCGCAGGGGATAGGTGATTCGCCGGACCATCAGCACGCAGACAATCATGGCCAGGATGCCGGTTAAGATCGACGCGCCAATGACCCTGCGGGTCATCGTATTCAGTTCGCCCTGGATCGTGGTCATGGGCAGTGAGGCCCGGACGGCGCAGAGGATATCGCGGTTTTCATCCCGAAGCGGTACGGCGATATACATCATTTCTTCTTTGACGGTGCGGCTGTAACGCTTATCCGTCCCCGGTTCCCCGGCCAGGGCCTGCCGGATTTCCGGTCGATTGCCGTGATATTCCATTGCGCCGGGATTTTTATCGGAATCGCCGATAACCGTGCCGTCGGGCATGATGACCGTGAAGCGGGTCTCCGCCGCAAGGCCCAGCCGCTTGCAAAGCGCATCGACTTCCGCCGGCGTCGATACCTCTGACATCAACGGAGCCACCTGCTCGGAAAGCATAATGGCCCGGGTACGGATATCGTTTTCGAGTTCCTGAAAATAGAGGTTGGAGGTGGAATGGAATGCATAGAGCGCCACCGCCAGGATCGCGATGGCAATCATCAGCCAGTAGGAGGGCAGCAACAGCCAGAATAGATGCTTCTTTTTCACAATCGACAGGTCCAGGCGCTACTCTTCTTCCTTGAAGCGGTAGCCAATGCCGCGCACGGTTTCAATGAAGCGGCCGGCGTCTCCCAGCTTTTTGCGCAATCCCACGATCTGCACATCGACGGAGCGGTCGGTTACCGGATAGTCGTCGCCATGGACCGCATCCACGATCTGGTAGCGCGTAAATACCCGGCCGGGCTGCTTGGCCAACAGCTGCAGAACCTTGAATTCAGTATAGGTCAGCGATACGTCCTCGCCGTCGGCTTCCACCTTATGGCGCCCGATATCGATGGATATACTGTGAATGTTGATCTTTTCTCCATCCTCCGCAACCGGTTTAGCCGCTTCGATGCGCCGCAGGGCCGCTTTGACACGCGCCAGCAGGACCCGCGGGCTGAACGGCTTGGTGATATAGTCATCCGCACCCAGTTCGAGTCCGGTTACGATATCCGCCTCCTCGCACAGGGCGGTCAGCATGATGATCGGTATGTGCCGGGTCGTGGGATCCGCCTTCAGCCGTTTGCAGACCTCCAGGCCGTCGGCCCCGGGGAGCATGATATCGAGGAGGATCAGGCCGGGCTGGTATTTTGCGGCGGCCTCCAGCGCTTCTTCGCCGGAATCCACCACCTTGACGCGATACTTGGTCCGTTCCAGGTTAAACTGCAGCAGTTCCTGAATCGGGGCTTCGTCTTCGACCACCAGAATTTTGATCTTTTCCATGGCGTCAATCTTCCCCATTTACGCAACGCTAACAAACCCTAAAATGTTAGAATACTGTTATCCGCTTATTAGGAAAGGGTTTAGAGCGAAGATGGTCCCTGGAATGCAATCCAGCCTTCCCGCCCTTCCAGCACGCGTGGTGCAACGGTGTCCCCGGGTATGTCCGGCAGGGACTCCATCAGATCGCCGCAGGGAATCACGTCGATATTGCGCCGGGCGGCTGCCGTGAGGAACTCATCGAAGAGTGTGCTGCACACAATGCCTTCGACCTCCGCATGGATGGTCAGCACATTGAGCTGATCGGGCTTGATCAACGACAGGATATGGTCGTTGAAATTGTCGTTTGTGATGCCGTCGCGGCCGATGATTTCATCGTATGTCGGCAGGCTGACCGGTATCTGCGGCTGGGCGAGGGGTTTTCCATTGACGGTCGGCCTGAAGATGGAATCTCCGCGGCAATCGCTGTTATAGCGGAAGGGAAAGCGTTCCTTCTGCAGCAGCGTTTGTTCGTTCGCCTTCCAGCCCGGCGCCGCGGAGCAGGTCGGTTCCTTCCCGCAAACGGAATCAAGCATGCGGAATCCGTGTTCCAGATGCGCGTACTGCTCGTCCCCGGTCATCCGGTCGATCTTCGCCTGCCAGGCGTGGTGATCCCACGCATGCAGGCCGATTTCGTGACCTTCGTCGGCGGCGCGGCGGATTTCATCCGCACATTTTCGCCCGATGACCGGCCCCGGAAAAAAGGTGCCGCGCAGCAGGATATCCCAGCCGTAGAGGCTGGCCGCGTTGCTGCGCAGCATCTTGATCAGAAACGCCGGTTTAAGCAGCCGCCACAGGTGCCGGCCCATGTTGTCCGGTCCGACCGAGAAGAAGAACGTTCCCTTAACCCCGTGCTTCTTCAGGGTGTTGCACAGGGCCGGGACCCCGAGCCGGGTGCCCCGATAGGTATCAACATCGATTCTGAGTCCCAGTTTCAACGCCTAATCCTCGGCCGTGAACTCCCCGACCTCCATCGCCTGTTCCAGGAAAAAGTCCAGGGTCTTGGCAATGGAGTCTTCGAGTCCGATGGTCGGTTCCCAGTCGAGGAAGCGCTTGGCGTTCCGGATGCTCGGCACACGGCGCTGCATGTCCTGATAGCCTTTCCCGTAATAGGTGCCGCTCTCCACCTTCACCATGCCGGCAAAGGGCGGGAACTTGTCGCGAAGCGGATGGGCGTCGAACTGCTTAATCAGCAGGTCGGCCATCTCTTTGATACTGGCTTCGTTGTCCGGGAAGCCGATGTTGATGATCTTGCCGCTGCACCGGCCCCCTTCGTTCTCGATGATGCGGAACAGGGCTTCGATCGCCTCCTGGACATCGATGAAGCAGCGCTTCTGTTCGCCGCCGTCGATCAGCTGGATCGGGGTGCCCTGACACAGGTTGAGGATCAGCTGGGTAATGGCGCGGGAGGAGCCGATGCGGGCGGAGGTGAGTGTATCGAGCCGCGGACCGATCCAGTTGAACGGCCGGAACAGGGTGAAGTCCAGCCCCTCCTTTTCGCCGTAAGCCCAGATGACGCGGTCAAGCATCTGCTTGATGCACGAATAGATCCAGCGCTGCTTGTTGATCGGACCGAGCACCAGCGGTGATTCCTCTTCGTCGAACTGCTCATCCGGGCACATTCCGTAGACTTCCGAGGTCGAGGGGAAGAGAATGCGCTTCCTGTACTTCACGCAGCTGCGGACAATGCGCAGGTTTTCCTCGAAGTCGAGTTCGAAGACCTTCAGCGGATTGCGCGTGTATTCGATCGGTGTGGCGATGGCGACCAGCGGAATGATGATGTCGCACTTGCGGATATGGTATTCGATCCATTCGTTGTGGATCGTCACATCGCCTTCACGGAAATGGAAGTCGGGATGGTCCATCAGGTGCTCGATATAGCTGTTGCGCAGATCGAGTCCGTAGACATCATACTTTCCGCTCGCCAGCAGCCGGTCGGAGAGGTGGCTTCCAATGAACCCGTTGACCCCGAGGATCAGCACGCTCTTGCGCCGCTCGGCTTCAAATTTATGCTTGGGATTCGGGCCGAACTTCATATTGGGCAGCAGGCGGGCATCTTCCGCAAGCTGCGCGCCGTTCAGAATGACACCGCCTTCGGTCTGGCCGCTGTCCACCCGCACGGCGCCGTCGCCGCAGGCGATGATAAGCGGATTGGAATTGAGAATGGTTCCCGGGGCGGCCGCGGCCAGCTCGGTTTCGACCGACACCTTCCAGATCAGGAATTTACGGTCGCCGATGAAGGAGAAGGCGCCGGGGTAGGGGCGTGTGATGGCGCGCACGAGATTGCGGATCTGTTCGGCGCCCATCTCCCAGTTAATCTCCCCGTCGGTGGGTTTGCGTCCACCGAAGTAGGAAGCCTTCGAATGATCCTGCGGCGTGCGCGATGCAGAGCCGGCTTTGATCGCCGGCAGGGTTTCAAGCAGCAGTTCCTTTGCGCTTTCCGACATCTTTGCGAAGAGCGACTTGGCGGTGTCGTCATAATCGATCCCGATGCGCTGCTGGGCGATGATGTCGCCGTCGTCGGCCTTGGGCGTCATGTAGTGCAGGGTTACCCCGGTTTCCTTTTCGCCGTTGACGAGCACCCAGTTGACCGGGCAGCGGCCGCGGTAGGCCGGCAGCAGCGAGCCGTGGAGGTTGATGCAGCCCTTCGGCGGGATGGCGAGAATCTCCTCCTTGACGAGGTTGCGGTAGTAGAATGAAAAGAGGACGTCGGGCTTCATGTCGCGGATCTTCTGGACAATGAGCGGATGGTTGATGTCCTCGGGCGCGTAGACCGGAATCTCCAGCTCGGAGGCGAGCTCCGCCACGGAGCGGAACCAGAGGTTTTCGTGCGGATCGTCGGTATGGGTGAAGACCGCAGTAATTTCATAACCGCATTGAATCAACGCTTCGATGCCTTCGCATCCGATTGAGTGATAGGCCAGTACAACTGCTTTCATAATGATTCCTTGTGTTACATGTTAAATTTCGCGTCCGACCACCTTGCGGACAAAGTAGCGCGGACGGTCGCGGACATCGTGGTAGATCCGTCCGATGTATTCCCCAAGCAGACCGAGCCCGATAAACTGAGCCCCGACAAATACAAACAGAATGGCAAACAGGGTGAACACCCCCTGCGCCGCCCATTCCGGCCCCCAGATGAAGCGCAGGATGAGAATGAGGATGCCCAGCCCGATGCCGAATGCGGAAATGATGCCGCCGATGACGCTGAGCACGCGCAGGGGGAAGGTCGTGATACTGGTGAGCAGGTCAAACTGCAGGTTGATCAGCTTCCAGAAGCTGTATTTGGAGTCGCCTTCGGCACGCTCGCTGTGCCCCACCGGGATTTCGGTAACCTTGTGGGCAAAGGTATTGGCGAGCACCGGAATAAAGGTGCTCCGTTCGCGGCACTGCCGCATCGTTTCGACGATGTCGCGGGTATAGCCGCGCAGCATGCAGCCGTAGTCGTGCATCAGCACGCCGGTCGCCTTCTGCACCACTTTATTCACCAGCTTGGAGGGGAGGGTGCGCAGAAATGAATCCTGCCGGTTCTGCCGGACGCTGCCCACCACGTCGTAGCCCTCTTTCAGCTTCTGCACGACGTTGGGGATTTCCTCGGGCGGATTCTGCAGATCGGCGTCGAGCGTTACCACATATGCCCCGCGCACATGGGCAAATCCGGCCATGACAGCGGCGTGCTGGCCATAGTTGCGGTTCAAAAGCACGCCCACGATCTTGCCGTCGTTGGCCCCGGCCGCTTCCGAAATGAGCTGGGCGGATTCGTCGCGGCTGCCGTCATCAATCAGGATGATTTCATAGGGCTCCTCCAGCTGATCACATGCCGCCAGGGAGCGTCTGATCAGTTCCGGCAGGTTTTCCTGCTCATTATAGACGGGGATAACAACGGAGGTCTGCATGGATTTATCCTTTGTGAAGCACGGTTTTGATTGCGTCGATTACATCGTCCACGTCCGTGTCGGCCATGGACGGGCAGAGCGGCAGGGACAGGATGCGGTCGGAATTCCATTCGGTATGGGGCAGCATGCCGGGCTGCATGCCCAGATGATCGGTATAGTATTTCTGCAGGTGAACGGCGCGGAAATGCAGGCCGGTTCCGATGTTCTGTTCCTTGAGCGCGGCCATGAAGGTATCGCGTTCCATCCCGGCCCGGTCGATGTCGAGCCGGATAATAAACAGGTGCCAGGCGTGCTGCAGCGGATAGTCCGGAACACCAAGGGGGATGAGTTCGGGAATATGGGCCAGCTTTTCCCGGTAGCGTTCCGCCAGTTCCGCGCGCCGTTCGTTAAAGGCATCGAGACGGGCGAGCTGGCCGAGCCCGAGTACAGCAGCGATGTCGGTCAGGTTGTATTTGTAGCCCGGCTGGAGTACCTGCGCCTGCGGGGCACGGCCGTGGGTTTGGCGGTCGTAGGCATCCACGCCCAGCCCGTGGAACTTGAGCGACTTCACTCTGCCGAGCAGCTCGGCGTCATCGGAGCAGACCATGCCGCCCTCACCGGTGGTCATGTTCTTGATGGGATGGAACGAAAAAATGGCGGTGCCCTGTTTGCCGATGCGCTCTCCTTTGTATTCCGTGCCGGCGGCGTGGGCCGCATCTTCGATCAGTGCGATGCCCCGTTCGGACGCCAGTTCGCGGAGCGGATCAAGGTCGGCGGGGGCCCCGGCATAATGAACGGGAATGATGGCCCGGGTTTTATCGGTGATCAGCGGTTCAACTGTTTCCCGCGAGATCATGAGGGTGTCCCGGTCGATCTCGGCGAAGACGGGAACGGCGCCCTGCAGGCAGATCAGGTTGACCGTCGAGACCCACGTCATGGACGGTGTGATCACCTCGTCGCCCGGACCAATACCGAGGGCCTGCAGTACACAGTGCATGCCGCCGGTGGCGGAGCAGACGGCTACAGATCCGGCGGCGCCGGTGTAGGCGCTAAAAGCATCCTCGAATCTGCCGCAGTTGGGACCGGTGGTGATCCAGCCCGAGCGGAGCACGTCGGCCACGGCGGCAATCTCCTCTTCGGAAATCAAGGGCGAGGAAAATGGAAGGAATTCTTTTCTCATGGTAGCAGTGCTTTTACAGATTGGATTGGGGTTCGTATACAGCAAACCATATCTTCAGCCATTGACGCTGGTACGACGGGGTTGGCAGTTCAGTCTGGATGGTATCGGTCGGCCTTGCCTTGATCGCCACCACGACCCGCTTACCGGCGCGATTGCGAATCAGGCTCTGCAGGTCAGCGAGTTCCAGGTAGCGGTGCCGGGCTTCCGGATAGGAAAGGCCATAATCGAATTCACTCATCCGGGAAAACAGATAAATGTCGTCACGCTTATAGACATAGCACATCGCGTGGGTGGTTTTGGGGTCGCCCACCACAATGGTGTCCGGTTCCACATGCCGTTGTTCCGATACGAGGAAGCCCTGCAGACCGAGCGAGGGGGAGATTTCGGTCGGCAGGCAGCCGATCACGGTGACAAAAAACACGGCAGAGGAGATCCCCAGCAGGGACGTCCGACGGTACAGGCTGCCGGAGCGCAGTCCGGTGACCACAAGCGCGAGCGCCAGCAACAACCCGGCTCCGCCGCAGATGAGCTTGAGGCCGATATGGGGATCGAGTTCCGGAAGCTTCTCCATCGCATTCAGGATCGCGATGATCGGCAGGGCCAGCAACACGAGGGCGAGGATGCCGCCGAAGATCGAAATGCCGATCCTCATCGATCGATCCCCGTCGTGGTTTCTGAACCGGTCGGTCAGTCCCACGGCAAGCAGCAGCGCGAAAGGCGGGAAGCAGGGCAGGATATAGGTGCCCAGTTTGCCGGACGATGCAGAGAAGAAGAGAAACGGTGCGATGGCCCAGCACAGCGCATACCGGATCATCGGTTCGCCCCGGCGGCTGCGCAGCATCTCCCGCAAGGGCCCGGGGGCGACCAGTATCCATGGAATGGCGCCGGCAAGGAACACCGGAACATAATACCAGAACGGCGCCGCATGCTCGGCATCCTCCTGCGAAAAGAAGCGGTGGATGTGCTCTTCCCAGAAAAAATAGCGCCAGAAGTCCGGCTCGCGGTGGGCGACGGCCAGGCTCCAGGGCAGCGATACGGCGATGGCGGCGATCAGGGGAATCCACGGCAGAACGAACAGGTCCTTCCAGCGTTTCTGGATCAGCAGGAAGGGAACGATGACCAGGACGGGCACGGCGAATGCAATGAAGCCCTTGACCAGAAACGCACTGCCGGCAAACACTCCGGTCAACGCCAGCCACCCGATCCGTTTCATTCCGGCGGAGTCCAGTGCCGGATAGAAACAGACCAGCGTGAGAGTGATGAATACGCTGACCATGCTGTCCAGCGCGCCATAACTTCCTATGGCCATGAATTCGCCGCAGGTCAGTAGAATCAACGCACCCGTGGCTGCGGCTTCGAAGGGGTAATGCTTTCGCATAAGTCGGTACAGCGCGCATGCGGCGATGCCGGCCGCGAGCGCCGACATGAGGCGGACGGAAAAGTTGGTTTCTCCGAACAGTTTCATGGAAACTGCGTTGAGCACATGGCCGCCGGCCGGTTTCTCAAAATACCGAAGGCCGTTCAGGTGCGGGGAAACATAGTCGCCCGTCGAATTCATCTCCCGCGCTATTTCGCCGTAGCGCATTTCATCGGGGACACTCAGTTGCCGGAGGTTGAGCGGGAGCAGGTAGATGACAGCAAACAAAAGCACCAGGCCAGGCACTGCTGATTTCAGTTTTGAGCTCTCATTACTCATCCTTTCGAGACTGCCAGTTCCCTTGGATGATATAAACATCCAAGTAGAACATTCTTCATCATATTCCACCGGGACGGCCCCGTCGCGCCGGGTCGGAGTTTGGGTACAAAGGTCGCTCCATCCATTGACATCCATATGAGGTCGCGCATACTCTTTTTGTCCATTCAAGGAGTTGTTGATGAGTGATTTTGCGCAGATTCCCATGCAGTTTGTCGGTCCGGCCAAACTGTCCGGCCCGGTGATTCAGGGCGAATATGAGGTCCCGCTGGCGACCTATGAATCCCCGCTGTGGCCGTCGGTCAACCGCGGAGCGCGGGTGTCGATGAAGTGTGAGGCGGGAATAACATGCACGGTGGTCGACGATCGCATGACCCGCTCCGTCCTGTTTGAAGCACCGGGTGCCGCCGCCGCGCTGCAGGCGTTGCAGAGCATCAGGGCCGGCCTGCCGAAGCTGCAGGAGATTGTCGAAGGCACCAGCCGCTTTGCCCGGCTGATTGATCTGCACAGCCAGATTGCCGGCAGTCTGCTCTTTATCCGTTTTGAGTTCACCACCGGCGATGCCTCCGGCCATAACATGTGCACCCAGGCCGCCGAGGCGCTCATGAACCACATCCTCGAATACCATCCCGAGCTGCAATACGGCTCCATCTCCGGCAACTACTGCTCCGACAAGAAGGCCACCGCCGTCAATGGTATCCTCGGTCGCGGAAAATATGTCGTGGCGGAGCTGACCGTTCCGAAGAAAATCTGCAAGCGTTACCTGAAGACCACGCCCGAGAAGCTCGTCCAACTCAACATCCGCAAGAACCTGATCGGCACGATGCTCGCCGGCGGGCTGCGGAGCGCCAATGCCCACTTTGCCAACATGCTGCTCGGGTTCTACCTCGCGACCGGTCAGGATGCCGCCAATATTGTCGAAGGTTCACAGGGTATGACCATAGCCGAAGAGCGGGGAGGGGACCTTTACTTTTCCGTTACACTGCCCAATCTGATCGTCGGAACCGTCGGCAACGGCAAGGGATTGGACTTCGTGCGGGATAACATGAAGCGCATGGGACTGGATGAAGAACGCGAGCCCGGTGAAAACGCCCGGCGGCTCGCCTGCCTCTGCGCGGCCACCGTTCTCTGCGGTGAACTCTCGCTGCTCGCCGCCCAGACCAACCCCGGCGAGCTCATGGAAGCCCACCGTCGTTTGGAGCGTTAGAATGTCCCGATTCAGAATCAATCCGTTTACAGTTAAGCGGCTCCTACTGGTGGCGGTGATGTCCGGCGGCCTGTTGGCGGCCCATGGAGAAGAAGCCCCCGATCCGTGGGCGCAGTTCATGCCGCCGCCGGATGACCGCTATGACTGGATTCAGCTGGACTCCGGCGAGTGGCTCAAGGGCGAACTCAAGGCGCTCTACAACCATAAAATGGAGTTTGACAGCGATGAGCTGGATCTCCAGACCTTTGACTTTGAGGACGTGAACTATATTCGGACCTGCCGCCCCTTTACCCTGCTGGTGGAATTGCCGGGATCGGATCGGGAGACCAAGCTGAACCGGGGTCTGCTGGAGATTGACGGGAAGCGCGTCCTGATCGGTGATGGTGATTTCCGGGTTGAGATGGCACGCCGGCAGATTGTGGCGATTGCTCCGGATTCCAAACGGATAGGCGACCTCTGGTCGGGCAAGGTATCGGTCGGTGCCACGGGCCGATCAGGCAACTCGGATAAAGCGGATGCCAATGTGTCCATCAACCTGACCCGGCGCTCTGCGCTGAGCCGGCTGGTTTTAAACTATCTGGCCAACTACAGCGAAAGCAACGGAGTAAAAACAGATGACGACCAGCGCGTGAGCGGACACTTTGACTGGTTTCTGACCACCCGTTTCTATTGGAAGATCCTGGATGCTGAATATTACCGGGATACGTTTGCGAATATCGAGGGCCAGTATTCCGTCTCCACCGGTCCCGGTTATGAGCTGATCTGGACGTCGAAGACCGAATGGCTGGTCTATGCCGGTCTGGGTTATCAGCAGCAGCGTGCGGTGTCTGCTGAAGCCGGTGCAGACAATGAGACCGAATCCCCGTTTCTTTCGCTCGGAACGTTTTACGACGTGGAGGTCACGAAGCGCATTGACTTTCTCGCCGATTATTCCATGCGGTGGCTCAACGAGGATAACGGTACCTACACCCATCACGCCGTGTCCACGCTTTCGATCGAGATCATCAATGATTTTGACGTTGACCTTTCCTTCGTCTGGGATCGTATCGAGACCCCCCGCCGTTCGTCGGACGGCCTGCTTCCGGAGCAGGATGACTATCAGTTGATTGTCGGCGTGGGGTACAAATTCTAGTTCCTGCTGCAGCCTGCGGCAATCCTTTCCAATACCATCCCGCCTGAGCCCGCCCCGGTTCATCACCTGTCGCGTATGCGGAAACCGTTTTCGATGAGTAGGTTCCGTTGGGCGTGGGCTTTGTGCTGCCCGGTCTGGTGCGGCATAATTTGCGCTCAGGCGTGCTCCTGCAAACATTCTGCAAACATTCCGCTTGCTGTTTACTCGCACAATGCCAACGGCATCCATAACGCCTTCTAATCATTTTCAAACACGCTATCCGCCAAATGAGCCGCGTCAAAGGGAACAAATCTGCTGAGGCGGAGTTAATTAAGCAACCTCAACCACTTTGACGTATCAGTGGATTTGACCGGAAACCGACCGGCGAAAAAGAAAAGGCCGCCGGTTCCGCCCTTTGGCGAACCAAGTCAAGCAATGCATAAGCGGGTGACCGTCTGTGTGTTTAAACCAAAGGAGATGAAACCATGAAGAAGCAGTTCATTATAGCAGCAGCCATGCTGTCCGCAGGTCTGACGGCCCAGGCGGCAAACGTGGATGTCACCAGTGACATCACGAATTCGGTAACCTGGACATCGGACAATGTTTACAACCTGACTAAACAGATTTATGTGCGCGCCGGAGCCACGCTGACGATCCAACCGGGCACGCTGGTGCAGAGCACGACCGGTGTCGGAGGCTCGCTGGCCGTTTCCCGCGGTGCAAAGATCTACGTTAACGGCACCGAGGATGCACCGGTCATTATGACCTCCACATCCGACAACCTCACCAGCTGGCACGAAGGCTGTAACGAGTGGGGTAATCTGACTCTGATGGGCCGCGGTCTCATCGGCGCTTCGTCCGACTCCATACGCGACCGTACGCCGAACACGAAGACTCCGACCGGCCTGAATGTGGTTCAGATGGAAGGTCTGACCGCGGACGGCACCAACGACACCTACTATGGGGGTAATGACGACAATGACGACAGCGGCTCCATCAGCTATCTCTCCCTTCGTTACGGCGGTAAGGTGATTGGTCTGGCCAATGAGCTGAACGGGCTCTCTCTCGGCGCCATCGGCCGTGAAACCGATATCCACCACGTTGAAATTATGAACAACGTTGATGACGGTATCGAAATCTGGGGCGGCACGGTCAACCTGAAGTATCTCAACATCTGGAATATCGGTGATGACAGCCTCGACATCGACCAGGGGTATCGCGGCAAGGTACAGTTCGGTCTCATTGTCCAGGGATACTCCACGGATGATTCCCAGGGTTCCGGCCTAGGCGACAACTGCATCGAGCATGATGGTGCTGAAGATTCCGATGCGCAGCCCTGCACCTCCACCAGGATTGCCAACTTCACGGTCATCGGCAATCCCTACAGCGGTGATGGCGCGACTGCGTGGCGCGATGGTGCCCGTGTTCAGTATCATAACTGCATCTTCATGGATATCGGCGAAGAAGTGATCCGGCTGGACGGCGATGACGGCGACGGCGCACAGGGATACGGCTACAACGGTACGCTTGCGTTTGCCGACCTGTGGACCACGGCATACTCAAACTATCCGACTGTCAACTGGACCAATACGGTGTACACCGATCCGGCCGAGATGTATCCGGTTCAAACATCCGGTTTCCTGGCCGAAATGACCGGCTGCCTGTTTAACTATGTGAACGAAAACGACAGCGGCGACCAGGTCCTGGCACTCGGAATCCTGAACGGCACCACCAACGCATTTGCGAGCAACCCGGCGCTGGATAATATCGTTACCACCGATGATCCGATCGTCAGCTTCTCGCGCGGTCCGGTAGTCACGCGCGGCGGCAAGAGTGTGGCACTGGTAACCAACATCAATCCGGTGGCGGCCAACGATGCAACCAGCGTGGCCAATCCGGAAGATGCTGACGGGTTCTATGTTGCCGCACCGTACCGTGGCGCGTTCTCGCCCAACTATAACTGGCTGGCCGGCTGGACGGCGGTGGATGCCTACGGCATGACCGATACCAGCATGAACAGCGCAGTTCCGGCTCCATCCATTGCAAGCGGTGTCGTGGTCTCCTTCCAGTCCGAATACGGCGTCGAGTACGTCATTGAAGGTTCCGAAAATCCGGGCGGACCGTGGTCCTACGTCACCACCATCGTTGGTGATGGTTCCTTCTGGAACTACGGCGACGCTGATCTTGCTGCGGCAGGGTTCTACCGCGTGGTCATGAAATAGTCAGCCCCAGGAACGAACTCCGGTGGCAGGGCCGGTCCCTGCCACCTCTCTTTTGCTCAAATGAAATGTGTGTATGCGGTGAGGAAATAGTGTGGAAGCAATGAAATGGTATACGAAATTATGTTGGATAGGCTTGTTCTCCGTTTTGGCCGGCGGATGTGCACAAACGCCGAAACCGCCGGAGCAGCTGCAGGATAAACCGATTGCCGCGTTCCAGACCGAGCTGCTGGATGAGGCCTTTGGATTTGCCACCGCCATTCCGCTCGAACCGCATATCAAGGATCGTGCCCGCTACCAGGAAAAGGCCGTAACAGCGGCGCTTGAACTCGGGCAGCCTTCCCGGGCGCTGCACTATGCGGATCAGATTCCCAACTGGCGGCAGGGCCGGGCGTATGCCGATTATGCCTTCTACAGTGTCGGGCTCGGATACACCAATGGAATGGCTGCTCTGCTCGATCAAGCGGATGCGGCCGCGCGTACAGCCCAGCAGGATTGGCGCAAGGAGCGTGTCTGGGTGCGCATTGCGCAAACCTGGCGGGCGATGGGGAACCAGGAGAAAGCCGCCGCATTCGGCGATGTACTCCGTAAAACAGAATCCGGGGCAGCGGAGCTCAGGAAATCCAGACTCTGTACCGATGCCGAATTCGATGAATATTCGGCGAAGCTTGACGAGCAGCTGGCGGTCGGCGGGCTCGATTTTACAAAGAATGCCCTGTACACCTATGTCGCTCTCTATGACCGGTTTTTTGAAAATGAAGCCCGGTGTGTACTGATCGAGGAAAAGATCGAGTCGGGGTGGAGCAAACTGCCTCTGTTCGACCGCGTGGAAATTCTGAAAAACCTGGTGGAGTCATCCATTAAGCATGGCAACCGCGAAAGCGCCGTTCGATTGGCGGACCAGGCTTCTGAAATTGTGGAGGGCAGTGACTGGCCCGCTGAATATCACGTTCAATTGCTTGCGAAGCTGGCGCAGCTCAAGATCGAATGCGACGAGCCCGTGCCGGCTGTCGCCGAACTTGAAAAGGCCATGGAGGTGTTTGCCGCCAAGAAGGCCGACATTATCAATATCTATCGGGCTGAAGCGCTTATCCCGGTAGCCGAAGCCTATGCGCGCGCCGGGGAGAGCGCCGAGGCGCAGCACGTCTATGCCCTGGCAATCGAGCAGGCGGTCATCAATGCCAACTCCCGCCCCCGGGCAGAGGATCTCTGCCAGATCCTGCTGTCCATGGCCACGCATTACATTCAGCCGGAACCTGTCCTGTGGGAACGCATTCAGGAAATCCAAAGCAATCTTGGAGAGCCATGGTGAGTCGGTTCTTCAGACTTTTGCTGTTTGCCTGCATGGGATTGGCGTCCGCCGCCTCCCAGGCTCAGATGGGGGGTGCGCGCGGTACGGTCATGGATCTCGATTTTGAGGTGCCGCTTCCGAATGTATTGGTGCGTGTCTCTGAAACCGGGCAGGAAACCGAAACCGGTGATGGCGGTAGCTACTTTCTGGAAGGCGTGGATCCGGGGTCCTACACGCTCCTCTTCAGCAAGTCGGGCTACACGCGTCTGACGCGTCCCGATGTGGTGATATCGCCCGGTCAGCTGGCGGAGGTTGATGTGGAGATGGCGGGTGAGTACGAAGAGATGGATGAGCTCGTGGTGCGCGACATCCAGCTCGGCGGCGCCTCGGAAATAGGCTTGCTGAACCTGCGCATGGAGAGTACGGCCCTGATGGATTCCGTCGGAGCGGACATGATGAGTCAGGCCGGCGTGTCTGATGCGGCTCAGGCACTGAATCTGGTCTCGGGCACGACGGTGCAGGACGGGAAATATGCCGTGGTGCGCGGATTGCCGGATCGCTATGTGGTATCGCTCATGAACGGTGTGCGCCTTCCGACGGCCGATCCCGATAAGCGCGCCGTCCAACTGGACCAGTTTCCCAGCGTCATGATTGAAAGCGTCCAGGTTTCCAAGACCTTCACGCCCGACCAGCAGGGGGATGCTTCAGGAGGGGCGGTCAACGTGGTCCTGAAAAGCATGCCCGATGAGCCGGTCCTGAATTTTAAGGTCGGAACCAAGTTCCGGACGCAGCTGCCCGAGGACGGCGGTTTTCTGAGTTATCGAGGCGGAGGAATCAACACGCTCGGACTGGATGATGGCCGTCGTGATCCCCAGGTTCCGGGAACGACCTGGAAGGGGAGTGTAGGTGTTTCCGGAAGCGATGTGCCCGCGATCTATGACTGGTCACTTAACGCCGGAGGAAAAAAAGAGCTGTTCGATGGTGTTCATGTTGCCGGACTCGGTAACGTCTACTACAAGTCCGATGCCTTTCATATCGACCACAAGCTGGATCAACGGTGGTGGGTGCGTGACGGCCGGCTGAGTCCGGTCCATTCCGGTGACGGCAATCCGGATGACCCTTCCGGACAGGCATTCAAAACCAGCCTGTATGACACCCAGGAAAGCACCGCAGAGGTCCAGTGGGGTGGTTTGGCTGCGGTCGGACTGGAGGCGGAGAACCACACTCTTTCGCTGCTGTACATGACCACCCACGTGGCCGAGGACAAGGCGATCATCGCGGAGGATACGCGCGGGAAGGATTACTATGTCACGTCCCGGGTGCCCGGTTACGATCCCCTGGCGCCGGCCGACAGCGATGAATATTCCGATGCGGCGCCCTATCGCCGCAACCAGACTCTGAAATATACCGAACGCGATACATCCACCCTGCAGTTCAGCGGTGATCATGTTCTCCCCATACCGGAGTGGGGGATTGGCGACAAGGTCACCTTCATGCAGCCCGAGCTGGACTGGACGGTGGCGCACAGCACATCCGAACTGACGGAGCCTGACAAACGCCTGTTCGGCGCTTTGTGGAAGCCCGGCTATGTGGATGTGATTCCGGGATATCGCGGATCGCCGCCCATCACCAACACGGTGCCCGCCGGGTACTATCAGGATAAACCGCCCGTGTCGTATCTGGGAAACCTGCAGCGGATATGGAAAAAGGTAACGGAAATGAGCGACCAATACTTTCTTAACCTGACCCTGCCGTTCGAGCAATGGACCGGCGACAAAGGCCGTCTGAAAACCGGGTTGTTCAGCGACCAGGTGGATCGGACCTACGACAAGGATTCCTTCAGTAATTTCAGCATCCCGGGTAATCCGGCCATCAACCCCTTCACAGGACCGCAGCTGCCGTGGAGTGAATTGTGGACCGACCGGTATCCGGGCAGTACCAACGATATTGTGTACGCGGCGGAAATCGACGCCGACTATAAGGGCCGTCAGGAACTGCATGCGTTCTATGGTACGGCCGAACTGCCGGTCGCTTCCTTCCTGGCCCTGATTGGCGGGGCGCGCTATGAGGCGACGGACCTGGATATTACGCTGGTAGCCCCGGAAGCTGAAGTCTACTGGGTAAAGCCGGGCGAGACCGGAACCTCTCAGTTGAGGGAAGGGGAGGCCGATGTGGATTTTCATCAGGTCGACATCCTTCCCTCCTATGGGGTGCAGCTGACTCCCCTTGAATCACTCACATTCCGGGCCTCCTACAGTGAAACCGTGGCCCGGCAGACCTTCAAGGAACTGACACCGATCCAGCAAATGGAATATCTCGGTGCCGATGTGTTTATCGGCAATCCCGAACTGGGCATGAGCGCGCTGGATAACTATGATCTGCGCGTGGATTATGCCCCTTATCCGGGCGGTCTCATTTCGCTCTCCTGGTTCATGAAGGATGTGGAAAATCCAATTGAGTACACGCAGGGGTATGCGGCCAATGTGGGGACCTACATTACTCCGGTCAATTATCCGGGAGGCCGGCTTTCAGGTTACGAAATTGAATGCCGGCAGCAGTTGGGACAGTTCTGGGATTCGCTGGAAGGCTTCGCGGTGGGTGCGAATGCCACGATTATTGATTCCGAGGTAACGCTGTCCGACCGGGATCGCGAGCTGCTTCAGAACGCAGGCTATCCGGAGCCGACGCGGGATATGATGGGCGCACCGGAGCACCTGTATAATGCCAATGTCACCTATGACCTGACAAAGACCGGAACCCGCTTCGGCCTGTTCTATATCGTTACGGGTGACACCCTTTTGGCCGGTGCGAGCTTCTCCGAGGAATATTTCCCGAGCGTGTATGCCCGGGAATACGAAACCCTGAACGTTACGGTGTCGCAAAAACTGGGCGATCACTTCTCTGTATCGTTCAAAGCCAAAAACCTGACCGATCCGGAAATCCAGCAGGTCTATCGAACGCCATACCTTGCCGATGAAGCCGTCAAGTTCTCCTACCGGAAGGGCATAGAGTACAGCATTGGATTGAGCGGTACATGGTAACCATCGGCTAATAGACCGCTCATACCATGAAAACAATTAAACCATAGAAAATGAGTCCGAGGTAAACATGAAAACAAAGTATACATGGATGCTGGTGCTGGCCGTCGCGGCCGCCGGCTCCTTACAGGCGCAGGAACTGGATCGAACGAAGGAGGCGCTTTCCAAATGGGTGGAAACGCGCAAGCTGATTTCCGAGGAAAAGCAGAAATGGGAGCTGGAGCGGGAAGTGCTCAGTGATCGTATCGATCTGGTGCGTGCGGAAAAGGACAACCTGGCCGAAAAGATTCACGAAACGCAGTCTTTGATTACAGATGCCGATAAAAAGCGTGAGCACCTGGTCGCGGAAAACGATGGCCTCAAGAATGCGTCGGCAACACTGGTCAACCGGATTTTCTCGCTGGAGCGCGAGGTGCTCACGCTTCTGATCACCTTGCCCGAACCGGTGCAGGACCGCCTGCGTCCGCTGAGCCAGCGGATACCCAAAGACGAGGACACGGACCTCTCCCTCTCCGAGCGCTATCAGAACGTGATCGGGATCGTGAACGAACTGAATAAGGCCGCTCAGGAGATCACCGTGGTGAGCGAGGTTCGGCAGCTGCCCGACGGCACCACTGCGGAGGGACAGACCCTCTACATCGGGTTTGGCTGTGCTTACTGGTGCACCAACAAAGGGGACATGGCTCAATATGGGCATCCCGCTGCCGACGGGTGGACCTGGGAGCCCTCCGACGCCATCGCATCCAGCGTGGCCGATGCCATCGCCATTTTGAAAAACGAAAAGGTCGCGGAATTCATCCCGCTTCCCGTAAGCGTCAACTGAGGAGCGAAAGATGAACATATTTTTGAAGATGAAACGGTGTTTTGTGAAATATGGTGGCCGGGCCGGAACGATTGAAAACCGCCTCCTCCTGCAGACCGTCAAGTGCATCATGGTTGTTTGTGCATTGGGGGCCGGGGGCGCGTTCGCCCAGCAATCCGACATGGAGACCAGGCTTGAATCCAGTCTTCAGGAACTGGCCGCCGCCCGCGAAGCGATCGCGAATGAAAAGCTGCCGATGGTCAAGGGGCTCAATGCGATCGAGGATGAGCTGATGGAAATCCGCCTGGAACACCAGAAGATCATGCGGCAGCTGGACAGCCGGAACCTCGACCTGAACAATCTGCGGTCCGAAATCAAGTCGCGGCAGGGCGAAAAGAATTATGTGTCGAATCTGTTGAGCGAATACATTCGCAACTTCCAGACCCGGCTGCATATTGCCGAGATCGATCTATATGCCGGCATGCTTGAGGCTGCGGTGCTGGCACCCGATAACAGCAATCTTTCCGATGAGGAAATCTTTGTCCAGCAAACCGCACTGGTGGAAGCCTCCATCAAGCGCCTGCAGGAGGCAGTGGGCGGCGTGTCGTTCGATGGCAATGCGACCGGTGAAGACGGACTGGTCCGGGAGGGCCGCTTCCTCATGGTTGGTCCGGTTGCGCTCTTTACCGCTGATGAACAGGGGCTTTCAGGGATCGCCGAGCAGCGGCTTGGTTCGCTGGAGCCTACCGTTATGCCGTTTGCGGACACCGCCAATGCCGAATTGGTCCGTCAGACGGTTACAGGCGGTTCGGGGATCTTCCCGTTCGATCCGAGCCTCGGTAACGCGCGAAAGATAGAAGAGACTCGCGAAACGCTGAGCGAGCATTTGAAGAAAGGCGGATTCGTGGTCTATCCCATTGTCGGGATGTTCATCCTCGCCGTGTTGGTTGCCATTGGCAAGTGGATCCAGCTTTCCCTGATTCCGATGCCTTCCGAAAAGGATGTACAGCCCTTGCTGAAGGATATGCTGCATAACCGGCATGACCAGGCTCTTAAAAAAGCCGCGGCGCTCAAGGGGCCGACGGCCACGATGCTGAAAGTCGGCCTTGAGCACATCGATGAACCAAAGGATCTGGTGGAAGAAGTGATGTACGAGGAAATGCTGACCACCCGGCTGCGGGTCGACAAATGGACCTCGTTCATCGCGGTGTGTGCATCGTCCGCACCCTTGCTCGGCCTGCTCGGTACAGTGACCGGCATCATCAACACCTTCAAGCTGATCACGGTATTCGGGTCGGGTGATGTAAAGACGCTGTCTGGCGGGATCTCCGAGGCGCTGATTACGACGGAACTCGGTCTGGTGGTGGCGATCTTTTCGCTGGTTCTTCATGCCTTCCTTTCCCGCAAGGCCCGGAGGATCTGCGATCGTATGGAGCAGATCGCCATTCTGTTCATGAACCGCGCAACCCGTACTGCACCCGATCAGACGGTTTCAGCAGTGCCGGAGTCGATCGTCGCCGAACCGGCTCCAGCCTAATCAGTTACGGATCACAGCGCATGGAAGATACAGCAACAATCTGGCAGCAGGCCCTGGAAATCTGGGCATCGGGCGGATGGGGCATGATTGCCCTGGCGATCGATGCCGTGGTGATCTTCTACATCGGGCATAGCATCTTTTTCCGTATCCGCGGGAAGGGCTACCTGCATGTCTCAGAAATGAAAATGAAGAAGTGGATCAAGCGACCGGATACCGGCCGCGGCCCGGTCGGGCGCATGATCCGGTTCGTCATGGGAGCCAAGACACTGGACGAGATCGCCATCTATTTTGAAGAGCTGCAGCAGACGGAAATTGCACCCTTCGAGCGCGACCTGAAGGTGATGCAGACCTGTGTCAGCGTGGCGCCGCTGCTCGGTCTGCTCGGTACGGTGACCGGCATGCTGGCCACCTTTGCAGCGCTCGCCACCGGGTCGGGCGGCGACAAGACCATGGGCATGGTGGCCAGCGGGATTTCGGAGGCGTTGATCACCACCGAGACCGGACTGCTGGTGGCCCTGCCGGGATTGATTTTTCAGTATAAGCTGGCGCGCGAGAACGAGGAATATAAAGCCTTCCTAGCGCATCTCCAGACGGTCTGCACCCAGCGACTCTATAAGCAAAACAGGAAAGCGGAGGCCGCATAATGGCTCGTTTCAGAAGCAACACCAATGACAGTTCGGAAGCCGGCGTCGATATCTCCCCGTTGATCGACTGCGTCTTTATTCTCCTCATTTTCTTCATCGTTACCACGACATTTGTTGAAGAGACCGGTGTAGAGGTCGACAAGCCGCAGGCGGCCTCTTCGGTGCAGCTGGAAAAGACCAGCATTCTGCTGGCCATCACCGATAAGGGTGAAGTGGTCTACGGCGGGCGTGAAATCGGCATTTCCGGTGTACAGCCGTTGGTTAAACGTATGATGCAGAAAGAGGAGGTTCCGGTCATCGTACAGGCCGATCAGAATGTAAAATCCGGCATCCTGGTGCGCGTGATCGACGAGGCCAAGCTGGCCGGTGCGCAGAAGGTCAGCATAGCAACGCTTAAGAATCAGGGATAACCTACGGTGAATGGTTTGGCAGATATTTTCATACCGGCGCTGAAGCACGCGGCCTACGCTGCACTGGCGCTGGCGGTCTCGTTTGCACTCTTTATGATTCTTCCGGTACTGCAGGTGATCACCCGGCCGCCGGCGAAGGATTTGACCATCCGAACGGTGGATGTGGCCCAGCTCGAGCCGCCACCGCCGGCCCCGATGGAAGAGCCGGAACCGGAGCCGGAACCCGAACCGCCGCCGCCGGCCGTAGATGCCCAGCCTCTGGATCTGTCCCAGCTGGAGCTTGCGCTTAATCCGGGAGACGGCGGTTTCGGCGGCGGCGATTTTGCGGTCAACCTGGAAGGCGTGACCGGTAACAGCGAAGAGGTGGACGCGATCTTCTCGCTCTCCGATCTCGACCAGAAGCCGCGCGTGGTGTATCAGCCCGCACCGATCTATCCCCCGGAGCTGGCCCGCAAGGGTATGCAGGGTACGGTGTATATACTGTTCATCGTGGACAAGAGCGGCCGTGCACGCGACCTGAAGATTCAGAAGTCAACCCACCCGGCGTTCAATCAGCCCGCCCTCAAGGCGGTCAAGCAGTGGAAGTTCGAACCCGGGAAGCGCAAGGGCAAACCCGTGCAGTTCCGCATGCGCGTTCCCATCACTTTTCAAAAATAGGACAGCAGTATGAAGACACAGCAATGGATATGTATTACAGCGCTCATCATGAGCGGAAGCCTGGCGTTGGCCGACGATATGAACAGCCTCCTGAGTGCCATGGAGAGGGCCGCGCCGGCCGCGGAGGACCAGGTCCATGCCCGGCCGGATATGGGAGCCATCGCGGAGACACCGGGAAAAAAACCGCAAAAACCGAAATCGGTGCAGGATCTGTCGATCTGGGACGAGGAAAAGTTCCAGCAGCAGTTCATGGCCAGCTATGGTGCGAATGCCGACATTGAACCCAGTCTAACCGCGGTTGAATATGAACAGATGCAGAAGATTCTCGAGGCGATGTCGGAAGATGACGACATGGATAAGGCGATCAGGCTGCTTGAAAAGAACTGCGGTGCATCCTCCTCTGCTACGTTTGAGTTTACCCTGGCCAACCTCTATTTTCAGCAGGACCGGCTGGAGCAGGCACTCGAATACTATGAGGTCGCGATCGATCAGTTTCCCAGCTTTCGAAGAGCGTACAAGAACGCTGGCCTGATCCATGTCCGCAATGGCGATTTTGACAAGGCGCTTCCGTATTTGACCCGGACGGTTGAACTGGGGGGGCACACCAGCATTGCCTACGGCCTCCTCGGGTTTTCCTACGCCTCGGTGGAGAATCACCTGTGTGCCGAATCAGCCTACCGCCAGGCGATTCTGCTCGATCCCGATACGCTCGACTGGCAGCTGGGCCTGGCCCGCAGCCTGTTCAAGCAGCAGAAGTATGGCGATGCGGTCAGCCTCTGCAACATGCTGATTGAGAAACAGCCCGACAACGCCGACTTCTGGCTGCTTCAGGCCAATGCCTACCTCGGGCTGAAACAGTCCCTCCGCGCGGCCGAAAACTATGAATATGTCAACGTCATGGGCCAGGCCACGGCCGACAGTATGTCGATGCTGGGTGATATCTATGTCAACGAATCGCGCTGGGACATGGCGTCCGACGCCTATCTGCGGTCGTACGAACTTGATCCGGCTGCGGATCCGGCCGGGCCGTTGCGCGCGGCCAGGATTCTGGCATCACGGGGGGCACTCAATGAATCCAAGCGCCTGCTTGGCCGCGTGGCTGGAAACAAAACCGCTCTGGATGAAGCGCACCTGAAGGAGATGCTCAAGCTTCAGGCCCGCGTTGCAGTCGCAGAAGGAGGGGGGACGGATGTTGTACCGATTCTTGAGGAAGTGGTCGCCGTTGATCCGCTGGACGGTGAAGCTTTGATTCTGCTGGCTCAGCACTATGGCCGAAATGTGCCGGAGAAGGCGATATTCTATTATGAACGCGCTGCGGGTATCGAGCAGTATGAGGCCGAAGCGAAGCTCTATCACGGCCAGCTGTTGGTGGGGCAGGCCAGGTATCAGGATGCCATTCCCTTGCTGCGGCGGGCCTACGAGCTCCGCCCCCGGGAGGATATTGCCGACTATTTGAAGCAGGTGGAACGCATCGCGAAGACAAGAGGATAGTGGAGGCGTCGTATGGTAACGCAGAAACACAACATTCTGGTGGTGGAAGACGATATTGCCTTGCAGGAGCTGTTGCTGTTCAACCTGAAGAAGGATGGCTGGGAGGTCGCGCTTGCGGATTCGGGTGAAGATGCGCTGCTGAAAGTGGTGGATCTGCTGCCCGACATGATCATTCTCGACCTCATGCTTCCCGGGGTGGATGGAAAGCAGGTGTGCCAGCAGGTACGGCGTTATCCCAAAACCAGCAGCATACCGATCATCATGATTTCGGCCAAGGGGCAGGACCGGGATGTGGTAGCCGGATTCGAGGCCGGAGCCGATGATTATGTAGCCAAGCCGTTCAGCCCGGATGTGCTGCTGGCGCGGATTGATGCCGTGCTGCGCCGCTGCCATGAACGGCCAGAGGATAAGGGGCCGGCTCCGATTGCAATTCACAATCTGGACATCGACCCGCTTTGCTTCACGGTCAAGGTGGACGGCGAGCCGGTGGCGTTGACCCATACTGATTTCCTGATTCTCCAGCTGCTGGCCAGCGAACCCGGACGCGTGTTCACCCGCCGGCAGATTATCGATGCCGCTCATGACAAGGATGTGGCCATTTCCGAGCGCTCGGTGGATGTTCAGATTGTCGGAATCCGCCGCAAGATCGGCACGGCAGGGCGGTTTATCGAAACCGTTCGCGGGGTCGGATATCGTCTCAAGGAAGTCTAGCACGTCCAAGTCCGCTCCTTACAGTCCGCAAACAACATCCTTATCATCCGCTCATTGTATGCTAACACGCTGTGTGCTCAATGGAGGCGTCAAAGGAATCATGAGCGGAAACCGAACGGCGGAAAAGAAAAGGCTGTCGGTTCCGTCCTTTGGCCATCGCTCCCTCTCACGGATTATCTATGGATCTATTCATCATCGATGGAATCGCCCCCTTTTTCCGGGGTTGTGACCAGAAGATTATCAACTGGTCCAAGGCGCCCTTCACCCATTTGGAACAGGGGGACGGTCTGGATCCCGACCGCTGCCGGCAAATCGAAGCCGATTTTAAAACCTTCTGCCGCCGTGCCTCGAAAACCGGCTACAATGCGGTCACGCTGGACGACCTGGCGCACTGCTGCGTCTTTCCTTTTTATTCCGACGCTCTGAAGCAGAAGATCAATGAATACCGCAGCCTTTACCGCGCGCTGTTTGACATCGCTGCGGAGCATGGCATGCAGGTATTCATCACGACGGATCTTCTGTTTTTCAATGAGGAGATCGACCGCAGCATCGCTTCACGCGATTCGGTCTTGCGACGCTTTGCCGCGCACGCCTGCCGGCAGCTGTTCGAGGCCTTTCCGGATACCGGCGGCGTTATTTTCCGCATTGGCGAGGCGGATGGCGTGGATGTGGAAGGCGATTTCCGCAGTCGTCTCATGATCCGGCGTCCGGAACAGGCCCGGAAGATCATTGAAACCCTGATGCCGGTGTTCGAGGAATATAACCGGCTTCTGATCTTCCGCACGTGGAGTGTCGGCGTCGGCCGGGTAGGGGATATCATCTGGAATCCGGAAACCTTCGATAAGGTCTTCCAGGGCCTCGAAAACGAGCATCTCATCATTTCGATGAAATACGGCCAATCTGACTTCTTCCGCTTCCTGCCGCTCAACCGGCTGTTTTTCCGCGGGGGCCACCGCAAGCTGATCGAGTTGCAGGCCCGCCGCGAATACGAGGGGTTTGGCGAATACCCTTCGTTTATCGGCTGGGACTATGAAAAGATTCGCAACAAACTGGTGGGCCAGAATGTGATCGGTATCTCGGTCTGGTGCCAAACCGGAGGCTGGAGCGGTTTCCGGCGGCTGACCTGGCTCGACGACAACGCCGTCTGGAATGAGATCAACGCCTACGTGACTATCCGTCTTTTTCGCGACAACATAACCGCCGATCAGGCGATTCAGGCATACTATCGGGAACACTGGCCGGATCCGCACTGGCGTCCGCTTCAGGAGCTGCTGAAACTCTCCGATGAGGTGATTAAGGAACTGCTCTATATCGAGGATTTTGCTTCGCGCCGCATCTATTTCCGCCGCCTGCGCGTTCCGCCGCTGGTCACGGTATACTGGCGACACATTGTGGTGAACCATTTCATGCGTAAGTTCATGCGGTGCTATGTCCTCGATGGGCCACGCGTGGTGGAACAGGGTCGGCAGGCGCTCCGAAAGATCAGACGCATGTGTGAGCTGGCCGATCTTCTCGGGCTTCCAGCCGAAGATCTGCAGTTCCAGTACGATACCTTTGAAATCATCGCGGCCGTCCGTGAATACTATTTTCTGGAGTTCAACGAACAGATCATGGAGCAGCTGGAAAACCTGAAGGAAGCCTACGAAGCAAAACATGCTGAACCGCGCTACACCGTCATGCTTGATTTTTCCCGCTTCAAGCTGCGCCGCGCCCACCTGCATCTGATGCTGCGCACCCTGTTCCGCGGAGAGCACGGTTATCGGCTGTTTGACCGGATTGTCACCCTCAATATACTCTCCACGGTCTATCCAATGCTCAAACGCTTCGGCCGGAAGGCCGTCCCCGACTTCGCGTCGGAGTCCGCGATGGGATTTGATTCGATCTTTAAGTAGAGTGGCCTCACCAATCCTGTTTTTTAGACCTGACGGGTCCATGCGGGTATGTATGATGAATGCATGAATCCAGCATCCATGACTTTGAGCCGATGGTCCCGATGGTGCCTGGTTGTTTTTCTGTGTTTCGCCGATCCCGGTGCATTTGCCCACGTTGACTCGCTGAGTCATGGACGCATCTGGGCGGAGTCCGATGCGTGGGTTCTCGAAGTGCACCTTGATCCCGGTGTGTCCGAATCCTTTGTTTCCGGCCGGTTTGATCCCGCCGAAGCAGAGCAGTCCAATGCCCGCCTCGCCGAAGAAGCCAAAATGCTCTATCAGGTTTCGACCGGGGGAAGAGTAATTGAACCGATCGATGCGGAGTTCCGATTGGTGGGAAAGAGCGCTGCCTTCACGGTACGGTATCCACGGACGGGTGACGGGCAGCTGGAACTAACCCACCGGTTTCCCGAGCGGATGATCGCGGGGAAGGGCACGGTTCTCAGAAGTATTTATGCCGATGGAACGCCCGGTAAGCAGATTTTCGTGTCGGCCGGCCATCCAATGGAAACCGTTACGCTGCTTAAAAATCCGGCACCGGTGCCGAAGGAAACAACACGCGATGTTGAGGAACGGCTACCGGAAGCGCCGCCGCCCGCCGGAGACCAATCCCTGCACAGCCGGTTCCCGGCTGTTTTCTTCAAACTGGGCGTTGAACACATCACCTTCGGATTTGATCATCTGCTGTTTCTTGCCGGACTGCTCGTTGCCTGCAGGAAACCGTTTGATATTTTCGCTATTGTCACCAGTTTTACGCTGGCACATTCCATCACGCTATCCGTGGCGGCGCTGGACTGGTGGATGCCTCCGGCCGGCATCGTCGAGCCGGCTATAGCCGCATCGATTGTATTTGTGGGTGTCGAAAACCTGGTGCGCAGGTATATCGGAAAGGAGCGGGCATTGCTGACTTTTGCCTTCGGGCTGATCCACGGATTCGGATTTGCCGGGGTCCTGCGCGAGCTCGGTCTGGGTCAGGATGGGCAGAGCATCGTGGGACCGCTCTTCGCCTTTAACGTCGGGATCGAAGCGGGGCAGCTGACGATCGTTGCCATTGTCCTGCCTGCGCTGCTCTGGTTACAGCACGCCAGCACCCGGGTGCGCAAGTGGATGCAGCCTTCCCTCTCCGTGATCATCGCACTGATCGGTCTTTTCTGGTTCCTGCAGCGCACGGTTTTTGGCAGTTAGTGCGCGCTTCGCTGCCGGAAGCTGCTCTTATTTTCCGATCAACCGTTCCACTGCATCAAACACTTTCTCGGGTTGTTCGACATCCCGGATGCGGATACCGCTCATGGCTTTGCCCTGCTGGAATCCCGTGGCGGGTGTGGCCAGGAAGATGGTGCCCAGCCCATACCTCCGTTGTATGATGCCCCGCCGCATGGCGGTTTCCGTTACCTTGTCATACTTGACGGTCTTGTTTTCCGCGGTCCAGAAGCCCTCCGCATATTCCAGCCGGTTCCGGTAAAACCGGTACTCTGTCTGGGCATAGGTTCTTTTCTTTGCCGTGTAGACCAGGAGCGGAAGCCCGAAAAAGAAGAGGCAGCCGAAAAAGACAAACGTGAACCAGGGCGGCACCGGCAGTCCGAGCGCCTTGACGGCAAACATCCCGAATCCGCCGAAAAAGCCGGCACCCCATACGGTCAGGAACAGCTGAAACGGCAGCACGGCTAAAACGGTAACCCAGCCGATAAAGCGGGGGCGCATCACCAAAACCGGTTCTCCCGTATCCGGTTCCTCCGCCCGTGGAACCTGCATGCCGGACACCTGCGCACCGCACCCCGCGCAAAACCTCGCATCGTCTGCCATTTCCCTGCCGCATTGACTGCAAAACATGATATTTCCTTTCCTCTTCGTTTTAATGACCTCCGCTGCTCATGCAGGGGATGGTCCAGTTCAAATCATTCGTTGGATATGCCGGTATGCGCTGCCGAATTGTCTTAAGTAAGACCGGCGCACCGACGACCCGGAGTTATTTCCCGGATTGTTCGATGTATTTAATTTCCCACTTATTGTTAGGGGAATCGATTCCGTTGGGATAGATCCGGCATCCATCGGACGTCTTCAGAATTTCCATATTGCCCGAGAGCTTAAGAATACTCTCTTCGCTCCAGTTGTGTGTGTCGGCGCCCTTCACGAATGCGGATACATCAATCGAATCCTCACCGTGCAGGACGGTGAACCCGTCAAGTTTCCAGATGGCGCCGTCAGCCGCGGATTTCCATCCATCTGCTGTGCGGGAATATATGATTGAATCCTGTCCTTCGGTGATGCTGATCCGGGCAGTATCCATGGGGGCAAACAACACGGCGATGTAAAAGATGATTTCGAGCAATGGTACAAATGTCATTTGTTCTCCTTTTCCTTTTGGTTGCGTGTTACCTGCACCGGCGGGTGTGGAGTCTCCGAGCTGGCTCCTCTCGATCCAACCCGCCGCATAATGCGTCGCTATTTTTGTCGGCTATTGTACGGTATTGCACCAAGCCCTACATCGGTTACACTTGCCGGCAGTCGGACTGGCTTTAGAATCGCACAATTGTAAAAGGCGTTCTCCCCGATCTTCTCCAATCCATCATTCAGGAAGGCATACTCGAGGTTTGTACAGCTCACAAAAGCGTTTTTCCCTATGGATTTCAGATTGGGGGAACACCTAACCTCCTTTATACCTGTAAATGCGAACGCAGACTCCTCTATTGTTGTCACGCTGTCGGGCATTCTAACCTCACAGAGGTTGGTGCATCCGCTGAAAGCCCATCCTCCTATTATCTCTATCCCGCGGGGAATGTTAATCTTGGAGTTTCTGGACAGAACGCACTGCACCACTTCTCTTCGCTCTTTTCCGATCAGGATACCGTCATATATGGCATAAGAAGTATTTCCTTTTGCAACCGCGATGCTCTTCAGGTCCCTGCAGTTTACAAACGGGCAATGGCCAATATGTTTAACGCTAACAGGAATTGTGATGCGCTGTATTCTTGTGGACGCGAAAGCGGATGTGCCAATCGAAAGCAGCGAGTCCGGCAGCGTGACACGGGTCAGGTTGAGGCAATGGTTGAATGAAAAGTCCCCGATGGATTTAACGCCTTCGGGTATGTTTACAGCTCCCAAGCCCGTGCATCCGCCAAAGGCTCCATATTCGATACGTTCGAGACCTGCAGGCAATTCCAGCTGCCGTATACCCTCACGCTTTTCAAAAGCACTCCTTGCAATCACCTTCACGGGCAGTCCGTCCAGAGTGGGCGGTATGCGGACGTGGGTTTCCCCCGTATCGCCACCTGTGATCGTGATGTAACCGTCAGAACGGGTATATTGCAGCTCGCCGAAACAAGCCGTTGCCATCATCAAAAACAATGCAACGCCCAGGCTTATTCTGACGGGGACCATTCCATTACCTCCCCGAATAGCCCGATCCATAGAGCCATGTTTAAATGGACATTCGCTGTTCACTTCCGATTTTCCCGATTAAATGACATACACAAAACAGGCTGTCTCTTCATCTCTCGGATACCAGTCTGTGAACGAATGGTACCGCCATCTTCGTACACAATTTTCAACACTGAATATCCGGGTTTAATATCTCACTCAGGAAAAGAAATCCGGAGGTGGATCATTGTAGGGCATGTTTTGTTTATATAGTTCCAACCGACGGATATACTGGTCGATCATCCCAAGGCGTTCCTGCCGTTTCATCATCCGTATGGCCTCTTCCTGCGTTTTGACGGCATCCTCAAACTGTCCGTTGCGGGCGTATGCACGAGCGAGTAGATCCAGCCGATAAAAACTTTCCTTATCGGCATCAACCAACGATGTGGCGAGTTCAATCGCGCGCTGAGCATTCTCAAATTCCTTCATGCCACCGGCATACAGCGAAATCAACCGCTCCTGCGAAGCGCTTGGGTTGCCGGAGGTTATACTCTTTTCGTACCAGTGAATGGCACTCTTGTAATCTTTTACCTGATAGCATACACGACCAAGTGTAAATGCTTTGCTGCCTGTGCTGTTTTCATACTTGGAATCGTACAACACCTTGAGTTTTTCAACATATTTGCGGGATTCCTCCAGTTCTACCGGACGCTTATGCATATAATAATCCGCTTGAGCCGCCAGTTCGTGAAACCATTGATTGTATTCCTGTTCGGAGCCCGGTTTCTCTCCCTCATCACGTTCTGTGACCTTGGGCTTCTTAGGGGCATACGGGTTGAGATAATCCGCCAAAGCATGTTCATCCGCATCCGACCATTCGTATTCATCGTCAAGTTTTCCCGGAACCCAGACATCCCGGCAGACCGGTGAGCCATCCAGCACCGGTCCGAAAAATCTAATCCAAACCCCTTCGATTTTATCAATTTCATAGACTTGTATGTTGCGGGTTCCGGCTCGTTCGCTGGAAAGAAATAGCTCGCGGGTTTTCCACGTGTAATGACCGGGCTGAATTACATCCGGCGACCGCTCCCATACCGCCCAGTTAATGCTCTCGGATGTCTTGATGTTGTTCCGCCGCCGAATGCAGCAATGGATTTCGCACCTTACATTTTCAATTGCAGTACCTGTCTTGTTATCAAACTGCAGTTTAAATCCAACTTTGTCATACTGGTTAAATTCATGCGTAGCGGTCTGTTCGATGCTGATTTTCAAGGATTTTTCCGACAGAAACTGCGCGGCTTGTATCCACTCGGTCACATATTTTTGGTCGGCGCCGCAAAATGCGGCGGGCTTAACCCAAATCCTTTTCGCGTCGGAACGTTCAAAAAACACTTCTCCCTTCACGGCATCGTATTTGATTAGTTTACCATTGATGCTGCGCCCGTCTTTGCTCGTGAAGCTGCGGTACTCATCGGCGGGGTTGATCTCTGCATATATATTTCCTGCAAAAAACAGGCATAAAAGTACATATGCTATCACTCGTTTCATCGATTTCCCCTCTATTTTCCAATATTGCAGAATGGCCTGAAGGTTAGGTTAGAATGGAGTCTCTTGACAATAGAGACTTCATCTCAATGTTGATGTAAGTTGTTTCATCATAAGGCATGCCGGACAGTCAGAAACTGATATGCTCCGAACAGGTTCAGGTATGTCATCCGGGGAGTCCGACGTAGTTATTATCCATCAGACACAGCGTGGCCCAACGTTAGCGATGAACCGAACTGAGCAATAAACATTGCCCTCATTAATCGGCGTTGTCCCGGCTAGGCTCAAACGCCTGCTAGGGAACTAATGGGTTAGTTCTTAATTCTTAACTTGGGTTATGCTGCACCGGCTGGGCTTACCCGTTTCCGGTCATTCTGTGTGCATGATGCTTTCTAACGTAACAGATCTCTGTAAAATGATACCCAGTGATAGGGCTGGAGCTCCTTGAGTTCCAGATACTCCCATGATGTGGTATTGCCCATGATGGGCACCGCAACAGATATGCGGTCTCCCCAATACATCAGTCTTTCCTGGCAGATCCCGCAGGGAGGGATTACATCATACTCCCCTTTATCATTCCGGCTGATGCACAAAACCTGCACGATCTTTTCGTTTAATTTGAAGCATTCGCAAATAGTACCGGTTTCATGGCATAAACGAGCGGACTCGTTGGCAACAGACTGAAAGCCGGTGCTGGTTAAGATGTTTCCTTGGTCCGTTTTAACGGCCGCCGCGCCCATCCAGGGTTCGTCCGGGCCGAACCGTTCTTCAATCAATCGTTTAGCGGCCAGATAAAGTTCGTCTGATGGATTCGTCATTTTTTATTTCCTGGTGTTACCTATACTGAGCGTTTTTCAGAACGCTTTATCGTCCTGCTGCTAGGGGAGCGCTCCCTCCTTGCGCAGAAGATCTTCTATTTCCTTCGGCATATGATTGGGTTGGGAGGATCGGTGGAATGAATCGAAGCCGTCATTTACCCGGTTGAACTGGGGCAGGAATAACCCGAAAAAGAAAAAGATAAAGATGATCGCACCGATGATGGCCGAGATGACTTTCCAGCCGGCATACAGCTTGACACCTTCATTCAGCGTGGTATCCAGGTTGTCACTCTTCATGAAGGTTTTTGCCCACCCGGAAGGCGTATCATTATCCGGATTGTTGTACGGATTCCCCGGAGGCTGTTCCACCCATTCTCCGCAGTGCCTGCACTTGCGGGCCTGACTTTCGATTTCTGCATAACAGTAGGGACACTTTTTCATTATTGATCTCCTTTCAACTATCTTTCTAGAGATCCCTCTTCAAGGCTATTATATTTTCCGGTCTTTCCTGTAATTTCATGGTGAACGGTACCTGGGGTCCGCTTCGTACACAAATCCGGTGTGCGTGATCGGTATGGCCACGGCAGGGTCGGGCCGATGGGTCAATATGTGTTTCCCTCTCAGCACTACGGCAACGCTATTACCCGGAAAAACTGCTGGTTGGCTTCAACAGGCATCACCCATTCAATCGCACTGCCCGCGTTGGTCCAGGTTGCGAGATCCTCCGACTTCTTCAGCTGGATGGACAGCCGGGCTTCACCGCTTGTGGTTTCGAGGAACATCCGGTCGAGTGCAACGTCTATGATCTCATTCGCCACCAGAAGGTTGTCCAGGTAGACTTCGCCCGACGCAACCTCTTCACCGAAGGATTCAGCAAAGGTAGACAGAATAAATCCTGTGGATTTGATATCCACCCATTCACTCCATCCCGATGTATCCACGGTCTTGACCTGCGTATATTGACTGCTTGAGGCGTTTGCATAGGCAATTTCCATCGTTTGGCTGGTGGCCGTGTAGCTGATTCGCAAAGAACCGTCCGGTTCCAGTGCAGCGGGGAAGTCCAGCGTGACAGGTCCTTCGAGCCAGTCATACCAACTTTCATGCAGCTCAAGCCCGCCGGAGGTTGATCGGAGATACAGGCCGGTTTCTTCGAAGGACCCATAGCCATGGCCATACAGGCTGACACCGACCTGAACCATGTTGGTTCCTGACACGCTTGCTGAATTGTGGAGGTCCATCGTAAGCGTCCAATCCATCTCCGCACTCAACATCATCAATGAATCCTGCCATGCACCTACCTCAAAATCATTTGTTGTTAATCCTGAAACGAGGAATTCCAGCCGCTGGTTTTGTTCCACATAACTGATGGAAGCGGTTGAATTCGTCTCGGAAGCCCCGGCCGCAGGAGCGGCCCATATTGAGCGATCCCTGCTGTTATCATCAAACGAATCCTGCCATACAGCAGCGTGCACCGCAGATGCACAGACGCAGCCCAGCACCATGAAAAACTTTCCGTACATTTCCACACCCTCACTTTCATTAACTGTTTACCATTATCGCATTATTCATACTGGTTCATTTCAGCAGTACATCATATCAATCAACCGTTCACTCTTATTTCTTCGTCATAATGCATAAGTAGTGTCCGTTAGGCTCATCAAGAACCGGTTGAGCTTCCCATCCCGTTTCCTCACAATGCGCCTCAAGTGTTGGGAAATCAATATGCAGCCAATCAAAAGGCTCACGTTGAGATTTATAGGTCATAATGAAGCTTTGCTGGCCTGCTGGCTTCCCCAGTGCCAGGTTGCGCTGTCTATACGCTATGTGCACGGGATCTGATGTTGCTGACACATCAGTTGAATCACAGATAATCTGTCCGTCATCGGATGTTATGTTGCGAGCGTGTGACAAAAAAAGATCAAGTCGAGCGCTATTTCCCACCATCCCGATTCCGTTCATGAGCATGAGGAGCGTGTCAAAACGATGATCAGAGAAAGAGAATATATCAGAGCGTATAACCTCCCGGATTCCCCTGTCCCGCAGTATTGTTTCCAACTCCGGCGAGATATCCAGTGCTGTAACGTTGAATCCTCTTCGGATCAGCTCCAGGGAATGCCTTCCCGCTCCCGCTCCGACATCAAGGATATGCCCTTTGCATAAATCAAGACCATGAGTCTCAAGTGATGAAAACTCCTTGTCTGTAAAAAAGATCCAGGCGGGAACCTGCTCTTCGAAGCCGTCGTCTCGAACGATGGAAAATGATGCAGCAAGATCGCCTTTGTAATAGTCTGTCAGGCATTTGGAGTATGGCTTCATGCAGTTGTTTGGAGCTAACATGTGGTGTTGTCCGTGCAAGGGTGGGGCGTGAATCTTTCGGGGGAATCAACTGCCGGATTAACGGCCGGACCCGGTCGGCGACAGACGCGGATTTGCCTTAATTTACTCGCCTGCCTGCTCCATCACCTTTGCGACATGATCCATCAGCGTATCGTGCTCATGCTGAGGGCTGAAGTCGAGCAGCCGCGTATCCTCTTCCACAATGGCGGTATGGGGGGCCGGCGCATAGTAGGCCTCTCCTGTCTCGTAGGTTTCTTCGGTCCCGTCCGCATAGATAAACCGGAACGCCCCCTCGAAAATGTAGCCATAATGAGGGCAGGGGCACATATCTCCGGGCAGGCCCTTTAATACGGGCGTGAAATCCATGCCCTTTTTGAATTCGTGGTAGCTGACCACGAAGTCGCCGAATCCATTGAGTACACGCATGATATTTCCATCCAGTTCGTTGATAACCGGGATGTCATCCTTCTTTATCTTCATGGATCTCTTCCTTCCGCTTGTTTTCAAACGTTGCACGTTACCTATTATTCAATTCACTCTATTCCGCATGGATAGGAGCTGACTCCAAGAGGCTGAGATGAGCTGCAAATGCCATCCGTAATTGTTAGCTTATGCGAGAATCAGTTCTTTCGATCTTCTCCCATGTCGAATCATCCATATTTCTCAGCGTCTCCGCAAAGTTAATATTATGCTTTGCAAGCTCGCTGAGAAAGATTTCATCCGTTCTTAGATCCGGATTTGCGATGGCTGCCCTGAGCATGATTGATGAAAAGAGGTTTAACCCGGAAGCAGGGCCTGACTCCGATTCAGTGGAGGTGATGGGAATTGAGGGAAAGTTCCATTCGAAGAAGATCAGCAACAAGATGATCAGATGATTTCCTGTTTTCATTGTTTCCTCCGAACGTCACGGGTGACCTGACACGGGAATTGATGAGGTGGCATGGAAATCGTGCGTTGTGCCGTGTCTGCTCAAACCGCTGGTTGGACCATTCGTTATCAGGTTATTTATTAAGCCCAACCTAATTGGCGTAAACAGATGGTATCGTTCCAGATCTTGGTCATATGTGAAATAAGGTCGCCATTGAACTTCATCACATAGACATAGTCGGTAGCGCATGTATTCCCTGTGGGTTCACCAGGTCCGCCGGGGCCGGTCTGTGTTCCGTGAAATACGGCAAATACAGAGACACAGTTTCGCTCTTCATCCTCACCAACACACTTCAGCTCGTAACGTCCATCCGGTATGGGGGTTCCAAGACCCTTAACCCACTCGCAATACCCTTCAAGTGTGTTTATCTCGGCAAGTGCATCCGCCTGAACCGAAAATGTGGCATCAGGGTCGCAGTATGCCTGGCAGCCTGCCCATCCCTTGCCTGTTTCACACGCTTCGAAAAACATCATGGCTTTTTCCAGCATTTTACTCATTTGGGCTACTCCTTTCGTTATTGGGTATATAGCTTACAGGATATTGAGCCTATTGTCTCCCTCTATTCGTATTCTAAATAGTCCACTGTTACGTGTGACCCGCGCTGCCTTGTAAGTTTGGCATATCAACGGGCGTTTTCACCGTAAGGTCCATGTGCTGGTTGGAATAGCTACAAGTTTGTATTGTGGCGCCAGTTTTCTTTAATATTCAACTATGGCATGGAGAGTCGATAAAAGCGTTCAGCATGATTCGTCCATTGAGAATCGTTGAAATTTAAGTAGCCGTTTACGGAATTGGTTTCGACAGGAATCCAAGTGCGGCTGATTAAATTCGTGCTCGCTTCCACCACGACAAGCATATCATTAGTGCCACTGAAACTAAAACTAAAGCCGTTTGTCTGCATACCAAAGTTTGCATCATCAGTTTGGAATTGTGGATTCCATAGTAAGGTGGGACGTCCTCCATATGTAGGTCCCCATCCCGAGGTTCCTGCAAGATAATAAACAGTCGTCTTGTTTGCGTTATTAAATGCCTGAGTACCCAGAGCAGGCGCATCTCCGGCGAAGTAAACCCCCTCAAGACTGGTGCAGTCTGAGAAGGTATAGCCGCCGATGTAGGTGATGCTGTCGGGAATGGTGGTGGTTTTTAAGCCTGTGCATGCATAAAACGCAGAGTTTTCTCTTATGACTGTGACAGTGTTAGGTATGGTGATGTTCTCTAATGTTGAGCAGGTTGAAAACGCATGTCGACCGATGGTATTTACAGTGTTGGGAATTATGTAGCTGCTCCCGGTTTTTCCCATTGGGTATGCGAGTATTTCTGTCTGATCTTTATCGAACAAAACCCCATCAATGCTGCTATAGGAAGGATTGGATGTGTCCACAATATAAGAGGCTAATTTGGAGCACATGAAGAATGCCCGTTGACCGATACTGCTAACATTTCTTGGAATAATGACAGATGTAATTTCGCTACAGTTACGAAACGCCTCATCTCCGATATTGGTAACACTGTCAGGAAAGGACACAGATTCAAGGTTGGTGCAGAAAAAAAAGGCATGACTCTTTATTTGCCTAACGCCCTCCGGAATAACCACCTTGGTTAAGGCTCTGCAGCCACCGAAAGTATAATCTTCAATGGTAGTGATGTTATCAGGAAGTACCACATCAACGAGTCCCTCGCATGACCAGAACGCACTTGCCCCGATGAATGTGACGTTGCTGGGGATCGATATGCTGGTCAAGCTACTGCCTTCAAAGGCGCTTTCACCAATGTAAGCAATGTTTGTTGACATCGTGACTCCTGATAAATTGGAACAATACCAAAATGCCCCATCTCTGATTGAGGTGACGTCTTCAGGAATTATGACATGTGTTATACTATCATTGAAACTGAAAGCCTCCGTTCCAATTATCGTGACTAACTTACTGTTTATTTCTGGGGGAATGCTGATATTTCCTCCAGAACCTACATATCCGGTTATAGTGATCGTATTTGTATCTCCGGAATTGATTGAGTAGGAAAACAAATCAGCAGGTTCGGGCACTGTGGCTATTCCCCAAGGCGACATTGCAAATGTATGAACAAGAGTCGGGTCACCCCCACTTAGATTCATTTGATAAAGCGCATCTGAACCCCACTCGGTCCAGTACAATGTTAAGTGATCAGTGGAAAAATTGAGCTCAATGGGATGACCTCTTGGAGAATTACAAATAACCTCTAATCCAGTTCCATCAGGGTTGCATCGTTTAATTTCCCGTGCTCCGTAATCGGCAAAGTAAATAGAATGGTCATTAGGATTGTAGGCCACTCCAAGAACTTCAACTCCGCCGTCGACTAAAAAGGTTATGTTACTTCCGTTGAGATCACTGGTGAAAATCTCTGAATTATCGTTTGCCCAGAACAGGCGACCAAACTCCGGGTCAATTGCGATGCCGTGCAGGCTATTGCCTGAATCATATAGAATTTCAGCTGTAGTTCCATAAGCATGTTTTCGTCTGAGCTTTCCATCTAGACAAGTCCAATAGATGAAACCAGATGCTGAATCTATCGCCACGCCTTCAGAAAGAGAGCTGAACGAGGAATCGAATACCTCAATATTGTTTCCAGCAAGATCAGACCTCAGAAGTTCACCTTCTCCTCCCCAATATAATCTTCCATCGACAGGGTCCTTAGCAATGTCTGTATACATCGATGGTGAACTCGCCATGGTACTCATATTTGAAAAGGTTAGATCTGTAGTGAATTTTGCATTGCCGGAACCTCCATAACTCGAGACCTCTGTCCAATAAATATTTGCCACTACGTAGTTTCCGATGAAAAAGCTCATCGTGAAAAGGAAATAGAGTGTTAGTCTTTTCATCCTATTGTCCCAAGTCCAACGTTTGGTGTGACCTGCGCGGGACAACCAACTCTGACCGGATCAGTCGGCGTCGCTCCGCGCCGCAAGCGCAGCGATAGATAATTTTTCTTCATCATAACAGCGCCTACGGGCGCGGTTCAAGGTCCATGCCCTTGTTCGCATCATTATTTCTTTCTGCAACCTTTGATCAACAGAAGAATCCCTCCGGTTGACACACACCCGCCAACACTGGCGAATCCAAGATAGTATGCTGGTCAGATTGATACAATCGTAAAAAGCAGCAACTCCAATAGTCACGATATTGCCTTCAAAGGTTACATTGGTGAGGCTGTCACAAGAATAAAACATAGAACGACTAATGATTGAAACGCTGCTTGGAATGGTCATGCTCGTTAAGCTGCTACAGAGCGCAAATGCGTCGTCTCCAATGCTACTTACGTTATTTCCGACTGTTGCGTTTGTCAGGCTAGAGCAGAAAAAAATGCGGAATTTGCAATAGTTGTAACGCTGTCGGGGATTTCAATGCTGGACAAATCTCCTTCGTAGGAAAATGCGCTATCACCAATTATGGTAACGGGCAATCCGTCGATTAAACTCGGAATGGAAACTGTATTATTAGTTCCACTATAACCTGTGATAGTTACTTCGTTATCATTGATTGTATACGTAAAGTCTGTGGCCATCGTTGCAAACGGGAATAGAAAGACCGTTAATAGGAGATAAATCTGTAGTATAATGATCTTTTTTCCATATTAATTTCCAACAGTTATTTCTACGGTCGCCGCATTATTCCTGATCATACGGATGCCGTACATGCCTGGATATACGGCGTGTGTATATTCCCCCCATAGCCCGCACAATGGACCCACATGCAGTGTATGCAGGTATTTCTTTTTCTGTAAAGAGCTTGCAGGATGTTGCGTGGGCTTATTCGATACTGGCTGCTGGCTACCGGCTACCGGCTACTCAAAGGGGGTATGACGTCGACAGCCCGGTGTGCTATCTGCACAGCCTGAGATTAACTGTGATTCACGGTTTACCTCTGATGAGGAATCGCTATAAATTTGCTGTATGAAGCAGGCCATCATAGAGGCAGTCATAACAAAGCTGGAGGTGGAGCTGGGGCGTCAGTCACAGGCGAACGCGCAGTCGAATGCAACGACGTCGATGAGTGCGGCCAACGCCGACAAGCAGCGCGACACCACCGGCTATGAAGCGGCGTTTCTTGCCCACGGCTATGCCCGGCACTGCATGGACCTGGCGCATCAGCTGGAAGAGCTGAAAGCGATGCCTGTCGAGAATTTTGAGGGGCAGGAGATCGACATCGGGGCCCTGGTGGAAGTGGACTTGGACGGCGATATCGACACCTATCTCATGCTGCATTGCGGCGGGGGAACCGAGGTGGAGGTAAAAAAGAAGAAGGTCATTGTCATTACGCCCGAGTCGCCGCTGGGTCATGCCCTGCAGGGCAACATCGAAGCCGGATTCGTGGAGCTTCCCTCCGGCGCGGAAGGCATTATTCTCAGCGTATCCTGATCTCGTGAAGCGCTGCCGCGGCGAGCCTGGTTCACGTCATTTATTTTCCGGCTCAGCGGGATCTGTCCTGCCAGTTTCGGCCATCGGTTTGCGGCGGAGAAACATATCGATGCAAGAGCATTCCAGCTCACGGAATTCTAATGCTCAATCAATCATGCGTTAACCGGTTTGAGCCATGTTTCTGGCATGAAAACAAACACGCGTGTATCCAGGGCTGATCTGCATGTGCACAGCAAATATTCCAACCGTCCGAGCGAATGGTTTCTCCGTCGGATCGGTGCTCCGGAAAGTTTCATGGAGCCGTTGGATGTCTATAACTCCTGCAAAGCTGCGAGGATGGATTTTGTCACTATCTCCGACCATAACTGCATCTGCGGTGCGCGCGAGATCGCCCATCTGCCGGGGACCTTTATTTCAAGCGAACTGACCACCTACTTTCCCGAGAACGGGTGCAAGATTCACTGTCTGGTGACCGGCATCACGGAAAAGCAGTTTCACGAAATGCAGAACCTGCGCGAGAACATCTACGATCTGCAGCAGTACATGAACCAGAATCGGGTCATTCACACGATTGCCCATCCGCTCTTCCGAATCAATGACAAGCTGACCCTTGAGCAGTTTGAAAAGCTGATCCTGATGTTTAACCGGTTTGAGGGAATCAACGGTTCGCGCGTATCGCGCGCCTGCGATATCGGCAACGCCATCTTTAAAAGTCTGACGCCGCAAATGATCAGCGAAATGGCCGATCGTCACGGTATTCAGCCGATTGGACTGGAGCCGTGGAACAAGACGCTGACCGGAGGTTCGGACGATCATGGCGGGCTCTACATCGCCGGTGCCCATACCGTTACGCCGCACGCGCCCAGCGTCATTGATTTTCTGGAATACATCCGCGAAGGACAGCATGAGCCCGGCGGGGCCGGCGGTACCAGCGTGCGGTTGGCCAACAGCCTCTATCGGATTGCCTACTGTTACTACAAAGACCGTTTTCTCGCCCCCGGTACACCTGATCGTTCTGTCATTGGGAACGTATTAAAAAACCTGGCGGCGCAGCCTGACGAAAAGGAACCGGAGCGGACCGGGTTCCGTGCAAACGTGCGGGCCGCCTTCCGCAGGAAGGTCAAGCAGGCCTACGTGAAGAAGCAGATGAATGAAATCGAGCAGATGATCGTGGAGGAGTTTTCCCGCGTGCTTGAAGAGGCGGATCAGGAGCTGCCCAAGGACGAAGTCGATTCGGTTAACTTTCAGTCTGCCTGCCGCCTGAGCCAGGAGCTCAGTTTTGTGTTTTTGAGGAAAGCCGCCAAGAAGATCCGCTCCGGCGAGCTGATCGGTTCGCTGCAGGCGATTTCGTCACTCGGCCCGGTGGCGCTCGGTATTGCGCCGTATCTTACGGCCTTTGCGACACAGCATAAGGACGAAGCCTTCCTTCGGGAAGTTGCCGGGCATTTTCCGGGTGCATCCGGTTTGCAGCGTAAGAGTGGAAAAAAGGCGTGGGTAACCGATACGTTTGAGGATGTGAACGGCGTCACCAAGACCATTCGCACGCTGGCCGGCATGGCCCGGGGCACGGAAAAGGAAATCACGGTTATCACCAGTATGGATGAGGATCCATCGGCCGATTTTCCGTTGAAGAATTTCAAGCCGGTGGGCTCCTTCAGGATGCCGGAATATGAATCCCTGATCATCAGCTACCCGCCATTCATGGAACTGCTGGCATACTTTGAGAAGGAAGATTTTGACGAAGTGATTATTTCCACGCCGGGTACGCTGGGCATCTGCGCACTCGGCGCGGCCCGGATGCTCGGCCTCTCCACCAAGGGCATCTACCACACCGACTTTCCGCGCTTCTTTGCCGACATCACCGAAGATGAAAAGCTCGGAGAAACCGCCTGGCGGTTCATGCGCTGGTTCTATAGCAAGGTCGATCAGATTCTGGTGCCGACAAAGCGGTACAAACGTCTGCTGATGGATGGCGGTTTCAACAGCGAAAATATTGATGTCATGCCGCGCGGAATCAACCGCGAAAAATTTAATCCGTCCTTCCGCAACCGCGAGCTGTGGAGGGACTACGGGTTAAGCGGCAGCTTCAAGTTTATCTATGCAGGCCGCGTTTCGAAGGAGAAAAATATCGAGATGATGCTAAAGGCCTTCAGCCGATTGATCGACACCGGCTGCGATGCGGATCTGATCATTGTGGGTGATGGACCGCAGCGCGACGAGCTGCAGCTGAAATACAACGATCCGCAGATTGTCTTTACCGGCTATCTGTATGGCGAAGAGTTGGCCGAAATCTACGCCAGTTCGGACCTGTTTGTCTTTCCGAGCCTGACCGATACCTTCGGCAACGTGGTGCTTGAAGCACATGCCTGCGGCCTGCCGGCCATCGTTTCGAACGAGGGTGGTCCACAGGAGATCGTCGAGTCGCACGGTTCCGGGCTGGTGGTCGGTGCCCGCACGCCGGACGCTCTGTACGACGCCATGCAACAGGTGGTCACTGATCGGGCGCTTTATGGACGTCTGCAGGCGAGTGCCGTGCAGAAGGCTCTCGACAGCAGGTGGGAGCATGCACTGGAGAAACTTTGAGTAGGATGAATTACGAGCGCGGCGGGGGGCTAGGCGTCCGAATGGGCCGCACGTCTCCACATCAGCACGGCAAGCCAGAAAATAAAGACCTGTTCAGGGATGGAGAGCTCGTCCGGCAACTCGAGGGTTGAGGCGCGGGTGAACGGGTGGTTGGGGGAGATAGTGCCGATGATAGCGCCCCGGTCGGTCAGAACAAATTTCCGGGTAAAGGGCGAGGCGCCCTTCAGTTCCATCCGGCGACGGCCGGCCTGCACATGGAAGGACCGGGTGAATGCACTCGGCTTGTGGGCGCGTGCCAGCGTTTCCCCTTGGTTCATAAGCAGGAAATCACCGGCCGGCCAGCTTTCACGTTTCATGGTGTATGCCGCACCGTTCCAGTTGAATGCGCCGCCCTCCCGGATAGCGGCCAGGTCGAGGGTGATGAGCTGCTGCTGTCGGTCAAACAGATTGAATCCCCATGAAAGCAGGTGTTTGGGCTGGGCGCTTAAATGATTCATAGCCGGTTATTTGATTTCGTCGTGTTCGGCGATGAGGTCGTTGATGATGCGGGCGGCCATGGCGAAACCAAAGCTGCCGGTAACGAAGGTGGCGGAGCCGAAACCGAACTGGCAGTCGAGCTGCTTCGGGCCGTCGCCCGCGGAGGGCTTTTCAAAACAGACGCCGCCTTCGGGGTGGGGGTAGCGGATCGGCTCGGCGGAATAGACGCAGGGAATATGGAATTTCTTTTTATGCTGACCGCGCATGCCGAGGTTGCGGCGCAGCTGCTTGCGGATCTGGGCGAGCAGCGGATCATTGTAGGAGTCGCGCAGATCGCTGGTGCGGACCTGCGCCGGATCGATCCGGCCGCCGGCACCGCCGGATACGATGACGGGCACGCCCAGCTGTCGGCAGTGGGTGATCAGGTGAATCTTGGCATTCTTGCGGTCGATCGCATCCACGACGTAGGAGAGATCCCCTGCAATCAGTTCGTCCGCATTCCGGTCGGTGTAGAATTCCCGGATAGGGGTCACCTTGCATTCGGGATTGATGAGCTTGATGCGCTCGGCGAGGATGTCGACCTTCGCGCGGCCGGCGGTGCCGGTCATGGCGTGGATCTGTCGGTTGGTATTGGAAAAGCAGATGTCGTCCCAGTCCACCAGCGTCAGGTGGCCGATGCCGCTGCGGGCCAGGGCCTCCGCGACCCATGAGCCGACGCCGCCTACGCCGACAATCAGCACATGTGCCTGGCGCAGGGCGTCCATGGCCGGCTTTCCGTACAGCCGAAACAGCCCGCCGAAACGATGCTCATATCCGCCTGTCTCGATTTCACTCATAACTCATCCATCCACCGTCGGGTTTTTTCGCGCAGAGGCGCGGAGGTCGCAGAGGAGATGGCTGCTGCCGCCTTGGCGTTCGCTGCGCCGCTGCGGGATACCCGCAACCGCTCCTCAATGGAGGCGGAAACTATAGGCGCAGGCATGCGGATTTCAAGGGAGAAAGCGTATGGCTAATGGGGGATGATCGATAAGATTTTAAGGTTTTCATCGGTAAGATGATGCCTGTAGGATTCGCGGCATTATGGAACCGATTAACCAGCGTAAACTGGATCACATCAATATTGTCTCCGAAGATCACACCGTCGACCGGCGGCAGTACTATTTTGATCGCATTCATTTGACCCACCGCGCCCTGCCCGAACTGAATCTGGCCGAGGTCGATCCATCCACCCGTTTTCTGGGCAAGGAACTCGCGTTTCCACTGCTCATTTCCTCCATGACCGGCGGGGCGGATCCGGAAATCATCAGGATCAATAAAAACCTGGCCGAGGCGGCGGAAGCGGAAGGCGTTGCACTTGCGGTCGGCTCCCAGCGGGTTTTCTTTTCGGATGCTGCGGCGCGGGAAAGCTTTGAACTGCGTAAGCTTGCACCGAACACCGTCCTTCTGGGCAATCTGGGAGCCGTTCAGCTCAATTATGACATGGGTTTTGCCGACTGCGAAGCCGCCGTCAAGGTGCTTGATGCAGACGGGTTGTACCTGCATCTGAATCCCCTGCAGGAGGCGGTTCAGCCCGAGGGGGACACCAATTTTTCGACATTGCGCAGCAAGATTTCCGTGATTGTGAAGACCTTGAAGCAACCTGTGATCATCAAGGAAGTGGGGGCCGGTATTTCGGCCGTGGATGTTGAACACTTACTGGCGGCCGGGGTCAAGTATATCGATATTGCGGGGAGCGGGGGAACATCGTGGAGCATGGTTGAAAGCAGGCGCAGCGAGGATCCGGAGCTCGGGGAGTTGTTCAGCGACTGGGGCATCCCGACGCCGGTGGCCCTCCAGGCGATGAAACCCTATCGACATGAAATGACCCTGATCGCGTCCGGAGGAATCCGCAACGGCATCGATATGGCGAAGGGCATGATTCTGGGCGCGTCGCTTTGCGGCATGGCCCGACCCTTCCTGAACCCGGCGCGTGAATCGGCGGACGCGGTGCGCGAGGTGATTCGCCGCATCAAGCGTGAGTTTACAACAGCGATGTTCCTGCTGGGAGCGGGCGGAATTGATGATATTATCAGTAAAGAGGAGCTCATTCTAAATGAACATCGGGATTGATCGGATCAGTTTCTACACCTCCCACTACTATGTGGACCTGAAGACCCTCGCGGCGGCCCGCTCCGTTGAACCGGATAAATACTATGTAGGTATCGGTCAGGAAAAAATGGGGATTCCTTCGCCCGACGAGGATGTGGTTACGCTTGCAACCAGTGCCGCGTATCCCCTGCTGAAGGACGGAGAGCTGGACGATGTGGAGCTGCTTCTGTTTGCCACCGAAAGCGGGATTGACCAGTCAAAGGCGGCGGGGATCTATGTGCACGGCCTGCTGGAAATGAATCCGCGCTGCCGGGTGGTCGAGCTGAAGCAGGCGTGCTACAGCGCAACCGCCGGCCTGCAGATGGCGATCGGTTTCGTGGCCCGCAACCCGGGAAAGAAAGCCCTGGTGATCGCCTCCGATATCGCCCGCTACGAGCTCGGCAGTCCCGGGGAGGCGACACAGGGCTGCGGTGCTGTGGCGATGCTGGTTTCCGCCGATCCGCGGCTGGTGGCGATTGATCCGGAATGCGGTTACTACACCGAGGATGTCATGGATTTCTGGCGGCCTAACTATCGGTCTGAAGCCCTGGTCGATGGAAAATATTCCACGATGGTCTACATCCATGCGCTGGTTGAATCATGGCGGCAGTATGCCGAACAAACCGGCCGCTCGCTCAGCGATTTTGACCGGTTTTGCTATCACATTCCCTTCACCAAGATGGCTCAGAAGGCACACCACAAGCTGTGCCACAAGTGCAAGGAACAAACCAGCCGGGAGCAGATGCATGCACTGCTCGAAGAGTCCCTGCGCTACAGCCGGATTACCGGCAACTGCTATTCCGGATCCATGTATGTCGGCTTGACCTCGCTGCTGGAGAGTGCCGACGAGGATCTGGCCGGCAAACGCATTGGATTCTACAGCTATGGGTCCGGATGCGTGGGCGAGTTTTTCAGCGGCGTTGTGCAGCCCGGATACCGCGATTTCCTCTATGCGGAACGCCACCGGAATATGCTGGAAAACCGCACGGAACTGACGTATCAACAATACGAAGACATCTTTAACTATGGCGTGCCGACCGATGGAGGGGAATATGTGTTCCCGCAGTACAAGACCGGACCGTTCCGGTTCCTGGGCATCAGTCAGCACAAACGTGAATACGAATCGTTGGTGGATTAACTTATGAAAGCAGTGGCTCCGGGCAAACTGATACTCAGTGGCGAGCATGCGGTGGTGTACGGGAGGCCGGCCATCGCCATGGCGATCGACCGCAGCGCCGTCTTTGAAGTCACGCCCCAGGTGGGCGACCGTATCTCGTTCGATCTGCCCGGCGTCTCCGACGACGAGTCGTTTACCCTGCTGGCCCTGCGCGACCTGAAGCGCCGGGTTGAAAACAAGTATCGTGAATTCCTTAACGGGGATATCGGTATCGGCTATGTGCTTTCGGCCCCGGCCGACCTGTTTCGGTTTGCATTCATCAATACCCTCGACGGCCTGCATCGGAAACTCGATTCCGGGCTGGTGCTGAAGCTGCGCTCCAGCATTCCGATGGGCTGCGGCCTGGGGTCGTCCGCCGCTACCGTATTGAGTGAGATCCGGGCCATGGGCCATTTTCTGCGCGTCGACTTCAAGCCCGACTGGTATTATGAATACAGTCTGGAGGCTGAAAAGCTTCAGCACGGAAAGCCGAGCGGCGTGGATTCCTATATTTCCCTGCATGGCGGCTGTGCCCGTTTCCATCAGGGCCGGGCCGAATCCATGGCTCTGCCGCGCATGAAGATGTACATGGTTCAGACCGGGATCCCCCAGTCGACGACCGGTGAGTGCGTGATGGATGTGGAGCGCAGGTTTCGCCAGAGCCATATCTGGAGTGAGTTCGAGGATGTGACCAACGCCTTCGAGGATGCCATCCGAAACAATAATGTTCAGAAGATGCACTGGCTGGTGCGGGAAAACAACCGCCTGCTCAACGCCATCGGCGTCGTTCCTGAAAAGGTACAGCGGTTTATCTCCGAGATCGAAGCCTGGGGCGGGTCCGCCAAGATCTGCGGCGCCGGTTCCGTAAGCGGAGACACCGGGGGTATCGTACTCGTCATCGCCGACGAACAGCCTGCCGCGATATGCGCCCAATACGGCTACACCGTATCCCCCCTTCGGGGTGATCCGCTCGGCACCCGCATTATCTGACGCCACCCCTATGGGCTCGGCTCTGATCCGTACAGCTCGAAGAAGTGCACCTCAGGCGATGGCGGCGCAAACTCGAGATCAACCTCGCCATATTCCGGATACGGGTAGGCCGTAAAGTTGGTCAGGTTGGTGAACGTCGTGAAGAGATCGGGGGCATGCAGCAGGCCCACGGTAATCCTGAACATGCCGTTGCTCGGATTCCGGGTGATGAAGGGCCGGTTGAGGGCCAGCGCCTGGAAGGCGGACTCGGTATAGAGCCCGTATGTTTCCGGATCGCCCATGACATTGGCTTCTCCCTGTGCCACCAGGTCCTGCTGTTCGGCCGGCGACAGGATTTTCAGCATCCCGGCTCCGGCCGGATCGTATCCTCCCGGGAACACCGTCGCACCATCATAGGTCGAGCCGGGCAGCACAAAGGCCGGGTCCATGCCGGACATATCCTGTCCCACCAGCCAGCCGTTATATTCCACGGCGCCGATATCGACGACGGGCGGGCCGTATCCGGCACTCAATACGCGGGGCATGCCGCGCTGGTCGGTGGTGAGTGATGTCGGCCCGCCGGCATCGAGAGCCGGAGAGCCCGGCAGCGGAGGCATGGTCTGCGTCGGACCGCCATAGTCACCCAGCGGGGCGAGCAGCGGCACATCTCCATACAGGTTGTTGGCTCCGGTATTGATGTTGTAGGCATCATTCGCTGTGTTGCTCGCCGCATTATTCGCCACAATTGAGTTTTTGAGGGCAATATACCCATAATTCGCTATGCCGCCGCCAGAGTCGGCTGCAACGTTTTCCGAAACAGTCGTGTTGTTAACGAGCACGTTTCCGCTGTTGAGCATTCCGCCGCCGTTTACGGTGGCAGAGTTTCCCTGCAGGGTGGCGTTGTCGATGGTACTAATGCTGTTGTTGTAGGTGGGTTCTATGCGGATGCCTCCGCCGTATGCGGCTGAATTGCCTGAGACGGTTGAGTCGATGAGTGCGAGCGCTGCATCTTGTTGAATATGTATCCCGCCGCCCCAGTATTGGGCAAAGCTATCGGATATCGTGCAGCCTGAAACGGTCAGTGCTCCCGCTTCTACATACACCGCTCCTCCTTTTCCGTAAGGCTCTGCCCTATTGCCGTTCCTGAGGTTCACCTGAATGAGTAAGTTGGTATTGCTGTTGAATTGGAGGATACGGTCCGCGTGGTTGCCGTCAATGGTAATGCCGCCGATGGAGGAGGCGTCGATCGTGAGGCTTTTATCGGCCAGGAGCTGCCCGCTCGTCAGCGTGATGGTCTGCCCGGCGAGGGAGGGGGCAAAATGTATGGTGTTCCCTGACACGGCGGCAGCGATTGTGGCACGCAGCGATCCGGGACCGGCATCATTCGTGTTGAGAACGATCAGCGGGGGGGATTCTTCACCAAAGCGCCGCTGAATATCAGTCGGCGTCAGGATTCCGGTATAGATGCGGAAGTCTGAGATTCGGCCATCGAGCATTGGATCATTATACTGGGCCCGCCCCAGCCAGTTGTTCAGGTCGAATCCGGCGAGGTTGGTGAGGTCATAGACGGGTGTCCCGGATGCGACCTCTTCGCCGTTGACATACAGCCGTGCGATGCCGCCCGCTGAGTCATATGTAAAGACCACATGGGTCATCGCTCCGGTGAGCGCCGGGTGGGGATCGGTCCATGTGGTTTCATAGTCGTAGCCCGGGGCATAGGTGGCCACGGCTGCGCGTATCGCATTGATGCCTCTGCCGGCCCACGGGGTCAGGAAAATGTTTTCAGCGCCTACTCCAACCACGTCTTCCATACGATTCGCATCGATTCCGAAGTCGAAGATGCGCTGCCAGGGGGTTTCTGAGTCGAGGATGTAGGTCACCTCGAAGGTGAGCGCATTCGTGCCTGCCGCGGCGGCGGCGGAAACGATGCCGTTCGGCAGATCGACATAAGCGCCGGCGGCCGTGCTGTTGGTGGGCGGATTGCCGTACGCCGCGGATGTCCCCCCGCCGAAGAGATCAATGGCGTCTCCGGTCCATGCAAAGTTGGTGCCGATGACGGTTCCGTCGGCACCGCCGACGATGTCCGCCACGGTGGTGCCGTTCGTTTCGTCGAAGGTCCAGTGATGATGCAGGGTTATCGGATCAGGATTAGTTACCGTATAGACAAAGCCACTCCTTCCAAATCCCGGAACGGAGTAAAGTATTTGGACGGTGCCGACGCCTACGGCGGTTATGATTCCTTTGTCGCTGACGGTCGCCACCTCAGGATTGCTGGAAGACCACTCGATGACGCCTGCGGTGTTGAGCGGAACAGATCCGGCGATATTCTCGTAGCCGGCATGGCACGCAATCCTCGTTGTCTCATAAATATTGAGTCGAGTAGTTTCGGTGCCCGAGGATAGCCACGTAATCGCGCCCGGGTCGGGGAGTGGAGTGCCATCGGAGCCGTTTGCAAAGCTGACCGCAACCTCGAAGGGGGAGAGGACGCCTTCATAGAATCGGATTTCATCCATGCTGCCGGCCCAGTAGCCGTCTGCAGCATTGGCGGAACGGCCGGCCCACACATTCAGATCGGGCAGGGTATAGAGGGGCGGAATATTGGTGGTCCGGCCCACTTCCAGACCATTCTGGTAGAGTGTGGCCTCCGCGTTGGCGGAGTCGTAGACGGCCACAACATGGATCGGTTCATTGAGCGCGTAGCCGGTGTCCGCGTTGATATCGAAACCGCCCTCCGCGGTTCGGTGAAAGGCCAGATTGGGGGTGAGATCCGTTCTGGCGATGATCTCGACACATTCGTCTGCCTCGTATCCCGAGGTGTCAAAGATACTGTTCTCTCCACCCGGCAAGGTGGTCGTGCCGAAGCTGAAGATGCGCTCCCCGCCAACACCCGGATCCGCCAAGGTCACCCACGCCTCGAAGGTGCCGCTGCCCAGTGCGGAAACCAAGCCGTTCGGAAAATCAACCTGGCTGCCCACGGAAGCGGAGAATTCAATCTGTCCGGTTCCGTTCCGTGCATCTGCAGACACCCATGCATCTGCAGTACCGATGAGATCCGGCTCGCCGAATTCGTTCGGGTACGCGGTACTCACAAAGGGCCCGTTAAACGAGTAGCGGTGACTGATCCGGTGCGGTATTACCGTTACCGACGTAACGCTGGGTGATCCGTTCAAGGTTCCGGTAACCGTGACCGTGCCGGTCGAGATGCCGGTCATTTCTCCGCTCTGGCTCACGATGAGAACATTGGTGTCGCTGCTGGACCACGTAAGCAGCTCCGGATCCGACTGGAATCGGACCGGTGCGCCGAGATTGCTGAACTCCAGTTCCATCTCCAGTTTCTTCACCCCGTCGACGACGAGGGTATCGTCTGCGACGACCGACTGGTTGGTTAAGGAGCCTGGGCCGCCGGATGGATCGTCGGGGCCGAGCAGGCGGCTGACCAAAACTTCTAAGCCACTCATGGCGTGGCTGTAGATGCGGAATTCGTCGTACGTCCCGTCGGTGTTGATATCGCCTGTCCAGTTGGAGCGTCCCAGCCAGTTGTTGACGTCGGTGATGTCGCTCAGTACAGCGCCTCCCGGCGCATCGTGGATCAGGTGTTTTCCGTTCCGCCAATAGTTGATCGTGCTGCCGCCGAAGCCGTCGTTTGCGACCGTTACGACATAATGGACCGGTGATCCGATCAGGGGATCCGTGATCCCGGGATCGAGCGTCCCGCTCCCGCCTCCGGGAACGAGGATCTCAACGCCGTTTCGATACAGATCATTATGAATGGAAGGTGACACCATAAGATAGCTGGTGCCGATCGCGGAGCCACCGGGACCGTAGATTTCTCCCGCACTGCCGGTTCCAAAGTCAACTACCCGCGTCCATGTGCTGGGAGGACTGTCCATGGTCAGCCAGCACTCGAGGCTTATTGCGGTTTCGCCGGAGATCAACCCGTTCGGCAGATCGACATAGGCTGCCGTGGCCGAAGAACCGCCGGGCAGATCCAGGGCGGTCCCGGTAAACACGGCGCCTGAGCCCAGGACAACACCACCGGCAGCGCCCTGCGAATCGGTGATGACGGCTCCCGCAGCGCTGCCGGCCGGATTGTTGAACGCGTATCGATGCAGCAGGGCGGCATGTACCGGAGAAAGGGCGGTCAGCAGGACCGCCGAAATGAGGATTGCGGTGCGGGCACTGGGGTGGTTCGATGAATGCGGGAACGATGTGCTGCCTTTCATGGGATAGCCTCCTCGTGTTGTTCATCAATAATTACTTGAACAGTTATATTAACAATCCAACTGTATCGAGGCAAGCCAAAATACGGGTTATTAGCTAAGTGTTTTGGCGGGTGCTCACGGAGAAAAAAGGTGGACATAGGGCTTAAATGATTGTCCTCTAGGTAAATGGAATATCGGCCCGATGAAATTATCGCCTCAGCCCCCGGCAGTCTGATGCTGTTGGGCGAGCATGCTGTGCTTCATGGGCATCGTTCACTGGTGTGCGCAATCAATCGGCGCATTACGGTTGCGCTGGTTCCGCTTGAACAGGAGGAACTGCGCATTGTTTCGGCGCTGGGGGATTATGAATGCCCACTGCGCCATCTGCTCGACCACCCTGCTTTAAGGTTTGTGATTCAGGCGGTCCGGCGGCATGTGGACGAGCTGCCGTCCGGCCTGGAGCTGCGGGTCGAATCCGCGTTCCCGGCTGATATCGGCTTCGGTTCATCGGCGGCCGTGACCGTCGCAACCCATGGGGCGATTCTGCATTGGCTTCTCGGGGAGCCGCCGGCCGGCAGGCTGCTGTTCAATCAGGCCCTTGAGACCGTTCACGCGGTTCAGGGGCGGGGGTCCGGCAGTGATCTCGCCGCCAGTGTCTTCGGGGGAATGGTCGGTTACGATACAACGCCGTCATTCGAGCCGGTTCCGGTATCGCTCCCGCTCACCGCCGTCTACTGCGGCTACAAGACACCCACGCCGGCCGTGATTGCCGAAGTGGAGCAGCGGCGCGAAGCCGATCCGCAGATGTTTGCACGCATCTATGCGGAGATGGATGCGGATGCCCGGAAGGCGGTTGAATTGCTTCGCAGCCACGATCTGCCCGCATTCGGAGCACTGCTCAACCGGAACCAACGGTTGATGGATGAGATGGGTCTTAATACGCCCGAGCTGCAGGACATCGTGGAGACGCTGCAGGCCGCCCCCGATATTTTCGGGGCGAAAATTTCGGGATCGGGTATGGGCGACTGCGCCGTTGGCGTTGGGTATGCCGGGCTGGAGGGATACAGCTATCCGGTCCATCATCTGGAGATTACGCCGGCGGGGGTGGAATACCATGGATAAACAGAGCCTGAAGGAACGCATCTACATCATTATCTTCGAAGCCGACACACCGGCGGGCAAGCTGTTTGATGTGCTCCTGTTTGCGGCCATTCTGGCCAGTGTCGCATTGACGATGCTGCAGAGTGTGGCGCCGATCCGGGCGATGCACGGGGAACTGCTGTTCGGCCTGAACATGACCTTTACCGTGTTGTTCACCGTCGAATATCTGCTGCGCCTCTGGTGTGCACGCAACGCGCTCCGCTATGCCCGCAGCTTTTTCGGTGTGGTGGATCTGCTGGCCATCCTTCCGGTGTACATCAGCTGGCTGATTCCCGGATCGCGTTTTCTCGATGTCGTCAAGGTCCTGCGGATGCTGCGGATCTTCCGCGTATTGAAAATGTCGCAGTATGTCGGTGAAGAAGACCTGCTGATGAAGGCGCTGAACAACAGCCGGCGCAAGATCGGCATCTTTCTGGTCGCGGTCCTGACCATCGTGGTGATTGTGGGTTCGCTGATGTATGTGATCGAGGGCGACGCCCATGGATTCACGAGTATTCCGCGCTCGGTGTATTGGGCCATCGTGACGATTACGACCGTGGGCTATGGCGACATTTCCCCGCAGACCCCGCTGGGGCAGTCGCTGGCCGCATTCCTCATGATTCTCGCCTACAGCATCATTGCAGTGCCCACCGGTATCATTACCGCCGAGCTCGGTCTTGAAACCGCCCAGCGCAGGACGCTGCGCCCATGCAGCGGGTGCGGGCAGGCGCAGCATGACAAGGATGCACTCTTCTGCAAACAATGCGGCCGGCGGCTGGATTCCGACCCCGAATAATCCTTGATTATGCGCAGGTTGCGCTAATCAAACAGGGTTTCAATACCCGGCAAAAAACGGACGGTTGTATGATTGACGGCCTTCGGGGGGTTGGGTAGTGTTTGCGCTCATTTTAACCGAAACAGCAGTTTCAAAACCTAAAAAGAAAGGTGCAAAAAATGGCTACAAAAGTTGGTATTAACGGTTTCGGCCGTATCGGACGCATGGTATTCCGCGCTTCTGTTGGACGCGATGACATTGAAGTGGTAGGCATCAACGACCTGCTCGACGTTGACTATCTCGCATACATGCTCAAGTATGATTCCGTACACGGCCGCTTCGGCGGTACCGTCGAAGTCAAGGACGGCGCACTCGTCGTGAACGGCAAGGAAATCCGCATCACTGCAGAACGTGATCCGGCCAACCTCAAGTGGGACGAAATCGGCGCTGAAGTGGTTGTAGAATCCACCGGATTCTTCCTGACCGACGAAACCGCCCGCAAGCACATTGAAGCCGGCGCGAAGAAGGTTGTTCTTTCCGCTCCGTCCAAGGACGCTACGCCGATGTTTGTCTGCGGCGTCAACACTGATTCCTACGCGGGTCAGGACATCGTTTCCAACGCATCCTGCACCACCAACTGCCTGGCTCCGGTTGCCAAGGTCCTGAACGACAAGTTCGGCATCGAAAAGGGTCTGATGACCACCGTTCACGCTGCCACCGCTACCCAGAAGACCGTTGACGGTCCTTCCCAGAAGGATTGGCGCGGCGGCCGCGGCATCCTGGAAAACATCATTCCGTCTTCCACCGGTGCGGCCAAGGCTGTGGGCGTGGTTATTCCGGAACTTAACGGCAAGCTGACCGGCATGGCCTTCCGTGTTCCGACCTCCGACGTTTCTGTTGTTGACCTTACGGTCAACCTCAAGAACGAAGCTTCCTACGAAGACATCTGCGCTGCGATGAAGGAAGCTTCTGAAGGTTCCATGAAGGGTGTTCTCGGTTACACCGAAGACGCTGTTGTTTCCACCGACTTCGTTGATGAAGTATGCACCTCCGTGTTCGATGCCAAGGCCGGCATCCAGCTGGACGGCACCTTCGTTAAGGTTGTTTCCTGGTACGACAACGAGTGGGGCTACTCCAACAAGGTCCTCGACCTCGTTAAGGTTATCGTCGACTAAGACCGCTTAACCGCGACTGTGAAAAGCGTCCCGTTTCGGGGCGCTTTTTTGTTTGGGTAGGGCGCTATCGATGATAGCGCCGCAGAGGCATGGACCCGTTTCTCGCGGTCGTCCGCACGTTGAGTTCACTTCACGGGCTTCTGTTTCTTAACACTTGCTAATTCAACCCGTTCGTCGCTATTTTCCTTGCATGGAACTGAAACCGATCCGGCAACTTAAACGTCTGTTCACAGTCTCGGCCAAACCGGGAGAGGTGCCGGGAACGATGGTCTATACCGGCAAACGAACGGATGAGCCGCTGCGGATCAGCCTGATCGACTATGATGCGGACCACCTGTCGGAAAAGACCGATGTACAGATCGATGACTGCATGAGCTGCATGGAATCCGGAACGGTTTCCTGGATCAACGTTGATGGTCTGAATGATGCTTCGGTCATCGAAAAAGTGGGGGAGATGTTCAGTGTCCATCCCCTGGTGCTGGAGGATATTCTGCATACGACCCAGCGCCCCAAACTGGAAGACCACACCGACTATCTCTTCCTCGTGGTCCGCATGCTCTACAACCAGCCGGACAGCGACGAGCTGCAGTCCGAACAGCTCAGCTTTATCCTGCTGGAAAACTGCCTGATCACCTTCCAGGAACGGGCAGGCGATGTGTTCGAGGCGATTCGCGAGCGCATTCGCAACAATCATGGCCGGATCCGCAGAATGAGCGCGGACTATCTGCTCTATGCCTTGATGGATGCTATCGTCGACAACTACTTCCTGATCATGGAATCCACCGGAGAAAAGATCGAGGAGATCGAGCAGTCGATGATGGAGAGACCGGATTCGGTACTGCTCAATGAACTGTACCGCATGAAGCGCGAACTGCTCTATATACGCAAATGCACCTGGCCCCTGCGTGAAGCCGTCGGCGGCCTCGAACGCGGTGAATCCGCCCTGCTCAGAGAGCCCACGGGCCCCTTCATTCGCGATCTGTACGACCATACCATCCAGGTGATCGATACCGTGGAAACCTTCCGCGATATGCTCAGCGGCGTACAGGATCTGTACCTTTCCAGCATGGGGCATAAAACCAACCAGGTGATGCAGGTGCTTACGATCATTGCCACCATTTTTATCCCGCTCACCTTCGTGGCCGGCATATACGGCATGAACTTTGAATATATGCCCGAGCTGGGCTGGAAATACAGCTACCTGTTGTTCTGGATGGTGATCCTGCTGCTGACCATCGGCATGGTGATCTACTTCCGCCGGAAGAAGTGGTTTTAACCGGCCGCCTGCCGGGCGGCACGGTTGGCGGAACTGTTTTTTTTGCACGACTCTGGTGCTTTTCCTGCTAACTTTTCTTCATGCATCTTATCAACGAATCTCTATCCAGCCTCGGCGTATTCGCTCCCTATGCCTGTATCGGGCTCTTCCTGCTGGCCAGCCTGCTGGTGGTCTGGCGGCTCGAAGTGCTTTCGGGGCAGGGGGTGGAAGGTACGGTGCTGGGCACCATCTTCATGCCGTTCTGCTCGGGCATGGGCAATATTGTTTTCGCGGTGGTGATGGCCAGAAACGACGGGAGCGGGGATGATGTCCTGATAAACTGTCTCTTTAACAACGTCACCAACCTGACCCTGCTCATCGGCGCGCCGGTCCTGATCTGGAGCATGGCCAGCATTCCCCGCAAGAAGACCCAGACCGCATTACGCGAGTTCCGGATGGGCCGTCTGTCGCTGGCACTGAATCTGGTGGCTGCGCTCTTCTTTTCGTTCATCGTCTGGCTGCTGGCCGCCGACGGCGAGCTGGCGCGTACCGACGGGGCTGTTTTGCTCACGCTGTTTGTCTTCTGGCAGTGTTTCCATATATACGATGTAAAGAAGACCAATCTGTTGAGGAAGAAGAGTTATCCCCGGACGCTGGTAATCGATATGGCCCTGTTGCTGGTCGGGGCGTTTATCGTCTTTGTGAGTACTGACTGGCTGGTGCAGTGGTTCCAGGGACTGGAGGAAAACCGCTTTCCGCCCCAGTTGCTCGGGTGGGTAAGCGGTGTGCTGATGGTGCTGCCCAATGCGCTGCTGGCTTTCTATTACGGCTGGAAGGATCGTATGGATGTCGTCTACACGTCGCAGTCGGGCGATGCCCATATCTGCATTCCGCTGTGCATCGGCCTGTTTGCCTCATTCCAGGTTATTCCGACCGGTCTGTTTCTGCAGCAGTCGTTGCTGATCCTCATGGTCCTGTGCGCAGCTCACCTGCTTTTTGTCATGGTGATCGGTCGCCTGCCGCGCCTGTTTGCGGCGCTGTTTCTGGCTGCGTTCGGCTATTTTCTCTGGTCGGGAATGGCGGGATAAGGCAACTCGCCGCTCCCTCCATCAGGCAATGGGATCGGCGATAAACGTTTCGACCAGTTGGGAAAAGTGAATCTGGGCTGAAGTCCATTTGGGGTTGCTGGTGATTTCCCCCGTGCTTTTGGCGGTGTTATTGAACAGCAGGTACATGTTGCTGCCCGCGCAGATATGGGCATCGAAGCCGGAGCCGTAGCCTTCGTGCGAGAAGGCGAAATCACCGATTTGGGTGTTTACCGGGTCCAGCGTCTCGCGCAGCGCGGCGATGTCGGTATTGAAGTTTTCCAGAAAGTCGTTTTTACGCGTGCCGCCGTATTCGATCAGCTTCCAGCCTCCATCGGTCTTTTCCACCAGGGCCCACTCATTGAATACGGGTTCCTCTACCACCCGCTCCATGCTGATCAATGCGGTTTCGATATGGTCTGCTACGGCTTCTCTATTCATTTTTGCTCCTCAAAAAAAGTTGTTGTACGTATATAGCGATTTTCGGGCCAATCTCAAGTTGGGGTTGCTCAAATGTGGTTTGACTCGTTTTCGTATATGCTTATAGTCAGCGCCTCCATTTAACCAACAGGGAGCAGAATCATGAATAAACTGACGATCAAGGAACTGGATGTACAGGGTAAGCGTGTGCTGATGCGCGTCGACTTCAACGTGCCGGTCAAGGATGGCGTGGTGGGCGATGATACCCGTATCGTTGCGGCACTGCCTTCCATAAACTATGTTCTGGAAAACGGCGGCTCACTGGTGCTGATGAGCCACTGCGGCCGCCCGAAGGGTGAAAAAAACATGGAATTCACCCTTAAGCCGGCCGCTGACCGTTTGGCCGAGCTGGTGGACGCCAAGGTGACCCTCGCGCCCGACGTAATCGGTCCGGAAGTCAAGGGCCTCGTCGACGAACTCCAGGCCGGCGAAATTCTCGTACTTGAAAATGTCCGCTTCTACAAAGAGGAAGAGGGCAAGGGGTGCACACTGGAAGAGCAGGATGTGTTTGCCAAAGAACTGGCCTCCTACGGCGATGTTTATGTCTCCGATGCCTTCGGCACGGCCCACCGCGCCCACGCCTCCATGGCCGTGGTGACCAAGTATATCGACCAGTGCGCCGCCGGCTTCCTGCTTTCCAAGGAAATCGAATATTTGGGCAAGACGCTCGAAGCTCCGGAAAAGCCGTTTGTCGCCATCATCGGCGGGGCCAAGATCTCCGGTAAGATCGACGTCGTCACCAACCTGATGGACAAGTGCGACGCCATCCTGATCGGCGGCGGCATGGCCTACACCTTCTACAAGGCCATGGGCAAGGAAATCGGCGGGTCCCTTCTTGAAGAGGACAAAGTCGAACTCGCCGGCCAGATCCTCAGGCAGGCCGAAGAAAAGGGCGTCAAGCTCCTGCTTCCGGTCGACAACATCGAAGCCGATGCGTTCTCCGCCGATGCCAATACCAAGATCGTGGGCGACTGCATCGACGAAGGCTGGATGGCGCTCGATATCGGCCCCAAAACGATCGAGCTGTACTGCAGCGAAGTTGCGGGTGCTAAGACCGTCGTCTGGAACGGTCCGATGGGCTGCTTCGAAATGGAACCTTTCGCCAAGGGGACCTTCTCTGTCTGCGAAGCCGTGGCCCAGTCCGACAGCATCAGCATCATCGGCGGCGGCGACAGCGTAGCAGCCGTTAAACAGTCCGGCGTGGCGGATCAGATGAGCCATGTCTCCACCGGCGGCGGCGCCTCCCTCGAGTTCATGGAAGGCAAGCAGCTCCCCGGTATCGTGGCCCTGACCGACAAGTAGGTCGTCCCGATATAATCATCGAAAACTCCCGTCTTCCGGCGGGAGTTTTTTGTTTTCGCAGGAGATACGCGTAGATCGGTGGGTTGAGCTGCTGACGTTCGTGTATGCCTGCATTTCATGCATACAGCGAGTACACTACGGGCATTTCTTGTGTGCTTTCATGAAGGAGTGCATTTTTTATGTCATTATAGGAAAAAGAGTTATGTAAATGTGGTTCGCCATGGCATATCTGATGCGATAGCTCTGTTATTGACTGAGCAGGAGGTGAGCTATGAAAACGGTATCAGCTATTAAAATATCCAGCATGGCAGGATTCGGGCCGACAGCCTGGGATCAGGACATTCAGCGGGTGAGTATGCATCCGCCGCTTCCCGAGCACATTGAATATGTAGAGGAAAAGATGCATCGCCGCCCTCGCCATCACCATATCGTGCAGCGGCGCAATCCGGACAATGATTGTGATGTCGTATTGATTGCCATGGAAATCCCCTTCAATTAATGCGGCACCGCTGCCGGACGGCCGAAACCATGTGCGGGTAATCCGCGGGGCCGACGGGCAGGCTGCTCATCACCCGGAATCTAAAACTCCCGCTATCCGGCGGGAGTTTTGTTATATTCTGCATGAATAAGGCCAAATTCGGGCGCCTGCCTGCTTGTCAACCCATAGGCCAGTCGCTACATTCTGCGCTTCCCATTACGTGGGAAGGTATTTCACCACAGAGGACTCAGAGGGTCACAGAGGAATGGCCTCCGTGCTGCTCCGTGACCTCTGTGGTTAAGATTTTAGGTTGAAGAGGTAGTGCGAGAGGCCGATTATGTTCAATGAAGTTTCCAGTAAAGTGAGTTTTCCGGAGATGGAGGAAGAGGTAATCACGCTCTGGAAGGAGCAGGACACCTTCAGGAAGTCGCTGGAAAACCGGGTGGGCGGCAAGGAGTTTGTTTTTTACGACGGACCTCCTTTTGCAACCGGTCTGCCGCACTACGGCCATCTTCTGGCCGGCACGATCAAGGACATCATTCCGCGTTATCAGGCCATGCGCGGCCACTATGTATCCCGTCGTTTCGGCTGGGACTGTCACGGTCTGCCGATCGAAGCACTGGCTCAGGAGGCGCTGGATCTGGCCGGCGCACCGGCGATCAAGGAGGCGGGCGTCGATGTCTTCAACGAGCAGTGCCGCTCCATGGTTACCACCTATGTCGAGGAGTGGGAAAAGACCGTGACCCGCATGGGCCGCTGGGTTGATTTCGAGAATGACTACAAGACCATGGATACGCCGTTCATGGAGACCATCTGGTGGGTTTTTTCCGAGCTTTGGAGGCAGGGCCGGATCTATAAGGCCCACCGCATCATGCCCTACAGCTGGAAACTGAACACGCCGCTCTCCAACTTTGAGGCGGGCCGTAACTATCAGGATGTGCAGGATCCGGCCATAACCGTCCGCGTTAAGTTGACCGACTTCGAGTTCGAGCACGCCAGTGCGCTGATCTGGACAACCACGCCGTGGACGCTGCCGGGCAACCTGGCGATCTGCGCCGGGCCGGATGTCGACTATGTCGCGATCAGGGACAAGGAAACCCACGAGGTTTTCCTGCTGGCGCAGGCGCGGCTTGGCGCCTACTACAAAACGGAAGAGGAATATGAAATCCTCAAGGCCTACAAGGGTGCCGAGCTGAAGGGGCTCAAATACGAGCCGATCTTCGACTTTTTTAAGGATAATCCCAACTCGTTTCAGCTGCTGGTCGATGAATATGTAACGACCGAAGACGGCACGGGTATCGTGCACCTGGCACCGGCCTATGGCGAGGACGACTACCGGGTCTGCCGTGCGGTGGATATCCCGCTGGTTGATCCGCTCGACGAGGACTGCAGATTTACCGATCAGGTGCCGGACTATGCCGGCGAATTCTGCAAGGATGCCGACAAGGAGATCATCCGTGCCTTGAAGCACGGCGGCAAGCTGATCCACCAGTCGACGATCCAGCACAGCTATCCCTTCTGTGAACGGACCGACACCCCGCTGGTCTACCGCGCCATTGATGCGTGGTATGTGCGTGTGGAGGATCTTCGCGATAAGATGCTTGCGAACAATGAAGGTGTTCACTGGACGCCTGACTATGTCGGCGAAAAGCGCTTTGCCAACTGGCTGGCCGACGCCAAGGACTGGAACATCAGCCGGAACCGTTTCTGGGGATCGTGCATTCCGGTCTGGGTCAATGTTGAAGACAAGAACGACATGATCTGCATCTCCTCGATCGGGGAGCTCGAAGATCTGTCGGGCCGGAAGGTCGAGGACCTGCATAAACATTATGTCGATGAAATCGTCATCGAAAAAGACGGCAAGACCTACAGGCGCACGCCGGAGGTGCTCGACTGCTGGTTTGAGTCGGGCTCGATGCCGTATGCCCAGAACCATTATCCATTTGAAAACAAGGAACATTTCGAAGCTAATTTCCCGGCAGACTTTATCGCCGAGGGCCTCGATCAGACCCGCGGCTGGTTCTACACGCTGATGGTGTTGTCGACGGCGCTGTTTGACAAGCCGGCCTTCAAGAATGTGGTCGTTAACGGGCTTGTGCTGGCCGAGGACGGTCTCAAGATGTCCAAGCGGCTCAAGAACTATCCGGATCCGGTCCACGTGATCAATGAATATGGAGCGGATGCACTGCGCCTCTACATGATCTATTCACCGGTGGTGCGCGCCGAATCGCTGCGCTTTTCGGAAGAGGGCGTGAAGCATTCGCTGCGCCATCTGCTGCTGCCGTGGTGGAATGCCTACAGCTTCTTTGTCACCTACGCCAACGTCGACAGCTGGACACCGGAGCAGTCGGTGCCGGAGCGCGACAACCTGATGGACCGCTGGATTCAGAGTTCGCTGGCGCGGCTGGAGCAGCAGGTAACCGAGGCGATGGACCGCTATGACCTGCAGGCGTCGGTTCGTCCATTTGTCCAGTTCATTGAAGACCTGACAAACTGGTATATCCGCCGCTCGCGCCGCCGCTTCTGGAAAAGCGAGGACGATGCCGATAAGCTTCAGGCGTATTCCACGCTCTATGAGGTGCTGCTCGGTCTCTGCAAGATTGCCGCGCCGTTCACGCCGTTCATCGCGGAAACGATCTATCAGAACCTGAAATCCGACGAGATGCCGGAGTCCGTTCACCTGTGCGACTTCCCGACGGCCGCCGACGCCAGGCGCGATGAAGTGCTCGAAGGCCAGATGGCGCTGGTCATGAATGCCGTTGAGCAGGGGCGTTCCCTGCGCGTTGAACACAAGGTCAAGATCCGTCAACCCTTGGAAGGCATGGATGTTGTTTGGCCATCGGCTTGGGGAAGTGACATCAACGAGTTGAAAGAAGTGATCAAGGACGAACTGAATGTTCGCGATGTCTGGTTTTCCAGCGATGCATCGGCATTTGCCACCATTTCCGCCAAACCCAACTTCAAGAAGCTCGGTCCCATATTCGGTACGAAAATGAAGCAGGTGGCTGCGATCATCTCGAAGTTAACACCCGAGGAGATGACGCAATGTATGGATGGTCAGCTGGAAATCGAAATCGATGGTGAAAAGCACTCGATCTATGGTGATCATATCGAAGTTGTGCGCACGCCTAGGGAAGGTATGGCGGTCAGCGAGAATGATGGCGTGGTGGTTGCAATCAATACGCAACTCACCGAGGACCTCGTTACTGAAGGACTGGCGCGTGAGTTTATCAGCAAGGTGCAGAATATGCGCAAGGAAATGAACCTTGATGTCACGCAGCGGATTCATATCGGTTTCAAGGGGGATGAGGCTATTGGCACGGCGGTTGCTAAGTACCGCACGTACATTGAAACGGAAACCCTGGCACTGTCCTGTGAGGAACGCGATGAAGGCGGGGAAAAGGACTCCTCATGGGAATTGAACGGACACCCCTGTTTGCTGTCCATTACCCCTGCTTCATAATAGCCGGATATGTAGGTTGACAGGGGTAGGGGCAGATGATAAATACGCAACCCTTTATTTCAGGGAAGATCTGAATTTGCACTGGAGATTTTAAGAGAATGGCAACGAAAAAAACCGCGAAGAAGGCCCCGGCCAAGAAAAAAACCGCTGCGAAAAAAGCCCCGGCTAAAAAGAAGGCGCCGGCAAAGAAAACCGCCGCCAAAAAGAAAGCCGCCCGGACCAAATCTGCAACGATAGCACCGGTGGCCACGACGAGCGGTGAACCGCTAACCGGCCAGATTGCCAAGAGCAAGCACTTTACCAAGAAACAGCTCAAGGAGCAGCTTCTGCGCCTGATCGAGCTGCGCGAACGCGTCACCGGTGAAATCATTTCCATTAACCGGGACTCTCTCAGTCATACCGATCCCGATCCGTCACTTTCCGATCAGGGCACCGATACCTTTGACCGTGAATTTGCGCTGAACCAGCTCAGCAATGAGCAGGATGTGCTCTTCGAAATTGATGAAGCCATTCGCCGCCTTGAAAACGGCACGTACGGTATCTGCGAAATGACCGAAGAGCCGATTAACATTGAGCGGCTCGAGGCGCTTCCTTATGTCCGCTACTCTGTTCAGGCGCAGGCCGAGCTGGAGCGCGGTCGTCCCACCTATCGTCCTTTCGGATCCACCGTACACGGCATGTAATCTGCCCGGAGGCGATTCATGCTGGTTCTGTTGATTGGTATCATCATCCTGATCCTGGATCAGCTGACCAAGCAGGCCGTGCGGGCGCATCTGGTCTATGGTGAATCGCGACCGATCATCGAGGGTTTTTTCAACCTGGTGTATGTCCGTAATGACGGCGCCGCCTGGAATATTCTCAGCGGCCATGGTATTATCCTGATTCTTATCTCCGTCACGGTGCTTGTGCTTCTCTTTATCTACAGGCGATCGTTTCTTCAGGAGCAGCTTTCCCACAAGATTCTGCTGGGGCTGCTGATCGGCGGTATCGCTGGAAATCTGGTCGATCGCATTCGGTTCGGCTGGGTGACCGACTTCCTCGATTTCCAGTTCGGCTCCTATCACTATCCCTCGTTCAATGTGGCCGATTCCGCCATCTGTATTGCGATCGGGCTCTATGTCATAACCAATCTTCTCCAGAAAAAAGATGAGGAGGGCGGAGGAAGCGGTGAGCAGGGAGATGGATAGCCCTGAACGCCATTCTCCATCCGCTGCACCGCATGCCTTTTTCCTCGTTGGTCCAACGGCATCCGGCAAAAGCGCCGTGGCGCAATGCATTGCTGAAAAGCAGGGTCAGCTGGTTGTTTCTGCCGATTCGATGAATATCTATCGCGGGATGGATATCGGCACCGCCAAGCCCTCTGATGAAGAGCGGATGCGGATTGATTACGCAGGGGTGGATCTCGCTGACCCCACCGAAAAGTTCAGTGTTGCCGCCTATCTTGATGCGGTCCGTCCGGCTTTTGAAACCGGACGGGAGACTATTGTCGCCGGCGGAACGGGGCTCTATGTCAAATGTCTCACGGAGGGTTTTGACGATGTGCCGCCTGAAAATCCCGGATTGCGCACTGAGCTTGAGGCGCTCGAGTTTCATGCCCTGGAAAAGCGTGCCCGCGAAAATGCCCCGGAGTTGTACCGTCAATTAACGGAAGATGACCGCCTTAATCCACGCCGGCTGATCCGGATTCTGGAGCGTGAAGTGCCTTTTGAGGGTAAGTGGAATGCTCGGCAAAAGCCGCAGCTCGTCGGTCTGCATACTGAGCGTGAGGTGCTGGTGCGCCGGATCGGACAGCGTGTGGAAAAAATGTATGCCGCAGGCCTGCTCGATGAAGCCCGTGAATTGATCAAACTGGATTTATCGTCGACCGCGCTGCAGGCCATTGGCTATGCCGAGGCCTTCGCCGTTCTCCGCAACAAAATCACGGTTGAAGAGGCGAAGGAAAAAACCATGATTCGCACCCGCCAGCTGGCCAAGCGCCAGATGACCTGGTTTCGGAACCAGCTCAATGTGCACTGGATCGACACCGCGCAGTATCCGACCTGCGAAGCGCTTGCAGATGCCGTTTCCACGATGTGGAGAGAAACCGGTCCGACCCCGGTCCGGTTTTAATTTTCACCATGGAGGGTGCAGGGGTTTTACCCGGTGAACTCCGTGACCTCTGGAGAAGCGGGTGGTAAAAGATAAGAACGATGCCTGAACTGTTGGAAACACAGAATAATGAAACCGAGACCGTCCTGCTGGTCGGCGTGCTGCTGCGCGGCGAAGAGGAGTGGAGCGTCAAGGACACGATGGACGAGCTTGCGCAACTGGCCGAAAGTGCCGGCGCGGATGTGAAGGGCCGTTTTCTGGTCCGACAGCAGAAGATCAAGGCCGGCCACTATATCGGCACCGGCAAGGCCGAGGAGATCTCGGACTGGATCAAGGAGAACCGCGTTTCCATGGTGGTCTTCGATGACGACCTGACGCCGGCCCAGGGGCGTAACCTTCAGCGCGTTTTCGAGACCCGCGTACTGGATCGCACCCAGCTGATCCTCGACATCTTTGCCCAGCGGGCGCAGACCAAGGAAGGGTGTCTGCAGGTTGAGCTGGCCCAGCACCAATACCTGCTCCCGCGCCTCCGCAACATGTGGACCCACCTGGAACGCCAGAAAGGCGGGATCGGCCTGCGCGGCCCGGGGGAAACCCAGCTGGAAATGGACCGACGCCGACTCCAGGATCTGATTCGCACACTCAAGCGCGATCTGGAGCTGGTACGCACCCGCCGGAACGAACAGCGGCGCGGGCGGCGCCGGCATGGATGGGCGCTGGTGTCCCTGGTCGGATATACGAATGCGGGGAAATCCACACTGTTAAACCGTCTGGCCGGTGCAGACATCTATGCCGAGGATCAACTTTTCGCCACACTGGATCCCACCACCCGGCAGGTGGAGCTGCCGAACCACGAGCCGATGCTGATGACGGATACCGTGGGCTTTATCCAGAAACTGCCGCATCATCTGGTGGACTCCTTCAAGGCCACGCTCGAGGAGGTGGTTGAAGCCGATCTCCTGGTACACGTGATTGACGCCGCGCATCCGCAGGTGGACACCCAGATTGAGGCCGTGCACAAGGTGCTTGACGAAATCGGCGCACTGGACAAGCCGATGCTCTATGTTTTCAACAAGATTGATGATGAAAAGGGACACAATGCCGCCAAACGGCTGGCCCGCCAGTTTCCCCGGTCGGCGTCGGTGTCGGCGTTGACCGGGGAGGGGATTGACCGCCTGTATGACGAGCTGGCCGACTGCCTTAAGGGCCGAAAGATATCGATGCGGCTTTCCATTCCGCTGAGTGAGGGAAAGCTGATTGCCGCGCTGCAGAAAAATGCTTCGATTCTCGAGCAGGACTATGAAGGTGCCTGTGCAGAGCTGCTGGTACGGGTTTCGCCCCAGCTCGCGGCTCAGTGCAGACCCTTCGAGTCGGGAGAAGAGCCGAATGGATAAGCGGCAGGTTCTAGAGGCCGTACTGGATGCGCTGCAGGAGGAGCTGCGGCGGCAGCTGGCCGCTCAGCAGACAGCCGCGGAGGGGGCGACCCATGCGGAGACGCGCGCTGAAACCAAGTGGGATACGTGCGGACTGGAGCAGTCGTATCTTGCGAGAGGGCTGGCGCATCAGTTCGAGACGCTGGCCCGGCAGGTTGAAAAGCTGCGCACCTTCATTCCGCCGGATTTTACAGGCAGACCGATTTCCGAGGGCGCGTTGATCGAGACGGAAATGGATGGCGAGCGTTTGCGCTTTTTCCTGCTGAACTGCGGCGGGGGAACAGAAGTTTCGGTGAATGGAGCGGATATTACGGTGATTACAGCCGAATCCCCGGTCGGCGCGGCTCTCGCGGGGAAGCGGCAGGGGGATACCTATTCATTCGGCCCGGGTCGGGAAGGTGAAATCCGGCGGGTGGAATAGGTCGGCGATACGTGCACCAACACCGTTCTGCCGGCAGGAAAGCGGGCATAAAAAGCCGAATAAAGTGTGCTTTACATGGGGAGGGGTGATCCGTATAGTTTCGCGCCTGATTTGGATAGAAAGAGAAAAACAAGGAGTCCCAACGTGGATCAAGCAGTCAAAGCTGAAATTAAAAACGAATTCAAGCGCAGCGAGCAGGATACCGGTTCCGTCGAGGTTCAGGTCGCGCTTCTGACCGCACGCATCAAGGATTTGACCGAACATCTGAAAAGTTTCAAGAAGGATCACAGTTCGCGCCGCGGCCTCATCATGATGGTCAACAAGCGCCGCAAGCTGCTGACCTATCTGCAGAAGAAGGATGACGCCCGCTACAAAGAGCTGATTGCAAAACTCGGCTTGCGCAAGTAATCGTCTTTCAGGATGTTGAAAATCCTAATTCGTTCGCGAGCCCTTTATTCCTAAAGGGCTTGTGTCGTTTCTACCAAACCTCAAAACGATGCCCCGCGAATGAACAGGTTCCATCCGGAATGTTCCGGTGGAAGACAAGAAAAACAAAAAGGAAAGGTGCGCTCTTCGGAAAAATTGGCAAGGGCGCAAATTAAGTATGAAGGGTACAACCAAAGTTGAATTCGAAGTCGGCGGCAAGCCGATGGTGTTCGAAACCGGCCTGTTGGCCAAACAAGCCGACGGCGCCGTAACCTGCGGCATCGGTGAAAACATTGTTTTCTCCGCCGTCACCTCCGCAAAGGATGTCCGTGAAGGCTGCGATTTTTTCCCCCTGCAGGTGGAATATCGTGAAAAGTTCTATGCCGCCGGCCGTTTTCCGGGAGGCTACATCAAGCGCGAGGCCCGTCCTTCCGAGAAGGAAATCCTCACGATGCGGGTGACCGACCGCCCGATCCGTACACTGTTTCCGGATAACTTCCACCGTGAAGTGCAGATCAACAACATGCTCATGAGCTGCGACGGCACGCTCGATACCGATGTTCTCAGCGTGAACGCCGCATCGGCTGCGCTGACCATCACGGATCTTCCGTTCAACGGCCCGATCGGTGCGGTGCGGATTGTCCGCAACGATGGCGAGTGGATCATCAACCCCACGCATACGCAGCTGGAGGCCAGCGACATCGACCTCACCTACTGCGGTTCGCGCGACAAGGTCATGATGATTGAAGGTACCGCCGACGAAATGCCGGAGGCCGAATTCATCGAAGCCATGAAAACCGCGCACGCCGAAGTCGTAAAGATTATCGACGGCCAGCTCGAACTCCGCAAGGCGCTCGGCCTGCCGGAAAAGGTGTATACGCCGGAAGCGAAAGATACCACGCTGGTCGACAAGGCCCGCGAACTGGTCGGCGCCAAGTTCCGGGAACTGATGAAGATTGCCGGAAAACTGGAACGCCAGGATGCGGTTGCTGCACTGAAGGAAGAACTCAAGCCGCAGATGGAAGAGCTTTTCCCTGAAATGACTGAAGACGAATATTTCCACGCCTTCCATGATCTGGAAGTCGAAACCGTCCGCAAGAATGTCACCGAAGACAACACCCGTATCGGGGGCCGCGGATTCCTGGAACTCCGTCCGCTCGATGCCCAGGTCGGCGTTCTTCCCCGCACGCACGGTTCAGCCGTGTTCGGCCGCGGTGAAACGCAGACCATCTGCACCGTGACCCTCGGCACCAAGAAGGAAGCCCAGCGCTTCGACGCGGTAACCGGCGGCGTGGACGAAAAAGGGTTCATCCTGCACTATAATTTCCCGCCCTATTCCGTGGGTGAGGTCGGCCGTCTTGGTATGACCAGCCGTCGTGAAATCGGCCACGGCAACCTGGCCGAGCGCTCCATCGTTCCCGTGCTGCCGGACGATTTCCCGTACACGGTTCGTGTTGTATCTGAAATCATGGGTTCGAACGGCTCGTCGTCCATGGCAACCGCCTGCGGCGGCTGCCTGGCGCTCATGGATGCCGGCGTTCCGCTGAAAGCACCGGTGGCCGGTATTTCCGTGGGGCTCTTCACCGATGAAAACAAGTCGATCGAGGTGATCGATATCCTCGGCACGGAAGACCACTGCGGCGACATGGACTTCAAGGTGGTCGGTACCCGCAAAGGCATTACCGGTTTCCAGGTCGATCTCAAGGTTCATGGTCTCGATTGGGATCAGGTAGCCGAAGCCTTCGAAATTGCCCGCAAGGGTCGTTGCGATATCCTCGACTACATGGAAAGCATTATTCCCGCACCGCGCGAAGAACTCGCTGCTTCCGCACCGCGCATCACCACCATCAATATCGATCCGGATAAAATCGGCGCCCTGATTGGACCGGGTGGAAAGCATATCCGCGCCATCACCGACGGCACCGGAGCCCAGATCGACATCGAAGAAGACGGAACGGTCAACATCTTCGCCGTCGATGCGGAATCGATGGAGGCCGCCGTACGCGAAGTCAACGCGCTGACTGCTGAAATCGAAATCGGAAAGACCTATGACGGCAAAGTGATTGCCGTGAAGGACTTCGGCGCGTTTGTTGAATGTCTGCCGGGCAAAGAAGGTCTCGTACACATTTCCGAAATGGCTAACGAACGTATCGGAAGCGTGGACGAAATCTGCAAGCCGGGCGATGCAATGCGCGTCAAGTGTATTGATATCGACAACCAGGGCCGTGTACGACTCAGCCGCAAGGCCGCGCTGAACGACGAAGCCACTGAATAGGTTTCCCCGCAGAGGAAATCATGAAAGGCGCTCCGAAGGGGGCGCCTTTTTTCTTTTCCGCCATAACAAAGCAGAATTCTTTGCCTAAGGTAAAACCGCCTGTCTGAAGTCGGTCTGAAAGGTCTCGATTGAGTGGTGATCGCGAATATGCTTCCGGAGCGTGCCGATGTCGTTTTTCCACGTTTCCCGAACACGGGAAAAGGTTTCGCTCAGTGACGCGGCATTTTCCTTTTCAAAGGTCCACCCGGCAGGAAGGGTGTCCTTCATCCCGTCACAATGACTTCCGATGACAGGTATGCCGCGTGCCAAGGCCTCCAGCATGACCAGCGGTACGCCTTCGAAACGGGAGGGTATGACGAGCATATCAATGGCATCGAAAAAGCCGTCCGGATTGCTTGGCCACGGCTGAAGGGTGATTTCAGCAGCTCTGGAGCTGCGGGCGATTAATTCTTCGAGAGCTGGTTGATCAGGACCGTCGCCGGCGATCAGCAGCCGGCAGTCCTTGAATGATGCCGCCTGTTCGCAAAAGGTATGAACCATGAAGGCCTGCTGCTTCTGTTTGAATTCTATCCGCCCGAGCATACCGAGAACATCGGAGCGTTCGGAGGGGTCGGGGGATGGCGTGCGGGGGATGGCGATGCCGTTTGGCACAACAGTAATCGGCTGTCGGGCTCCGCGCGTACGGAGCAGCTCAGCCAAGCTCTTCGAAATCGTTATATACCGGTCCGGAAGTTTAACGAGGGAGCGGTTGCAGCGGTCGCGCAGCGCGCCAAGTTTTGCGCCCATGGTTTCCATCCGGTGCGGCAGGGCGATGTAGCTCACGGATTCCAGTCCAATCCGGCGCGCGGCAATCAGCGCCCGGGAAGACTGCTCAATATCACCCTGAATACACAGGAGGAGATCCGCATCGATACGCGTGAAGAGCTTCTCCAACGGGTGGATCCCCGTTCGGCCAGCCAGGTTTCTTATGCCTTGAGCTCGACGGGTTTTGCAGGGAGAGTCAATGAATCTACATGCGCCGGCCGGCAGGGCATCCTCGACCCGTTCTCGAATCGCCGGATTGATTATGAATACGATGTCATGGGCTCCGGCGGATGCGAGTGCTTCAACGCCACGGCAGGCCATGGCTTGGTGTCCGCCGAAGTCCGAACTGTCATCGTATGCAATAATTTTCACATGGGTGACCTAAAAGCGAGGCATGAGCCCCATATCAACACTGGTATTCGGCGACGGAACCCGCTTCTTAAAATTTTCGGTATTGCGAACCGCATCGAACCGTTTGTCTTCACGAAGTGCGGTGCGAGCACGGTCGGGGTCCGCTTCAATGGCCTTGTCGATCGTATTCCACATTTCACCGCGCTTGTTCAACGCCAGCTGCAGCGCCGCCAGATTGATCCAGCTTAACGGATTTTCCGGCGCCAGCGAGGTGTGCTTCTTCAGCGCTGCTTCGACGACCGGGTAGCGCTGCTTCTCTGCCATCAACCGGGCAATCTGCAGGAGTTCCTCCGGCTTGACGTCGTCCTTGTTGATCCACTCCTGCATGATCGCGTCGGCCTGCCGGCCCTGCCGGGATGCGAAATAAAGGCCACACAGATCCACCGTTTCACGGAAGTCGAGACTTCCGTTCCTGCGCTGCTGTTGCAGAATCTGTTTGCGGGAGGTCAATGATTTGCGCTCTTCGATCTGCTGCCGGAACGCTTTCGCCTGCTCGTTGTTGGTGTCCTTCTCCACAAAGTCGTCAAAAATAGAGATGGCTTCATCATACCGTCCCATGCGGGAGAGCAGGTCGGCCATGCGATAGTTTGATTCCGGGCTGAGATCGTACAGGGCAATGGCCTGTTTATAGGCCGCTTCCGCTTCTTTGATCCTGCCGCGCTGCGCATACAGGCCCGCTATGGAGCTGCGCAGCTTCGAGAACGATTTCCGGGCAACGATATCCCGCATGAATTTTTCATCGTTCAGCAACCGGTCACAGTACCAGTTCCAGAAGTCGGTGTCGTTCTTGACCATTTCATCGGTAATCGGGGTCGGCTTATTGTTCACCTTCATGATCAGCCCGTGCGGCGTGAGATAGGGATACATCCACTCCATGGCATAGCTTTCCTCGACATAGAAGGTGCGTGTCGGCGGAAGGCCTGTCTCGGCATCGATCTCCGGTTCGTCATAAACCACGGCCGATCCTACCGGACGTGTTTTTTCGTCCGTCTTTGTTTCGGTTCGGTATTGGTTATGGTCGAAGATCATTTTGCTGAGAAAACCGTTGATGATCATGACGTTCTGCACACCCTGGACCTGGACCTTGTTTCCCGATATATCGGCCTTGTTCCGGTTCTGCTGCTGGAACATCCGGAAAGCCATGCTGCTGTCGATGGGGGACGGGATCCAGATTTGGTCGCCGTAGAGGTCGCGCATGACACTCATATACGTATTGTCCGCTAAAGCGTTTTGTGTAATCAGGTATACATCGGGCCGCACCTTGGCCGAATAGATCATGTAGGTCGGCACGAAGCGGCCCGGATCGGTGCCCCCGAAGAAGATGGCATTGGTGCCCATGGGCGGCGGATAGGCCTTGTTGGGATATTCCGCCCAGATCTGCTCAAATTCCTCCTCGGAGTACCAGGCCCGCAGGTCCTCCTCAATCCCCTTGACGCCCCGCAGCTGCCAGTTGCCGAACTGCCATCCAAAATCGTGGCCGCCCTGATCGGCGCCGCCGTACACTTTCAGCTGCTCCTTGTCGTAGGCATTTTTGTAGATCAGCGAGAAGGGCAGCAGCAGCACCATGGTCACGCCCACCACCTTGGTAATGCGGTTGTTTTTGACCAGGGCTTCCAGGTAGGCCATGAGCAGCAGGATGCCGTAGCCCAGCCAGAGTACGTATATCGCGTGCGACTGGATATACTGCACGCGACCGATAAACAGGCTCTGGATATCGGTCTTGGGGTTTTGCAGGATCATGAAAACAATGCCGACGGAGAGAAAGGCGAAAAAGGTGGTCACCAGCCAGGCCGCGTTCTTGCGGCCGACTTTCCAGCAGAAAAAGAACGGAATAATGGCGAGCAGCGCGGTCGGCCCGTAAAACTGGGAGCGCAGATCCCGGAAGTAGGTTCCAACCTGGGTGAGAAACTTCCAGCTGAATACGTGGGCCAGCTTGACCTGTTCGTATTGTCCGCGGGTAATCGCGTGCATGAATCCCTGCCACGTGCGCGGATAGCCCCAGTTGATCGGCGGATTCTGGTCCGATGAGATCGGCATGTAAAAATAGAACGCAAGGCCAATGAAAATGACGAGAAACGTGGGGCCTACAATCTTGCCGCGCTTGAGAGTGAATGTGGCAATAATCGGCACCAGGATGGCGTACAGGGTCCATATCCAGAAGCCGGATTTGTACCAGACATCACTGGCCTCCGGTCCGGCTTCCCATGTATATTTCTGATATTCGGGGGTTTCCGCCGCCCATTTGTTCATGCCGGCCAGCAGCAGGAACAGAGCGCCGACGATGATAAAATCACGGGCAAGAAAAGGGTGCCGGATCGCCAGGCAGCAGCCGATACAGCCAATGGTTCCGAGGAATAGAACGGCTATGCTGTTATACCAGATTCCGATAAAGGCCACGACCAATGCGGCGAATGCGCCGAGTACCCATGGCAGATATCGGGTCTGAAACATATCCATGTCGTTCAGAACAACGGCAACGGCAATGGCGAGACCCATAAACATCAGGGTTTGGTGGTTTGTAATGCCCAGTCCAAATACAAATGCGCAGAGGAACAGCCATTTGGCATTGCTGGATTCGGAAACCCACCGGTAAAGAAAAACGAGCACCAACGACTGGAAGAAGATATTGAGGGAGTACACTTCGGCTATCACCGACTGGGACCACATGCCCTGTCCAAATGCCAGCAGCAGTCCGCCGGAGATGCCGGCGACCGCGCAGAAGAGGCTTTCCGTCGTTTCACCCAGCAGGTTGGATTCCTTGGAGAGGCTGCGCAGTAGATCCATGCCGGAACGGCTGATCAGCAGGGCAATCACGCCGCAGGCTGCGGCGCCGGAGACGGCGGAAAAGAGGTTGACCGCCCATGCCGGGTTGGGATGGCCGTGGTAGGTGACCCCGTGGAAGATCCACTGGAACAACCAGGTCAGCAGTGACCAGCTGGGATAACCCGGAGGGTGAGGGACGCCCAGATAGTCTGATGCAACGATCAATTCACCGGAATCTTCAAGGCCGACTGTTGGCTGAAGCGTGATGATATAGGTGATCAGCGAAACGGCAAATGTCACCCAGCAGGCAATCCAGTCCGACCTTCGGAAAAACTTATCTGTACTCAAAGCGATACTCTCCCTTTGCAAAATGAATCCACAGCATAGATTAAACAGTTTTCAGGTCAAGTTTCCTCCCCTGCTTCCTCACAGGGAATCCGGCAGCCGAGGGGTGTGCAAGAAATCACAAAATCCTCGCTTTGATACGGGGGTTTAGAGATTATGACCCACTTACAACCCATATGGAAAAGCTGACAACCAGACTAATCGAGCTGTTGAACGAAAAGGGGAAGTTGCACCTTCAGTTCCTGAAGTATCTGTTTTGCGGAGGTATAACCTTCGTGGTGGATGTCGCTGTTTTTTACGTGATGTCCTGGCTGGTGCTTCCAAGCCTGCGGCCGGATGATCCGTTTGGCCTGGTCATCGGGGTTTTCGGCTGGGAGCTGCGGAGCGTGCCGGAGGCGCTGCTGATCCGCCACTTTATCATCAACAAAGTGACCGCGTTTCTGGTGTCAAATACCGTGGCGTATGCGACCAACGCCTTGTTTGTGTTTTCCGGCGGCCGGCATCACCGACACAAAGAAATGGTTTTGTTCTATCTGTTTTCCACCCTGTCTTTTGTTGTATTTACCTGGTTGAGCAAAGTATTGATTGATCGGTTTGACTGGGATGTTTCCTGGAGTTATTTCTTTGTGTTCGCCCTGGCGATGGTTGCAAACTTCACCATGAGAAAACGGTTGGTTTTTAAGGGGTAAAAGCTGGTGGTCAATCGGAGATACCTAATAGCTATTGAAATAGGAGCGGCTGCGGTCATCGTCCTGCTGGCTGCGCTCAACCTGATTCACGGCAACCTGAACCAGGATGAGGGGTGGTACCTTTATGCGTCACGCATGGTGGGCCGGGGCGCTTCGCCCTATGTTGACTTTGCGTTCACTCAGGGGCCGGTTCTTCCCTATGTTTACCATCTTTTTCACCCGGTGATCGATGCGTTGGGGGTGGCCGGAGGCCGCCTGGTCACCACTTGGTTCGGTATTTTTTCGGGGCTTCTGGCCGCGGCCACCGTGGCCCGGATGGTCGATCGCAGCAAAGTCTTCATCTGCATGACGGCCTGGATTCTGATCGGGTGCAATGTTTACCAAAGCTATTTCACGACCGTGGTTAAGACCTATGGGCTCTGCGCTTTTTTCCTGATGGGCGGTTTTTTTGCCCTGACCTATCGCAATTGGACCGGGGCCTTGCTGGCGGGCGCATGTATGGCTCTGGCGGCGGGCACGCGGCTTTCGGCAGGCATTGTGTTGCCGATTTCCGGCATTTGGCTGATCCTGCAGCGGGAACGCCGCTGGCATTGGGTCTGGTTCGGCCTGGGGGGCGGCCTGACGCTCCTGGCGGTCTTTGCCCCGTTCTTTGCTGCGGCCTTCGATCAGACCAGCTTCGGACTGTTCGGCTACCATGCGGGGCGGGACCCCGGCGGCCTGAAGGCCCTCCTGATCCTGAAGATGGGATTCCTTTCCCGCTTTGTGCAGGCCTATTTTGTGTTTACCGTGCTTACGCTTGCCGCGCTGATATGGAGGCCGAAGGAAACCAGACCGAATGCCGATGCACTGCTGCTGTGGGCCTGCGGCATTGGCATCTCGCTGGTCCACTTTACGGCAAACTTTCCATACGACGACTATCAGGCCATTGCCTATCCCGTACTGGTATCTGCGCTTGTGTTGACGCTCGCACCACGGGTGGCCGAGGCGTGGCAGGTTCCCGTCCTTGCATTCCTGCTGCTGATATCGGTGGCTTCAGCCTTTTCCTCGCCGATCAACCAGGATTGGTTTGTGCGCGGCCGGGACCGCATCTGGTGGAACTTTAAAGCGAAGAGTGATTTGGCGCTTTTGGAAGAGGCGGCGGCCTTTGTGCGCGCCCATAGTCCGGAAGGAAGCACCTTGTTGACGCAGGATGTTTATCTGGCTGTGGAAGCCAACCGCACGGTGCCGCCCGGGATGGAAATGGGGCCCTTCTGCTACTACCCGGACCTTTCGCGTGATCAGGCCGAAAAGCTGCATCTGGTCAACCGGGAGCTGCTGCTTGAAATCATTGCCCGTTCCGATGCGCCGCTGGCGGCCGTCAGCGGCTATGGCTTAGCCATTCAGTCGCCCGCCGTCATGCCGGTAAGCAATGAAGACGAGAAATTTCTTAAGGAGCAGCTGGACCTTCGATATTCTGCGATAGGTGAGTATCCTCACTTTGGCCAGGCGCACACCATGTTGACGATCTACAGACGCAGGATGGATAACTGATAAGCTCGCCCGGGAACGGGAAGAATGTAGAGTGGGACTGATATAGGCTATTCATGAAGAAAGCATTGATTACAGGGATTAACGGTCAGGACGGTTCTTATCTTACTGAACTGTTGCTGAGCAAGGGATATGCAGTTCACGGCATTGTTCGCCGAACCAGTTCATTCAGTCGCGGCCGGATTGATTCAATGTACATCCAGCGGCAAAGTGAGGGGGGAGA
>JBNKVA010000020.1:0-17898 GCA_050298955.1 Pontiella sp.
TTTCGTTGGCGCGTGCGCAGGCAATCTTCAGTTTTACCATCGCGTAGATGAGTTCGAGCGGCAGGGGCTCGCCTGCGGCGTTGAAGTTTTCGAGCGAGCGGCAGGTGTGGATTCCGTAATAGGCATCCGAGGGTACTTCCATTTCGCCCAACGAGTCTTTTTCAATTCTCATGGTGCGGCTCCTTTCTGCTCCCCCAGCAAAAGCATCATAGCGCAGCCGGGGCTTCAGTTCAAGGCCGGGAGGGTTCGCTAGACCGATTCCAGCATTTCGCGGGCATGCTGCAGGGTGACGCCGGTGCTTTCCTTGCCGCCGAGCATGCGGGCAATCTCGTCGGGGCGGGTGCCGGCATCGAGCAGTTCCACTTCGGTATAGGTTCGGCCATCTTCAACCTTCTTGGAAACGGCCAGATGCGTGGTGCCGCAGGCCGCCACCTGCGGCAGATGAGTGATGCAGATTAACTGGTGGCAGGTTGCCACCTGCGCCAGCTTGCGTCCCACGGCCCCGCCGATCTCGCCTCCAATGTTGGCGTCGATTTCGTCGAAGACGAGCACAGGAATCCTGTCCTGCTTGGCCAGCACGGCCTTTGTGGCCAGCATCACACGCGAAATCTCGCCGCTTGAAGCGATCGTCCGCAAGGGGCGCATATCTTCACCCGCATTGGGGGCAAATCCAAACTCCACTTCGTCCATACCCGAAGGGCCGGGTTCACAGGGGTTGATCTGCACATCAAAAAAACCATGCTCAAAGCCGATGTCCACCAACTCCCGGGTAATGCATTCCGAAAGGTGGTCTGCCACGTACTCCCGCTTTTTCCTTAATGCTGCACCGGTTTTTTCAACTTCGGAAAGCGCCTGTGCCGCCCGGACTTGCAAGGCTTCGCGCTTCTTATCGCGCCCGCGGAGCTCCCGCAGCTGTTCCGCCCATTTTTCCCCGTTCTCGAGCACCTCTTCAACGGTTGCACCATATTTGCGCTTCAGGGTCTGGTAGGTCGTCAGCCGATCATCGAGCCATTGCATCCGTTCCGCACTGGCATCGATCCCCGCCGCAGAATTCTCAATAGAACGAACAACTTCCTGAACAGACGTAACCGCATGCTCCAGTTCATCATGCCACTCCTGGGCCTCGGGGATCAGTTTGATGAGCCTGTTCAGGCTTTGCTGAGCAGCCACCAATCCATCGAATGCGCACCCTTCGGCTTCCGTTAATGCATTGACCACTCCATTCGCCAGCTCAATGACCTGCTGGGAATTGCCAATGATGGCATGCTCCTCGGCGACCTGCTCCTCTTCCTCAACGGACAGATTGGCCTTTTCAATTTCATTTACCCGGTAATCGAGAAATTCAATCTGCCGCTCCAGATCCTCTTCATTATCGGAATTGAGGGCATCGATCTGCTTCTGCACATCGCGGTATTGGGCATACTCGGTCAGGTAGGCCGCCTTGACTTCCGCCAGCTGCCCGAAGGCATCGAGAATCTCAAGCTGTACCCCCTGATCCAGCAGGGATTGATGGTCATAGGGTCCATGCATATCCACCAGCACCTCACCGAGCCGCCGGAGTACATTCAACGTAACCGTCTCGTCGTTGACAAAGGTCTTATTCGATGACTCTGTGATGACGCGGCGGATAATCAGTAAGCCGCCATCGCAAGGCTCCAACCCCACATCCGTCAGCACCGCATCCACCTGAGAGGCATCCGAAAGCCCGAATTCAGCATGCACGGAGCATGAGCTCTCCCCGGTACGAATCATGGATTTGTCTGCCCGCTCCCCCAGTAACAGGCGCAAAGCCCCCATAAGCAGGGATTTACCGGCACCGGTCTCGCCGGTAATGACATTCAGTCCGTCGTTGAAACCAACCTGAACATCATCCACCAGGGCCAGATTTTTGATTTTTAGGGTTCTGAGCATCGCGTTGCAGAATATTCAACGGAGCCGGTGCGGGGCAAGCCCGCATAGGCATAAAGGCTGCTATTCGCCCGCGACCCGCTCGCCGGGAGCATGTTCACTGGCCACCAGCCGCTGTTCCTGCTTGCGCTTTTCCTCAAACTCATTGAGGAACAACGTCAGCACACGCAGCAATATCAGCAGAAAGATGGGTCCTCCGATAAAATAGAAGGCGTCCGGCAGATCAAACGAAGGATGTGCATTGCTTTTGCGCAAATTCGGCCGCAATTGCTGGCGGGCTTCCTCTTTTAAGGGGAGATAATCCTCCGAACCGACACCATAGACAGCGGTCACTTTGGCCGGTTGCTCCGCTTGCGTTACAGGTGCAGAATCCAGCATGGGATCTACCTGGTTTGAATACTCATCAATGGCGGCGGCATTGAGCGCCAACGCCAGGCCGGCAATCCACATCAGGCGCGTTATCATTACTTTACAATACACGTTTATATGACCCCACATACCTCAGAAACCGCATGAGTGACGAAAATTAAGCATAATCGGGAGTGATATTCTAATCAAAAAAGAAAGAAGGTTTCATTATCTTTGAATGAGTCGGTGATGAAACCGCGGCTTTCCTTTTATGTGCGGTTACCTGCCCGCATTAATGCGCCGCCTGAACTGGTTTAAAATCGGAAAGGCACCATCACAGCCATCTGAAAATCGTATTATTATTGCACCCCTGATGGTGATTCGGCATAAATGGCGGACTTGTAGCAAACAGAGGTTAATCAGCATGGCAAAACCAATTTACGCAGGCACATATCCCAACCGGTCACGTGGACGCTGGAAAAGGGTGTTTATCATTATCGTTCTTATTCAGATGGCCGCGATAGCAATCTATCTGATCACTAAAAAAGACGACAGCGAGGCTGAGGCTCAGCCCTCCGCCCCCGGCATCGATGCCCCGGCAGCCCCCGATATCGGCATGCCTGCGGCCCCGCTGGCGCCCACGGCTGCAGCGCCCGTGACCCAGGCATCAACTCCGGCCTCCAGGGCTGCGGTCTCCGATGCAAGAGCCGCCATCGAAGGCGGGCAGCTGCAGAATGCCAAGACTATCCTCGACCAGGTGGTTGCATCGACGCCTGATCCGGAAGCCATTAAGCTGCTTGGCGAAGTCAATATCAAGCTGCTCAAATCGCCGCTCATGATGCCGGGCAAAGAGTATTATGCCATCCAGTCGGGTGATTACCTTCAGAAGATTGCGAAGCAATACAACACGACGGTCGAACTCATTAAGCAGATGAACGGGCTTGAAACCGACACGATCCGCGCCGGCGCCCGTCTGCTCGTATACAACAGCAACTTCTCGATCCGTGTCTCTAAAACCCACAACTATCTGGATCTGCTGATGGATGGAAAGCTGTTCAAGCGGTACCCCGTCGGAACCGGTAAATTCGGAAAAACCCCGGCCGTGCAGTTCTCGATCGTGGACAAGATTGTAGAGCCGCCGTGGACCCGGCCCACCGACAACCGTCAGATTGAATACGGCGATCCGGAAAACGTCCTTGGCACCCGCTGGATGGCCATCAAATCCGAGGATCATCCTGAACTGACCGGATTCGGCATCCATGGCACCTGGGAGCGCGACAGTATCGGCAAGCAATCCAGTGCCGGCTGTGTCCGCATGTTGAACGAAGATGTTGAAGAACTCTTTGATCTGGTGCCTCGTAAAACAACCGTTATAATAACCGACTGATCTCACGGATAAGGAGTACTGCATGAGTGCACAATACAGCCTCCCTTTTGAAAGCCCGATTGCCGAACTGGAAACCAAACTGCGGGAACTGGAAGCCTTCAGCCAGGAACAGGACATTGATGTTTCGCATGAAATCGAGCGGATGAAGGAGAAGATCGAGAACACTCGTACCGACATCTATGCCAATCTTTCCGCGTGGCAGAAAGTCCAGGTCGCCCGCCACCCCGACCGCCCCTACACAATGGACTATATCACTGCGATGACCACCGATTTCGTGGAGATCCACGGCGACCGCATCCATCGCGATGACCGCGCAATAATAGGCGGATTTGCCAAACTCGATGACCAGAAGGTGATGATCATTGGCTCGCAGAAGGGCCGCGATACGAAATCCAATGTCGAGTGCAACTTCGGCTGCGCGCATCCGGAAGGCTATCGCAAGGCACTGCGTATGATGAAGCTGGCCGACAAGTTCGGCGTACCGATCATCACCCTCATTGATACCAAGGGCGCCTACGCCGGTCTCGAGTCCGAAGAACGCCACATCGCTGAAGCCATCGCGGTCAACCTGCGTGAAATGTTCAACATCAAGGTGCCGATCATCTGCGTCATCATCGGTGAAGGCGGCAGCGGCGGGGCCTTGGGCATCGGAATCGGCAACCGTATGCTGATTCTGGAGCATGCCTATTATTCTGTAATCTCCCCGGAAGGGTGTGCGGCCATTCTCTGGAAAGACCGCGCCTACTCCGACAAAGCGGCCGAAGCGCTCAAGATCACGGGCAAGCATTTGCTTGAACTCAAGCTGGCTGACGAAGTGGTGCCTGAACCGAAAGGCGGGGCGCATGTTGACCATGCTGCCATGGCCGCCAACCTGAAGGATGCGCTGCAGCGAAACCTGAAGGAACTGCTAGCCAAGTCTCCGGATGAGATTATGCAGGAGCGGTACGACAAGTTCCGCGCCATGGGCATATTTGATGGGTCGGTAGCGTAATTACGAACGCCCTCGCGTGATCTCCACGGCTGAACTTTTGGCAAAACGCAGCGCACCGGGCTTGTCGATTGAAACGACAACCTCCTGGACCTTTTCATCCGCCAGGGCGATCCGGGCAATATGTTCCGCAAGGGCCTCGATCAGCTGAAAGCTGCTCCCTTCGACCAGCTTGAGGATGGCCTTCTTTATCGCTTTATAGTCCACCGTATCATTCAAATCATCCGACTGCCCGGCCGTCCGCAGATCCACGTGCATCTCGACATTGATAATGACATCCTGCTTCTCGCGGCGTTCCTCAGGATAGATGCCTATGATGCACCGCAGCGCGAGGTCGCGTATAAAAATTCGATCCATGATTATACTCCATTCCCCAGCAGGTGTTGTCCGCCGTCAATGTAGATCGTCTGGCCGGTTACCGCATCGGCCCGCAGCAGATACAGGACGGCCTCCGCAATTTGCGACGGGATAGGCAGCGCCTCCAACGGGACCCGGCCCGCCAACTCGTCAACGCTCTCAGCATCACTGTCCGGCGGCGGCAGAATCGGCCCCGGAGCAACAGCGTTGACGCGAATCCGGGGCGCATACTCCAGGGCCGCCATGCAGGTGAGCTCCTCCAGACCTCGCTTTGAAATTGAATACGGAACGCAACTGGTGTCATGACAGCGGATCCGCCGATCCAGCAGGTTAATCACGGCCCCGTTCTGCGACTGCGCCGCAAACGTTCTGATCAACTCCAGGGGAGCGAACAGGTTAACCTGAAATTCGCGATGCACCCTGTCCGGCGCGGCGGATGCCACCGATTCCCTGGTAAATATCGACGCATTGTTAATCAGGATATCGATGGGACCGCAGCGCTCTATCAGTGTTGCACAGGCTTCGGGGTTTCCCAGATCGGCTTCGACCGTAAACGGCGAGAGCGCTTCCGCTTCCGCCCTGGAGTTGCGGTAATGAACGACCACTTCAACGCCCTCGGCCTGCAGAAGCTCCACAATGGCTTTTCCAATGCGAACCGCTCCCCCTGTAACCAACGCTCTTTTTCCCGACAAACTCATGCGTAACTTAATACGCGCATTTCCAATCCATTGGAAGTTTTCGCTTTCCTTTTTCCATGGACTGGAAAAAAATGTCTTTGCACTAACGGGAGATAGTACATGATCCGCAAGATTACCCTTTGCTGCCTGACCGCACTGCTTTCCACATCCCTTCATGCGGATACCGAAAAGCAGTCCCCTCTGGTTTATATCATTCCCATCAAGAAGATGATCGAACCGGCCCTGCTTTACGTGGTGCGGCGTGGTGTGGACGAAGCAACACGCAACGATGCCAGCGCCATAATATTCGAAATGGACACCCCCGGCGGCGCGGTCAATGCGGCGGAAGGCATCATCAGCGTGATCTTCAATACGGATATACCAACCTACACGTTTGTCGAAAAAGAAGCCTATTCGGCCGGCGCCATAATCGCGCTCGCCACACCAAACATCTACATGGCCCCCGGCAGCGTAATCGGTGCGGCAACGCCGCTGATGATGTCCCCTGGCGGAGGCGTTCAGGAACTGCCCGAGTCGGTGGAGGAAAAGATGACATCCGCTGTTGCGGCCATGGTTCGATCCACTGCCGAACGTGGCGGATATGACCCCATGCTGGCCGAGGCCATGGTGAGAGCGGACCTCGAATACAGTATCGATGGGGAGATCATCAGCGAAAAGGGCCGCCTGCTTACATTGACCAACACGGAAGCCAATCGGCTGGTGGGCAAGGACCGGCACCCTCTCCTATCCAAGGGCACGCTTGAATCGGTTGATGCGCTGTTGGCGGAGCTCGGCCTCGAAAATGCCGAAAAGCGTTACCTGCATGTTACGGCTGCAGAGCGGTTTGCCCGGCTTATTGCGACACCGGCAATTGCCACCCTTCTAATGGCATTTGGTTTCGGCGGTCTCTGGCTTGAGTTTAAAACGCCCGGATTCGGCATCTTTGGAATTGTCGGAGTGGTGTGTCTGCTGCTCCTTTTTTTCGGTCACCATATTGCGGGTCTCGCAGGCTATGAGGATATCATGATTCTGTTCGCAGGTATCGCGTTGCTCGCCCTGGAGATCCTGGTCATTCCAGGGTTTGGTGTGGCGGGCATCAGCGGCATCATCCTCATCCTCGTCTCGCTCCTAAGCATGATGATCGAACATGTCCCCGGAAAATGGCGGCCCGTCGAGTTTTCAGCTGACGCTTTCGCCCAGCCGATCATGAATATATCCCTGGCCCTGCTGATCAGCTTTGTCGTTGCCGTTATCACCGGCAGGTTTCTGCCGAAGACGCGCCTTTTTCACAGCCTGACACTTGCTGCCGTCTCCGCCGACCTGAAGGAAGAGGAAAGCCTGGTGGGACTGGAAGGGCTCACTCACTCCGACCTGCGCCCCAGCGGTACGGCCTACTTCGGTGAACGGAAGCTCGATGTGGTGACCTACGGCGACTATATAGCGGCGCAAACGCCCGTCCGGATTGTCGAGGTTCACGGCAACCGTATCGTTGTAGCAGCATTAGCGGACCGCTAGGCAAACAGACTTTTCTGGTATTGGATCCACTCGTCGTAACGCGCTTCGATGGCGGCGAGATCCCTTTCATTATCGGCATCCAGGACCGCACCGCCAAAATGCGTGTAGACCACCTGAACGCGCGCACCCAGCGCATTGCCGATCCCTTCCGCCAACCGATTGAAATGGATCAATGAACGTACACGGTCAGAAAGCTTGGGATGTCCGTGCCGATCATAATAGAGCGAGAGCTGAAGCACGATGAATACACGCAAGCCCTTGAACAAGCGCCATCCGGCAAAGAGCAGGGAGACCAGCATGCGCAGGATGTTGGCCGCCCGGGTTTGGTAGCGCCATTCATACATTTTTTCAATGTAATCGAGGTGATCAAAGGTAAGCGGTTTGCCGATGTGAAGATTGTTGTGGCGAAGCAGATCTTCTCTCACATGAAAATAGATCATCCGGATTCCCGGCTTGTCCCCGTCCGGATAGTAGTGCGACAGCACCTTCTCGGATGTTACACCGATGGAGTAGTCGTATTCATGCATGTTGCTGCGGCGAATGAACTCATCCACCTCATCGGGCACCAGCAGCGGTATATCGCACGGAGAGACCAGCACAGGGACATTTTCATATTCGGTTCCTTTCAGGCTCCAGAATTCAACCTCATCACTCAGACCAAGAGCCGCGACATAACCCGCCTTGAAATTCTCGATCATGTTGTCGCGCTGCTCCACAACCCGCACACCTTCCACGCCGTGCCTGGAAAGGGCTTCCTGAAGCCGGTCGCGCGGACCCACAATAACAACATCGCCCACAAGATCCGCCTCAAGCAGCCCCTGCAGGACATGAAGAAAGAGCGGCTTTTCCTTCAGCATAAGAAATGCCTTGTTATCGCTCCGCACCTGAATGCTCGCCCGCCGATCACCCGCAAGGAGAACTGCATTGACCTTTGCCGTTGTCTTCATCAATAACTCCCCGTTTCTTTAGAAGAAGTTTACGGGCAACAAGGGATCGTGTCAAAAACATAAAAAAAGGGCACCCCTGCGGGCGCCCCTCTGCTGTGGCATTCGGAATTTTACGCCCCCTGCAGGGTCATAAGAAACTCGAGGTTGTTGCCGGTCTTCTTGAGCCGATTAATCAACAGCTCCATGGCCTCTATCTGCGGCACATCCTTCAGGGCCTTGCGCAGGGTCCATATCCGCTGCAGCTCGTCGGGATGCAGCAACAGCTCTTCCTTACGGGTGCCCGACTTTTCAATGTTGATAGCCGGATAGATCCGCTTGTTGACCAGATCGCGGTCCAGCCCAAGCTCCATATTACCCGTGCCCTTGAACTCCTCAAAAATAACCTCATCCATCCGGCTGCCGGTATCGACCAAAGCGGTTGCGATAATACTCAGGCTGCCGCCGCCTTCGATATTCCGCGCCGCACCGAAAAAGCGCTTCGGCTTGTGCAGGGCATTTGAGTCCACACCGCCTGACAGGATCTTGCCGCTGTGCGGTGAGGTGGTGTTGTAGGCGCGCGCCAGGCGGGTGATTGAATCGAGCAGAATAATCACATCCTGTCCCTTTTCCACCAGCCGCTTTGACATTTCAATGACAATTTCCGCGACCTGGGTATGACGCTCCGGCGGCTCGTCGAAGGTGGATGCCAGCACTTCGGCCTTGGTATTGCGACGCATGTCTGTCACTTCCTCGGGCCGTTCGTCAATCAGCAGAATGATCAGTTTGGCTTCGGGATTGTTCTTGGAAATGCTGTTGGCCATTTTCTGCATGAGCACCGTCTTACCGGTACGCGGGGGGGCCACAATCAGGCCGCGCTGGCCCTTGCCGATCGGCGTGACAATATCCATCACCCGCATGGAAATCTCCTTGGGATCGGTCTCCATAACCAGCCGTTCGTTCGGGAACAACGGGGTCAGGTTTTCGAAGGGCACACGCCTGCGGGCAGATTCCGGATTATCCTCATTAATCTGGTCGATGCGAAGCAAGGCAAAGAACCGCTCTTTGTCCTTTGGAGACCGGATACTGCCGGTAACATAATCGCCGGTACGCAAACCGAAACGCCGAATCTGCGATGGCGAAACGTAGATGTCATCCGGAGCTGGCTGATAACTGTTCAGCGGTGAACGTAAAAATCCGAAGCCGTCGGGCAGGACTTCCAGCACACCGCGCCCCAGCAATGCGCCGCCGCGCCGGCCATGTGTTTTCAGCAGTTCAAAAATGAGTTGATGCTTGTTGAAACCGGCATATTCAGTCATGCCGAATTCTTCGGCCATGGCTTTTATATCGTTGATGGGCGTGACCTGCATCTCATGCAGAGAAAGTGCCGGAAGGTCATCCCGAACAGGCGGATCCTGCTGCTGGTCCTTGCGGCCGTTGCGCCCCTTGCGCCCATATTTACCGCCCTTACCGCCTTTTCTGCGCGCATTCTCATCCCCCTTCTGAGCCTGATCAGCCGAATCCTGATTCTGCTGTGTCTTTTCCTCCGGCGTTTCTCCGGCGGTCTCTCCATCGGGGCTTACCTCTTTTTTGACCGCTTTCTTCTTAGCGGTTTTCTTCTTTGCAGGGGCCTTTGCCTCTTCGGCACCGGCCGAGGCCGCAACCTCTTCTACTACATCGTTCTCTTCACTCATATTTACCTTTCAGTCAACAGCCGCTCCACCGTTCTTCGTGTCGCCTGTTCAAGTTGTTGTAAAGTTCCCTGATTGTGTATCACATAATCTGACTGCCGTTCTTTTTTCTCCAACGGCATTTGGGCATCTATTCGCCTGATGGCTTCCTGCCGGCTCAAACCTCTTCGCTGCAAACGGTCGACGATGAGATCCGGACTGCTGGACACACAGAAAATCGCGTCCCAATCCAGGGCCTCCATCCCGCTTTCAAACAGCAGAGGAATCAGGATGGCGCCCCGTTCAACCCTGATTCGCCGGTCCTGGATCCATTCGGCAAGCTGAGCCTTTACAGCAGGGTGCACCATGCGATCCAGATTCCTTCTCTCATCCGGATCCTCGAAAACGATGCCGGCCAAAACCGGACGCGATATCTCTTCGTCCTCCGCCAGTATACGCGCCCCGAAATGTTCAACGACCTGCTGATAAACCGGGGTCCCTTTCGCCATCAGTTCATGGGCAATATGGTCCGCATCACAAACAGAAAACCCGAGCTGATTAAGAATGGATCCGACCTCTGATTTTCCACAAGCAATACCGCCTGTGACAGCTATAACGACTGGCTTGCTCTCGCTACCCACCATGAAAATACGCAAATGAAAAAGATTGGAATCTTGAGGGGAAACAGAGGCTTGCTTCACCTTGAAACAATAGAATTTGTAGGCTTATTCCCATGCTATGTCAACCTCTCCAACGGGATTATTCGGAACAAATACCGGGCAGGAACAGGTATCGCAACGCAACGTGAAAAGACGAGGAAGCCTTCGACATGCTGATCCTGAATATCGCCATGCATCCATATGGATTTGATTTCTCCACCCCAAGTCCGGTAAAGATCGTTCATGTGGAAATTCATAAAAATGTTCATCGGCATCGCGCTGTGGCCGTTAGCGGTTTCCGTGTCGATCTCCACGTACAGACTGCATCGCTATTCGCACGACATGGCGTTGGAGTCCGGACTGGCCGTCTGGGCCATTCCAATCGGGTTCCTGCTTTGGATCATTATCTTCTTTCTCCTGCCCCGGCCGTTTCGAACCTACGTTCTGGGTCATGAGCTGACCCATGCCCTCTGGGCGATCCTTATGGGCGGCCGGGTTGGAAGAATCAAGGTGGGCAAAAAAGGCGGCCATGTTGAACTTTCCAAGTCCAACTTCATCATCACTCTGGCCCCCTATTTTTTTCCTTTTTATACGGCGCTTGTAGTGGCGGCATACTCTCTGGCCGGAAACTGGCTCGACACCGATACATACTTTTCATGGTGGTTGGCCGCAGTGGGGTTCACCTGGTCGTTCCACTTAACCTTCACCATTCACATGCTGGCAGAGCATCAACCCGATATAGAGGAGCACGGCCGTATCTTTTCCTTTACGGTCATCTACATCATGAACCTGATGGTAATCGCCCTACTCATGATTCTGTTCGGCGAACCGGAATTATTAACGTTCGGTGATCTGCTGGGGCACGAAACCGCATCCGCCTATTCCTATGCAGCACTCTATCTGGAACAGGTCTGGACTTTTCTGAAGCAAACCTCGAACGGCTTCAGGTAAATTTCACTACTCGGACAACTCCAGCACTTCAGGTGCAATCTCCGCGATCAGGTCGCGGCAGAGCTGTTCAACGTGTTCCGACGAATTTGAGGAAAGGGATTCCTGGGCCAGCTTGACCGCGCTTGAGTAGTGCAGCTTGCGAATCACATCCTTGATCACCGGAGCCTGTGCCGGACTCACGCTCAGCTCGTCAATACCCAGCCCCACCAACAGAGGTACCAGTTTCGGGTTTGCGGCCATCTGCCCGCACACACACGTCCACAGTCCGTATGTATTGCTTACTTTGACGACGTGGTCAATCAGTCGCAGAATGGCCATATGTGTCGGTTTGTAGAGATGCGCCACATTTTCATTTCCGCGATCGACCGCCATGGTGTACTGAATCAGATCATTGGTTCCCAGACTGAAGAAACTGACATGCGGCGCAATCAGGTCGGCAATCAGCGCAGCGGAAGGCACTTCGATCATGGTTCCGATTTCAATCTTCTCATTGAACGGAATTTCCCGTTCCCGCAACTCATCCATGCACTCCTTCAGCAGGGCATTTGCATCCACCACTTCCTGTACGCAGGATACCATGGGATACATGATGCGGACATTGTCGTGCACACTGGCGCGAAGGATGGCGCGCAACTGGGTTTTGAACAGGTCCGGATGGGAAAGGCAGAGTCGGATGGCACGATCACCCAGAAACGGATTGAGCTCATCAAAAAACTCGATGGTTTCCGGGAGCTTGTCTGCGCCGATATCAAGCGTGCGGATCACCACCGGTGCAGGGTGCTGACTCCTGGCCGCATGGGTGTATGCTTCGGCCTGCTCCTCTTCGCCGGGGAGTTCATCATTGCCCAGGAAAAGGAACTCTGTTCGATACAGACCGATTCCCTTCGCACCCTGGGCGCCAACAGCTCCCAGCTCTTCCAGCAGCTCGATGTTGGCCGTAATCGGAACAACATAGCCATCGAGGGTTTCCGGCGGCTGGTCACGCAGGGTATCCAGTTGATCCAGGATCTGCTGGTGCTCGGCAGCCTTGCGGCGGTATTCCTCCAGCCGTTCTTCCGAGGGATTGATGTATACAAATCCCTTGCCGCCGTCAATGAGCACGGTGTCCCCCGTGCTTACGACCGCGGTGATGTTGTGTAATCCAACCACAGCCGGAACCCGCAGCGCCTTCGCCATAATGGCCGTATGCGAAGTGGAACTGCCCAAATCCGTCACAAATGCCTGCACCATCGATTTGTCAATGCTGGCTGTATCTGACGGAGACAGGTCGTGGGCCACGACAATGCACTGCTCCGAAATGCTGGCGATACGACTCAGGGTCTCCCCGGCCAGGTTGGCAAGAATGCGCTTGGTCACATCGCGAATATCGGCGGCCCGCTCGGACAGATAGGAATCTTCCACCTTGGACAGCATCTCGGCATACCGATTGGACACCGCCAGCAGCACCGGCTCGACGTTCACCAAATCCCGTTTCAGCGAACGAATCACATCTTCAATAAATGTCCGGTCGTCCACGACCAGCAGATGCGCATCAAAAATGCTCGCATGTTCATCGCCGAGCACTGCGGCAACCTGCTTCTGAATATGCTTTATCTGTTCATGAGTCGCGATCAGCGCTTCTTCAAAACGCGCAATCTCGGATGCCACTTCAGTCTCGTTAATGGACCGCGTGACTGCGGCACTCGACTGCGGGGCGAGCAGCTGGGCCCTGCATACGGCAATCCCCGGCGACACACCGATCCCTTTAAGAAATACCTCGGAATTATGATGATTGTCCGGCACCACCTAATCCTCATAGAATTTATTTACGAACAGCTCCTCAATCTCCGCCATGGCCTCGCCGGCATCTGCACCGGAAGCCGTTACCTCCAGCGTGCTCCCGGGATATCCCTCGATGGTCATCAGTCCCATTATGCTTTTGCAGGAAACCTTGTTCCCATCTTTTTCAACAAACAGGTCACACTCGTATTTTCCTGCGGCTTTCACGAGAAGCGCAGCAGGACGGGCATGGATACCATACTGGTTTTCCACCGTGAACTTTTTAACGATGGTCGTATCAGCCATTCCGCACCCGCCCCATGGTCAGCCGATTGATGATTTTATCGTCCAGTTCCTTGGCCGCATCATGCCCGAGCTCCTTGAGTTTCTGGTTCAATGCCGCCACCTCAACAATATTAGCCATGTCCCGGCCGGACTGGACCGGCAAGGTGATACATGGAATCTCGCAACCCAGCACCATGACTGTGTCGGGATGCACGCCGGTTCGGTCCTCGTCGCCGGAGGGTTGCCGGAGCTCAATCACCAAATCCAGCTCGGTCTGCCTCCGTATGGCTGCCACACCGAAAAGGCTGGGTACATGAATGATGCCCAAACCCCTGATTTCCATGTGGTAGCGCGTGACCTCGCTGGCCCAGCAGACAATGCGCCCTCGGCTGGTCTGACGCACCTCAGTGACATCGTCCGAAACCAGGCTGTATCCGCGTTCAATCAACGACAGTGCGGTCTCGCTCTTGCCGATGCCGGGATCTCCGCGCAACAGCACGCCAATGCCCATTATTTCCAGTGTAGTACCCTGGATGCGCTTGCGGGGTGCCGTCAGCTTTTCCAGCAGCACCGTACATTCGTTTACGAAGTTCATCGTCACCATCGAAGTCCGCAATACCGGAACCTTGTACTCCTCCGCCAGGTCCAGGAGATCTTTGGTGGGTTTGCGGTTGCGGGTAACAACGATGCCCGGAATCTGCTGTTTAAAAAGACCTTCCAGTCGCTCCAGCCGCTGGGCCGGGGGCAGGCTTTTAAGGTAGGTAAACTCGGCCAAACCAAATATCTGCAGACGATTGTTGGCAAAATACTGGAAAAACCCGGTCAACGCCAGTCCGGGCCGGTTCATGGCGGTTTCGTGGAGTTTCCGGTTAAGATGCTTCTCGCCGGCGACGATAGACAGCGCGAGCTTATCAGCTCCTTCATCCATCAATGTTTTAACGGTTATCGGCACGGTTTACCCCCTTGATTCAGCCTTCACGCTTTTACTTGTGATGCTCCTGCACCTTGTCACGATGTTTGCGCATCTGTCGTTCCGCATGCTCTATGGAACGGTCGATCGCATCGTACAGGTTCTCCGATTTTTCAATGGCAGTCACGCGAATATGGCCTGCAGCCTGAATAACGATTTCGGAAACCTTGAGGATTTTCTCTTCGTCCAGAATGACATGTATGGATTCTATTCGAGGAAACACACCGAGACATCGCTCAAGTTTCTCATTAATGTGAGCCTTGACGTTGTCAGTTACGTTAACATGCCGTCCTGTAATACTTATCTGCATGGCTGCTCCTTTCGGTTATGTTACATACTGAACCGCGGGCCAAGATAGAGCTCGCGGCTCACCTCGTCGTTCACTAAGAATTCGCTGTCGCCCTCCCGAAGGACCTGCCCCTCGCACAGAAGATACGCACGATCCACAACAGCCAGGGTTTCACGCACATTGTGGTCGGTAATGAGCACGCCCAGGCCTTTATCGCGCAGGTCGCGTACAATCTCCTGGACATCATGAACCGCCAGAGGGTCCACTCCGCTGAACGGCTCATCGAGCAGAATGATGGAAGGGTTGGTGACCAGGGCCCGCGTGATCTCCAGCCGGCGTCGCTCGCCGCCGCTGAGGGTGTAGGCCCGCTGTTTGGCCAGATGGGATATTTTGAGTTCTTCCAGCAACTGTTCGAGACGGCGTTTCCGCTCCTTGCCTGATATGGGCAGTGTTTCAAGTATCGCCATCACGTTTTCCTGTACGGTCAGTTTGCGGAAGATGGAGGGCTCCTGCGAAAGATAACCCATGCCCATGCGTGCACGCTTATACATTGGGACATTGGTTACATTGTTTCCGTTGAAGAAAACCCTTCCGCTCGAGGGCCGCACCAGTCCTACAATCATGTAAAAACTGGTGGTCTTTCCAGCGCCGTTCGGGCCGAGAAGGCCTACGATCTCGCCGGCCCTGACATTGATTTCAACCTCGCGAACAACCTTCCGGCCCTTGTACGCCTTCACCAGTTTTTCCGTTTGAATAAGGTAGTTTTCTTCGGCTTGCATCTCAGTCTTCTAAATCTTCCGGAAACCGCGCCCGTGTCTGCGCGTCCAAATCATAATAATACAAAACGCGACCGTTGGGCTCGCACAACACCGACCGCGTCCTATGCCAAAAATATATCCGGTCGCCGGTCATTACATTCGGCCCCTGCTTCACCATCGGGTGACCTTCCAGGGTAAACTTACCTTCATCTGCTTCATAGATAGCTTTGTCCGCCAGCGCCTTCCTGTCTTCAGATTGGATTATTACCTCGCTGACCGCTTCAATCCAATCAATTTCGCTATTATCTTTGATAAACAGATGGATTTCTCCGCAATTCATGGCCAATTGAGGATTTCGCAACCGCACGCCGCCCAGCGCATCAGCCTGCTGCCTGCTTTCATCGTATACGATACGGTTGGCACGGATTTCCGTTTCGCCGATTTCATCCGGAAAATCGGCTTCGGCGAGCCCGGACTGCCCGGCGATCAACAGCAGCGCATTGGGCTCGCAAACCATTTTTCGCGCCCCGCTTATCCAGAAGCGAATGCGCTCTCCCGACAGCTGGTTGTTTCCCGCTGAAACCACCGCCTGTCCATCCAGCTGCACGGTGCCTTCCAGATAGCGGTAAACCGCTGCATCGGCGCGGGCCTTGCGATCGCCTGACACTATGGATACCCCGCCTTCGGCCTCAATGTGCTCCACCTGATTCATTTCCGAAAAACGCCCCATCAGGCGTTCGGCCCGCAGTTCTCCCTGATCGTCCTCCACCAGCACATTGCCATCCATCTGAACCACTCGCGCCAACTGGTCGAATACCAGCTTATCGCCGGTCAGCAAGGTTTGGCCAGCCCCGCGCTCCACGGTCTTCATCGTGTTCAGCCTGCGGCTGAAAGCGGCGAACTCGTCATCCGGTTCAGGCTCGGACGCCTCCTCCGGCGGGGGTGAGGTTGCGGAGCCGGGAGCAGGAACGACCTGCGCATCGTCGGCCATCGCTTCGATATCCGCCCATTCTTCGGCATTCGGGTCCGACCGTTCCCTCTTCGAACAGGCCGAAGCCAACAGCGTACAGGCACACAGGACCGCGTAGAGGAGCACTCTGCTCATAGCGACAGCCTTTCCGCATTGCGCGCAGACTCTTTCACCAGCACCCGGGCCTCAGACAGGATTTCGAAACGATTCCCGGACGATGAAAACCGGAATCCGCGTCCGCAAATGGTCATCTGCTCCATTTCAATCAGGACATCGCCTTCAGATTCCACGAAGAGGATATTCCCGTCCGCGGTTTCCTCAAACCAGGTTATGCAGCGCGGGGCGTACATCGTCATCGAAACCTCTCCATCGTCGTATACATCGATACGCATGTCGGAGACATCCGCCCGGGTTCCCTCCATCTTTCGGACCACGCCGATATAGAGCTGCGCCTGCAAATTGCCTTCATCGTCATAATAAGGCCAGCGGATCCCGGCGATTTCAGCGCCGGTTTCCATATACTCATCCAGACTCGCCGAAGACGCGAGGTCATTGGTCTGAGCAGCTGCGGAACTGCAGATCAGCGAGATGATGATCAACTGGACAATGAGACGAATCATGGTTTTGCTTAGATTTAACAAAAAGCCGCAAAGAGCGCAAAGCAATCCAGCCCTGCATCTTTGCGGCTTTCGCCGCTTTCGGCACCTATCCCGGCGGTTAGCCGATTTCTGCCAGGCTGGGGGTGTAATCCTCCGGAGGGATGAACCCGAGCAGCGTAATGCAGGTGGCGGCCAGATTTGAGATACCGGGACTCTCAACAGCGGCCTTGCGGATATTTGAAGCCCCGGAAGGATCATAGACAATTGCGGGAACCGGATTGAGCGAGTGGGCCGTTTTCATCTTAGGCTTCCCTTCGTCGTCGAGCTTCAGCTCTCCGGTCTTCTTGTCCAGCTCGCACATGTCGTCCGAGTTTCCGTGGTCCGCTGAGCAGACCATGATGCCGTTGGCCTTTTTCAGGGCGTCCATGATCCGGCCGACGCCTTCATCGACCGCTTCAACCGACACCTTTACGGCTTCGACTACACCGGTGTGGCCCACCATATCGCCGTTGGGATAGTTCAGACGAATAAACTTATATTCACCACTCTCGATAGCCTTCACCACTTCATCGGTGATTTCGTCGGCTTTCATGCGCGGGGCATCCTCGAACGGGCAGTTGTCGGATGGAATTTCCATCCAGGTTTCCGTTTCATACTTCCCGGAATTATTCCCGTTGAAGAAATAGGTGACGTGGCCGAATTTCTGTGTTTCCGAAATGGCGAACTGCTTGACGCCCGCATTGGAGAGATATTCGCTCATGGTGCGGTCAATGGCCGGCGGTGAAACCAGATAGCGCTTCGGGACACCGAGGTCGCCGTCATATTCCATCATGCCTGCGTAGAGCACGTCAGGCTTTGGACCGCGGTCAAACTCGGTCAGCTCGTC
>JBNKVA010000021.1:0-85379 GCA_050298955.1 Pontiella sp.
GTTCCACTCCGAGCCGGAACCCGCCACCGAAACGCGGTTACTATCTGCACCCATATAGCGGCCGAGATAGCCGTCGTCATTCTGGACAAAGCCGCCGTTCGTAATGGTAAGCAGATTATCAGCGCCTTGATAGCCGACCGTCAACTCACCGCCATTGATCCAGGCCGAATCAGCACCCGAAACCGTTACTGCATTGGCTGTCGCATTGCTCGAATAGCCGATTGTTGCATTTTCAGCATACACCCTGCCTGCAGCTGCTATGGTCAGGTTATTCTCTGATGCATCATAGCCTAGTATAAGATCCGCACGATTGCTCCAAACGGAACCGGCACCCGAAATACTGACCTGGTTACTGGCTGCCGTCGCTGCAAGGCCGACATAGCCGCTGGAACTTGTAACCAAACCGCCATCTTCAATCATCAATCCATTTCGACGACCTTCCATACCCACAACCAGATTGCCCGAATTGATCCATTCTGATCCGGATCCTGAAACCACGGCGACATTGTCGTTGCCATAATAGTCCGCGAATGATTCCGAGGCGGTATGTGAACTGTAGCCGATGTACCCTTCGACATCGCGAACAACTCCGCCATTTGTAATCGTGAGCATATTTCCGCTTTGGCGATAGCCAACATACAGGTTTTGATGGTTGATCCACTGCGAACCGGAACCCGCGACGACGACGACATTACTGCCCGGCCGCCAACGGTAACTCAGTTTCTCGAAACCAATGAATCCGTTTTGATCATAAACCGCTCCGCCATCATCAATCTGCAACAGGTTGTCATATCCGGCATTCCCGATGTAGAGCGACTCCCGGTTTGTCCATACGGAGCCTGCGCCTGCCACGAAGGCCTTGTTCCCGTTGGCGGTTCTGCCGCCCACCTCAATGTCGCCCAGGATACCATTACGACTCGAAACCAATCCTCCATCGCTTACGACAAGCGTGTTTCCGTCAGCCCTGTATTGGCCAACCGTCAAATCTTCATTGATTACCCACCGGGATCCCGCATCTGCAACCGTCACGATATTGCTATAGGTTTGCTGACGACCAATCATTGCGATATCGGAATAAACCACTGCACCGTCGGACACGATCAAGCTGTTTGCACCGCCACCATAGCTGCCTACGTGTAATTGTCCGCTGTTGGTCCAGACCGAACCCGCCCCTGCAATCACGGCCTGATTATTTGAATCGCTGGAGTCGCCGATAATACCCTCCCGGCTGTAGACAGTGCCGCCGTTTGTAACCACCAGAAGGCTGTCAACACCCCTAAGTTCCAGCGCCGTCTCGATATCCCAGGCTGACCCTTCACCATCAATCAGCACAATGTTGTCGCCGGAGATACGTCCCTCGCCGCTCTGTATTACGCCGCCGTCGGCAATCAAAACGAGGTTGCTTTGCCCCGATACGTTCAACACTTCATTGCTCCAGACCGATCCCGAACCCGATACCAGCACCTCGTTGTTCGCTGCACTTACACTGCTGCCACCCGTAAAGATTTTCCCGCCGCTGAGAATTGAAACTTCATTGTTATCGGACCGGACTACGAAAACAGAACCACTGAGTGTTGATCCTTCGCCGGAAATCATAAGTTCATTGCGCAAGGAATCCGGCCAGAACCCGATGTAGACGCCGCCGCCGCAAGAGGCTTCTCCTCCGTCGAGAATCGATAGCGTATTGTCATCTCCATGATATCCAAGATAGAGGTGGGAGCCGGCATCCCATCCGGAACCGATTCCTGAAACGACTACACGATTCCGGCTGCTTTCATAACCTACAGCAACCCTGCCTGCTTCGACCATGCCGCCATCGGTAATGATGAGTTCATTCTGATCTCCATATTCACCGACGCGCAATTCCCCCGCATTATGCCAAAGCGACGCGACCCCCGAAACAGAAACCGAGTTCCCCGATGATCTGGAGCCAATACTTCCTTCATCGTTATAAACTGTACCACCGTCAAGAATGGACAACGCAGAGTCGTCCCCCCTGTAGCCGATCATCATTTCAGCATAGTTGGTCCAGACCGAACCCGCGCCGGAGACCACTACCTCATTCATGTCGGCATCATCATAGTACCCCAGATAAGCACGGGCACTCTTCACCCTGGCGCCGTCTTCGATTTCAAGCGAATTACCCGATCCAAAATTGCCTATATAGAGACTGCCTGTATTCCAAACAGATCCTGTTCCGGATACCGCAGCCACATTGCCTTCCGCTGAAGATGCATAACCTATGTAAGCTCTGTTTCGAGTATCAACAAGCGCACCGTCCGCAACCAGAAATCTGTTATCATCGCCTCGATATCCGACATGGAAATCAGAACTGTGGTGGATATTATTCCAAACGGTGTTCGAACCCATGACCGTAACTGAGCCGCTCTCCGTTGCGCCGTACCCCAGGTACACGTTCTGGCTGTTGACCTCGGATCCATTGGCGACAACCATCTCTGCATTTCCACTCGCATCACCAACAAACGCATAGCCGTATGACGAACCAAAACCGGAAAGACTGCCGGCATCGATATTCCCGACCAAGATCTTGCCACCGCTGCTGACCGTCAGCGAATTGTCCGACCCGCCGTCGATCCAGTTGGTGCCGGCATAGTGCCCGCCGAGATAGAGCCCTTCATGACTCTGCAAGACCGAATCGCTTCCGCTCACCAACACGGCATTGCTGTTTGCGCCAGAGCCATAGCCGATGTAGCCGTTCAGATTTTGGGCCTGCGCGCCATCGAGCACGGACAGCATGCTGCCGTCGGTTGATCCGCCGATCTGAACATCTGAGCCGGATTCATCCCACGTCGCAGAGGAGCCATTAAGAACGAGAGACCGTCGCTCTTCGAGGGAGGTCGCCATGCCCGTCAGTTCACCACCCACTTCGAGTGTGCCGCCGGCATTGAAGTTGAATCCCGAAATCGACGCATCAAAGTTGGTATTGACCAGCAGCCGGCCGCCGTCGTTCAGGTTAAAGGCGCTGTCCGCATAGATATTGAGCGATTCAGTGGCGACTGTGCCGCCGTCAGCAACCTGCACCGTGTTGCCGATGGCGCCGGCGCCGGACGCGCTCCCGCCGACATAGATCGTGGAAGCATCGAGGAGCGACTGATCGCCCTGTACCGTTACGCTGTTGCCGACCGCGGTCGACTGCACACCCACGTTGAGCACCGACGCTTCAACGGTACCGTCCGAATCCACCATCAGCTGGTTGCCGGCACCATATTCACCGACGTTGAGTTCGTTGGCGACCCAGGTGCCGTTGCTTTGCACGGTGGCGCTGTTGCCGTCGGATCCGAGCCAGTAGCCGATGTTCCCGGTATCGCTATCCACCAAACCGCCGTCTGAAACCAGCAGGCTGTTTCCACCCCCCTGATAGCCGACATTCAGCGTCGCGGCATCCAGCAGTGACCCGGCTCCGGTGACGGCGGCCTGATTGTCGTCGGATAGATAACCGATGTAGGCATCGGGCGCAGTCACTGTCCCGCCGTCGGCCACGGTCAGTGCGTTGGTACCGCCCTCATATCCAATGAAAAGCTCGACCGAACTGTTCCAGGCCGCCGTTGATCCACTGACCAGCACACTGTTTTGGGAGCCGGATATGCTGTTGCCGATAAAGCTCTGGGCGCTGTTTACCTCGCCGCCATCAACCACGACCATGGCATTGCTCTGTGAGCTGCCGCCCACAATCAGCCACGGCAGGGCCAGATTCCACTGATTGCTGACGGTTTCCGTTGTGCCGCCTTCGATCGGGTTCGAATACCCGAATGCGGACACGCATGCCGTCAGCACGGCACATACAACTGCTTGCTTTGCTCTTCTCTTCATCTTGCTCCCCCTTGAGGATGCTGCCTTAAACTCAGACGATCGGTAATCCGACCTACTCCATCTCCACTTCGACCTGATAGAACCCGTTGGTGTCCAACTGATTAACAATGTCGGTGTAGCTGTTCTGCGGATAGTGGATATCGGTTGCAACCGGACCGAACGCGTTGGTCAGCGTCGGGGTCCAGTTCACGGTGTAGATGCGTCCGGTGACGGAATCCCAATAGACGACAAACTGCCCGTTGGTCGTGGCGGCCACATCGTAGACGGCAAAATAGGAGGTATTATCCGTTGGGTTCATGCCCGCAATGTATTCATCCCTATCCAGCTGTCCGTCGCCGTCGGAATCCGTACCGTTCCCTGCGACGGCCAGCGAGCCGAAATGCTGCAGTTCCCAGTAATCGGGCATGGCATCGGTATCGGTGTCGGCGGTCGGGGACAGCTGTGTCGATTCAACCCAGCCGGACCACGGACCCGCGAACAATCCGTTGGTGGTCGTTACCGAGGCTCTTGCTCGATAGTAATAAAGCGTGTCTGTAGAGAGCGATGTAAAGGTATGGTTGGTGACGGTCAGCCAGCCCGACTGCTGCAGGGGTGCGGCATTGGTGGTGTCGGCCACTTCGGCCATATATTCCACCGGTCCATTCACTGGATACCAGAACACCACGTTGGCCGTTCCCGGCGTCGCAATCGGCTCAGCCGCCATGGCCGGTGCCGGCGGCACCACGCCCATCGACACCTCAACCGCGTTACTCGGCGACAGTGCATCGTTGCACAGCACTATCAGGTTGGTGTTCAGATAGTCACCAAGGACCCGCTCCGCCGTATCAAAGGTAAACGTGATCGGCATGCTGTCACCCGGCGCCACAGAGCCCGCAAGCGGTTCGATCGTCATCCAGACCGGTTCGGTGGGATCGTAGGTATCCAGGGCATCCACTTCATCAGCGGTCAGCACCCGGTCATAGATGCGGACATCGTCGATTGCACCTGAATAGTATTTGGCACTGTTGCGTGACCCGATGGTCGGCGTCTCATTGTTTAGTATGCTACCGGTAAGATTATCAGCAACTGTCTCTGTGGTCTCCCTTTCTCCGTCCACATATATGGCTACTCCCGCAGCAGTCGATGACCCGTCATAGGTAACGACTACATGGTGCCACTGGTTGTCGTTCAATACCGACTTGCTGTTCCTAACGAGAATCCGGTTAATGGGCTGATAGTTAACAAGATATATATTCATAAGCCCATCGTTCAGGGTTACGTTTAACCCTCGGACTGCACCGCTCAATTGCATTTTTGCTATGACGTTATTACCTGTACCGCTGGCGTTGGATTTGACCCAAAATGATTCGCTGAAGGTATCGGTGCGTTCATAATTCAAAACCGCCGCAGGCAGATCGATGCGATCGTTCACCCCGTCAAAATAGAAGGCACTGCCGGCCTCGCCAAACCGGTCAGCTATCGGCGACGCTCCCACAAGTGTTCCGTCATAACCGTTGCCCGATCCGTCGCTGGCGTCGCCGCTAAACAGATAGGAGGCCACCAGACCGGCATCGAGATTAACGGCTGCTCCGATGGGCGCCGGGACGCTCGGCGCCGCATCGTTCTCGTTGTAGAGATTCTGCACCTCTAACTCGGTCAACGAATGATCGAAGATTCGGACATCGTCGATCTCACCCGTATAGTAAAGCAGTCCGTTTATTGCCCCTATCGTCGCAGGAGCCGAGCTTAGAATGCTGTCTGTAAGAGAGTCCTCGGATATACTTACGGTCTGCAGCAAACCATCAATATACATGCTGACTCCGTTAGCCGATGATGAACCGTCGTAGGCGATCGCCAAATGGTGCCATTGACCATCGTTAACGGTGGCCGTTGCCTGTACGCTCATTCCGCCAAAGGAGATGTCCTGCACCCAAAGCGAGGGCCTGCCTGCATCGACATATGCTACGATTCCCTCTCCGTTGCTGGCTGGATCCATATTGCTCAGCACAACCAATGTTGAAGGGTTCGAGGCAGGAATCCTGATCCAGAACGAGTGGCTGAACGCATCCGTGCGTTCAACTGCCATTACATCCGAATCCAGCAATATCTGATCGTTCACGCCATCGAACGAATAGGCGCTGTCGGCATCACCAAAGCGGTTGGTTGTGAGGGTCGCCCCGGCGACTGTTCCGTTATGCCCGTTGCCTGATTCATCGTTCGCATTGCCGTTGAACGGGTAGGAGGCCACCGTACCGGAGTTCAGATCAGGGGGAGGCGGGGCGGTATCAGAATAAAAGGCGATGCCGTCCCACCAGGCCGTTGCAGATTGGCGATTATAAAGGTCAACGCGGGAGAGTGATTCAACCGTTGCGGATCGGAAGTTTATATCCGTGATGATCAGCTCATCATCAACCAGGACGTCAAACTGTTTGGCGGTCCAGTCGATGAGAAAAGTCATCTTGTACCACTGATTGGGACTGCACGGAGCAAGGGCAATATTAGTAGGTTGTGTAGCAACTCTAAGGTAACCCTCATAAATGTAGAAAAAGATCATCTGATTCCATGTCTCATTATTGCCAGTTCCCACCACGAAATATCCATTGGCTGGGGAAGGGTTGCTCGACCGAACATGAACATCTATTCTGTCAGGCTGAATATCCGCGAGGTCATGTGAGATGCCTTCGTAATGAAGTGAGCTCCCGGTAATAGAGAAACTATATAGGCCTTCTGCCGAAGTGCCTGCCGTAACCTCGCGCGGCATGGATCCGGAACCTTCATTCCACCCATCATAATTTCCATCTTCAAACCCCTCATAAAAGAGAAGATGACCGGACTCCTCCATTTGCGCGCCGGGAAATGTAAACTGCAGTTCGGCATTGCCGGTGTTGGAGATGACCAGCGTACGGGTGTCGGATTCGCCGACCACGACGAGCGTGTCGGCCAGGTCGGCGGGTGTGATGCCGATCTGCGGACCAACCACGTTGAAATACATACTGCTGACCACCAGTCCGCCACCTTCAGCCGTCAGGACCACATCGTTGCCGATACCGCCGAACGCAACGGCTTCAACGGTTGCGCCGTTCACCACATTGCTCAGGGTCTCCGGGAAAACCGGGATCGCGCCGCGATCTCCGGAGGCAGACAGGATCACCGGACCGGCAAATGCTCCAGCCGGCTGGCCATCCACCGTGCGGGCCATGACGGTAATGTTTGTGGCCTCGAGCAACGGCACATTACTGGACAGTCCTGTGATCGACAGGCTGTACGGATCGTTGTCCTGTACCGACAGGTGATCGGAGGCCGCAATAAATCCGGCGGCCTGCACCGTCACACCGACCTGCTGCACGCCGTCGGTTTCGGCATCATCGTTAACGGTGATGTCAAACAGAGCATTGGATTCGCCTGCCGCGATCACCACCTGGGCCGGCAGGGTTAGTTCGGTAGCATCGGAGGAGCTAAGGCTCACTGTGAGGTCCGTGGCAACCGTGCCGGAAGCCTGAACCATGGCGGCATTCGTCAAAACGCCGTCGCCTTCCGCGACATCAGCCGGAAGCTGGACGCTGAGCACCTTCTGCTCGTCATCGATGATAATCATCGAGGTCTGGGTGCTGGTCCAGTTCTGGACGTGGGCCGTCAGCGTTGCGGTTTGAATGCCTTCGATCAGGTTGTCATCCACCACCCCGATCGTAAACTGCACCACGGTTTGTCCCTGTTCGATGAGTACCGAGCCGGGTTCGAGCTGAGAGAGGTCGCCGGGAACCAGCTGCACCAGAACGTCACCGGCCGGAACCGTATCGATGCTCAGGGTGCCCGATACCGTGCCGATGCCTTCAAAAGTGCTGTAGGGCAGTACTGGGCTCAGCACAGCCGTTTCATCATCGTGGATCGTTATCGTGGCCGTACCCTCAACAAACCGGGGATTCGCGGCCGTAATCAATATCTCCTGCGAACCGTCAACCACCGCGTCATTGAGGACGACGACATCGAAAAGGGCATTAGTCTGGCCGGCAGGAATAATGACGGAGCCGGGGACTGAAACCTCGGCCGCATTAGCCGACGCAAGGGTGATGACAAGGTCGTTGGTGGAAACTTCCGAAATCCAGACCGAACCCGGCGTACCCAGTATGCCGTCCCCTTCGGTAGCGGCCGTCTCGGGCAGCGAAACCATCAAGGGCGGGAGGGAGGCCACTTCTTCCAGGGCGAGCCCCAGAACGGCGTTCCAGCCTCCATCCTGTGAACCGTTGGGAAAGGCATCGAACCAGTCCCAGGCGAGAAACACAACTCCGCCGACCCCTACAGGAATATGGGCGACCGAAGTATAGGAGCCGCTACTGTAAATACTACGCCCTTCGGGGGGCATGGTGGCCGAGAGCCAAAGGTAGCTGCCGTTGTTGGCGGGCAGGCTTGACGGACCAAATTCAAAAGCGGTTCCGGAGGCCTCGGCAGTCCGGGTTGAAGATAGATTCGACGTGCCGGATGTTAGACCAAATCCGAAAAGACGGTTGAGCAACGCTTCGTCGTTATTGCCGATTTCGCCGCAAATCACCATCCCCAGCCCGTTGGCAACAGCATCCGAAATTATGGCTACAGTAGAATCGTTGAGGTCGGATGCCAGGCTGGCACGTTCCAGTTCGGGAACAACCAGTACATCGGCGGCGGACAGGATATTGGCTAATGAGACATCGTCGGTCGCGCTAAACTGAGTGATCAGGACATCCTGCAATTCCAGCGAAGCGATCAGGTTCAACACTTCGCCACTCGTATCAACATACGTGGGATCAGTAAACACCGCCAGTCTTTTGGTCGGCGGCGCAAGCGCTTTATCAATACCGAATATCTCGACGTCATCGATATTCCAACCGCAGTACACCACCGAACCGTCCGTCGTCCCCATCCCCCAGCGGAGATAGACGGTCGGCTGCTCGTCGGCTATCACGTCAATATTGTAAGAGACCTCTACCCAGGCTCCATCGTCGATGTAGGATGTATTCTGCCAAACGGTCTGCCAGGTCACGCCATCGTTGCTAGCCTGGAAGATGGCGTGGTCAAAGCTTGGGTCTTCCACCCCCAGCCAGCGCTGAAACCGGACAGTAATGTCCCGGTAGCCGGAGCAATCCAGTGCCTGGGAGGTGAGCCAGTATTGCGACATATTATTCAAATAATCCCCGGCCAGATTGTATCCGTAGACAAAGGATCCGGTGTAACCGGACGTGGGATCGGGGGATCCATAAGCACCGCCGCCACCGACCGGCTGACCAAACGCCCACTGTCCCTGGGTAGACCAGCCCGGATCGGTGTCCATCGTAAAGCTGTACAGGAGTTCCGGATCTGCCGCATGCGCCGCAGGTGCCGATCCCCATGCGGACAGCAGAGCAGCCAGCAGAACCATTCTCTTCCAGCAATTCCCTGTTTTCATCATATCATCCCCCTACGGAACCTCATGCAACGCCGGCAGCAGCCGTCCTGCACAAAACCCTGCCTGTTTATTCCATTTCTACTTCAACCCGGTAGTATCCTTCTTCTTCCGCCGCATGAACGTCGTCGGTGTAGCTGTTCTGCGGATAGTGGATGCCTCCCGCCACGGGAGTGAATCCATTGGTCAGCGCCGTCGTCCAGTGCACGGTATAGATGCGTCCGGTGACGGAATCCCAGTAGATCACAAACTGCCCGTTGGTAGCGTTGGCCACATCGTAAACCGCAAAATAGGAGGCATTATTTGTCGGATCCATGCCCGCAATGTATTCATCGAGATCCGACTGCCCGTCGCCGTCGGCATCGGTCTTCGTGCCGGCGATAGCCAGCGAACCGAAATGCTGCAGCTCCCACCCATCGGCCAGGCCGTCAAAGTCGGTATCGGAGGTTGCGGAGATCTGCGTCGACCACACCCAGTCGGACCACGGCCCTTCGAGCAACCCGATAGCGGTTGAGACCGAGGCCTTCGCCCGGTAGTAGTACAGGTGATTGGTCGATAATCCCGCAAAGGTATGGTTTGTCGTACTCAGCCAGCCCGACTGCTGAAGCGGGGCGGTATTGGTGGATTCGGCCACTTCAGCCATGTATTCCACCGGTCCGGCAACGGCACCCCAGGCCACCGTATTGGATGAACCGGGAGTAACATGCGGTTCGGCACTCATGACCGGTGCGGGCGGCACTGCCCACATGGACGCAACGACCGCGTTGTTCGAAGCGACTGAATCATTGCAGAGCAGCGTAAAGGCACTTCCCGAAAAATCGCCTACCGTCTGGCCGGCGGCACTGAACAGCGATGCAACCGGAATACTTCCTCCGGGCGGGACGATGCCGGCAGCCGGGCCGGCGCTCAGCCAGACAGCATCCCCGGGATTGCTGCCTGAATACAGGTAGGATACCTCGGTTGCAGACAATGCCCTGCTGTACAAACGGACATCATCGATACCTCCATAAAAATGCCCAGCTTCTTCATACGAGGAGTATCTGCCGATGCATAACTTTTCAAAGCCCGACAACAGAGGCAGATCATATGCCTGCGCATCCACAAGGATGCCGTTTACGTAGAACAGCACCTGTTCCCCATCGTATATGACCGCCACATGCGACCAGCGGTTCAGCGTCAGCGGAGCCATGTTGACGGCCTCAATCCGGGTCCCCGGAACAAAGGTGTTTCCGCAGTTGAAGCTTAGCTGACCCTGCGGCGTGAGCATAAAGGCGTATCCAAAAAAGCTTAATGGAGAAAGCTTTCGCACAATGGTGCGCATCTGGCCGTGACCGCCGGCTTTGGTTTCAAACTGTTCGGGATTCACCCAGGCGGCCATGGAAATCTTCCCGACGATATCCACCGCACCTGTACTGACCGTGGTACGCACGAAGGATCCTTCATCGAACCAAAACGAACCCGCGGCAAACCCAAAGCGGTTGTTTGCAGGCAGGGCTCCTTCAACGATTCCGTCAATACCATTTCCGCTGCTGTCTGCCGCAGATCCTTCGAAGGTGTAGTGTACAGCCAGATCGCGGTCAAGATCCACCACGGTGGCGGGGTCTCTCTCATGGAAAAGCTCCAGAATATCCGCCTCCGTGAGCACGCGGCTGTAGAGTCGCAGCTCGTCCATATCGCCATAGTAATAGGACCCATCATCCGAAACCGTCAAACGCCCGATGCACAAGGGCTCGGTGGTTGACCGCAGCTGCTCGGAGTAAAGCTGGGCATCCACCAGCAGGCCGTCGACATAGAACCGGAGCTCAGCGCCGTCAAACGTAACCACAACATGTGACCAGCGGTCTGTCTGGAGCGGGTCCATGCCAGAGGCAGTCGCCGCTGTCCCGGCTACGGAGCTGTTGCCGAATTTCACCCCCAGGATCCCGGAGGGATTAATATTCAGAAGATAACCGTAGGAATTGAATCTGGCCATCTTTCTGAGAATGATCCGCGCGCCGCCTGAGCCGCCGGGCTTGGTTGTGAACCGTGCCGGATTGAGCCACACAGAGATGGAGATCTTATCAACAATATCCACGGCACCGGAACCTGTGGTGGTACTGATAAAATTCCCTTCGTCAAACCGATAGGCCTCAATCGATTGTCCGAACCGGTCTTCCACCGGTTCCACGCCTTCCTCGGTTCCATCTGCGCCGTTACCCGTTGCATCTGCTGCGCTGCCGCTGAACGGATAGTAGGCCGCCAGTCCGTCCGTAAGGTCTACACCGAGGTCGGGTTTGCCGGCGTTGTAGCCCGCGCGAATCTCTTCCGCCGACAATGCGCGGCTGTAGACGCGCAAGTCATCGATTTGGCCATCGAAATAATGATCCTCCACGGATATCCCGCCCGGGAAGGACGCAGTTCGTCCGATCCTGAAATCAAAATCGTTCTGCAGGACATGGTCCGGTGAGGAAACGACATTAATGAGCACCCCGTTATCGTACTGTCGAATCTCATTTCCATCGTAGGTTTGCGTAATCAGCCGCCACTCATTGGTGGGCACGACGTGTACGGTCCGGGAATCGACAGACCAGTCATCCGACCAGGCCATCACCGTCCCGAAGGCTCCCGAGACCGTATCCGATCCTGTGGCCATGCGATAATTACCGATGGCCGTACCGCTCAAGCTCTGCTGACTCCAGGGTCCCATGTGCACGGGATGGGTAAAGCGGTCGATCTTGATCCAGGCCGAAACGGTAAAATTGCTGAAGCTGTCGATCAGATTCCCGCAATCAATAAAATCGGATACCCCATCGAATGCATACGCCGCATTGGTCTGGCCAAGGCGGTCGACCGTGAGCGATGCGCCGGTGACCACGCCGTCATGTCCATTGCCCGAGGCATCGGAAGCATTCCCGTTGAAGGGATAGAAGGCCACCAGGGAGGGATCGGCCGCTACCGTGGTTGCAGGTAGCGGCACCTCATAGACCAGATCGGCATTGCCGGCATTGGAGACCACCAGCATGCGTGTTGTGGATTCGCCGGCGACGGCCAGGGTATTGGTCAGCGCGGGAGGAATCAATGTAAGTTGTGAGCCGAGGACGTTAAAGACCGAACTGGTCCCCGACAACCCTCCCCCGTCGGCAACGAGGGTAATATCGTTGCCGATACTGCCGAAGGTAACCGAAGCGCCGACCATGCCATTGACCATGTTGGTCAATGTGGTGGGACTAAGGATCACCGAACCCCGATCTCCCGCGGCGGAAAGCGACAGGATCGCATCCGGACCATCGAGTGGCATATCATCTATAGTAACGGCGGAAATCGTGATGTTTCGTGACGCGCGCACAGGAATGTCACCGTACAGGCCATCGACAAGAAGGTGGTGCACCTCGTTGTCGAGCACGGTGACGGCATCCGATGCCGGCAGGAAACTGGGCGCCTCGGCCAGAACGGATACATGCTGTGTACCATCGGTATCCGCATCATCGATCACCACCACATCGAACACCGCATTCGTCATGCCGGCGGGAATGGTGATATGGGATGGAATCGAGATCTGAGAGGCAACGGACTGGCTCAACAGCACCTGGATGTCCGATGTGGGTATGCCCGAAACACGGAGCACCCCGCCACCGATATAAGTGTCATCGCCTTCCATGACCGAATCGGGAAGCTGCAGGGTAAGGGCCCTTGTCTCATCGTCCAGAATAAACATGGAAGCATGGCCGCTGGTCCAGTTTTCCACCCGGGCGGTTATATAGGCCGTCTGGATCCCCTCGATCAGGTTGTCATCCACCACCGGCAGACTGAATTGTATCAGAGCTTCGCCCGCGGGAATCAAAACACTGCCGCTTTGCAGGGTAGACAGATCGCCGGAGACCAGCTGCACCAGCACATCGGTATCGGGAACCGGCTCAACCTGCAGCAAACCTATGATCGTACCGGCTCCCTCATAGGAGGTTTCGGGCAGCGTGACCGTTAATGTTGCCGTCTCATTGTCCTGTATGGCAATGAGGCGGGGCGCCGAAAAATAGTTGGTACCGGATGCCGTTACCGTTGCCATGATGGTCCCGTCCAGCAACGCGTCATCGATGACCTGCAGATCAAATGCCACGTTGGTCTGCCCCGCCGGAAGCACCACGCTCGCAGTAACGGTGAGATCATTGGTTTTATCTGTTTCAATGGTAACCAGCAGATCGCTTTCGGGTGCATGATTGGCCAGCACCTGTCCGGAGAATGCCGGATCCCCCTCGGATGCCGCGTCAGGAAGTTCGATCGAGAGAATCAGGGGCGTAAGCGTAATCGGATTGGCCTCGCCGATATGGTCGGCTCCGTCATCGGCCCGCAGGGTGGCATTTGTAGCGCCTGCCAGCACGGCCACGCGCCCGGTCCAGACGCCGTCAGAAAACGGCCCGGTGAATTCCGGAGAGACCGGCAGCGGCTGCTCACCGCCCCCGCCCAGCTGGACGCCATACGCAACAATATTGGGCGCATAAATGGTTCGCAGCGCAAGCGGAGTGGCACTGGTGTTCTGAAGATAGTAATCCAATGGGATGGCGGAGTAAATGACCCACCCCTCACCATACGGATAAGAAAACGTGACGGCCTGGCTGGCCGAAGGGGTGGTGAGCAGGACGCGTGCACCCTGGGGCAGGGATCCAATCTCCGCATATCCATGATAGGAGGAGCTCCCCATATCGAGGGAAGAATCATCCAGGACGCCCGCCGGACCATTGGTCAGAATTTCCGGCGCGTCCCCAATCTCTATGTCGGCTCCCGAGCTGGAATAAAGGGTAATTCCACTTCCTCCCGGCAGATAGGGCGCGGCAACGCTGGGGGAGCGGTCGTGTATGATCAGGACGCATCCGTTGGATACAGCCGCTTCGATTTCGGCCATGTGGGTAACATATTCGGCATCGAACGTTCCTCCCTCATTCTGGGCATACAATACATCAATGGCTTCCAGCTCGTTGCTTGCGAGTGTAGAGAGCTGCAGCGGGATCGCGCCGGCCGTAACTACAGAAGGAAGCTGGCTGGGAGAGCCAATCCCCATGTCCATGTCATAATACCCCACCGTCGCCACTCCACCCCCAATGAACGCCGACAATTCCGCCGTATCATTAAAGGCGGCAAAAAGTCTGCCTTCCTGGTCGACCGCTTCGATGCGTACATCAAACGGAATCTGGGCGAACTGATTGGTCGGAATGGGGTCCCAGACAAAAGCGGTCAATGCCCGCCGGGCGATTTCCAGACGCACGTCCACGTTCTGGACAAACCCGCTGGTTTCGTTGCTGAATACGAGCGTCGTAAGGTTGGTGACGGGTGCCCAGTTTGTGACGGCCGGATCGAGCGCGGCTTCCACCGAAACAGTCCCGCCCCCCGAGAGCACACCGCCGGTCGAGGATAGACTCAGCCAGGACGCAACCGTGTGGATCGACCAGGCAAGGGGTGCAGCACCCCGGTTCTCGAGATCGAATGTGAGGTTGGTCGGAGTAATCGGCCCGCCTTCGTAGCCGAACATGTCCTGCGGACTCTTCGGATCGATGTTGAGGTCATCACGCGTGTCCCCGGTAATGGATACATTGTCGATGCCGATCCCGTCTGAAGTAAAAGTAAAGTTGTCGTAATGGTTGAACCGGATCTGAAAGGTCGGTGTATAGGAAATTCCCGCAGCCGCCACGGCCGCATCCAGATCGACGACAAAGTTGGTATACACGTTCTGAAGCCCTCTCAGGGGGGCCACTTCATACCAGTACACCCCGTCCGCACTGATAGCCACGCCGTCAAAGTATGCACGATTGATAAATGGGTAAGCCGGCGGGCCATGCGACTCGTCGTTGGACTCGAAGGCATCGAAGGAGAGGATGACGTCTTCGTAATTCGATAAATCAATACTGAGGGTCGTTTCGTTTACAGAGTATTCCCCGCTCGTCGTGCAGGCCATGACCAGATGGTAGGCGCCGGAGGCCGGACCGGGACCATAATCACCGGTGACATCCGTGTAATAGTTGGTGGTGCCGTCAACGGTCCAGTACGAGGAGAGCGCCCCCGTCTCGAACCCGTCAAAAAAAGGAAGTGTGGTTACAGTATCGGCCTTTGCCGACTGAACCGGAATCAATGCATAGAGCACTAATGCAATGATCCCCAATAAGTAGCGAATACTCCCCTTATGCCACCCCATAACGACCTCCTTAAAAAACATTCAAGCGTCCAGTACACATGATAACAAAACGAGGCGCAATGACAAAGCTCCTAATATCCGCCATGTTTTTAGTATGTTTTACCAAATTCTTGATGAGTATTAATCATCCGTCCGTTCTGATGAGGTGAATCCGGCAGGTCGGGCCTCAGTCGCTGTACGTGTCCGTCTGACCGGGGATTTAGCGCCAAGTTGCGCTTGCGTTTTAAAAATCGGCAACCATCATTGGCCGCTCATTTTCAACGACCTCAACTGAAAGGAAATATCATGGCTGTAAAGAAAGTTGCATTACTCACCGCCGGCGGACTGGCCCCCTGCCTTTCCACGGCAGTCGGACGCCTGATCGAGCGCTATACCGAGGTTTCTCCGGAAACCGAAATCATCGCCTATGTGGGCGGCTACAAAGGGCTGCTGAAAGGCGAATCCATTACGGTTACGGAAGATATCCGAAACCATGCCGCGATCCTCTATAAACATGGCGGCAGCCCTATCGGCAACAGCCGCGTCAAGCTGACCAACGTTAAGGACTGCGAAGAACGCGGCCTCGTGCAGGCCGGACAGAATCCCCTCGAAGTCGCCGCCAACCAGCTGGTGAAGGACGGCGTCGATGTGCTGCACACCATCGGCGGTGATGACACCAACACCACGGCCGCCGACCTTGCGGCCTACCTGGCCGAAAACGACTACAGCCTGATCGTGGTCGGCCTGCCGAAGACCATCGACAACGACGTCTTCCCGATCAAACAGTCCCTCGGCGCCTGGACCGCTGCGGAAGAAGGCGCAAAATATTTTGAAAACGTTGTGGCCGAGCACAATGCCAATCCGCGCATGCTGATCGTGCACGAAGTCATGGGCCGCAACTGCGGTTGGCTGACCGCCTATACCGCCAAGGTCTACCACGAAAACCTGGAGGAGCTCGACTTTCTGCCCAACATCGGTCTCTCTCAGGAGCGCAAGGATGTCCACGCCGTCTTCGTACCGGAAATGGAAATCGACATTGCCGCCGAAGCCGAACGCCTCAAGAAGGTCATGGACCGGATTGATAACGTAAACATCTTCATCTCCGAAGGGGCCGGAGTAGAGTCCATCGTCAAGGAGATGGAAGCCGCCGGCGAAGAGGTTCCGCGCGATGCCTTCGGCCACGTCAAACTCGACGCGGTCAATCCGGGGGCCTGGTTCGGAAAGCAGTTTGCGAAACTGCTCGGCGCGGAAAAGGTCCTGATCCAGAAGTCCGGCTACTATGCCCGAGCCGCCGCCTCCAACGAGGCGGACCTGAAACTCATCAAGGAGTGCTGCGACGTTGCCGTTGCGTCCGCCATCGCCGGTGTCGGCGGCGTCGTGGGACACGACGAGGACCGGAACGACGAGCTCCGCGCCTGCGAATTTCCGCGCATCGCCGGCGGCAAACCGTTCAATATTGATGAACCCTGGTTCGGCGAGCTGCTCGCCGACATCGGCCAGGCCAAAGGCGCAAGGGTTGAAGTCAGTCACTAGGCTTGAACCGCAGCGACTGAGGCATGATCTGATGCCTCGAAAACAGAAGCCCCGGCAAACACCGGGGCTTTCTGCTATCCAGGACCTCGAGCTCAGAAAGGTTGGATTACGAACGCGTATTCATAGCTTTCGTCCGGCCGAAGGATATGGGCGGGCCTCGGCCAGGCGCCCCAGGAATTTTCCCCGCCCACGCCCATCTGGCGATGCGTAATCTGCACGGTGACCAGGTCGCGCAGCGGAATGTCAGTAGGATGCCTCATCCCTTCAAGGTCGGACTGCAGGAAGGGATAGGCCCCGACCTCAAGCGGCTGGCCATCGTTCGAAAGGATGGTCAACCCGTGTTCGCCGTCGGAGAACATCGCCCGCTGAACCCCCGTTCGATTGGCGGTTTCCTGCGGTTCGTGATAAGGGAACCAGGCTTTGCGGACGTCGGCGCTCCAAAGCCCCATGAAGGAGGCCGTATTGCGGTCGCTGTAGTTTTCCTCCGGACCGCGGCCATACCAGGACCACTCGGTGAACGCGGGATCGATCGCGCACTGGAACCCCACCCTTGGCAGTTCCGGTTCTCCACCGTCGGGATTCAGCCTAAGTGCAACCCCCAAAGCCCCATCGCCATGGAAGGTGTAGGTCACGAAAGCTTCGGTATCACCAACCGGAACATCATACTCAACCGTAACTTCATAGGTGCCGGAACGTTGTTGCGGAATCAGTTTCCTGACCGCCGACTCCGTTCCGGCGGTGCGCCACGGGGCACATTTGGAGTGCATGTTGCTGCCGCGGTCATTATCCGCAGGCGGCCGCCAGAAATTCATCATCAACGGAGCCTTGAGGTATTCACGACCGCCAACACGGTAGGAAACCAGCTGTCCCGTCTTTTTGCTGATTTCGGCGGTGACATTGCCGGAAGCGAGCACGATGCTTTCATCCGAAATACGTGGATCGGAGCTGATCCCGCTCTCCGACCTGTACGGCTTATCGCGCGACTGCGTCCATTCAAGCGCGAGCTGGTCCCGGGCTATAATGGTTCCTGCCGGCGCCCACGTACAGTCAGCCGTCAGCGGATATTCAACATTGAGAAAATACTCCGCATCCTTATCCAGCCTGATGCCGGAAACCGGAACGGTCAAATCGACCGAGCCCTGCGGATCGAGTTCATCTATCATGAGCTGGCCTGTTTTAACCGGCTCTCCGTTTTCCAGAACCGTCCAGTTCAGCGGCTGCTTCCGGAGCGGAACAAAAAAGTTTTCATTGAACACCTTCACCACCGGCCGGCCGGCCGTCACATTGACGCCGGTCGTCAGGATGGAGCGGTACTGGTATGCCACCTCGGCCGCATGCGGATTGGGTACCAGATCGGCACCGACCACCCCGTTCATGCAGAAGTTGTTATCGTTCGGATAATCCCCGAAATCGCCGCCATAGGCGAAATAGATCAGCGAGCCGTCATCGGCAGTAAAGCGGTCCTTGTCGCGCGCCGTTATGGCCGATGAGGGGTTGGCCGGCCTGGTTTTGAGAATGCCCTGGTCGCGCCAATCCCAGATAAAACCGCCCTGTAGCAACCGCTCCTTGCGGATAAGCTCCCAATACTCGGCCATTCCGCCGCAGGAGTTGCCCATGGCATGGCTGTACTCGCACTGGATCAAAGGCTTTTGCTGCTCTGGTTTTTTCTTTTCCATGCTCCGGCACCAATCGTCCAGTCGGCCGATGGGGTAGTACATGGGCGACTCAAAATCCACATACCGGTAACCGTCGCGAGTGGCACCCTCGTAATGTACAGGACGGGAGGGATCACGCTCATGCACCCAATCCGCCATGGCCTCGAAATTGGGGCCGGTCCCGGCCTCGTTGCCCAATGACCAGATCATGATGCAGGGCTGGTTCTTGAAGGTTTCCACCATGTTCTCCACCCGGTCGATCAAGGCCGCACGCCACGCCCCATCGTTTGCGATCCTGTTGTTTTTGTCCGCTCCAAAGCCGTGGGTTTCGACGTTGGCCTCGCTGATGACATAAAAACCGTATTCGTTAACCAGTTCCAGAAAACGCGGATCATTCGGATAATGCGCCGTACGGATGGCATTGATGTTCAGGTTCTTCATCAGATTGAGTTCCGACCGCATGGTTTCTTCGGTGATGTAGTGTCCGGTGATATGGTGGTGATCGTGCCGGTCAACGCCTTTGATGAGCACCGGCTTACCGTTGACCAGCAGGTTGCCGGCTTTAATCTCCGAACGCACAAAACCCACCTTGAACGCATAGAAGGCCAGGTTCTTTCCGCTTTCGTCTTTCAAGGCCACCTGCAGGGTATAGAGGTAGGGATGCTCTGCCGACCAGGGCCGGACCTGGAGACCGTCGACCTCGGCCGAGCCTTTATGGTCCTTGCCCGGCATGGTTTTTCCATTGATTCTGCGACCGACAACAGACTGGCCGGCCGCATCCATAAGAATGGCTTCGATCATGTATTTGCTCGAGCTCTGCCCATAGTTGTGAACGAAGGTGTCGAGAGCCAGTACTCCCCTGGAGCAGGTATCGTCAAGCGAGGCGCGGATTTTAATATCGCGCAGGTCCAACTCGCCGGCAGACCAGAGATAGACGTCACGGAAGATTCCGGAGAGACGCCACATATCCTGATCCTCGAGGTAGGAACCGTCGCTCCAGCGATAGACCTCCACCGCCAGCAGGTTTTGGCCGGGCTTCAGATACGTTGTAATGTTGAATTCAGCCGGCGTCCGGCTGTCCTGGGAGTAACCCACCTCCTGCCCGTTGACATAGACAGCGAAGGCGGAATCCACGCCGTTGAAGGTGATGAACGTGTTGCGGCCGGCCCAGTCATCAGGAACCGTGAAGGTGCGGCGATAGGCCGAAACCGGCGACCGTTCGGCATATGCGGTCCAGTCCGAGCCCGGTTCATCGGTTACGCGGGGCGGGTTCATGACAAAAGCATATCCCGCACTGCGATATATTGGTGTGCCGTACCCCTGCAATTCGACGTTGGAGGGAACCGGTATGGTGCCCCACTCTGAATCATCAAAGGAGGGGCTGAAGAACGCCTTAGCGGAAGCATCGTGTTCCTCCACCGTCGGCGACCAATGGTATTTCCACGCTCCGTTGAGCAGCAGGCACCAGGGACTCTCCATCCGCGTTTTCTCCATGGCGTCATCAGCCGTGGGGAAGGCCATTTTGGTGGCATGCGGGGGCTCCTTGTTCACGCGGAAAACAGATTCGTTTTCCCAGCGAGGGGCCGCTGTGACCCAGGTGGTCATGACGCCGGTCAATGCGACAACCATCCAGTCGGTCCGGACAGCAAATTCGTATGTTTCGTATAGCATACTGATCCCTTCATTGATCGGTTAACCCATTCCATGCAACTACACGCTTCCGCCTAAAACGATGCAGCAGCGGCTTCGGATGCCATCCGTAAATAATCAATCTCCGATAAGCGAGAAGCAAGGAAACCATTTAGGTTTATCGATACGACCCCGGCAGCAAAGTCATGAAAAACCGAATCCCTCCGGGGCCTTTATTCTTTAGATCGCATCTAATGTTACCGCTGCACGGTTTCCAGGCTTTGGATTTACGCCGGCATCAATATGCTTACACCCTTTTATACATATTTATTACATAAAGGAGATCAGCTATGCCGCCCATTAAGGGAACCGAAACCGAAAGGAATCTGCTCAAATCATTTGCCGGCGAATCGCAGGCCCGCACGCGCTATACCTATTTCGCGAGTGCGGCCAAAAAAGAGGGCCTCGTTCAGATGGCGGATATCTTTGCCGAAACCGCCGACCAGGAAAAGGAACATGCCAAACGCTTCTTCAAGTTTCTCGAAGGGGGCGAAGTGGAAATCACAGCCGGCTTTCCGGCCGGTTTGATCGGCACGACCGCCGCAAACCTCGAAGCCGCCGCAAACGGCGAACACGAGGAGTGGTCGGAACTATATCCCGCCTTTGCCGCAACGGCGCGCGAAGAAGGATTCCCCGCCATTGCCACCGTCTGGGAAAAGATTTCCGTCGCTGAAAAGCAGCATGAAAAGCGCTACCGCGATCTGCTCAACAACCTCAACGAAGGCAAGGTGTTCAGGAAGGACGGCAAAGTGATGTGGCGCTGCCGCAATTGTGGATACGTCCATGAGGCCGAAGAAGCACCGGCCATGTGCCCGGCCTGTGTCCATCCCCAGGCCCACTTCGAAGTGCTCGGCGAAAACTGGTAGGTAACTCCGCCCGGTCAGTGACCGGGCCTACCCCATCTCACAGGTGGTTCATTGCTGCAGGCCGGGTGACCTCACCCGGCGCATATGCCTGAGTCGGTAGTTGCAGGATGTTTAACACCTGCAGGCCGAAGGTATCGCCTTCGGCCTTTTTCCGTGCTAGACTGCCATCTATGAAAACGAAGCTTTCCTTCCGCTATGTGCAGGTCGGCGATGCCAAACGCATGATCGAAATCATGGGCAGCCCCAACTTTGTTTACTTTCCCCATCCACCCACCACCTTGAAGGCGGAAAAGGAATTTCTGCGGAAAGCCATCGAGCAGCGGAAGCAGGGCCAACGGTTTGCCTACTCCATTCTGTTGAATGGAAGAGTCATTGGATCGGTAGGCCTGTACATCCTGCATCGCCGCCATTGCGCAGAGGCCGGATACTTTGTCGATGAAGCCTACTGGGGACGGGGCTTTGCCTGTGAAGCCGTGAGGCATGTTGAGAACCTGGCCTTCAATGAGCTGGGCATCGTGCGCATCGAGCTCAATATGATGAAACAGAACAAGGCCAGCGAGCGCGTCGCCATCAAATGCGGCTACCGCAAGGAAGGCATCGGCCGGAAAAAGCTGCCGCTCGGCGAAAACTATGTCGACTGCTACGTCTACTCAAAAGTCCGACAGGATCAGGCACAGTAATAATATAGGTCCATCGTGACAAATCCCGGGCTGACAATGCTGCACCGTTTTAAATCAGTCCGTTCCTATGACGAGCACAGGAACCCTGAACTGAGGCCGGCATGGCCGGGGCCTGTCAGGCCGAGGGGGAACCCCGTACCGAGGTATACCGCGTGATCATGACGCTACGGGGGTTCCTGCAGAACGGCCTGCACCAGGGTCAGGCTGCCCGCCAGCTTGTTTTTGCGCGAAACAGATCCTGTTCGCCTGCGCTGACGGTATGATTGAACTGCAGCTCTCCGGTTTCCTCTGCACCGATCCGTATCGCCTGACCATAGGCTGCCTCCGCAAGGAAGTTGCATTCCAGCCCATGGATGGCATGCATCTCATGGAATCCCAACGGCAGACTGTTCAGAACCCATTCGAGGTAACGCACATTGTTCACATGCCCATTCAGGTCGAGGTCGCCATAGGTCACCGACAGGGATTGCCCATCGGCTGAAGCACATCCTTTCAGCCGGGCCGGCCGCGAATCGAATACCGGCTTCCCCTCGGGAAGGTCCAGCCGCATGTAATGATCCGGATGGACGCGCCCGCGCTTCTCGATATCGATCAGCGACCAGGCATTCGTGGCGATCAGCACCTGTTGGCCGTCCAACGTGATTTCAAAATCCCGATGAAAGAAGAGACGGTCGCGCCCCGACGGCCACGTTCGAATCTTCACCGTATCACCCCATTTAGGAAGCCGGTCGACTGCAATACGCTGGCGGGCCAACACCCAGCCCATACCTTTGGCTGCGAGATACGCATGTCCCAGCCCCAGATGCTCGGCATGGCGATAGGCCGCCTCCTGCATGAACCGGCATAACGCCGGCAACCGGGCTGTCTGGTGTGGATCGACCTCATAGGAAGCAATCGTCTGTTCCGTCTGCCATTCCGGTTTTAACGCCTTCGTCATAGGGAATATTTAAACAACGAACGCCACGAACGCGAAGACCAGAAGTGAATATTCTTTGTGCCCTTCGGTTTCGTCAAATCGGCTTGGCACGGAGCTCTTCAGGAAGAGACAGTTGATGATAATGGCAGATGGCGATGGCCAGCGCATCGGCGGCATCCTCCTGCGGCTGATCCGACAGGTTGAGCAGCCTCATCACCATCTTCGCCACCTGGTCCTTCTGTGCCGCACCGGTGCCGACCAGCGACTGCTTTACCTTGCGCGGCGAATGCTCCGTGAGCGCCACCCCCTTCTTCGCGCAGGCGGTGATGGCAGCACCGCGGGCCTGTCCCAATACCATGGCCGTCTTTGCATTTTTTGCAAAAAAGGCCCCTTCAATGGCGGCGCAATCCGGGGCGTGCTCTTCGATCAGGTCGGAGATCGAACTAAAGATGTTTTCCAAGCAATGCGAGTGAGCATCATGCGGCCTGTTCCGAACGCGTCCGTAGGCAACCGCCCGCAGCTCGGAACCGCGCACTTCTATAATGCCGATTCCCGTCGAGCGCAGGGAGGTGTCGATGCCCAGAATCCTGACCGTTTCCTTCATCGTGAATCCGTTTATTCTCCAAAGCACGTCACTCTAGCGAAAACGGCTTCAGGATGAAACGGTATTCAGTCGCTTTAGAACGGGCCTTGTACCGCTCCATGGTTCCCGGCCCGCACGAGCCGTTGCCCACGCCGGAAACCTCGCTCGCAATACGGAGTTCCGTCACGGAGGGCGGCGGAAGATCCTTGGTATGGCGGGCCACAGCAAGCTCTTCCTGGGTATAGGGCAGTAAACTCATCGACAAGGGTTCGGGAGCTATAATCTCCAGGCCGTTGCCGGCAGCATCGCTCAGCCGCATCCACCGCACACCCTCGTGATTACCGTGATCCTGAGGTCTGGGATAGGCAACAAAGCAGTTCTGCACGGTTGTGATAAAGGTATCCATCCAGGCCCCATATGAGCGATCGACATAGTTATCCTGCGGCCCCAGGCCATAGTAGATCACCTGGTCCAGATCTTTGGACAGGGCGAATCGCAGTCCCATTCTTGGAATCCAGACCCGGCCGTCCAGTTTCCCACGGGGCTGCACGGTTTCAACCACAACGATCTGGCCCGCACCATCAATGGTCCAGGTCTGCATTTCATCAAAACCCGCGTCCTTGGCACTGCGGTACGAGGTAAGGATACGCACGACGACCTGATTCGAAGCGATCCCTATCACCACCTCGGACGGCACCGTCTTTTCAAGACGGCTCAGCTCGAACGCATCGAACGCCTTCAGGGCGGACCGCCCTCCCCAGCCATAATTATCGATGCCTGCACTCTCCACATCGAACAGCCAGCGGCGCCGGAGCTCTTTCGCTGCGAGAAGCTCTTTCCCCTGAATCGACAGCGAGTCCAGCGCGCCCTCTTTCTGGTCAAAGATGCAGGTGAGTCCATTGTTAGCGGTGATCGTGATTTTACCGTCCTTGCTGTCCACGCCGGGAGCGGCATCCGCAGCCACGAGCGGCGTTTCACGCTCTCCGTCCAGCCTGAATTCCGCAAACGTAACCTCATGGCCGGCGGGTGCCCAGACCGTATCCGTTGACGTCTTATACCCGATGCGCAGGAAGTATTCTTTCCCCTCCTCCATTGTGTTCTGATCAACGGGTAGGCTGAACGATCCCAGTCCGCCGGGAGAAACGTTCAGGGACGGGAGGGATCCGGACTGCACAACATAGCCATTCGCCCGCAGCTCCCATTCGATTTTATACCGGCTCAGATCATTCTGGTTCAGGCGGTTGCGGACCTTAAACGTTGTATCCTCGAGCGATTCCACCTGGGTCATAAAGGGTTCATAACATTTCTTCACTTCCTGCAGCTTCGGCGTCAAACTTCGGTCGGGCAGAACCAATCCGTTCAGACAGAAGTGACCGGCATTGGCACCTTCATCGCCCCAGTCGCCGCCATACTGGTAGTAAGCCGTTCCGTTTTCGTCGGTGGCCGCCACGCCCTGGTCAACCCAGTCCCAAATGCAGCCGCCGTTGACGCCCTCATCTTCGTGCTCATAGATAAAATCCCACACATCTTTCAGCGCGCCTACGGCGTTCCCCATGGCATGCCGGTATTCACACATAAAGAAGGGACGTGAATCGCCGCTCTCCAGATAGGCTTCCATTTTTTCGAGCGCACGGTACATCGGTGTAACGGTGTCGGGCTTATCATCGCGCGGCTGGTTTTCCTTGAGTTCAGCGGCACGGTTCCCCCGGTCACACATGACCATGCGGCCGGGATCCAGTTCCTTCACCTTGTCGTACTGCGCATCAAAGGTCTGGCACCAGCCAATGCCCTGCTCGTTGCCGAGCGACCAGATAAGCACGGATGGATGGTTCTTGTCGCGTTTAACCATGTTCACTACGCGGTCGACGGACTGGGGAATCCATTGCGGATAATTGCCGGGAACGAGATTCGATACGTGATGCGACTCTACATTCGCCTCGTCGATCAGCACCATCCCGTACCGGTTGCAGAGGTAGTACCAGCGTTCATCGTTCGGATAGTGCGATGTACGCACCGTATTGATATTGTTCTGCTTCATCAGTTCCAGATCGCGGATCATCGTTTCCGGCGAAACAACATGTCCATTTTCCGGATCATGCTCGTGCCGGTTGACGCCTTTGATAAAGAAGCGCCGGCCGTTCAGATAGAGATTGCCGTTCCGGCTTTCGAAGCGCCGGAAACCGGTATCGATCCGCACCACCTGAATTACCGTTCCCCACCTGCTCTTGAGCGTTGCCAACAGGGTATAGAGGTTGGGCTGGTCAGGACTCCACAGCTTGAGGTCGTCAAGACTGAGCTCGCCCTGAACCTTGACGGTATTGTCTGTCTGAATGAGAGGCAGTTTATGCCGCCACTTTTCGACTTTCTTGCCATCCATATTGGATATGAGCTCAAAATCAACCTTCGCGCCGGTCAGATCCTTACCGGAGGCATTGTGCACATCGATCGAATAGGTGGCGGACACGGTCCTCAGGTCTGCAGAAGGCGTTCCCATGAAAGCGATATCGCGAATGTGCTGCAACGGCTCGAAGCGCAGATAGACATCGCGATAGATCCCTCCCCAGCGGATCATGTCCTGTATTTCCAGATAACTGCCATCGGTCCAGCGGTAGACCTCCAGCGCGATCAGGTTCTGTCCTGGTCTCAAATAGGAGGTAATGTCGAATTCGGCCGGTGTCATGCTGTCCTGGCTGTAGCCGACTTCGCGGCCGTTGACCATAACGCTGACGCCGGCTTCCGCCGCGCCGATGTGCAGGACAACCCGCTCCTTCAATCGTTTGCTCGGAATCTCGATCCGTCTGCGGTAGCACCCGATGGAAACGCTTTCCGCCGGCACATATCCGGCGATGGCACGGGCATTCAACGCATCCCCGTCGGCAAAGTCTTCCCGCCGTTCTCCGTCTGCACCATCATAGTCGAACCAGAAAGGCAGGGTTGAGTTTAAGTAGTACAAGCGGTCGTATCCATAGGTCTGCCAGCAGCCCGGAACCTGAATTTCACCCCACTCGGGAACCCCGCTGTCTGTTTTGAACCAGTCTTCAGGCACCGCGCCCGGGTTGGGGTACCAGTTAAAGTCCCAGGTTCCGTTCAGGCTTTGGTAGGAATCTCCACTCCATGGGTTCGTCGGATCAAAAGGCTGGTTGGCAGCCCAGCGGTTATCGAAAACGACGAATTCCGCATGGGCGGATTCCTTGTTCATCCGAAAAACTTCCGGGTCACTCCAGCGCTCGGCGGCGATTCCGTTACAGGCCGTGAGTAAAGCCATGAACCCGAGGATGCGATGCACCAAAACAATTCTCATTCTATCAATCCTTCCATCTAAAACACTGGTTTGCCGCCAGCGCTCCGGCGGCATTACGCCATGCATAATTTTCAGCGGAAACCCTGCTTTCATCCAGAGTGCTCAGGGTTCCCGCGCTTTGCACCTTCTTTTTAACTAATTATCCTTAAGCTAGTTTGTTGCCAACCCGGTTTAATTGCTCATACCTGCATGACCGCAAGCCTCGTCATATCGCCTCTATCAGCAATAATGACCGCGGTTTTAATTGCTCATACCAGCATGAAAAAGGCGGTCCGTTTCCGGACCGCCCAACACTTCGATCGTGCATGGCGTTATAGCGGCTCGCCGGGCTGAATCCAGTTTTGTGTGCGGCAGGGGCATGAACTCTGAACCGTTACCGAGGCAAAGGCTTTGGCTCGGTCAAACCTGGCACTGAGTGCCCGGGCTTCATCATCCTTTCCCTGACGCTGCAGGCACTCCATCAATCCCGCCATCGACCAAATGTTCTCGGGAGACTCCATTAAATCCTCCCTGTAGAGCTGCTCGGCCTCCTTTATGTGCTCTTCACCACCCTGTTCAAGCAGAAGTGCGCCAAGCGAGTGACGGGTCGGCACCATCCAGGGGGAAGGCTCGGAGTAGCGTAACGCGTCTTCGGCGACAATCGATTTTCTGAGATGCTCGAATCCCAGTTCGATATTTCCGGCTTTGTATTCGATCTCCCCCGCGAGCATTTCCCGTGCAACATCCATCACGTCGAGCGCGGAAACAATGAAAACCATCTGGTCCTGAGGAATCCGGGCAACTTCCTGTTCAAACAACTCCGCCTCCACCCTTGCCTGGCTGATCCGCTCCGTGTTCGCAAAGGCAATGCCGCGACCGTAATGCCACATGGCCACCGCGTAGTGCTGATCTTCGAGCGGCTTCGGTAGATTGAGTACCTCCTGCCATTCGCCAAACCGCAGATAGACCTCCAGCTCCATGGTCAGCCACTGTGCGGCATCCGGTGAACTTTCAAATGCATCGGGCAAATCCTCCAGCGTCAGCCGGGCTGCCTCCAGCGCGTCGTCATAATTCCCCGTATATAAACCCGACCAAACCCGGAAATGGTTATTGTGGGCATGATAAAAATGGTACCCCATTTGATCACCGGCTTTGGCAAAATATTCGCGATCCAGGCGGCTTGCGTCCTCATTCACCCGGATCGAGTCCTCGAAACGACCGACCTGGACATATATATGTGACGGCATGTGGACCATATGCCCCAGCCCGGGCGTCAAGCTGCCCAGACGATCGGCGGCCGCTTCCGCTTTCCCCGGATCCGCCGAAGCTTCGATGACATGGATGTAAAAATGGTTTGCACCCGGATGGTTTATATCGAGTTGCATCACCCGTTCCAGTGTCGCCACGATTTCAAGCGTATTCTCCTTGGGCTCAAAATCGGGTGCAGGCGTCCACTGATCCCAGGGATTCAGATTCATGAGTGCATCCGCATACAGAAAACCAACATCCGCATCCTCTGGATAGTTTTTCCATACTTCGGCCATGGCATCGGCATAGGCCCGGTTAAGCTGCGTGCGGTCCTCCGGCGCGGAGCCGTCAAACCGGACGGAAAGCGCCTGGATCAGATCCCGTTCAACCGGCGTCGCATGCCCGGAAAGCTTCAACGCCGTCTGTATCGCCTCATAAGCCGCCGCTTCCTGCTCCGGGAAGGGCTTCCACCAGTTAATGTTGGGCCCGGCCGCATAGGCCAGTCCCCAGTACGCCATGGCGCAATCCGGATCAATCCTGGCCGCCTCCTTGAATGAATTCACGGCTTCATCGTGGTTGAATCCATAGCTTAGTGCCAGCCCCTGATCAAAATACTGCTGCGCTAATGGATCACGGGTAGTAACCGTCCTTGTATGGCTTCCTGTTCCTTCGAACAGGAGTGCCTGCTTCGGGGTGCAGGCGGCGACCGCTAAAATGAGAAAAGCGGCAGATAATGCTCTGATGCATGTTTTGGCGTTCATCATCTCTCTCCAAGATCAGTGCTGAGAGGGGGTGCTGCCTCATGGCTGATGGGGACACGCGTCTCTGGGGGTCAATCACGAGGGCACTTCCTGTTTTCACAGGTGATACAGCAGATGAGACATCCCGTCAACCAAAACTAGTACCAGGCCGGTCTTGTTTTTCATGCCAAGGCTTCTCACAAAAAAAGCGGCCCGTTTCCGGACCGCCTATTGCGCATTAGCTGGAACTGATGACGTTCTACGCCTCCTTCATGAAGTTGCGCAGGACATAGTTCAGCACGCCGCCATTTTTGAGATATTCAATCTCGAGCGGGGTATCGACGCGGGCCTTGACCTCGAATTCCTTATCGTCGGCTTTCACGGTCAGGATCTTGCCGGGCCTGAAAGCGTCGGCAATTCCGGTAATGGAGAAGCTCTCCTTGCCGGTGAGGCCGAGGCTTTCCGCGGTTTCCCCGTTGATGAATTCGCACGGAATAACGCCCATGCCGACGAGGTTGGAGCGGTGGATGCGCTCAAAGCTCTCGGCAATAACGGCCTTGACGCCCTGCAGCTTGGTGCCCTTGGCGGCCCAGTCGCGCGACGAACCGGCGCCGTACATCTGGCCGGCGAGGACCACAAGATCCTTGCCTTCGTCGATGTAGTTCATGGCCGCAGTGTAGATCGGCATCTCCTCGCCGTCCTTGACAGTAAAGCCGCCTTCGCGGTCGACCAGCTTGTTCTTGATGCGAATGTTGCCGAAGGTGCCGCGCATCATCACTTCGTGGTTGCCGCGGCGGGAACCGAAGCTGTTGAAGTCCCGCTTTTCGACCCCGTTGTCGAGCAGGTACTTCGTGGCCGGGTTGTCCTCGGGAATCACACCGGCCGGAGAAATGTGATCGGTGGTGATAAAGTCGCCGAAGTAACCGAGAACGGCCGCGTCTGAAATATCGGCCAGCTCACCGGCGGGCTGGTCGCAGCCTTCAAAGAAGCTCGGTTCGCGGATGTAGGTAGAATCCTCTTCCCAGTCGAAGGTCTCGCCGGTGGCGGACGACAGGGCGTTCCACTGATCGTTCGATGTAAAGACGTCCGCATAGACATCCTTGTAGTATTTCGAGTTGGCCGCAATACCCAGGGCGGCATCCAGCTCTTCCGCCGTAAACCAGATGTCCTGCAGAAAGACATCGTTGCCGTCCTTGTCCTTGCCGATCGGATCGTGCTGCAGGTCAATGTTCACTGTGCCGGCCAACGCGTAGGCCACCACCAGCGGCGGGGACGCCAGATAGTTGGACCTGGTCAGCGGATGGACACGCCCTTCAAAGTTGCGGTTGCCGGACAATACCGCGGCGACCGTCATATCGTTTTCCTTGATCGCGGCTTCAATCGGCTCGGCCAGCGGGCCGGAATTCCCGATGCAGGTGGCGCAGCCGTAGGCGGCCACATTGAACCCGAGCTGTTCCATCGGCGCCAGCAAACCGGATTCCTGCAGGTACTGCGTGGCCACCTGCGAGCCGGGAGCCAGCGAGGTTTTTACGTAGCCGGGAATCGTCAGCCCTTTTTCGGCCGCTTTCTTGGCGACAATGCCGGCGCCCATGACGAGGCTCGGGTTGGAGGTGTTGGTGCAGGAGGTGATCGAGGCGATCACCACCGCGCCATCCTTCATCGTACCGTGCCCAGGCACATCCACTTCCTTGTCCGACGGCTTGAAATCATCGTTGAACTCCGGCTTCACGGCGCTTAACGGAAGGCGTTCGTGCGGTTTGCGCGGGCCGGCAATGACCGCTTCCACGGTAGCGAGATCGAGCTCGAGGGTCGCGGTGTATTCCGCTTCGTCTTCGTAGCCCCAGAGGCCCTGCTCCCGGCAGTATTTTTCCACCAGTTCGCACTGTTCGTCGGAGCGGCCGGTTTCCTTGAGATAGTCGATGGTTTTGTCATCGATCGGGAAGAAGCCCATGGTGGCGCCGTATTCCGGGCCCATGTTGGCTACCGGGCAGCGGTCGGCCAGCGACAGGTTGGATGCGCCTTCGCCGTAGAATTCAACAAACTTTCCGACCACACCGAGCTCGCGGAGCATCTTGGTGACCGTCAGCGCCAGATCGGTCGCGGTAACGCCCGGCTTCAGGCTTCCGGTCAGCTTGAAGCCGACGACTTCCGGCGTAAGGATCGGGATCGGCTGGCCGAGCATGGCGGCTTCGGCTTCGATGCCGCCGACGCCCCAGCCCAGCACGCCCATGCAGTTAATGGTGGTGGTGTGCGAGTCGGTACCGACCAGCGTATCCGGATAGGCCACACCATCATCATCCGTCATGACGCAGCCGGCGAGATATTCCATGTTGATCTGGTGGCAGATGCCGAGACCGGGCGGAAGCACCCGCAGTTTATCAAAGGCCTGCTGCCCCCACTTGAGGAATTTATAGCGCTCTTCGTTGCGCTCGAACTCGCGGTCGACGTTGATCTTGAATGATGCGGCATGGCCGGCATCATCCAGCTGTACGGAGTGATCAATCACCAGATCGACCGGGATCAGCGGCTCAATCTGTGATGCGTTTTTCCCGGCCTTCTGCATGGCGGAGCGCAGGGCGGCCAGATCGACCACGCAGGGTACACCGGTAAAGTCCTGCAGCAGCACGCGCGCAGGCATGTAGGGCAGCTCGTCCTTTTCTACCGTCGGCGTCCATTTTGCCAGTTTTTCCACCTGCTCGGCGGTGTAGGCCGGGTGGCCCTGCATGCGCACCAGCGACTCGATCAGGATCTTGACCGACTTCGGAACACTCGAGATGTTTCCGTAGCCCTTTTCTTCGAGGGCTTTCAGGCTGTAGTAGCCCACTTTCCGGCCGCTGGACAGTTCCAGCTCCTGCTTTGCAAAATCAAATGTACTCATAATCCGATCATCCTTCTGTTAATTGGGGAATGTCTGGAAAACTAGTGTTTGGCAGGCGGGGTGTCAATGGCCTTGCACATCCGGGCGCCTCTCCGGTCAGCCGAAATCCTCATCGCGCGAGCAGCAGTATTCAATCACACCGGATATCGCCTCCACGGTAATCCCCCGCCAGTATACCTGCCACTTGCCGACCAGGTGGTGCCCATCCGCCTGCTGGTGGTACCAGGAGTTGAATGGATTTGCCGCATTGGATCGCCAGAAGAGGGCGCCATGGTTGTCACAGACCTCCCGCCACAGCTCGAGGGCCAGCCCCTCACCCCGCGCTTCACGGCCGACCGCAAACTTGGACAGATAGAATCCCGCCGGATGCTTTTCCAGCAGCACCGCGCCGCGATAGCCCTGCTCAATATAGGCTTCGCCCGCGTTGCCCAGAAATACCTCGCTTTTCAGCGGCTTACCGAAACTGGACTCCAGCAGGGTAATCAGCCGGTCGCGATCAAGTTCCCCGAAATCATCGAAGTGCAGCACCGTACTGCCTTTCCGGAACAGGGTTCCGGCCCCCTTCACGGTAAAGATTTCCTGCAGCAGGTTGATCGGCGAAGTAATGGAAACATGCACCCCGGGGCGTTCCTCCAACAGCTTCCTGCCTAGACCGACATAATCAAACTCCAGCGCCTCCAGCGGACGTGGATTGCCTTTGTGGGTATAGACATAAGGCATCGGTTCGCCGGTGGCCGTCTTGAGGCCGCCGCCGGCCCGGACAAAGTGAACCCGTCCGGCGACATCAGGAATCAGCTGCAGCAGCACCGTCTCCACATCGCTGTTTTCCGCCATCAGCACCGGCACCTTGTCATCCAGCTTGGCCTTGTGGATGAAGGCATTGGGACTGCCTTCCCCTACCAGGTGGAATTGAAAAATCGGCTCAACGGAAAGGGCTTCCGCCATTTTAGCGGCATGCTCCCCGCAGAGCAGAATGGCCGGAACCAGCTCGAGCCGTAAGAGAAAGTGCAGATCGAATGCCAGTACCTCTGCGCCGGCCTCAATGCTCCCGGGGTCCGGACAGAGCAAGGCAAAGCAGGTCGACTGCTCCGACTGGAACTTGTTCAGGTAAAACTCGTATTCGTCCCGCCGGCCGATGCTGTCGAGAAATAACCGTATGGTTTTATTCAGCGCAATCATGACTTGATCAACAGATTACACCGATAAACGCGGATTATACATTAAAGAAATCGGTGAAAATCCGTGGACTCTTTTGAGGGATTACAAGGCCTGCTTGGTTTGTTTGACGAGACGCTTAAGCTTGCCGCCGAGGGCGACTTTCTTGACGTGCGACATGCGGTCGACCAGCAGGATCCCGTCGAGGTGATCGAGCTCATGCTGTATGGCGCGGGACAACAGCCCCTTGGCGTGAACCTTCTGCATATGCCCATCGAGATCCATGTATTCCGCGTCGACCTCATACCACCGCTCCACATTGGCAAAGATCTCCGGAAAACTCAGGCACCCTTCGGGCCCGATCTGCACATCTTCCGAATGAGCGGTGATCTTCGGATTAATCAGCACCATCGGCATGGCCACATCCGGATTTTCGCGCTGTCCGTCATCGCCCACATCGCTTTCCGGCGGAATATCGATCACAAACATGCGCTCGGTCCGCCCCACCTGCTCGGCAGCAAGGCCAACGCCGCGCTCTTCGTACATGGTTTCGAGCATCTCCTTTGCCAGCTCGTGCAGCTGGCCGGTGATTTCGGTGACTTCCTCGGCCTTCTTCCGAAGGATAGGATTTCCATAATTGCAAATGGCTAAACTCATAATGGGGAAGTTTCGCCAAGACGGCCGTTCTGTCAATTGAAATTGAAGGGAGGGCGATGCACTCCTTTTTCGGTGATGATGCCCGAAATCAGGGAATGCGGGGAAACATCGAAGGCCGGATTGTAGACCTGAACACCTTCTGCCGCAGCCACTTCTGACGGATCACGCCGCTCGATGGGGATCGAGTCCCCGCTCGCCAGCGACGCATCGACCGTTGAAGTCGGCGCCGCCACGTAGAACGGGATACCGTGATGTTTTGCCAGTATCGCGAGGCCGTAGGTGCCGATCTTGTTCGCGGCATCCCCGTTGGCGGCGATCCGGTCGGAGCCAACGATGACCAGGTCAATCCGGCCCTCCTTCATCACCTGCGCCGCCATGCTGTCGCAAATCGTGGTTACGTCGATACCCGCCCGCTGCAGTTCCCACGCCGTCAGGCGCGAACCCTGGAGCAGTGGCCGCGTTTCATCCGAGTAAACCGAAAAGGAGCGGCCTTCGGCGTGGGCCACATACAGCGGAGACAGCGCCGTCCCGAAATCGCCCGTCGCAAGCGCGCCGGCGTTGCAGTGGGTCAGAATCCCCATCCCCTCCTTGATCAGCGGCGCCCCGTGTTCGCCAATAGCCCGGCACATTAGGATATCCTCTTCCAGTATGGACAGCGCCTCGCGGATGAGTGCATCCATACCGGTTTGGTTCCGGCAGCGATCCAGCGCCCAGAAGAGGTTGACCGCCGTAGGGCGGGTGGCGGCCAGCCGGTCGGCCAGCCGCTTGATCCCCGCCGGGAAATCCGCTGCTTCCAGCTTCTTGGCGCAGGCCGCCAGGCCGAGTGCGGCGGCGCAGCCGATCGCCGGCGCACCACGTACCGACAGCCGCTCGATGGCGGCGGCGATCTCTTCGACATCGTCGAGTTCGAGATAAACCAGCTGCTGCGGCAGCCGGGTCTGGTCGATGATGCGCAGCTTTCCGGGAAGCAGCGGCACACTCGTTTCGGGTCCTTGCAGCACGCGTCCTTCAGCGGTGATCCAGCGTACGGTTTCCAGCATAGAGAGATTCCTTTCTTTCCCGATTCGCGCTATACCATTCCTCAAACCGCAAGTGAAGGAAAGGGAGAAATGATCGAGCAAAAACAGGCTGTAGCCGACTGCATGAACCGCCTTTACCGGCAGGGCCTGACCACCACGTCCGGCGGCAATATTTCCCTGCGGGTATCCGAAGACCGGGTGCTGCTCACTCCTTCGGCGACCGATAAGGGGAACATGCAGCCTGAGCATATCGCAGAAATCGACATGGATGGCGTCAACCACACCCCCGATCTCAAACCCAGCGGTGAAACTTCGATGCATCTGGAAATCTATAAACGCCGCCCGGATGTGCAGGCCATTGTCCATGCACACCCGCCTCTGGCGAGCGTGTTTGCCGTCGTGGACCAGCCGCTCAATGTCCGGCTCATTGCCGAATCCTATGCCATCCTTCACGAACCGGTCATCGCCCCGTATGAACTTACGGGAACCCGGGAGCTTGCGGACGCCGTAGCCGGATGCTTGGGAAACAAAGCGGTCTGCATCCTCATGAAACACCATGGCGTGCTCACGGTGGGGCAAACGCTGCTTGAAGCCTTCGACCGAATGGAAGTGCTGGAGAACACCGCAAAAATTAATCTCTACGCGCACCAGCTCGGCGGCGTCCGGGAACTGAACGATGAGCAATGCGCCGCGCTGGCCGCATGGGCGGGGTGGAATGGCTGATATCGTCATCACCGCGTTCAATGCACGCTATGCACACTGCTCATTCAGTGCGCGATACCTGCATGCCAACCTGGGCGCCCTGAAGCAACGAGCCGAGCGGCTTGAATTTGATCTTACCGTTCAGCCGCGCATCGCCGTCGAAAAGATCCTTCAGTTGAACCCCCGTATCGTCAGCATCGGGTGCTACATCTGGAACATTGAACTGACAACACAGGTAGCCGCCCTGCTCAAACGCATCCGTCCGGACGTAAGGATTGTACTCGGCGGTCCCGAAATCTCCTACGAAACCGAGCAGCAGGAAATCTTCGGATATGCGGACCATGTCATCTGCGGCGAAGGGGAAATGGAATTCCCGAATCTGTGCGGAATCATTCTTAAACACGAAGGCACAACGATCACGAAGCCGGAAACAGGAAGAGCTGGCGAGTCGTCGCGCCCTTCGAGCCTCCGTGTTAAACTGATTCACGCCGATCCGGTGGATGTGGGGCAGATCGAAATGCCGTACGATCTATACACGAACGAGGACATTGACCACCGGGCCATCTATGTCGAGGCGTCGCGCGGCTGCCCCTTCCGCTGTGAATACTGCATGTCCTCGCTTGACTCCTGCGTCCGCTATTTTCCGAAGGGGCGCTTTCTACAGGCGATGCAAACGCTGCTGGATCGCGGGGCGCGCACCTTCAAGTTTATCGACCGCAGCTTTAACATCGACATACCGTTTGCGCTGGAAATCATCGCCTTTTTCCGCGAACGCCATGTTCCGGGCATGATGCTCCACTTTGAAATCATTCCCGAGCGGCTGACGGACGAGCTGATGCAGGCCGTCTCCGCATGTCCGTCCGGCATGCTACAGTTTGAGATCGGCATCCAGACCTTCAACGAGGAGGTCGCACATCGGATTCAGCGTCCATTGAACATTGGAAGGATTGAAGCCAATATGCGCCGATTGCGCGGTGAAACCGGCGTGCATATCCATGCCGACCTGATTGCCGGTCTGCCCGGCGAAGACCTGGTAAGCTTTGAAGCCGGTTTTAACCGACTGCTCGCCCTGGACCCGCAGGAGATCCAGCTCGGCATCCTCAAGCGGCTGCGCGGAGCGCCGATTGCCCGACATACGCGGGAGTGGAACATGGTCTACAGTCCGCATGCGCCCTATGAAATCCTGCAGACCAGCCTGATGCCCTTCGAACAGATGCAGCGCATGCAGCGATTCGCGCGATACTGGAACCTGACGGTGAATAATGGCCAGTTTATCACGTCGGCGCCGATGATCTGGCAGGATGATCCCTCCCCGTTCAGGGCATTCATGCAGTGGAGTGACTGGCTCTATGCCAGGACCGGGACCACCGGAAGCCTGCACATGATCCGGCTGGCCAAACTGCTTATGCACTATCTGACGGAACACAGGGGTGTGGATGAAAAGACGGTTGCTGAAGCGCTGTGGAGCGACTACCGCCGAGGCAACCGTCCCGATGTGCCGGGATTCCTGAAGAAATTTGGGTTTGAAAACAGCGGCGCAACAGATACATCCTCCCCTTCCCGAATGCCCAGACAGGCACGACACCTTAAGGACTGATTTATGACGCAAAACCAAGCAAACTGCGGAGGGCAGCTAACCCTGGTGATTCGATCATCTGAAGCCGAACCCGTTTGCGAATGGGTGCGCGCAGCGCTTCAGAAGGAACCCATCGAACTCTCGAAGCCGCTGGCCGAAGAAACGCAGATCGAAGTCTATTTTGATTCGCTGCTTGAAGCAGAAATAGCCCTGAAGGCGCTGCCGGCCGAACTCAATATCCGCGGTGCCGATGCAAAGGAATATAAAGAGCAGGATTGGACCACCTTTTGGCAGCATCATTTTAAGGTAATGGAACTCGGACGCAACCTTCGCATCGTACCGGAATGGGAAACGGTGCCGGATGACGGACGAATCAACATCATCATCAATCCCGGCCTGAGTTTCGGCACCGGCGGTCATTTCACCACCCGGTTCTGCCTGGAGGCACTGGAACAGGCCGTAGACGATTTGAAGCCCGAAACCATGATTGATGCCGGCACCGGAAGCGGGATTCTTTCCATCGCCGCCATCAAACTCGGCGTTCAGAACGTAGCCGCATTCGACTATGATCCGGTCTGCGTCGATCAGTGCAATGAAAACGCGGTGCGCAACGGGGTCGAGGGCCGTATTCATTTTTTTCAGGCCGACGTGCTCGAGCCGGGCTGGTATACCGGACCGGCCGATCTGGTATGCGCCAATATTCTGACTTCCGTGCTGCTCGAAGCCGCACCGCTGATCAAACGTGCAACAGGCAGGCGCATGCTGCTGAGCGGCATCCGGGAAATCGAAGCCGACGCCGTGGCCGATACCTTCATTCAATTGGGGGGTCGGGAAATCGCGCGCGATGGGGATGGACAATGGTGTGGATTGGTGATCGATGTCTAAACAACGTAAAATGAATAAGAAGAAACGAACCGTGCTTGATGGCATCCTGGATCTCATCACGCTGGGCATTCTGGTCGCGACCCTGCTGAGTTTCCTGGGCCGGCTCCACTGGATTTTTGACCTGTTCAGCCATTTCAGGGTGCAGTACATGCAGCTCTGCCTCATCCCGTTTTTTATTGCGCTTTGGAGGCGCAGGAACCGCTGGGCGGTGACGTTGGTGATACTGGCATGTGTAAACTATGCCTTTGTGCTTCCGCTCTATATCGGCCGGCCGGAACCAGCATCGACCAAACCCATTCGTGCCATGCTGATGAACCTCAATGCCGGCAACGGCAATACGGAACAGGTGCTTGAAGCGGTTGAGCAGTTTGCTCCGGATCTCCTGCTGCTGGAAGAGGTGACCCCGAAATGGGCGTACGAGCTGGATGTACTGAGCGAGGTCTACCCCCATCGTGTTGAACAGCCGCAGGACGGCTGCTTCGGGATCATGCTGCTCAGCAAATATCCGCTTGAACATGGAACCGTAATTCAGATCGGCCCGGGCGGAGTTCCTTCGATCATGGCCGACATGTATGCACCGCAAGGTGTGGTGTCCGTCATTGGAACCCATCCGGTTCCACCCATGGGCCGTCGGGGAGCGCAGCTGCGTAATGCCCAGTTGGAAACGCTGCCGGAAGTTGTGGCTGAGCAAATTCATCCCGTGCTGCTGATCGGTGACCTGAACGTCACGCCCTGGTCTACGCACTTTACCCGGCTGATCAGGGAGTCCGGATTAAAAAACAGCATGAAGGGATTCGGTCATCAGCCCAGCTGGCCCAGTCACATGCGGTTCCTGCGCATCCCGCTCGACCACATGCTTTATTCCGACGGCATCACCATCCACAACCGCATGATCGGACGCGGTGTCGGCTCCGACCACTTCCCGGTTGTGGTGGATTTTTCCGTGCACTGAAACCGCGCATTAAGATTTTATCTAAAGTGAGGTGGACGGCCCCCTTTTCCTGTACATTCAGGCGAAGACGACCAAAACTATCATGTTGTGGGACATGACGGGCAGCCCAGTGCCTGATGAACCGATGGCACCGGTTCACTGCCCGCCCTACCGCTCAAACCAACCGGAGGGCAGCATGATTGGGGAACACCAGGGCAATGAACCTCCGCGTACGGACTACCGGCATGCGTATCCAATATTCATCATTATCCTGATCCTGGTGGTGATCGGACTGTTCGCCCGCACCCGACTGGTTCCGGACACATTTGGTGAAAGCGGGTTCTACCGCGCTGGCGCGATGAATGAAGAACAGCAGCGTTCAGGCAGCTTCGCCGGGCAGGCGGCCTGTGCGGACTGTCACGATGATGTCGTAGCGGTGCATGCCAAGGATGTGCATGCCTCGGTTCAATGCGAAACCTGCCACGGCCCCGGGGTGCGGCATATGGATGATCCGGATCAGCCCATGCGGCCGGCCGACGGGAAGGACGACTGTCTGGTCTGCCATCGTCAGCTGGATGCACGGCCCGGTTCATTCCCCCAGGTGGTCTGGACCGAGCATTTCAGATTTGTCGGGGTAACCGACACCAACATTGCCTGTGTGAGCTGCCATTCCGGACACGAACCCCTCTTTATGGATCACGACCTGCGCAAGGCACGACTGCATCCGCTGATACAGGACTGCGCCGATTGTCATATCGGACGCACGAATGATCAGCTCGAGCAACCCGCTGACCATCCCCGCATCTTTCATTGTAAGGATTGCCACCCGACCATTACCGCTTCGTTTGCGAAGAACGAACATCATTCCATCGACTGCACCACCTGCCACCTGTTTATAAAGGAAAACAACTTTTCCGGCCGCATCGTACGAAACGGCGACCCCCGTTTCTGCCTGCTCTGCCACCGAAAGACAGAATTCAAGCTGAGCTCGGACACCGTCAGAATCGACTGGCCCGGCCATCTCGAGGAGGTATCGGACGAGCCTCCCGACCCCGCACAGTCCTGCCTGGACTGCCACATGTTTAACATTCACGACCTCTATCCGAAGGAGAAGCCCCATGCCCTGTAACTCCCACATAAACCGACGTAATCTGCTGCGCGGTGCGACGGCCGGGGGCATGCTGCTTGTTTGGCCCCTGCCGGCCCTGTCCGCCGACAAGACCAATAAGAACGGCAAAGGCCCCTACTACGCCTATGCGGTGGATACCTCGCGATGCATTGGCTGCTGCGCCTGTATGCGCGCGTGCCAGGCCGAGAACCTGGTGCCCGAAAGCTATTTCCGCACATGGATAGAGCGCTTTCGTGTTCACGCAGACGGCAAAGTCGACGTCGATGTCGCCGCCGAGAATGACCATGTATTCCGCGAAGTGGAAAAGGAACATGTCGCGAAGGCTTTCTTCGTGCCCAAGCTGTGCAACCACTGCGAGAAATCGGTCTGCACCCAGGTGTGCCCGGTAGGCGCCACCTATGACTCTCCGGATGGTGTCGTCCTGGTGGACCGGGAGCGATGCATCGGCTGTGGATACTGCGTGCAGGCCTGCCCGTACGGGACCCGGTTCATTAACCCCGACACCCATGTCGCAGACAAATGCACCCTGTGCTATCACCGCATCAAGCATGGCAAAGAACCGGCCTGCGTTCTGGCCTGCCCCAAGCAGGTGCGTATGTTCGGCGACATCAACGATCCGGAGGATCCGCTCTCCATTGCGCTGAAACAGCGGCGCTTCAGACTGCTCAAACCGGAGATGGGGACCCATCCCAAATGTTATTATCTTGAGCTCGACTTCGAGGTGGTGTGATGAACTTTGTGTTTCCCAACGAACTGCACGTAACCTGGTCGGTGATGATCGTGCTCTACCCCTACATCACGGGGCTGGTCGCCGGCGCTTTTATCGTCTCGGCGCTCTACCACGTCTTCGGCCGCTCCGAGCTGCGCCCCATCGCCCGTTTCTCGCTGGCCTCGGCCTTTGTCTTCCTGCTGTTTGCCCCGCTCCCGCTGCTCATTCATCTGGGGCATCCCGAACGCGCCTTCAACATCATGGTCACGCCGCACTTCACCTCCGCCATGGCGGGCTTCGGCTACATCTATACCGCCTATCTCATTCTCGTAGTGCTCGAAATCTGGTTCGTGATGCGATCGGACTTCATTGCCCGGGCACGGGGTCGCGGTCCCGTTGCATGGCTTTGCCGGTGCATTATCCTGTTCAACTACCGCGATACCGAAGCCACCCGGCGTGCCGACCATCATATATCCCGGTTTCTGGCCGCCGTGGGCATTCCGCTCGCCTGTGTACTGCATGGCTATGTGGGATTTCTGTTCGGCTCACTCAAGGCGAATCCCTGGTGGTCGACACCGCTGATGTTCGTGATCTTTATCTTCTCGGCCATCGTCTCGGGCATCGCGGTGCTGATCTTCCACTACTTTATCGTATCGAAAATCAATGGGTGGAAGGTGGATCCGCCCTGCGTACAATCCATGGCCCGCTTTCTATGGGGATTCATGATTGTGGCCGTCGCACTGGAAATGATGGAACTGCTGTCCATTGTTTACGAACAAACAGACGAGACCGAGATCCTGGGCGAACTGATTCGCAACAAGCTGTTCATCTCCTACATCGTGCTGCAGTTCTTCGTCTTTTCCCTGATCCCGTTTTTCATGCTGGGTGCAAATGCCCTGTTTAAACTGAAACAGCGAACCGCCTATATGTTGATCTGGCTGTCATCAGCGATGCTGCTGGTGCAGGTGCTGCTGATGCGCTGGAACGTGGTTATCGGCGGTCAGCTCATTTCCAAGTCGATGCGCGGTTTCACCAGCTACTTTCCCGGGATCTGGGACAAGGAAGGGATCATTATGGCCGGGGTGCTAATTACGATGCCCTTCATCATCCTCTACCTGTTCCACCGGGTCGTGTCGCTCTTCCCCGAGATCGAACGCGCGGAGTAAGGCCCGGTCGCCGGGGCCGGCGACCCTCCACCACCACATCATACGCAACCGCAAGCTGGAGGGACCGCGGCCTCGCGGTCCTTTGTCGCCGGGGCCGGCGGCCCGCCATTAAAAGAATCCGCCGTCGTCCTGCAGGAGGTCTTCCGGAATCTCGGTAAGGAAACGCGAGGGATCGAGAAAGATCATGCCGCCGTCGCGCTGGCGACGCACCATGGGCGAGCAGAGGAACAGCTCATCCTCGGCACGGGTGACGGCCACGTAGAAAAGACGGCGTTCTTCGGCATCGCCCGACTCCTCAACCGACTTCTTGCTGGGAAACATGTCCTCGTTGACGAAGAGCACGAAGACCGCTTTCCACTCCAACCCCTTGGCCTGATGCACCGTACTCAAGCGAAGCGCATCGTCCGGCTCATCATCCGAAGGCGCATTCCCGCTCTCGGCATCGAGATTGGTAAGCAGTGCAATTTCGGAGAGGAAGGCCTCGGTGGTGTCAAACTTGACCGTGAAATCGATCAGGCCGTCGAGATCTTCCTGACGAAACTTATGGTTATCAAAGTTTTCAACCATGTACTCGGAATAGAACGCCTTGTTGAAGCGGAAGATCACCTCGCTCGGATCGCTGCCCAGTTCCTCCTCGCGATAGGCCAGGAACACGGGCTTGATCGCTTCCCAGCCTTCGCGCGCAGCGGCGGGCAGCGCAACCGTCAGTTCCTCATGGATTTCCGGCCGCTGCAGATTGATGCGCCCGCCGAATTTTCTGAAAATTTTCTGCGCAGTCCTGGCCCCGACCTTCGGTAGCAGCTGCACCAGCCGGCTGAAGGCCAGCTCGTCGGACGGATTGACCAGCAGGCGCAGCACCGTAAGCACATCCTTTACGTGCGCCTGTTCGAAGAAGCGGACACCCGAGGTCACGACATACGGGAGCTGCGCACGGGCGAGTTCCATCTGCAGCTCCATCGCATGGAAGTGCGAACGGTAGAGTACACAGATTTCAGCGTACGGAATGCCGCGACGATGCAGCTCGTGGGCCTTTTCAATCACATAGCGCGCCTGCACCGATCCATCGCGCAATTTGGCCAGCTTCGGCAACGCCAGACTTTCGCGCACCGCCTGCAGTTCCTTCTGGAACTGTTCCGGGTTTCCGGCGATCACCTCATTGGCCACCTCCAGGATTTCCGGTGTGCTGCGGTAGTTGACCTGCAGTTTATAGGTTTTGGCTCCCGGATAGGCCCTGTCGAAATCCAGGAAATTCCGGAAGTCGGCACCGCGCCAAGAATAAATGCTCTGGAAATCATCGCCAACCACCATGATATTTCCATGTTCCTTCACCAGCATGTGCACCAGCTCGGCCTGGATCGCATTCGTATCCTGGTATTCGTCAACCAGCACATACTTGAACTCGTCCTGATAGAAGGAGCGAATGCGTTCGTTGTCGACCAGCAGTTTGTGGGCGTTGATCAACAGATCGTCAAAGTCCATGGCGTTGGATTCACGCTTTTTCTGCTGGTAGCGGGCATGCACCCTCAAGACCTGCTCCGCATCGACCTCGGTATATTCAAACCGCTCGTCGACCGCTGCGGACAGATCCCCCATGCGACCGCTCACCACTCCGAACAGGCTGAGCAGCACCTCCGGCTTCGGAAAATGTTTCTTTTCCACGCCCACCTCATCCGCACAGGCGCGCACCAGCTTCTTGGCATCATCGGCATCGAGAATCGTATAGTCCTTGCCATACCCCAGTGTATCCGCATGCGAGCGCAGCAACCGGTTTGCAAAGGAGTGGAATGTCCCGCTGTAGCCGCTGTTGAAACGCCGCTGTACCAAGGCCTCAGCACGGGTCAGCATCTCCTTGGCCGCCTTGTTGGTGAACGTCAGCAGCAGCACTTCCCACGGCTGAACATTCTTCTCGGTCGCCAGATATGCTAGGCGATAAATCAGCGTACGGGTCTTGCCGGTCCCGGCGGCAGCCACCACCAGTGCCGGGCCGTCCGGCGCCGTGACGGCGGCATACTGCTCTTCGTTGAGTTCTTCGTGAAAATTCATGACGGCAGACCTTAGAGGAATGACACGTCCTCATCCAGTCCCGTTACAAAGGAATGGCACCGCCGATCAGAGCTGGCCTTCGATCGGCAGCAGCCGGTAGAAGAAATCCTTCCAGCGCTGGAGGATGCCCCGGGCCGGCTGCCTCTTCACCACGCCCGCCGAGGAGGTCCAGCGCAGATCGCCCTTTTCGTTCAATGTCACTTCCCAGGCGTTGGCCGGATCGATCATCCATTCAAAATCCGCCCGCATCTGCCGCGCGAGCGCCGGCGACTCGATGATGACCATATGTTCCGTGTTGATCTCGATCGAGCGCGGGTCGACATTCAGCGATCCCAGCAGCACCCACTCTCCATCAAGCACAAATCCTTTCGTGTGGAGCGAGATGAATTTCGATTTTACAGGGGCCGTGTCGCTCATGGCCCGCATTTCCGCAGACGGCTCCCCCCGGAATTCATACAGCTCCGCACCTGCACGCAGGAGCTTTTTGCGATATTTCTTATAATGACTGTGCGCCATGGTATGATTGTTTGATTCCATCGAGGGCACCAGCAGCCGCACCCTGCGGCCCTCTTCCCTGACCGCCCGTTCAATACCCGCTATCTGCTCCCTGGTGGGGATCAGGTAGGGCGTGATGATGCAGGATTCATGTTTTACCTCGGGCGCATACTCGTCGATCAGCTCCTCAAGCCTGATCCCCCGGTCTCCCGTAACTTCCGGCGAGTCGCGCATGGATTTGGCGGCTCCAAAAACCATCCTGCTCTCGAGCTCCGCCAGTTCGCGGCGCCAGTCCTGCGGATCAGCCGGAATGCTCGTCTGCTGCAAGACCCCTCGGTCTTCATTGACCAGCTGTTTAAAACGCGCACTGGTTTCCGCTTCTTCTTCCGCGGTAAGCTCCTTATACATCGCCTCGCCCGGATAGGCGGCCGGGGCATTCCAGTATTCATCAAAGTCATCCGCCAGCTCCCGGATGACCGGACCCGTTATCAGCAGGTCGAGATCCCGGTTATTGTATTTTTTACCCAGCCCGAAGTAGGGATTACCGATGTTACGGCCGCCAATGATCCCCCATCGCCCATCCACGAGCAGCTGCTTATTATGCATCCGGCGATTGAGCGTCCGAAACTGCGTGCTCATCTGGAAGGTCCGGCCTATAAGCCCCTTGCGCACCCGCCCGGGATTAAAACGCCGAACCTGGATATTGGGCGCACGCGCCACCAGAGCCGTTACCTTGTCCGGCCAGTCCTTGGGCATGTCATCCAGAAGAAGGCGTACCATGACGCCCCGCTGCGCAGCAGAGATGATCCGGTTCAGCAGCAGCCGTCCGCTTTCATCATTCGTCCAGATAAAGACCTGCAGATCGATACTCTGCCGGGCGCTGTCGATAAGGGCCAGCCGCCACTTCAGCGCTTCGTCGTTTTCCGGGATCAGCATAAAGGCCGACTCCACGGAAGTAGCACCGGAAAGCACGGACTGGCTGGTCTCAGCCAGTACACCTTCACTGGCCGGCGGAGCGCTGTACGTTACCGTCCTGTCCGGATTTTCCGGAATGTGAGCACAGCCTGCAAACAGCAGCGCGCCCAAGAACAATCCTTTCAGGGGAAGCCGGTTATCCATGTATGTTCCTTCTGCGGTGGTCCTGCGTAATCTTAAGTGCGAACACTAGCTGAACACGCAATATCTTAAAAGGATTTTACCGAAGGAAGCAATGGAGCCAATGATCGGATTCGAACCGATGACCTGCTCATTACGAATGAGCTGCTCTACCAACTGAGCTACATTGGCGATAGGAAATGAGGGGAAGTGTTTACAAAATGCGCCGGCGGCGGTCAACCCGCTATTCGTGATTTTGTGCGCCGCCGATCAGGCGATCGGATCGGGGCAGAAGTCGCGGCGCCGGCAGGTTCTGCAATGGGCCCCCATCCAGATTGCATCGAACAGCTCCATCACGCCGGTAACGATTCCGGATTCATCGCTGATAATGCCCAGCTCAAAGTTTCGTCGATCTTGGCTCTTGGCCCCCATACCCGCACCCGTCAGGTTGGCACTCCCCAGGTAGGCCAGGCGGCGGTCCACCACGATGGATTTCTGATGCACGCGCGGACATATGCTGCGCTCCAAGCCGTCCAGCAGCTCCGGATATTGGTCAAAGTCCTTGCGGAAATTCGGACCGGGCTCCTTGGCATGCAGCAGGCGGATCTCAACCCCCCGACTCACCAGATCCGCCAGCACGCCAAGAAACGGCCGGAAGCCGCCGGCACCCTCTACGTGCATGTCCTTGATGTCGGCGGTGGCAATCCATACGCTTTCCGTTGCGTCCGGAACCATTTCCAGTATCACCCTTTGGTAGATTTCCCGGTTGCTGATCAGTTCAACCATATCAGGGCGCAATCGCGTAAATCTTGAGGGTGATGGACTCATCATAGCCCGGCGGCGGCTCCGTGGCAATCCGGATCACGGACCGGGCCTGTTGCGCATCGGGGCTTCGCGTCACAACGACCTCGTACTCAAACCCTTCCCGGATGGTTTCGAGTTTGGCGGGCAAGGCCTCGTGCGAAGATGAAATAGAAAGCAGACGGATGGGCGTTTCGTTGGGATTGAGCAGGTGTACCGTTTTGGTCGGCTCGTCATCCGCCTTATCCCAGCGTATCAACCGCGGCTCGATTACATAGGCGGGGGGAATATTGACGCAGATCGTTAAAATCTGCTCCTGGCCGTCACGGGTGCGTACCAGAGCCATCTTGCGGAGTTTGCCCTGACGATTTCGTAGGTTAAGCCCGAGTGTTACGACACCTTCTTCACCGGGGGCGATGCTCTTCTTGCTCGGCTTTGCACTCAGACAACCGCAGGTTACGACCACATCGGAAATGAATGCCGGCTCCGGACCGGTATTGGAAAACCGGAACTGGGCCTCCGTAAACACCTGCGTAGGATGAACCTGGTTTGTGATCGTATTCTGCTGCCAGCTGAGCTCAGCCATGGATCCCGCTGACATCGAAAGAAGTAGTGCTAATATCCTCATACCGCTCCCAATAATGTTCGCAAATGAACCCCGATCAGGCATACGTCATCGGCAAATGCATCGTCCCTGGAGAATGCAAGCGCCGCATTTTCCAACTCGCTGAAAATGTTCCCTAGCGACTTGCCCGACATCCCGCGGGCCGTGTCGAGCAAACGCTTCTCGCTGAATGGTTCACCCCGTGCATTTTTCACCGTAAAAAGACCGTCGGTGTAGATCACCACGGAGTCGCCGGGCTGCAGGCGGCAGGAAACGGCGCGATATTTGGTATTGGGCGCCACCGCCAGCCCCGGACCGCGAAACACCAGATTCTCGAACAGCCACTTGACCGGATGGCCTTTCCGGAAATGCAGGGGCAGCGGATGCCCTGCACTTACGACTCGGGCTTCGCCTGTAGAGACATCCAGCACCATGTAGCAGGCCGAAACATCCAGCAATAGTCCCTCTGGGTGGAGCAAGGGATAGAGCTGTTTATTCAGGTGCTCAACGTACATGGAAGGATCCTGCGCCAGCCCCGAAATATCCTCCATGACACCGCGGATCAGCGCTGCGCCCAGCGCGGCCCTTGCGCCGGTCCCGAGGATATCGCACAGCAGAATACCGACCCGGGTCTCCGACAGGCGGCGGACATGGCAGTAATCCCCGCTCACGAGGTTGCACTTATTGAAATGGTGCAGGAATTCGATACAACTTTCCTGCGGCGCCACCCCTTCAGGAAAAACCGGATAGTCCATCATAAAAAAGCTATGCTGCAGCTTTCCGGCCATGCGGGCATCTTCCTCGAGCATTCCCTTGATATCGGCCACCTGATCCGCGTAGCGCCGGGCCTGCATCTGCGCCTCTTTACTGGCGGTTATATCGCGTGTAATACCGAAGATACCTATAATCCTGCCGGAGTCATCCCGCAGCGGAACCTTGGAAGAGGAGCACCAGGTAACATGCCCGTCCGGCCAGATCTCCTGTTCCTCCACCCCCTGCATGATCTCCCCGCTGGACATGACGCGCTGTTCATCCGCAAAGGAGTTCTCTGCATGTTCCTTACTGAATACATCAAAATCGGTTTTACCGACGCCCTCCTGCAGCGAGGTCCAACCGTGTTTGACAGCACAGGCCCGGTTGTAGGTCATGAAGCGGGATTGTTTATCCTTGAAATAAATGACGTCCAGGGTGCTGTGCATCAGCTGATCCAGCAAAAATGCAGGATCTGGCAGCTTACTCGTGTTCATGGCTACTCACTGTGCTCTCCTCAACGAATCAGCATACATGCATCGGATGTTTGTAGTGGAGTCCGACCATGCAGACATCGTCATCCAGCTCGCCATGGCCCGCAAAAAGGCAGGCCTCGTTCGTCAGTGCAGGGAAGAGATCGGCCAACGACATGGGGCTCAACCGCTGCGCGGCAGACAGCAGCCGCTCTTCGCTGAATTCCTCGCCATCGTCCCGCTCCACTTCATAAAGGCCATCGGTATAAATCACGGCTGAATCGCCGGGCTGAAGCTGCTTCTTGATGGTCTGATATTCCGTACCCTCGGCGATGGCCAGTGCGGCCCCGCGCAGATCCGGGTCATCCATCAGCCACGCCGCCTCCCTGCTGCTGGACTTTATATGAAGCGGAACCGGATGGCCTGCATTGGCGAAGCTCAGCACACCGGTCGATGCGTCAAATACCATGTAGCAGGCTGAGGCAAAAAGCAGCATGTCCTCTTGCTGCAGCATCGGCAGGAGCAGATCGTTCATCCGTCCAAGAAATTTGCCCGGATCCGTGGCAACGGATGACAACTCCTCGACAATGGCGCAGATCAGGGCGGTTCCCAGCGCTGCCCGGACGCCATGGCCCATCACATCGCACTGGAAGATGCCGGACTTGGTATCAGACAGCCGGCGGATCGTACAGAAATCGCCGCTCACCATACCGCTGGCATTGTAGTAGTGGCTGAACTCCACACAACTATCGACTTCGGCGGCACCACGCGGAAAAGTGGGATAGCTGCGCGGAAAAAACGTTTTCTGCAGCTCGGCCGCCATGCGGACGTCCTCTTCCATGCTCTCCTTGATACGGCGAACCTGTTCGGAAAAGTAGGCGGCCCGCAGCTCGGCCTCTTTATGCTCGGTGATATCACGCGAGATTCCAAACGTGCCGATAATCTTGCCATCTGCATCTTTGAGCGGCATCTTGGTGGTGGACACCCAGGCAATGCGCCCATCCGCCCAGGTTTCCTTCTCCTCGACACCCACCAGCGGTTCACCGGTATCAATAATCCGTTTTTCGTCGTCGAAGGCCTGCTGCGCATGGGCATCGGCAAAGATATCGAAGTCGGTTTTTCCGACAATCGCTTCGGAATCAATGCTGAACCGCTCGCAATAAGCCCGGTTGACCATGATAAAGCGGGATTCGGAGTCCTTGAAGTAGATCATGTCCGGCATGTTTTCCATGAGGTTCTTCAACAGAAACCCAGTATCTTGAAGATTATCGGCCATGCATCTCTCCTTAGTGACGGCTATTGTTATTCTAACCCCTTCCGGGCATCAATGTAAAAGAGGATGAATCCTATACCCTTATCCTGCCAATCTGGTAAAACGTGCACATGGAAGACCGCATCAGCAAACTTGAAAGTCTGGTCACTCTGCAGGACAAGACCATCGCCGAGCTCAATACCGAGGTCTACCGCCAGCAGCAGGACATCGTCGCCCTTCGGCTGCGCATGGACAAGCTTGAGAAAAAACTCGAGCAAATGGAGTCAACCAATGAAATTGCAGGGAATGAAAAGCCACCGCATTGGTAAATTAGTTGTTATTGAAGCTAGTGCCTGCCGGCCAATCTGCTAAAAGCTTCGCCGCCAATAAACGGAAAAAATATGCAAAACAAGCAAACTAAAATCATCTGTACCATTGCCGGCAACCGGTGCGAGCCCGAATTTATCCGGGAGCTGCATGAGAGCGGTATGAACATGGCCCGATTGAATACGGCGCACATCAGCACCGACGAGGCCGATACCATTGTCGATAACATACGCTCTGTGTCGGAATACATCGGAATTCTGATCGATACCAAAGGGCCTGAAGTGCGCACCTGCGAAATGGGCGCCCCGATGGAACTCAAAGCCGGCGATACGGTTTCCATCGCCTCCGACCATGTGCCGGACAACGGCTTCCGGGTCAACTTTGAGGATTTTGTGGATGAGGTTCCGGTCGACAGTGCAATCCTCATTGATGATGGCGAGATTCACCTGACGGTGAAGGAGAAAACGGAAGACACCCTCATCTGCGTGGCCGAAAACGACGGCAGCATCAGAAACCGGAAGAGCGTTAATGTCCCGGACACCAACCTCAACCTGCCGGCCCTTACGGAAAAGGATGCGGAGTTCATCGACTGGGCCACACGCAACGACAACATCGAATTCATCGCCCACTCCTTCGTTCGCAGCCGCGACGATGTCATGGCCATCCAGACCATACTTGACATGCGCAAAAGCCCCATCAAGATCATTGCGAAGATTGAAAACCGCGAGGGTGTGGACAATCTTGAATCGATTCTCGATGTCGCCCACTCGGTCATGATTGCCCGCGGCGACCTTGGTATCGAGATCCCCGCCGAGGAGGTACCGATCATCCAGAAACAGATGATCAAAACCTGCATCCGGCGGGTAAAACCGGTGATCACCGCCACCCAGATGCTCCACTCGATGATCGACAACCCGCGCGCCACCCGGGCCGAGGTGTCCGATGTCGCCAACGCTATCTATGACGGCACCGACGCCGTCATGCTCTCCGGCGAAACTGCGTACGGCAAATATCCGGTCGAGGCCTGCCAAACCATGGCCCGCATCGCCAAGAACGTCGAAGAACAGAAGATGTCGCTGAGCTACAAGCTGCCGGTGGTGCAGCAGTCCGACGAGCTGAAGCCGCGCAACCATCTGGCGAAGTCCGCCGTGGCCATGGCCGCCATGCTTCCGGCCAAGGCCATCATCACCAGCACCACGTCCGGCGATACCGCCCAGGTCTGCGCATCCTACCGGGGCAAAACGCCGATCATCGCTCTCTCGGCCAGCATGCGAACCGTGCGCGAGCTTTCCCTGAGCTATGGGGTGATGGCGGAACGGATCGATATACCCCACAGCACGGATGAGTTGGTAAAAGCCGCACTCAAGAAGCTGATCGACGAAGGACACTTCGGGATGGACGATACCATCGTCTTCATCGGCGGCGGACAGATCTACTCAGCCCATACCAACTTCCTGCAGGTCGACACACCTGCCACGCTGCTGAAATGATTCGTCGCTTCTGCGCATTCTACCGTCCGCACCGCCCGCTGTTTGCCCTCGACCTTTCCATGGCGTTCCTGCGCGCCCTCTGCGCAGTACTGATTCCGTTGGCCACCCGCCACCTCTTCAAGCTCGCCGAGGCGCCGCTGCAGGAGGTCGCGGTCACGGTGGCCATCCTCGTTATACTGGTGGTAATCCTGGCGCTTTCAGCCTTCAACAACATCAAGTGGGGCCATGTGCTGGGAACACGGATCGAAACCGACATGCGCGGCGTGCTCTTCCGCCATCTGCAGAAGCTCTCGTTCAGCTATTACGACAAGACCAAGACCGGCCACATTATGTCGCGCCTCAGCAACGATCTCTTCACCATTTCCGAGGTTGCCCACCATGTCCCGGAAGATATTTTCCTGGCCGCCTTCACTATTTCCGGCGCCTTCGGCTGCATGTTCTGGATGAATCCTACGCTGGCGTGGATTGCCCTGATCCCCCTGCCGGTCATGGTCCTGTGCGGCATCGGCTTCCAGCGCCGCTTCCGGCGCAACGTGCGCACCATGCGCCGCCGCGTGGCCGACATCAACGCCAATATTGAAAACTCCATCCAGGGCATCCGCGAAGTCAAATCCTTCGCCCGCGAAGACCACGCGGTCGCCCAGTTCGACGAGGTTAACCATGATTTCCGCGAATCGAAGGAAACCATGTATCACACCATGGCCGCCTTCCACTCCACCATGATGGGGCTCATCAATGTCCACGAAATCATCATTGCCATCGCCGGCGCCCTCATGGTCTTCAACCGGAAGGCCTCCATTGCGGACGTGCTCGTCTTCCTTATGTTTGCCCGCTTCATGACCAAGCCCATCGACCGGATGGTCAACTTTGTCGAACAGTTTGGACAGGGTGCGGCCTCCTTCGAGCGCTTCACCGAAATCATGGATATCGAACCCGACATTCAGGACCGCGAGAATCCCATCGAGCCCGATCCGATTACCGGCGCCATTGAAGTCCGCGACCTCACGTTTGCCTACGAGGGCAATAAGGCGCAAGTCCTCAAAAACGTTTCGATGTCCATCACCGCCGGCCAGACCGTGGCGCTCGTCGGAGAATCCGGTGCCGGCAAATCGACTCTGGCAGCCCTGATTCCGCGCTTCTATGAGGCTAAATCCGGCAGCATTGAAATCGACGGCGTGAACGTCCTCGACCTGCGTCAACAGTTTCTGCGCGAACAGATCGGCATCGTCCAGCAGTCGCCCTTCCTGTTTGACACCTCCATCCGCGATAACATTCTGTTCGGGAACCGCGAGGCCTCCGAAGAGGAAATCATCGCCGCCGCTAAACAGGCCAACATATACGACTTTATCCAGTCGCTCCCGGAAGGATTCGACTCCCCCGTCGGCGAGCACGGGGTAAAGCTTTCCGGCGGCCAGAAGCAGCGCGTCTCCATTGCGCGCGTGTTCCTCAAGAATCCGCCGATTCTGATTTTTGATGAAGCCACCTCCGCCCTCGACACCGAATCGGAGCAGCTGATCCAGGATGCGATGGAACGGCTCTGCAAGGACCGCACCACCATCATCATCGCCCACCGGCTCTCCACCGTGAAACATGCCGACACGATCTATGTCCTGCGAGACGGCGAGGTCGTCGAAAACGGCACCCACGCCGAGCTCACCGCCCTCGAAGGCTACTACCACACCCTCTACACCAAGAGCCTGTTCTAGATTCATCTATCACTTAAGCTTGTTCCCGTATCGCTGTCCGGTGCCCCGGACAGCTCACCGAACACAAAATATTGAAATTCTATGTAATAATACCTTCCTCTCCTTCGTCTTATTCGTCTGCTTTTATTAGACTCCCCGTCCGTTATCGGATGAGCCCTCATTTAGAAAAAGGAAAAGATCATGAAGAGAAGGTTATTATCCGGCATGACGGTCTGTGCATGCCTCTTGACCGGAACGGTGTCTGGACAGGGATACAGCGCAGACAATACAGAAGATATGCAGTCACTCAAGGAAGCGTACGCCGATCGGTTTATGATTGGGACTGCCGGCGATTTTCCGCGGCGATACTCTGAAGCAGAACTGGAGAACGTGACGTTCCATTACGACATCGTGACCCCGGAAAACTGCATGAAACCCCAACCGACCCACTCGTCGGAAGACAACTATAATTTTGACACGCCCGATGATCTGGTTGACTGGTGTCAGGACAACGATATTAAAGTCTGGGGACATACCCTGCTCTGGCATGCGCAGACTGGACGATGGTTTTTTCAGGATGATGGAGAACCGGCCGACCGAAAGTTGGCCCTTCGACGCCTGAAGAGACACATTTCCAAGGTGGTCAAACACTACAAGGGCGATGTCATTGGGTGGGATGTTGCCAATGAGTCCATCGCAGATGAAGGGGACTGGACCACCGAAAACCTGAGGGATTACAGCTGGTATAAAACCGTCGGACCGGACGTACTGACCCTGGCTTTCAAGTGGGCCCATGAAGCGGATCCGGATGCCGTTCTGTACTACAACGACTACAACATTGAACAGGGGGCCTCCCAAAACACCGGCAAGCATGCGAGCTCCATGATTCTGCTGAAACGGCTCCTTGATGAAGGCGCCCCCGTTCACGGTGTGGGGATTCAGGGTCACTGGCATCTCGACACCAACCTGGCGGATGTTGAACAAGCCATCGAAAACTATGCATCCCTCGGATTGAAGGTGAGCATCACCGAACTGGACGTCACGGCTACCGGCGACAACAGTGGATCCTTCGACGTCCAGACGGGCGAAGGAACGATTCCGGAGGAAAACTATGTAAAACAGGCCGAGGTTTACCGCAAGCTGTTCGAAATCTTCAATCGGCATGCCGATGTGATTGAGCGCGTGACCTTCTGGGGAGTGAGCGACACCCGCTCCTGGCGTGGTCGCCAGAACGCTCTGCTCTTTACCGGCGATCTGGAACCCAAACCGGCATTTCAAGCCGTGCTTCAGGCGGCCGCCTCCGAGTAAGTACCCGCAGACCCCGGAGCCGCATCGCCATCCACATACGAACAGCACAAACCGATATCATAGGCAAACTGCTTGGCCACCATATCAACCACGGAGAGGGCCGATACCTCAAGCTCCATCAATTATAATCGAAGCCAGCACCAACCTCGCCGGCGGCTAGCTGGATTTCATTAATACAGGCGGGACCAACCATCCCACTCGCATCTACCGCATCGCCGCATCGTAAGCTAATGGCAGGGACGGCTCGCCGGGGCGTCCGCGGCGCTGCCCTACCCCGCATATTCCCGGCTCAGATCGTCGACCAGCTCAAGCATGAGGTCGCGGCGGACGGAGGATTTCCGCCAGACAAGAACAATGGTTCGTTCGGGTCCGCCGCCTTTGATTTTAAGATGATGGATGTGAGGATTCTTTTTGGCGACGCAGTCAGGGATCAGCGAGATGGCCCGCCCCATAGAGACCATCTGAAGCAGGGTTTCCATGGAGCTCGCCCGGAAGTTCAGCACTTCACCGAGTCCGGCGTGTGAACAGAAGTCGAGTGCCTGCCCGCGCAGGCAATGCCCTTCTTCGAGCAGCAGCAGCGGCTCTTTAGACAGCTCCTCCGCATCGATGGTCTTGCGTTTTGCCCAGGCGTGCCGGGGCGGCACCCCGACATAAAATTCCTCGGAAAAGATAAATCCGTATTCCAGCACGTCGTCCGGCACCGGCATTGCCAGAAAGGCCGCATCGAGTGCGCCGGACATCAGGCGGTCGATCAATACATGGGTTTTTTCCTCCACCAGGTTAACCTGCAAATTGGGATAGGCATCCACCATGTGATCGATAATGTTCGGGAAATAGTAGGGTGCAAGCGTCGGGAACGCGCCGAGCGACAGGGCACCGGAATAGGGGTCGTGCCAGACCTGCGCCAGGCCTTCGACCTCTTCAACCTGCCGGGCAATGATACGGGCCCGCTTCAGCACCTCCTGCCCACTGGGTGTGAACATGAAACCCTTCTGCTGGCGCTCCAGCAGCAGCACCCCGAGTTCCTCCTCCATTTTTTTGATCTGAATGCTCAGGGCCGGCTGGCTGACATGGCAGGCCTCCGCTGCAAGGCGGAAACTGCCGTGTTTTTCCAGGGCCAGGATATATTCAAAGGCGCGCAGATTCATGACGGAAAGGTATCATAATTTATATTTATCGATATGGTAAATTCTATAAATTTTACAAATAGATGAATTTCAGGCAGGTTATTTCCCATCGAAAGAAAACAAGGAACCTTTAACCAACCAAGGAGAAAGAAAAATGCAGAGCATCATTAACACCCAGGTACCGGAGTTCAAGGCACAGGCCTACCACAACGACGACTTCGTTGAAGTTTCGAACGAGAGCCTCAAGGGCAAGTGGTCCATCCTGTTCTTCTATCCGGCCGACTTTACTTTTGTCTGCCCTACTGAGCTGGGCGATATCGCCGACCAGTATGAAGAGCTGAAGGCGATCAACACCGAAGTCTACTCGGTCAGCACCGATACGCACTTTGTGCACAAGGCCTGGTGGGACGCTTCGGAAACCATCAAGAAGATTAAGTTCCCGATGATTGCCGACCCGACAGGCGCCCTCTCCCGCTCACTGGGTGCATACATCGAAGAAGAAGGCCTGGCCTACCGCGCCACCTTCATCATCGATCCGCAGGGTGTGATCCAGGTAGCGGAGTACAGCAACCTCTCCATCGGCCGTAATGCTGAAGAGATCGTCCGGAAGGTACAGGCGGCTCAGTTTGTTGCCGAAAACGAAGGCGAAGTCTGCCCGGCCAAGTGGAAGCCCGGCTCCGAAACCCTCAAGCCCGGCCTCGATCTCGTCGGCAAGATCTAGTATTCCCCACCCCAACACACAAGCCCCCGCCCGCCCCCCCCTTCGGGCGGGGGCAATTTTTAGCCACCGGAGAAAAAAGCATGTTGGATCAGGCCATGCTGGAGCAGTTAAAGTCGGTATTCGCCGCACTTGAATCATCCTATCGGATCGTCGTTGAGGCGCAGGATCATCCCGCCGAGAAAGATCTGATCGGCATGCTGAAGGATGTCGCTTCCACCTCCGGGCGAATTGAACTCGATGAACGGCCGGTCAACGACCTGCGCTTCCACATTGAGCGGGATGGCCAGCCGCTGCCGATCCGGTTCAAAGGGGTTCCCGGCGGGCATGAATTCACGACGCTTATCCTGGCGATCCTCAATGCCGACGGCAAGGGCAAGCAGCCGGATGAAGGTATCCGGAAGCGCATCAAGGCTCTCAAGGGGCCGATCCGCCTGACCAGCTATGTCTCTGACAGCTGCGTCAACTGCCCGGATGTGGTCCAGGCACTCAACCTGATGGCCCTGATTCATGCCGATTTCACGCATGAGATCGTAGAAGGCACGCACTTCCAGGAGGAAATTGTTTCCCGCAAAATCCAGGGTGTGCCGGCGGTTTTCGCCGGCGAAGAACTTGTTCATGTCGGCAAGGCCAACATGGCCGACCTTCTCGAAAAACTCGAAGCCCACTTTGGTTTTGAATCGACGGCCGGCGGTGAAGCCCGGGAATATGACGTCGCTATTATCGGCTGCGGACCGGCCGGCGTCGCAGCCGCAATCTACACCGCACGCAAAGGCCTCAAGACCGCGATTATTGCCGAAAATATCGGCGGGCAGGTCAAGGAAACCAAAGGGATTGAAAACTTTATCTCCATCCCCTACACCGAGGGACCGGAACTGGCAAACGATCTGTTTAAACATCTGGATTCCTATCCGATCCAGGTGCTCGAGAACCGGCGTGTTGAACGCATCGAAGACGGACCGCGAAAAACGCTGCATATGAAGGGCGGAGAAATCGTCTCCGCCGGCGCGTTGATTCTCGCCACCGGGGCCACATGGCGGCAGCTCGGGATTCCCGGAGAAAAGGAAAACATCGGCCGCGGCGTCGCCTTCTGCCCCCACTGCGACGGACCCTTCTACAAGGAAAAGCCGGTTATTGTCGTCGGCGGCGGAAATTCGGGCGTCGAGGCGGCCATTGACCTCGCCGGCATCTGCTCCTACGTCACGCTCATTGAATTTGCCGAGGAGCTGAAGGCCGATGGGGTACTGATTGACAAGGTGAAGTCGCTCAGGAATGTGTCGATCAAAACCAATACCCAATCGACCCGGGTCCTCGACAACGGCGACAAGGTCAGCGGCATCGTGGTCAGGGATCGCAGCAGTGAAGAGACCAAAACCATTCCGGCCGACGGCATTTTTGTGCAGATCGGCCTTATGCCCAACAGCGGATTTTTCGGCGATCTGGTCGAGCGCAATGAACGCAATGAAATTGTGATCGACAGTCACTGCCGCACCCGGCGGACAGGGATCTATGCCTGCGGCGACGTCACGGATGTCCCCTACAAACAGATTATCGTGGCGATGGGCGAAGGGGCCAAGGCCGGCCTCAGCACCTTTGAGGATTTCGCCCGCGGTAATATTGAGCCGCTGCCGAAGTAGTCCGGCGTTGTCCCGGAGATTAAAAGGAATGCAACTTGTACTGAGCGGAGGATTTTATAAACTCCCTTGGAGCCAAGGAGGAGTAGAACCTGCACAGCGTCTGACGTTTAACGAGGTGTACCAATATTGACACGGAAAGGAGTACACAGCATGAAAAGCGAAAGCAAATGTCCGTTCATTCACAAAGCAGGTGGAGGGATGACCAACCAGGACTGGTGGCCGAATCAGGTTCGGCTCGATGTCCTGCATCAGCAATCCTCAAAGTCCAATCCCATGGACGAGGACTTCGATTATGCCGAAGCATTCAAGAAGCTTAACCTGAAGGCGGTAAAGAAGGATCTCACCCGGCTGATGACCGACACGCAGGAGTGGTGGCCGGCCGACTGGGGTCATTACGGCGGTCTCTTTATTCGCATGGCGTGGCACGCCGCCGGCACCTACCGCGTGGGCGACGGCCGCGGCGGCGGCGGCACGGGCAACCAGCGCTTTGCGCCGATCAACAGCTGGCCCGACAACGGCAATCTCGACAAGGCGCGGCGCCTGCTCTGGCCGATCAAGCAAAAGTATGGAAACAAGCTGTCCTGGGCCGACCTGCTGATTCTCGCCGGCAACGTGGCGCTGGAATCGATGGGCTTCAAGACCTTCGGCTTCGGCGGCGGACGCGAGGATATCTGGGAACCGGAAATTGACACCTACTGGGGCGCCGAGGAGGAATGGCTGGCAACAAGTGACCAGCCCAAAAGCCGCTACTCCGGCAAGCGGGATCTCGAAAACCCGCTGGCCGCCGTGCAGATGGGGCTGATCTATGTCAACCCGGAAGGGCCCGACGGCAATCCGGATCCGGTAGCCTCCGGGAAAGATGTGCGCGAGACCTTCAAGCGGATGGCGATGAACGATGAAGAGACCGTCGCGCTTGTCGCCGGCGGACACACCTTCGGCAAGTGCCATGGCGCGGGCGATGCGGCCAACGTCGGCCCCGAACCGGAAGCCGCCCCGATCGAGCAGATGGGCCTCGGCTGGAAAAGCAGCTACAAGAGCGGCAAGGGCGGCGATGCCATCACCAGCGGTATCGAAGGAGCCTGGAAACCGAACCCCACCCAGTGGGATATGGGCTACCTGAAGGTGCTCTTCAAATATGACTATGAACTGGTCAAGAGTCCGGCCGGCGCATACCAGTGGTATGCCAAGGATGTGGATGAAGAGGACATGATTGCCGACCCATACGATCCGAAAAAGAAGCAACGCCCCATGATGACCACGGCAGACCTGTCGCTGAAGATGGACCGTAAATACCGCCCGATCGCAAAGCGGTATCTGGAAAACCCGGACGAGTTTGCTGATGCATTTGCCCGGGCCTGGTTCAAGCTGACACACCGCGATATGGGGCCCAAGTCACGGTATCTCGGCCCGGAAGTGCCGACAGAGGACCTCCTCTGGCAGGACCCGATTCCCGCGGTTGATCACAAGCTGATCACCGGCCCCGATATCAAGGCGCTTAAGGAGAAGATCCTCGCATCCGGATTATCGATCTCTGACCTTGTTTCGATCGCATGGGCATCGGCGTCCACCTTCCGGGGATCCGACAAGCGCGGCGGGGCCAATGGTGCCCGCATCCGCCTTGCTCCGCAGAAAAACTGGGAAGTGAATCAGCCCACACGGCTCAAGCGGGTGCTGAAAGCACTCGAAGAAATCCAGGCCAAATTCAATCGGGCGCAGAAGAAGAACAAGAAGCAGGTTTCGCTGGCGGACCTGATTGTTCTCGGCGGCTGTGCGGCGGTGGAAGAAGCCGCCCGGAAAGCGGGTCACAACGTGAAGGTGCCCTTCAAGCCGGGCCGCACGGATGCCTCGCAGGACCAGACCGATGTCGATTCCTTCAGCTATCTCGAACCGGCGGCGGACGGCTTCCGCAACTACCTCCCCCGGACGTATTCGATCTCGGCCGAGGATCTTCTGATCGACAAGGCGCAGCTGCTGACGCTGACCGCACCCGAGATGACGGTGCTTGTCGGCGGACTGCGTGTGCTGGGCGCAAACTTCAGGAATTCGAAGAACGGCGTGTTTACGAAGCAGAAAGAGACGCTGACCAACGACTTCTTCGTCAACCTGGTCGACATGGGCGTTGAATGGAAACCCACCAAGGAAGACGAAGGCGTTTTCGAGGGCATCAACCGCAAAACCGGAAAGGTGAAGTGGACCGGCACCCGGGTGGATCTGGTTTTCGGCTCCAACTCACAGCTGCGGGCGCTTGCGGAAGTCTATGCCCAGGATGATGCGCAGAAGAAGTTTGTGAAGGACTTCGTCGCCGCCTGGGACAAGGTGATGAACCTCGACCGCTTTGATCTCGACTGATTATCGGCGGAAGGAAGGTGAAGCGAACGCTACCGCGCTCCATAGCGGTAGCGTTCCATTTCACTGTAGAAGTATTCCATGACGCGCAGGTAGCAGAGTTTGCCCAGGTGAACATCCTCGATTCCCGCGTCAATATTGGGATTGTCATTGATCTCAATCACGGAAAAGCGATCCCCGCTCTGTTTGATATCCACGCCATATAAGCCTTTTCCTATCAGGCTGCAGGCCTTGACCGCCAGCTTGATCACCTCCATCGGAGCCTGTTCAACGGCCATGGTTTCAAAGCCTCCGGATTTCGCTGTCGCCTTGGCGGTATGGTTATAGATCTGCCAGTGACCGGCTGACATATAGTATTTACAGGCAAACAGCGGGCGACCACCAAGCACCCCGATACGCCAGTCAAAGTCGGTATACATAAACTCCTGTGCAAGCACGAGCACCGACGACCGGAAGAGCTCTTTTGCATACTGCTTCAGCTGGTCCATGGAACCGGCCTTGTACACCCCCCTCGAGAACGACCCGTCGGGAATCTTCAACACCAGCGGAAAGCCCAGCTCGTCGGCAGCGCGTTCCAGCGCTGCGCCCTGGTCGCGATAGAGGATTTCAGTGCGCAGTGTCGCCAGCTCATTTTCACGCAGCAGCTCGGTCAGGTAGACCTTGTTGGCGCACTTGAGAATGGAGTTCGGATCATCAATCACCGGCATATGGGCAAACTCGGCCTTCTGGGCAAACTCATAGGTATGATGGTCCACCGCCGTTGTTTCACGAATGAACAACGCATCATATTCCATGAGGCGCGGATAGTCCTTCCGCCCGATGATTTCCGTATCAATGCCCATCTGGCGGCCCGCCTGAATAAAGAGCTTCAGTGCTTTCCGGTTGCTCGGCGGCATCGCTTCCTGCGGATTAACGAGCATCGCCAAGTCGTAGACATAGTGCTTCTTCCTGCGCGGACTGCGCCAGACCTTGTTGCTGAAGTGATCCAGGGCCGCGGCAAACTCATCCTGCTCAGCACTGCTCAACTGCCGGATCGAAAGCGACTTCACGCTTTCAATCGCCCACGTCTGCTCCACCCGCTTGAAACCCACCTTCAGAATCGGGCATGGAAACAGCTCGAACAGCTGGCGGGCGAGCCCGTTGAGTTCATCTACAGAGGTGGTTCCGAAATAAATCCGGAATTCATAGGCCGCCAGCTCATCCTTCCCGGAGTGGGTCTTTTTGTTCTGCACGAGCTTTTCCAGTGCTGAAAGCCCCAGGGTATACATTCGCCGCCGGCTCAGGTCGTTGATGGTGCGCACGGAAGGAATTACACGGTCGCCGCGAGCCTGGGCCAGGAGCGAACAGTAATAGCCTGTGCCCAGATACCTGGAGTCGCTGCAGAGGTTGATCACCTGTGCGGGCTGTTCCGGGGAGGGATCGGTTTCCAGGTAATCCTCTGCGGAGATCAGATTTTCACTTGGATAGAATGGCTCCCAATCCTCCAGCCTGTCGACAACGATAAACTGTTTTGACATGGATCAGAACAGCTCCTTCCGCATCACAAAGGCGTGTGCTCCATCCTCATAGTATCCCGGCAGCACCTGCGTATCGGAAAAACCCAGTCGTTCATAGAGCCGGATGGCGGGCATGTTGTCCATCCGCACCTCCAGCCGCATCCGGTCGCATCCACGCCGTCTGGCCTCGCGCACCGCCTTGGCCATCATGCGGCGGCCGATTCCCATGCCGCGGGCGGCCGATGAAACCGCCAGCGAGTAGACGCGTGCTGAACGGGAATTGCATTTAAAAAGAATCACCATGCTTCCGACCAGCTCGCCGCGATGATACGCGCCCACGCAGTAGGCACTGGGCGTGCGCAGCAGGTGGCGCAGGTTGCGGCGGCTTATACGATCGGTCGGGAAGCACGCCTCTTCCAGGGCGAGCAGGTCATCGGTTCGGTTCAGGCCGACAGGGCGGCAAACCACATCGGCACGTAAGGTCGGGCTCATCGGCCTCCTGAGTTGGATATTCAGCCGCTATATAGCTCCAACCCCGGCCTCTGTATATACAAATAATCCAAAAAAAGCGGCCCGTATCTGAGCCGCTTCCAGCCCCGTCAGGCGCCACGCAAACGCGCTATTCTTCTTCAAGCTGCGCGGCGATTTCGTCCGAGATGTCAAAGTTGGTGTAGACATCCTGAACATCATCCAGCTCTTCCAGTGCTTCCACAAAGCGCATGATGGATTTTGCCTGGTCGAGCTCGGTAACTTCCGTCACCATATCCGGAATCATGGTGATTTCCGACTCGGCCATATCGATGCCCGCGTTGGTCAGTTCGTCGCAGACCGTGTCATAGTCGTTGGGATCGGTGATGATTTCAAACTGGTCACCGTCCGTCTTCAAATCTTCGGCACCGGCTTCGAGCGCCACCTCCATCAGTTTCTCTTCGCCCACCTTATCCTTGTCGATGAAGATCTGGCCCTTGCGCTGGAACATGCGGCTGACCGAACCCGGCGTGGCCAGCTCGGTGCCGGCCTTGCTCATGGCGTGGCGCACTTCGGAAGCCGACCGGTTCTTGTTGTCGGTCAAAACCTTCACCACCACGGCAATACCGCCGGCGGCGTAGCATTCGTAGGAGCCCTCTTCGAGCTGGCCTCCTTCGAGTTCGCCGGTGCCCTTTTTTATGGCGCGGTCAATGTTGTCGTTCGGCATGTTGGCCGCTTTGGCCTTCTGGATGAGTGCGCGCAAGGTAATGTTGTCCGCCGGGTTGCCGCCCGAGCGGGCCGCCACCATGATTTCCTTGGCGATCTTACTGAAGACCTTTCCGCGCGCGGCGTCGGCCTTGCCCTTCTTATGCTTGATGTTTGCCCACTTACTATGTCCGGCCATTGCTAAACCCTCCTGCTAAACTAAATTTATAAACACCCGCTCGCTTTGCTCGCTAAAGACACACAGAACAGAAGCGAAGAGCCGCCGTGTTTAACCTATTACTATCTTTGCGAAGCCGCGCTTGCCTGAGCGGATGATCATCCCATCTTCGGGTGTGATCTCTGCGCGTTCGTCGCTTATCTTTTCGTCGTTGATCCGTACCGCACCCTGCTTGATGAGACGGCGGGCTTCGCCGTTGCTCTTGGCCAGCTTGGCCAGCACCATCAGGTTCAGCAGCCCAATCATCTCTACGCCCACCGGCACGACCACTTCCGGGATCTCGTCCGGCAGTTCCTTCTGAGCAAAGATGCGCGTAAACTCCTCCGAGGCCGCCTTCGCCTGGTCCTCGCCGATAAAGCGGGCAACCACCTCCTGCGCCAGCATATCCTTCACGGCGCGGGGATGCTGCTCGCCGGCGGCGACCTTGGCATGCGTGTCCTTCACCTTACCGGCCGGCCAGCACAGGATGTATTCAAAATATTTCCACATCAGATCGTCCGGCACACTCATGAGCTTACCGTACATATCGCGCGGCGTTTCATCGACCCCGACATAATTGTTGAGGCTCTTGCTCATCTTCTGGACGCCGTCGAGGCCTTCGATCAGCGGAAGTGTCATGACGCACTGCGGCTCCTGGCCCATCACCTTCTGCAGCTCGCGGCCCAGCAGCAGGTTGAAGAGCTGGTCGGTCCCGCCCAGTTCCAGGTCGGCCTCCACCATCACGGAGTCGTAGGCCTGCACCAACGGATAGAGAAACTCGACGATCGAGATCGGCTGATTGGCGGCGTAGCGCTTGGAGAAGTCGTCGCGGGCCAGCATCTGAGCCACGGTTACATGGGCAGAGAGGCGAATGACATCCGAAAAATCCATGCTGCCGCACCATTCGGAGTTGAAGCGGATCTCCGTTTTTTCGGGGTCCAGAATCTTGAATACCTGCTCTTGGTAGGACCTGGCGTTGACCTGCACCTGCTCGCGGGTGAGCGGTTTGCGGGTCTGCGACCGCCCGGAGGGATCGCCGATCATGCCGGTAAAATCACCAATGATGAAGACCACGGTGTGTCCGGCATCCTGAAACTCACGCAGCTTGTTCAACCCGACCACGTGGCCGAGATGGATGTCCGGCGCCGACGGATCGGCCCCATATTTGATCCGCAGGCCGCGGCCCTCGGACTGGGCCTTTTCGAGCTTCTTTTTCAGGTCGTCGCGGCTGATAAAGTCCACAGCCCGCGCTGACAGGAAATCAAGTTGTTCTTCAATGTTCATATCGTATATCCAGCTATTGGTTCTGACCCCAAGCGAGAAAGCGCGCATTTAGCCATACCTGCGCGGGAAAGTCACCGGAAAACCGGGAGGAAAGGCACCGGAGGGACGGGCTTTGTCCCGTCCTGAGACCGACGCATGACTGCGCCCTGATAAGCAATTTGTCATCCCTCCAAACCGACAGGGACGAATATCGCCATCTTCTCCGCGGTACTCCGGAGACAGCACGTCCACCCAAACACAAAAAAACCTGCCCGGATAGCGGGCAGGCTTTATTGCGGAAGAGGCTGCGATTACTCGTCGCCCTTCTTCTTGGAGTCGCCGGGATGCCACTCTTCGAGGGCATCACCGAAGGCGCTGTCGAACGCGGAACCCAGGTCGACAAGCTCTTCGCCGGCCTGGAGGCCTTCGAGCATCTCATCCTGCACTTCAAACTCGTCATCCTTGACCTTGGCGGCCTTGACGCTGAGTCCGATGCGGTGTTCGACCGGGTCGACCTTCACGACACGGGCTTCCACGGTGTCGCCGACGTTCAGGACGTCCTTGACGCGTTCCACATGCTCATCGGAAATCTGGCTGATGTGCACGAGGCCGTCGATGCCTTCCTCGATTTCGACGAATGCGCCGAAGGAGGAGATCTTCGTAACGATGCCGCTGACCTTGGCACCGATCGGGTAGCGATCAACAATGCCGGCCCACGGATCATCCTGTGCCTGCTTGAGGCCAAGGCTGATACGCTGGTTGGTGGCATCGATTTCAAGCACAACGGTTTCAACTTCGTCGCCCTTGTTGAGCACTTCGGACGGATGATTGACCTTGCGGGTCCAGGACATGTCGGACACGTGGATCATGCCGTCAACGCCCTCTTCCAGCTCAACAAATGCGCCGTAGGAGGTGAAGTTGCGGACCTTGCCGGTAACCAGCGAACCGATCGGATACTTGCCGGCCACGACTTCCCAGGGATTTTCCTCGGTCTGGCGCATGCCCAGCGAGATCTTCTTGTCCTCGGTGCTGACGTTCAGTACGACCGCATCGACTTCGTCGCCGACATTCAATACATCGGCGGCACGCTGAATGCGCTTGGTCCATGACATTTCGGAAACGTGGACAAGGCCTTCAACGCCTTCTTCCAGTTCAACAAAGGCGCCGTACGGAGCGAGGTTCACGATTTTACCGTGGACGCGCGCGCCGATCGGGTAGCGGGCTTCGATCTCTTCCCACGGATTTTCCATGGTCTGCTTGAGGCCGAGGCTGATGCGTTCCTTTTCGAGATCGATTTCCAGAATCATCACTTCGACCTCATCGCCCACCTTCAGCAGTTCGGAAGGATGGTTGATCCGGCCCCAGGTCATGTCGGTGACGTGCAGCAGGCCGTCGATGCCATCGAGATCGACAAAGGCACCGAAGTCGGTGATGTTCTTGACCTGACCCTTGCGGAGCTGGCCAACCTGGATTTCCGCCAGAACCTTGCGGCGGGATTCGCGGCGGGACTCTTCGATGAGTTCGCGGCGGGAAACGACGATGTTTTTGCGCTCAAGGTTGATCTTGAGGATGCGGAACTCGTAGGTCTTGCCAATGTGTTCTTCGGGGTTGCGGACCGGAACGACGTCCAGCTGTGATCCCGGCAGGAAGGCGTCCACGCCGACATCGACGATGAAACCGCCCTTGACAGTGCTTTTGATGGTGCCTTCGACCAGGCTGCCTTCTTCGCACTCGTTGACTACGTAGTCCCAGGCGCGCTGCTGTTCTGCGCGGCGCTTGCTGATGACAATCATGCCGTCCTTGTCCTCGAGCTGCTCGAGGAATACTTCGACTTCCTGTCCGACCGGATCTTCGTCGAGATCCTTGAATTCCTGGACCGGCACGATGCCTTCGGATTTGTATCCAATGTCGATGAGTACGTCGCCATCGTGGACACTGAGGATTTTACCGCTGACGATGGACCCTTCGGTGAAGTTCTTGAGGGTTTCGTCGTACATTGCTTCCATGGCTGCGTTATCCACACCCATGTCTGTGTTGGTTGTTGATTCCATATTTTAAAGCGGGCACACGCGCACCCTGACCTTTTGTCTTTTCTTGTTATACACGAGGAAAGCGTCCAGCCACTTGCCGGAGACACACTCCCCCCTTGAATGAGCGCGCCATAATAGACGGATCACCCGCTCATGCAAGGTATAAATGGCCTAAAACAAAGGTCTAACAACTTCACGGCAGGGGGCTAATCAACCAATCCATAGCCGAACGGAAAGAGGGGATCGTATTCGGCGTCACCCTTGTTGATGGGAAGCTGGTCGATGGATCGAGGCCAGGTGAAAGAGAGCCTGCCGCTCGGTTTATAGTCGCCAAACAGCACATCAGTCACCCCCTGCCCCTCGGTGCCGGGCAGCCAGGCGGCGATAAAGGCGTCGGATTGCCCGAGAATGTCATTGATCATGAGCGGGCGTCCGGAGAGCAGGATGGTTACCACGGGAATGCCGGAAGCCTTCAGGTTGGTCACAGCGGCCAGTTCCTCCGCGGCCAGCTGCAGCTCGGCGCTGTCGCCATCGCCTTCGGCATAGGGCGGTTCACCAATGACTACGATGCCGATATCCGCCCCGGCGGCACCGGTTCCGTCGGCGGAATAGGTGACCGACGAAGGCTCCGCTACAGCCTGCCGGATCGCGGTCAGGATCGTGGTGCCGTTATCGGTGACCTCCCCCGACTCGCCCTGCCAGGCAATGGTCCAGCCACCGCATTGGTAGCCCATGTTATCGGCCGCCTGCCCCGCGACGTGGATACGCTTCAGGTCCCTGGAAACGGGGAAGGCCCCGTTTTCACTCTTCAGCAGGACCAGAGACTCGCGCACCGCCTGGCGGGCCAGGGCGCGGTGCTCTGCGGATCCGAATTTTTCCTGAAGTTCAGGGTCGCCCCTGCCGGCATACGCTTTATCCATCAGGCCCATGGCCAGCTTGACGCGCAGGATGCGGAAGACAGCGTCATCGATGCGCGACATGGGCACGGTGCCTTCTTCGACCAGCTCTTTCAGGTGCCGGAAAAACTCACGGTATTTTGTGGGTTCCATGGCCATGTCCATGCCGGCGTTGACCGATATGCCGATGGCGGTCTTAAAGTCGGGGTCTATCTGCCGGATGGCCTCCCAGTCGGAAATCAGAAAACCCTCGAAGCCCATTTCATCCTTCAGCACATCGGTCAGCAGGTATTTACTGGCCGAACATTTAAGGCCGTTCCAGCTGCTGTAGGAGGGCATGATGGTCACAGCGCCGGCGGCGATGGCCGGCGGATAAGGGGCGAGATGGATGCGCCGGAGGGTCTCCTCATCGCACCGGGTATCGCCCTGGTCCCAGCCCTTCTTGATTCCATCATGATGGAAGGACTCTCCGAAGTTCACGAAATCGCCGGTATTCGGGCGCGTACCGCCATCGCCGACAAAATGCTTGGCACAGGCCAATACCGACTCCCGGTCGGCCAGATCCTGCCCCTGCAGACCGCGCACGAGGGCCGCACCAAGTTCGGATACAACGGCTGGATCTTCTGAATAACCTTCATACGTGCGGCCCCAACGCTCATCCCGCGGCACCGTTACACACGGAGCAAAGGTCCAATGGATCCCGGTAGCACGCATTTCTTTTGCCGTAACCCGGCCGATCTGCTCCACCAGTGTCGGATTGCGCGCACAGCCGAGGCCGATGTTATGCGGAAAGATGACGGCCCCGCGCACATTGCTGTGGCCGTGCACGGCATCGATTCCATAGAGCATCGGGATTCCCAGGCGGGTCCCTGCAGCAATCTGCTGCAGGTTCTCGTAATGCCGGGTCCAATCCTCCATGCGGTTTCCTCCGACCGGGTCGGAACCGCCCCCGCTCAGCACAGAACCGAGATGATAGGTTCGTATGTCCACCGGATCCTTAAGTCCCGCGCTGTCCGCCTGCGTCATCTGCCCGATTTTTTCGTCGAGCGTCATCCGGGAAAGCAGTTCTCCGGCCGGCCCGTCGTATTGGGACAGCCGTCCCGACCGCCCCGCGCTGGAGTGCGTTTGCATGGCGATAGCCGACCATAAAACCAGCAGAATACCCAGTTTACTCTTCATCGTTTTCTCCGCGCCTCATTGTCGTTTTCTTTCCGGTATAAGCGATGCGGGCATCCGGTGCGCTGTCCAGCGCAGCCTTCCGGCCGGGATCCACCCAGACAATCTCGAAAACCCGCTCCTGCAGCATTCCCGGGAATGTGCCTGCTCGCTCACCAATGGTCAGCGTTTGCGCATCATCGTCGTAGGTAACCGGAATACGGCAGAAGGCTCCGTTTTCATAATGGTAGTTGGTGCCTTCATCCTCATACAGCGTAAAGGTGCCGTCAGCACCGGTGTAGACACACAACCGGATGGGATCGGCGGGTTTTTCTCCGGTATACTGGATCTCCGGACCATAGGGGATGATGGAGCCGGCGCGGACAAAGAGCGGAATATCGGAATACGGGGCATCCGCCTCAATGGTCTGACCGCCGGCGTGAATACGCCCTGATTTCATTTCGTACCAGTCGGCCCCCGCGGGCAGGTAGACCGCTCGCTTGCGGGCCTTGTATTCGGTGACGGGACAAACCATCAACGCCGGACCGAACATGAACTGGTCGTCGATCTCACGCACATCGGAGTCGGCGCCGAAATCCATCACCAGGGCGCGCATGATCGTGTAGTCGTCCTGCGTGACCTTGCCCGCAAGCGAATAGATGTAGGGCATCAGGCGGTAGCGGAGCCGGTCGTATTGAAGCATCGCCTGACAGGCGGGATGATCGTCCGGTGCAACGTTGAACATTTCGCGGAACGGATACTGGCCGTGAACCCGGAACAGCGGACAGAAGGTGCCGAACTGGAACCAGCGCGTCTGCAGCTCGCGCCATTCCTCCAGGTTGTCCGGACTCACGTCCCCCAGAAACCTTGGCTCAACCGCAAAGCCGCCAATATCCTTGGTCCAGTACGGAAGGCCGGGAAAAAACAATAAAGCCGAACGGAAGGCGTGTACAGCCATCCGCCGCCCGGGGGAAGTCATGGCAGCGGCATTCCAAGGTGATCCAATTCCATTGACCGATCCCCCGGTTAAGGAATATGTTGTTGAAGCAAACTTTCAGAGGAGAAACGTTATGACACCATTGAATATAATCCGGAAAATAGGGAAGATCCTGCGCGGAGGCGCGGGCCGAAAAGAAATTCTGCTTGGAACCCTTTTCGGGGTTCTTATCGGCTTCAATCCCGGCATCAACTTTGCCCTGTTGGTGACCTTCCTGTTTGCACTTCTTTTGAATGCAAACTTCAGCTTCGTCGTGCTCGGGGCGGCCATCGGCAAACTGCTGAGCCTGACCGCTGCCGCGATCAGCTTCAACATAGGGTTTGCAGTCATTCATGAGATGGGCCTGGAGAATCTGTTCCGGTCGCTCTGTAACGCCCCCTTAACGGCGCTGATGGATCTGAATGTGTACGCCATGGTTGGCAGCTTTCCCCTTGCACTGGCCGCCGGTATCATTCTAGGCGCCGTATTCAGCTCGGCAGTCGTCAGCATACGCAAGAAAATGCTGGAGGCCGATCAGCATGAAATCATCGGGAAGGCCTTTGGAAACAAGGTGTCCCGGCTCCTGCTGCGCCTCGCTTTTGGCAAGAGCAAGTTATCGCTGGAGGATGAAATTCCAAAGAAGGCGCCCCTGCTCCGCAAGTCCGGCCTGATTCTGGTGGCCAGCGTTGTTGTGATCGCCCTCGTGTTCGAGTTTTTCCTGCTGGACAGCATTCTGCGGAGGGGCATCGAGTCCGGTATTGCATCCCGGACAGGGGCTGAAGTGAATGTTGCCAAAGCCCACTTATCCCTGGCCGGCGGAGAAATCAGCATCGAGGGTCTCCAGGTCACCGACCCGGACAAACCCACCCACAATATGATCGAGATAGATCGCCTGGTCGCCGACATCAATATCGGAGAGCTTCTGAGCCGGAACTATGAAATCGACCTGCTCGCCGGCAGCATGCTTAAGCGGGATGTCCCCCGCCAGTCACCGGGCGCCGTTTATGAGTACCCCGAAGCAGAGGAAACAGAAGAGCAAGCCGTGCCGCCGGATGAGCAAGCCGGCAAACCGCTGGATGAATACTTTGCCAGTGCCGGGAAATGGAAGCAATACGGCCAGAAAGCATATGATTACCTGAAGCAGCGCAAAGAAAACGCCGAAAGCGCATCCCGGGGCGAAAAACCCAAGACCAGCAAAGAGGCGGCTTTGGCGTCGGCAAAACAGCGGGGCTACCTTGAAGCTTCCGCCGATCTATATGCGGATCGCCCGACATGGACCGTGCAGAAGCTCAGAATCGAGAGTGTACGGCTGGACAGCGAAATACCGGAACAGATCCTGGAGGCGACGGAGCTCAGCAGCCATCCGGAATTGAACGGCAAACCCACCAAACTGACCCTGACGCCGATCGATGGATCAGACCCCACCGTCAGGATCGTACTCCGCTTTGACGACCCCTCCGCCCCGCATGCACTGATGATCAACCAGGCGGATATTCCCCTGGAGGGCGCGATTAAGACGAGCGAATCGTTTCCGGTCGATGTCAGCGGCGGAATGGCGGATCTGCATTTAGCAGGCCGCTTCTCAACCGATGATGTCAATCTGCCCTTCGCGCTGCTGCTTCATAACCTCAAGGCCAGTGTGCCGGAAGGCGAACAGGTCATGGGAATGGATGCGGAAACCGCCACTGAAGTCCTGAGTTCCATGGAGCAACTCGAAATCGAGGGAACGGTTGAGGGTGCGCTCCTGGCCCCCCGTATCAGCATTGACTATGACAAGCTGACGGCAAACATGAAAGAAGCCCTTCTTGCCGCCGGGAAGAAACAGCTCTCCGAACGCGCCAATGCGGAAATGGACAAGGCCAAGCAAGAACTCAAGGAGCAGGCCGGGCAGGAGCTGAATAAAGCCCTTGGTGGCGAAGAGAGCGGCTCGGTTGAAGAGAAAGCCAAGGATGCACTCAAGAAGCTCTTTTAGCGGCAGGCTTTATTCCGCTTTCTCTTCGTTCGTTCCCGAAAGGTCAACCGGAGTGAAGGAGAGCGAAGCGGAATTGATGCAATACCGAAGACCGGTCGGCGGCGGCCCGTCGGGGAATACATGCCCCAGATGAGCGCCGCATGCGCTGCATAAGACCTCGGTCCGGATCATGCCGTGCGACGTATCTTTCTGCTCGGTAATGACATCGTCCTTGAGAGGTTTGAAATAGCTCGGCCACCCGCAGCCGGAATCAAATTTGGTATCGGACAGGAAAAGATCCTGTCCACAGCAGATGCAGGAATAAATCCCGGCCTCCTTATGATTCCAGTATTCCCCGGTAAAGGGACGCTCGGTTCCTTTTTCCCGGGTAACGTAGTATTGCATCTCCGTCAGCTGCTCTTTCCACTCCTGTTCGGTTTTGTCTATCCGGTTGGTCATGGCGGATTCCTTTCCTGCCTTCTCTTTCTCTGCGCAAGCCGTCAGCGACATCGCCATGGCCAGAATAATGATCGGTCCGGGTCTCATGTCTGCACCTCGCTACAGTCAGACCCCTGCAGGGGCATCATGTTCAATCCCGACATGCCGTACGGGGCTGTTTTGTTAGCATCCACCAGAGAGTATAAAGGTTTCAGGCTTGAGTTGATTTCCCGCAGGGCAGTCATTAGGTTGCCTCTTCGGAACGGAAAAAATCATGTCGGATGACTGGATAGATATCAAAAAGGACCCCAAGCATGTTGCGCGCGAGCGTGCAAAAGCAAAGGAGCTGCGCAAAAGCGATTGGTGGAGACAGCAGCTGGCTAACGGCATTTGTCACTACTGCGGAAAGACCTTTGATCCCGAAGAACTCACCATGGATCACATCCTGCCGGTAGTGCGCGGCGGCAAAAGCACCAGGAGCAACTGCGTCCCCTGCTGCAAGACCTGCAATAATGAAAAGAAATACCTGACCCCCGCCGAAATCATCATGCGGGAACTTGAAAACGAACGGAAACCACCGTCTGACTAATCGGATTTAACGGCGTTAACGAGTTCATCACCATTCTCGTAGGCCGTGATGTTTTCCAGCGTCGTCTGCGCAATCCGGGCCACCGCCTCCCGGGTAAAATAGGCCTGGTGACCGGTGATCACCACATTCGGGAAGGTGGTTAACCGGGCGAACACATCGTCGGTCAGAATCTGGAAGCTCTTGTCCTCGAAAAACAGCTCCTCTTCTTCCTCATACACATCAATGCCGAGATAGCCAATTTTCTCCGACTTCAGGCCTTCAATCGCAGCCCGCGCATCAATGAGCGCGCCGCGGCTCGTGTTGATAATCATGACCCCCTTCTTCATCTTGGCAATCGCATCCATGTTGATCAGATGGTGTGTCTCCTTGAAGAGCGGGCAGTGAAGAGAAATGATGTCCGCTTGTGCAAAGAGTTCATCAAGGGTGACATATTCGACGCCATACTCCTCCTCGCATGCCGGATTCCTGAACGCATCGTGGGCGATGATCCTGCATCCGAATCCATGCAGAATGCTGGCCACGCGTTCCCCGATCTTGCCCGTGCCGACCAGGCCCACCGTGCAGGCATGCATATCGAACCCCAGAAGGCCGTCGAGCGAAAAGTTTCCTTCCTTGACCCGTGAGTTCGCCCAATAGATCCGGCGATTAAGGGCCAGCATGAGGCCCACGGTGTGTTCTGCGACGGCATACGGCGAATAGGCCGGAACCCGGACGACGGAAATTCCAAGTTCTTTGGCACTGCTGATGTCCACGTTGTTAAAACCGGCGCACCGAAGCGCGACGAGCCGCGTGCCCTGAGCCGCCAACGCAATCAACACCGAGGCATCCAGCTGGTCATTGACGAAGGCGCATGCGCATTCATAGCCCTCTGCAAGCTTCAGGGTCTGCCGGGTTAAACGGGTTTCAAAATAGGTAATCTGATGGCCGGTTCCGTTGAGTGCTTCATCAAAGAACTTTCGGTCATACGGCTTGGTGCTGAAAAAGGCTATTTTCATCTCACACTCGATAAAGGGTGCTTTAAAACAGATCAAGCTGATCCGGTTGTGCCGCAAACTGAGGAAAGCGCATGGCTTCCTTCCCGCACATTTTAATCAGGTCTTCCTCTGCCGTAGGTTCACCACGCATCTCCAGCGTCTCGATGATTTTGGCAAACAACAGTCCGCAATATGAACTGTCCTCTTCGGCGCGGTGGAAGGTTCCGCTTGGAAATTCAAAATGCCGAACCAGCGTCCACAGCTTATAATTCGGCAGCCCGGGAAAGACCTTGCGCGCCAGCGGAAGGGTGTCGTACACCACCCCGCGCGGGGCCTGAGAGCGGTGGGTCTGAACGTCATCCAGTAAAAACTTAAAATCGAAGGGTGCATTGTGAGCCACCAGCGGAAGATCCCCGCAAAACTCGGCAAACTCATCTAAAACATCCCCAATCTTAGGTTTGCCGCGAACCATCTCATCCGTAATGCCATTTACGGCAGATGCCTCCAGCGGAATAGGGCATCCCGGATCAACCAGGGAGCCATACCCCCTGATTGCACGACTTCCTTCAAACATGACCGCTCCAATCTCAACGATCATGTCTTCCTGTGGTTTCGTGCCCGTCGTTTCCAAATCAAATGCAACGAATTTCATAATATAGCACCATTATAGGATGATATTGCTGAATACCACTCTAAACATCAATTAATCGCCCCGGCCGGCGGGAAGGCCGTATTAAGACCGGTGCATATCCGGCATTCGGACCGGGCCGGGACATAAAAAAAACCCGCCCTTTCGGACGGGTTTTCTGAAGCTGAAGAGCTCGTTACTGAGACACAGCCTTACGTGCCATTGCACGGTCAACGCGGGTCATGCCCTTCTCGTCAACCTGAGTGGCCTTCACGAAGATAACGAGGTTCTTCTTCGCAGAGCGGGTGCCTTCATTACGGAACAGGCGACCGATGTACGGGATGTCTCCCAGAATCGGAATCTGGTCGCGGAAGGTTTCAGTGGTTTCATCAACCAACCCACCCATCATCACGGTGCTGCCATCGGCAACCGTTACACGGGTCTGAACCGAACGGGTTTCGAAGTACGGCATTTCTGCAAACAGTTCGGTACCATCACCACGAATCACTTCGTCATAGGATGTACCTGCGTCATACGCATTGTCGGCAACGTGGTATCCATCGAATCCCTTGAACACGCGGATTTCAGGATTCAGTTCCAGCTTGATGGTGTTGCTTTCAGCATCCACTTCCGGAGTTACACGCAATACCACACCCAGGTCGAAGTCTTCCCAGTCCTGAGGTTTTACGACCGGAGCGGTACGCTGACCGGTTTCAACATCCCAATCCTGCGGGTAGCGGTGAATTTCCGTTACACGAATGACAGCTTCGTAGCCGCTCTGCGTGGTGACCTTCGGCGCAGACAGGATGTCCGCGGTACCGTTCTGCTCCATGGCGCTGACCTGCAGGTTGATGGTGTCATCCGTGAACATCATCGATGCGGGCATTCCACCCATGGTGGACAGAATACCGGACGTCACACCTTCAAACGCCTGCGAACCGGAACGGCCGGCTCCGCCGAACAGGCTCTGGCCTTCCGCAACCGGACGTACACCCCGGGTTTCCGTATCAAAGAGGAAGTCCGTGGCTTCAATGGTTCCGAGATCCCCGGTATAGTCAGAGTCTGCCAGACCGATACCCAGCTTACTCGTTCTTTCCACATACTGACCCGTGTTCGGGTTCAGCGATGCAACCGTGTTTTCAGAGACATAACCGTATCCGGGCATATAGGTGAGGTGGTCCGGCTTCAGCTTGAATCCGCCGACATCGCCGGTGCCGTTAAACGACCAGTCAAATCCGAGTTCCTCGAGATTACCTTCGCTGAATTCCACAAACTTGGCTTCAATTTCAACCTGCGAGGAGCGGCGGGCAATCGCTTCGTCCTCGAGATCATCCACAATGCTCCTGATCTTGCGGATATCTTCACGGGTATGCTTGACGATGAGCTTGCGGAAATTGGGATAGTAGGTGGCTGACGCCTGTTCAGGCCAGGTTACGATCGAGAAATACCCCGAAACGTCAATCGGTCCGGAATCCGAAGACATGGATCCGGAGTCCCCTCCGCCGAAGAGGTCGTCCATGGTGTCGCCACTGTCCGCTCCGCCAGCCATGGAGGAGAGTTCCTCGCCAACTTCCGGCACTACGCTGATGCTTTCGATCTCAACATCTACGGGGCGGACATAGTTTGCGGGCATGATCAAAACCATGTTGGATTCAATCTCGAACTTGAGCGATGCCATTTCGACAATAACCTGAAGAGCGTCGTAGAGGCTCATGTCGCGGATAGAGATGGTAATGTTGTTTCCTTCCTCTACCCCCATGGCGTCACTTGAGGAAAGGCCGAGAAGGATAATGTTTACACCCTTGCCGGTGCTGTCCATGCGACGGCAGGTTTCTGTGAGGAAAAGTACAACGTCCTTGATGTTGGCATCACGGAAGTCGAGTGACGGAATCTCGATGCCCTTGAGATGCGCGGTCATCTTCTGTACGCCAGCCGGAACGGTGACAGGCTCTGCCTTTTCCCTTAACTCCACAGCGGCAAGCGAATCACCGAAGTCCGGGGTCCATGCCTTTTTCACATCAGCTACTGACGATGCACGAACCGATTCCTTTTTCTGTTCTTCGAGTGCGCTGATCCTCGCCGCGACCTTGCGCAGATAGATCATGGCTTTCCTGTTGTAGGCATCCTTGGCAATTACGGCTTCGAACATCAGACGAGCTTCATCATAGTTGGCGGCGTTGTAGGATTTGATCCCAGCCTCCATTAGTCCCTCGATCGATGTGTCGACGACAGCCATATCATCGCCACTTTCAACCATAGCGGCTTCAGCTCCTTCGACCGGCGCTTCCATCGTTTCTGTCCCCATTGCGGCACTTGAGTCTTCAGCCAACAAGGCATCCAGCTCTGCATCCGCAGCCCAGACTCCCTGCGCTCCGGCCATAAGCACTACCAAAAGAGACGAGATGTAGGTTTTCTTCATTATCCTTCCCCTCACTTCTATTTAAAACGCCGTATCACCCACGAGTTCGTCAGGGTCCGTGGACAGCATTCACCAAACAACTATCACCCTATTTTTCAATATAATTGGAGGCAGCATCAGGCCTGTCTCCAGTTACCAACTTTATATCGAACACTTATGGTTCGCGGCTGTCGATATCGGAATAACACAACATCAACCAATGCCGTCTGTGCAAACTAACGCACAGATAATAACGCGCACATAGTACCTACTTCCGGACAGGGTTCAAGTATATTAATCATGGCAACTTTACTTTCTGAACGTCCCTCCAATACCGGTGAAATGCCACGCCGGGCAACGCCGCTCCACACGTGCACCCTCCCTCGCGATTCATGCCCGCAATTCACCTTGGAACAACCGGTTATGATGTTTCAAAAAAGGCAAGGCCCGGACGCTTAACTCCATCCATCGGGCAGCGGGACGTACTTCAAGAACCGCCGGACCATTCCGTAAAAATATTTTTTTTCATCCGCTCAGGCGTGCAAAACGTAAGTGAGCGGGTTTTATACCGGATGGTTGGCTGCTCGCCGGACGAACACTATCCCTGCAGCAAACGGGCCGCAGCAGCGCCCGGATCAGGTTCGCGAAGCAGGCTTTCGCCCACCAGAATGGCATGGGCTCCTGACTGCTTCAGCAATCGAACATCCTCGGGCGTTCTGATGCCGCTTTCACTCACAAGCGTGCAGCCTTCGGGCGCCAGTTCGGCCAGCTCAATCGTTGTCTGCAGTGTTGTAACAAATGTCTTCAGGTTGCGGTTGTTTATCCCGATGCACTCCGCACCGGCGTCGATCGCCCGCAGCATTTCCTCGCGGTCATGCACTTCCACCAGCGCCTGAAGACCAACCGCTTCAATCGCTCTCATGAAGGCGCTCAGCTCCGCATCGGTCAACGCACCCACGATCAGCAACACCGCGGAGGCGCCCATGGTTTTCGCATGGAAAATCTGCCAGTTGTCGATGACAAACTCCTTGTAGAGCATGGGCAGGTCCACGGCCATCCGAACGGCGGCGAAGTCGGCATCGCCTCCTCCAAAGTACTTGTGGTCCATCAGGCAGGAAACGGCATTGGCGCCGTTCGCTTCATAGGCCATCGCAATAGCTGCGGGATCAAACGGCTCCCGGATCAATCCCGCCGAAGGCGACTTGCGTTTCACCTCGGCAATCAGGCCCATCGGAGCACTGCGCAGGGCCTTAACAAAGTCCGGGCGCAGGTCCATATGAGCACTTTGGGTCTCCAGCTCCGCAAGGCTTCGTTCCGCTTTACGCTGCTCGACCTCACGCCGCTTATCAGCAATGATCTGCTCCAGAATATTCATCGTTACCCGTCAGTTCGTTTCCCATTCGCGAATGATCGGCGCAGTACTGGACCGGGACAGCAGGTTCTCAATGGGCTTACCCAGATCCTGGTCTTCCCACCAACGCTCCTTCATTGAGTTTTCCACGGCAACTTCTTCGCCCTGATGGGTCACAATTACTGCATATTCCCCGTCACTCGGGTTGATGCATTTCATGATGCCGGACGGCAGCGCCACGCCGCTGGTATAGCCGGACGCTTCTTCCAGAAAGCGGTGCGTCGTGCGGCTGTGGAAAAACTGGAGGCCCTGATCCTCATCATCGGGCTCAAGCAGGATATAGAAATCGAGGAGCATCTCATCGAAAAGGTCTTCCTTGCGCACATCGAAGGTCGCCACCAGGGTCAGGTCGGAGTCAACCCCCATCATGCCTTCAAAATCCACATCCCGCAGCTTGATCTCCGCCGGCTTCACTTCCGCCGCGAAAGCGCCTGAAACCATGCCCAGTATGGCGGCCAGCAGTACAGACCTTTTCATCATCATCATCCTTTCCTCCGGTTAATCCGCCCCGTTACCTGTTCTTCTTCAGGTATGCTTCTATAAAAGGGTCAATGTTGCCGTCCAGTACACCCTGTACGTTCCCGACCTGCTCGTCAGTACGGTGGTCCTTCACCATAGTGTAGGGCTGCATAACGTACGAACGGATCTGGTGCCCCCAGGCGATTTCTCCCTTTTCACCATACAGCTGATCCACGGCCTGCCGCTTCTTGTCCTGCTCCAGCTCATACAGCCGGGCCTTGAGCATTTTCATGGCCGCGGCCTTGTTCTTGTGCTGCGACCGCTCCGCCTGGCACTGCACCACCGTCCCGGTGGGCAGGTGAACGATGCGGACGGCGGAATCGGTCGTGTTCACATGCTGCCCGCCGGCCCCCTGGGCGCGATAGGTGTCGACGCGCAGATCCGACTCGACGATTTCAATATCGATGTCGTCATCCAGCTCCGGCGTAACATCTGCGGCCACGAAAGAGGTGTGGCGGCGCGACTGGGAATCAAACGGGCTGATTCGCACCAGCCGGTGCACCCCGCGTTCGGATTTCAACTGGCCATAGGCATACGGTCCCGATATCAGCAGAGTAACGCTCTTGATCCCCGCTTCGTCACCGGCCTGGTAATCGAGAATCTGAACATTGAACCCCTTTTGCTCGGCATAGCGCGTGAACATACGGTAGAGCATGTCCGCCCAGTCGCAGCTTTCGGTTCCGCCGGCCCCGGCATGCAGGGTGAGGTATGCATTTGAACCGTCAAACTCATCGCCCAGCAGCGATTGGAGCTCGAGCGCCTGAATGTTTGTTTCAACACTGCTCAGCGAGGCCTCGGCCTCGGCCAGCGCATCCTTCTCCCCCGCCTCGGCCAGCTCCAGCATGACCTCGGCATCATCCAGTCCCGTGGCAATTACATCATAGGGATCCAATACCAGTTTCAGCGCCTTGGTGGCCGAAATATTGTCCTGGGCCTTTGCCTGGTCGTTCCAGAACTCCGGCTGCCCCGCCTCGGCCTCCAGCACCTTCAGCCGCTGACGCTTCGCCTCAATATCCAGATAACCGGCCATCTCGGTCAGTTGTTCGCGGTATGCTTCAATTCTAGGTTTTAAATCGTCCAGCATGTTTCTTCCATTGGTTCGGGCTTCGTAATATAGCCCAAGCCATCCATCAACCAAACCCTGCTTTGTAAAAAATGAGTCCGGTCAGGTCGATGCGCTGCGCCTTTTCCACCCCCTGGTGCGCAGGGTAACGAATGTGAGGGCGCCGACGAGGAGAGCCATGCGTGCAAACAAATCACCGTGGCGGGTATAGAAGGTTTGCTCCTCTCCTTCGGGGCGCGGGCAGATCTGTCCGACCGAGAATCCGGCGGTGCGAACCGCCAGCCTGGTTTCGGGACGGGCTTCATGGGATATCACACCATAGGCATCAATCGAGCAGGTTACCCCGGTATTGCAGCAGCGGGCCATGGGGACCCGGTTTTCGACGCACCGGAACACGGCGTGGGCCAGGTGCTGTTCCGACTGCGCAGAAGGATCGAACCAGCCGTCGTTGGTTTGGTTGACGAGCCAGCGCGCACCCGCCTGCACCGCTCTGGCGGACAGCGGGGCTACCGTATCCTCAAAACAAATCAGCACCGAAAAGGGGGCCCTGTTCGTGATGGTAAGCAGCGTACTTTCTGTACCGGCACCTACATCCACCTCGATCGGGGTAAACTTGCGCATTACCTTAGGAAAGGGAACATACTCCCCGAAGGGAACCAGGTGCTGCTTGGCGTATCGGCCGATGACAGCCCCATCGACATCAAACAGTATCGAGCTGTTGTAATAGGCATACTCATCGCCCGACAGAGCGATGTCCATGGTCCCGACCAGCAGCGGAATGCCCTGCGAAGTCATATGCTGAACCAGCTCGTAGCTTTCAGGTGTTCGCGGATTGTTGATGATGTCCGGCACGGCGGTCTCCGGCCAGATCACAAGATCAATATCCTGCAGTCGGGTCACCGACAGCGTGAGCTCCTTCAACTCCTGAAGGATCTGTTGATCTTTGGCTTCATCCCATTTTACGGACTGAGGGATATTCGGCTGTACAAGCGCCACCGTGACAGCCTCTTTGCAAAGCGGCTTGCTGAGCAATGCATGCATCCCGTCCGCGAGACTGAGCGCAAGCGGAGCGAGGCCCAGCATCAGTTCGAAGTGCGGCCGGTACTTGCGTGAACGGGTGCCGTGGGTGTATTGGCGGAAGGTCACGAAGAGCCCTGCATTTAGCCAAACAATGATTGCGGATACGGCATAGACTCCGCCCCACTGGGCGCTTTGAATAATGGCCGGCGAGGCATACTGACTGACCCCCAGCGGGTTCCATGGGAAGCCCGTAAAGAGCACACTGCGCAGATACTCCGATCCCACCCACACCATAGAGAGGACAAACATGTAACGGAGGTTCTGGCGAATATTATCCCCCAACCACCTTTTCGCTGCAAGCATAGCGGCTATGCTGAAGGGCATAGTGTAGAGGGCGCAATAGAGGGCAAGGGCTGCATAACCCAGCAGTGCACTCACTTTAATGCCGACGCCCTCCACCATGGCGGTCAGGTTGGACAGCCAGGAAAGTGACAGCAGGAAGAAGACAAATCCGGAAAGCAGTCCCAGTGCGGCAGCACGCTTTACAGGAACTCCCTGCACGGCAAACATAAGAGGAATCAGTGCGGCAAAGGCCAGCGTAGCATGGCCGTATCCGGGGAAGGAAAGAGCCAGTAATACGCCGCTCAGAATGCTCCCGGCCAGCCGCACGTATAGGGTCTGGAAGATCGGATGCCGCGGGATCCGCGGCGTTTCATACCCCTGCTTCTTGCGGTGCTGCTCATATTGTTTCAGAGACCAAATCATTTTTCACCGGGCAAGGAAGGTTATAGATCAAGATTCATTACGGCAGGTACGGAAGACCAGCGCCGCAGGTTTTTCTGTTGCGATAAAAGATTTTCCACATACCCGATCAGATCCCCGCTGGATGTACAGGTCTGGCGCTCCTCCCCTGATTCTACATTGAATGAATCAAGTCCGCTGAGCCCCAGGACCCCTTCGCCGCCGGTCGCATCCCAGAATACATACATGTTTTCCATGATCGAACGAAGGGAGCGGTAGAGCATCATCTCGTGCTTCTCCGCTTCCGACAGCACAAACCGTCCCAGATCAAGGGTCCACATGCGATCCAGCTGCGCCCCGACCCAATCGGCCGGCCGGATGATGCCGAGCGAAAAGTAGGGAAGCAGCTTCGGGAAGTGATGCAGCTCGGAAAGGATTTCCAGCCATCGGTCCACATGTCGTGCATGCGGCTTGACCGATCGAAGAGCGATCGCTGCAGCAGAGCGGTCGTTGATCGTGCAGAATGCCCGGGCAATCAAGAGCACAAGGTCGGCGCGGTGAACGCCCTGTGGATGATAGTGAAGACAATACTGGGCCACGCTGGCGATCAGATGTTCAGTTGTCGCATCGTCGGGAAGGTTCAGCGAGGAGAAGATCTCGCGAAGATGCTCCGACCATGCATCACGGCCGGCTATGATACCTGCCTGGGTACCGATCATTCGCGTCCAATGAGGCGCTCAACCTCATTCATGAATTGTCCGGCATCGCGGAAGCGGCGATAGACGGATGCGTAGCGGATGTAGGCTACCTCGTCGAGTTTTTCGAGCGCGGTCATAACCTTCTTTCCAAGCGCCATGCTTGGGATTTCCTTTTCGAATTCGGACTCGGCTTCCATGATGATGGAATCACAGATGCGCTCGATCTGCTCTACACTGATGTGCCGTTTTCGGCAGGCAATGTTCAGACTCTTGGCCAGCTTGTCGCGGCTGAGCTCTTCACGCCGTCCATCACGCTTGGTCACCTGCAGATGCGCACGCTGGATTTCTTCGTAGGTGGTAAATCGATGCCCGCATCCTACACAAACCCGCCGGCGGCGGATGGCATCTCCATTGCGGACTTCCCGACTGTCGATCACCCGATTCTCCCGACCTTCGCATTTTGGACATCTCATTTAACTTCCCCTTCTTGAAAGTTGTGAGGAAGTTAGACGGAAACAACAACGGGTAACAACAAAAAAACGGCGGATCAATGTCCGCCGTCTTCACCATTGGGAATGGTATTTTTATTTCTTCTTGCCGGCCTTCTTCTTCGCCGGAGCCTTCTTGGCGGCTTTCTTCTTGGCCGGAGCCTTCTTGGCGGCCTTCTTCTTCGCCGGAGCCTTCTTGGCGGCTTTCTTTTTCGCCGGAGCTTTCTTGGCGGCTTTCTTCTTCGCCGGGGCCTTCTTGGCGGCCTTCTTCTTCGCCGGGGCCTTCTTGGCGGCCTTCTTCTTCGCCGGGGCTTTCTTGGCGGCCTTCTTCTTGGCTGGTGCTTTCTTAGCAGCCTTCTTCTTGGCCGGGGCCTTCTTCTTGGCCGGGGCCTTCTTGGCTGGAGCTTTCTTAGCAGCCTTCTTCTTAGCGGGTGCCTTCTTCACCGCTTTCTTTTTTGCGGGTGCTTTCTTTTTGGCTACGGCTTTCTTTTTTGCCGGGGCCTTCTTGGTTGCTTTCTTCTTAGCTGCTTTTTTTTTGGCTGCCATTTTCGCCTCCTTGGTTATGCTCCTGACAACACTCCGTTTTTTTCTTCTTCCAACCATTCTTCCGGTTGCAATCCTCTAAAGATGTGTCGGCATGCGCGCCTCTGAAAAATGTTTATAAACAGACGACACATTTTATGCAACCTGTTTGGGTTATAAAAACACATGGTATAACAGCACTTGCAACAGCATATTTTTTTCGCGGATAATTTTTTTATGCACGCGTTAAGGCAAAAAAACCGCCCGGTGCGCGGGCGGTTTTTCGAGGCAGAAAAATGCGTGAACGATTACAAGCTCTGCGTGACCTTCTCTACGGTATACGCTTCGATGGTATCTCCGATATCGAAGTTCGTGAAGTTCTCCGGACGAATGCCGCACTCCTGTCCCTGGCGGACTTCGGCGGCATCGTTCTGGAATCGCTTCAATGAACCGATCGGCCCCTCGAACAGAATATCGCGGCCGTGTTTCACACGGATCTTTGCCTTCGCGGTAATGCGCCCGCTCATGACCATGCAGCCGGCAATCTTGTTCTTTCTGCTCAGTTCGAACACCTCTCTGATTTCCGCTTCGCCAATCACCTGCTCGCGCACCTCCGGCTCCAGCAACCCCTTCATGGCGCTTTCCACATCTTCGATGAGTTCATAGATAATGCTGTACAACCGGATTTCAACGCCTTCGCGTTTGGCGGCTGCGTTGGTCCCGTTCTCCTTGCCGGTATGGAAGCCGAGGATGATCGCGTCCGACGCGCTGGCCAGCATGACATCGTTTACCGTAATGTTACCGACATCACTGGAAAGAATCTTGATGTCGACCTTGTCGCTCTTGATGCCGGAGAGCGAATGGGTAATCGCTTCGACCGAACCCTGAACGTCGGCCTTGATGATGACCTTGAGTTCCTTTTTCTCATCGTTCAGCTCCGCACCGAAGAGATCGTCGAGCGACATTTTCTTGGCCACGGTTCCGCCTTCCAGATTCTGCATGCGGTCTTCCTGCTGCAGTTCGTCTGAAATAGATTTTGCTTCGCGGTCGTTTGCCATCACCTGAAACTCGTCACCCGCGCCCGGAACATTGGTAAGGCCAAGGATCTTAACGGCCGTGGACGGGCCGGCGGAACGGACCTTCTTGCCCTGGTCGCTGATCAACGCTTTGATGCGGCCCCAGTACTTTCCGCAGATCACACTGTCGCCCACTTTTAATGTGCCACTCTTAACGAGCACACTGGCGGTCGGGCCCATACCCGGTTCCATCTGCGCTTCTACCACGAAGCCGTTTGCCGGCCGATTAGGATTGGCTTTGAGCTCAAGCATTTCGGACTCGAGAATGATGCGTTCGAGCAATCCGTCGATACCTTCACCGGTCTCGGCACTGACCGGGCAGCATCCGATCGAACCGCCCCAGTCTTCCACCATGATATCGTTTTCCTGCAGCTGCTGCTTCAGGCGATCGGGGTTGGCGGAACGGAGATCCATCTTGTTCATCGCAATGATGACACAGACTTCAGCGGCCTGCGCATGCTTGATCGCCTCGATGGTCTGCGGCATGACGCCGTCGTCGGCGGCCACCACCAGCACCACAATATCCGTGAGATTGGCACCGCGCGCGCGCATCGCCGTGAAGGCCGCGTGGCCCGGTGTATCGAGGAACGTGATCTTGTTGTCTTCAAGCTCAACGGTATAGGCACCGATGTGCTGTGTAATGCCGCCCGACTCGCCTGTCACAACACGGGTGTTGCGAATCTTGTCGAGCAGGGATGTTTTACCATGGTCGACGTGTCCCATGAAGGTCACTACCGGCGGGCGGGGCATCAGGGCATCGGGCGTATCCTCGATCTCTTCCTGCTGCTTGGCGCGAATGGTTTTGGCCTTGGGCTGCGGCGGCGGAGCCTTTTTCTTCTCCTCCTTGCGCACCGTAAACCCATGCTTTTCGCCGATTTCCTTGGCCACCTTCAGGTCGATCTCCGCGTTGATCGATGCGAAGACATTCATCTTCATCAGCTCGGCAATGACCATGTTGGGTTTCATGCCCATCCGTTCAGCGAATTCCTTCACCACGATCTTAGGCTTCTTCAATTCGATGATGTTGGACTCGGCCGCTTCTTCCTTTTCCGCTTCGGTGTCTTCGGCGGCACCGCCCTCTTCGGCCGGCACGTCCGCCGCGGGCGCTTCCTCCGCTGCGGCCGGTTCTTCGGCCGGGGGTGCATTGTCGGCGCGAGCCTCTTCGATCGAGGCATAGCCCAGCTCATCGCACACGGCCGACACCTGGTCGCTGCTCAGCTCGGCATCGGAGCCGGAAACTTCGATATCGATGTCCTGCAGTATCTCCAACAGCTCGTCGGGAGAGACGCCTACATCTCTAGCTGTGTCCTGAATATTCATTATTCCGTGATCTCCCCGTGTTCCTTAATATATTCCGCCTCGGCCGCATACCAAATCGCTTTGGCCTGCTCGGCGGTAATGTCTTCATCAATGGCCTGAATATCGCTCATGTCGGCGGCCAGAATACCTTCCAGCGTCAGGAAGCCGGAGAAGACCAGCTTCTCGGCATACTCGCTGCCAATACCTTCGATCGCAGCCAGCTTGGTAACCGCAATGGCCACGCGCTCTTCGAAGTCCATGCTCTCTTCGTCTTTCTGGATATCGACCCGCCAGCCCGTCAGCTTTGAAGTCAGACGCGCATTCTGTCCGCGCTTACCGATCGCCAGCGACAGCTGGTCGGGATCAACCGTAACCGTTACGGTCTGCGTCTCTTCATCGGCTTCGACATCCTTGAGCCGCGCCGGCGCAAGGGCGTTGGTGATCAGCGTATGGATATCTTCGCTCCAGCGAACAATATCGATCTTTTCTCCGGACAGTTCGCGGACAATGTTCTTCACGCGCATGCCGCGCATGCCGACGCAGGCGCCGACGGGATCAACACGTTCGTCGTGCGAGATCACCGCGACCTTGCTGCGGTAGCCGGCCTCGCGGGCAATCCCCTTGATCTCCATGGTGCCATCGGTGATTTCCGAGACCTCAAGTTCGAACAGACAGCGGACAAAGTCAGGATGGCTGCGCGACAGCACAATCTCCGGACCGCGCTCGCGTTCACGCACCGCCAGGATCAGGGCGCGGATGCGCTCGCCGATTTCATATTCCTCGGTCGGTACACGTTCCTTGGAGGGCATGACGGCTTCGCCGTGCTCCAGCTCGACGATTACGTCGGA